>NZ_JXST01000031.1 GCF_000878195.1 Mycolicibacterium llatzerense | reverse complement strand
CTACGTCGGCAACGGAAAACCCCGCGGCTCACACCCCAAACCAGACGAACTGTCACCAATGTCCTGACACACCAACTGTCACCAATGTCCTGATGCAGAACTGTCACCGATGTCCTGATACATCACAGCGTCCGGGTCACTCACCGCCAAGCATTCGCTCATACGTTCGATAATACCCGGCACCCCCGACAAGTGCCACAGCTTGTTCAACGCCCCGCTGCACCGCCATTCGGGTGGCGCAGAGGGGCGACTTTGCCTGCGATGCTGGGTATCTCACCGTTGTCAAGCGCCACAGCCGTAGGCTGCCAGCGTGCACGTCGACGTGATGACCGTTCCGCAGCCATTGGCTCAGATGGGCGCGCTTGCCCGTCGCGCGCAGGCCGCCGGATTCTCCGGCCTCCTGCTGACCGAGACCGGACGGACCGCATATCTCAGCGCCGCGGTCGCCTCCCAGACCGCTCCGGGACTCGAGCTGTCCACCGGTGTCGCGGTGGCTTTTCCACGAAGTCCGTTCGTCACCGCGGCGTCGGCGTGGGAACTGCAGGAAGCGACGGGCGGCAAGTTCCGGCTGGGCATCGGCACCCAGGTCCGCACCCACGTGGTGCGGCGCTACGGGATGCCCTTCGAGCAGCCCGGCCCGCGGTTGCGGGACTACGTCCGCGCGGTGAAAGCCTGTTTCACGGCGTTCCGGACGGGCAAGCTCGATCATCACGGCGATTTCTACGACCTCGACTTCATCACGCCGCAATGGAGCCCGGGGCCCATCGACGCACCCGATCCCAAGGTCGACATCGCCGCGGTGAATCCGTGGATGTTGCGCATGGCCGGCGAGGTCGCGGACGGTGTGCACATTCACCCACTCGGCGAGCCGGGCTACATCGCGCGCCACGTGCTGCCCAATGTGGCTGCGGGAGCGGAGAAAGCGGGCCGCTCCCCCGCCGACATCGACACGATCATCCCGGCCATGACGATCGTCGGCGACACCGACGAGGAGCGGCACAACGAACGCGAGCTCGTCCGCGCCAGCATGAGCTTCTACGGCAGCACCCCGAACTATGCGTTCATCTGGGACGAGGCCGGTTTCGAGGGCACCACCGCGCGCCTGCGCGAGAAGCAGAAGGCCGGCGACATGGCCGGCATGATGGCGCAGATCACCGACGACCACATCGCGGCCTTCGCCACCGAATCCACCTGGGATGAGCTGGCGGACAAGCTCATTGCCAAATATGCGGGCGTCGCGACGCGCGTGGTGCTGTACAACGCCCTCGGCGGATCCGACCGGTTCGAGCGGTACGGCGAGATCGCGCGGAGACTATCAGCGCAATAGCGTCAGGAGGACTTCTTGACGACGCTCGACTTGAGCTGAAGGCGACCGAAACCCGGCACGTTGGCGTCGATGTCGTGGTCACCGACGCCGTCCGTGATGAGCGTGATGCCGCGGACCTTGGTCCCGACCTTGATGGCGCCGCCCCCGCCGCCCGAGACCTTGACGCTCTTCACCAGCGTGACGCTGTCGCCATCGGCGAGCACATTGCCCACCGCGTCCTTCACCACTCGCCCACTGTCGGCATCGGAGTCCCCGCTATCGCCGGCAGCCCACTCGTGGGCACACATCGGGCACGCGTAGAGCGCGCCGGACTCGTAGGTGTACTCGCTGGCACACGCAGGGCAGGGTGGCATCGGGGCAGTGTCCGTCATCCCACCATTCTCGCTGTAGTCATCTGCGCTGGCGCCATCGGCTGCGGGGCCACGATCACGGCTCTGCTCGGCTGAGATTCATCAGGCCATTCGGCGTAGCTGTAAGGCGCTGCCCGCTGCCACGACGACGCCTCCGACAAGGAAGAAGCCGTCGGTTGTGTTGTGCAGAGACCGCTGCTGATCGAAGGATCGCGTGACGACTCGCCCCTTCTCGAGGTCGGTACAGGTCTGGCCTGGACTCATCGGCCGCCCCGAGCACTCGACAGGCAGCAGCAGTAGCCGGACGATGCCGACGCCGATCAGTACCAGGCCGACCACGATGCCGATCTTGTTGGCGATCACCATCGATCGACGAGACGGACGGTGCATGCCAGCGATCATGTCAGCTCCGGCCGAGAAATCAGGGCAACGCCAACGTGCGGTACGTCGCCGTCAGCCACTGCGGGCCGTTGCAGAAATCATGGTCGATCCACCACGCCAGCAGACCCAACGTGGCTGAGGTGTAGAACTCCGCCGACACCTCAGCGGGCACAGCGGGCTCCGCAGAGGTGAGCTGGGGTCGCAGATGCTTACGAAGGACGTCGCCGATCAAGTGGCGCAGATGGCGCTGAACCACGTCGCCGCCATATCGGCCGCACAGCGCGCGGTAGATCTGCTGATGCCGGTACGCGTGGTCGAAAAGCATTGCCGCGGGCAAGGTTACGTCGACGGCACCGGACGCCGGAATGGCGGCGAGCGCGTCGCCGAGTTGTTCGCGCATGTCGTCGAAACTCGCGGTCAGTAGTGCTTCTTTGTCACGGAAATGCACATAGAAGGTCGATCGGCCGACGTCGGCGCGGTCGAGGATGTCCTGGATGGTGGTCTTGTCGTAGCCCTGCTCAACGACCAGTTCCAGGAAGGCGGAGTGGAGCAGTTTCCGGGTACGCCGCACCCGGCGGTCGGTGACCGACGCGCCACGATTCCCCGAATTCCGAACAGATTTCGGCTCTTGTTCGGTTCTGGACATCTCGCCCCCATTGGTTGTTGACGGAATTTCGGCCCTCTCCCTTCAATTGAACATGCTGTACGGAAACTAACCAAGTGTTCGACAAAATCAATGAATCGGGAGAATGTCATGAGCTATGCATGGGCGATTGTGGCGGCCGGGTTGGTCGGCACCATCGCGACAATCAGCGCAATGTTGTTCCGCGGCGCCATCGCCGCGAATCTAGGGAGGCGGCGGGCCACCCGAATCGCCGCCATATTCGGAACCCTCTGGACCACTTGGATTTTGGTGAGCTCGATGCTTGCCCACGCCGAGGTATATCGGTTCGCCCCGGCGAAGATCGAACCGTGGTTGGCCTTGGGCATGGTCGTACCCCTCGTGGCGGTCCTGCTCGCGACCAGGACCCCGGTCGCGTCCCGAATCCTGGATCAGCCGGACACCCAGTGGTGGCTGACCGTCGCGCAGATCTTCCGGATCGAAGGGGCCGCCTTCCTGATCGTGATGGCAATTGGCGGACTACCCGCCGGATTCGCACTGCCCGCCGGATTGGGTGATATCGCAATCGGTTTCGGTGCGATCTACCTGGCCCGCCATCTTCGGAATGGGAACGCCGGCCGACGACTGGTGTGGTTCAACACACTGGGACTGCTCGACCTGGTAGTCGCAACGGCACTCGGCGTCACCGCGGCGCCGGGCCTTGCGCACGTGCTGCAGCTATCGCCGTCGACCGAGCAGATCGCCCTGCTGCCACTCGTGCTGATTCCGACCACTCTGGTGCCCCTCGCCGCGGCGCTGCACATCGTGTCGTTGCGCAAGCTCTCGACGGCCGCGCCTACGGCGTCCAAGTCGATCCTGGTCGGAGCCTGACATGACCACGGCCATCCCGCACCAGGTCAACCGCTTCGTCGTCGACACCGATGACTCCTTCGACGGACTGCGCCGGCGTTTCGAAACCCTGGTACCCACAATCGATTTCGCCGAACTCACCGAAGTGATCGAATCAGGTGACCTGGCTGCCGTACAGCGCTACACCGCAGCGCGCGCTCCGCATTCGTTCGTCAACTTCTGGACGTTCGATCCGACGCCCATGATGGCACTGGCGGGCAACCCGACCCGCGCGATCACCTACATGGTGGGCAACAACGTCATCGCCGAAACGATGTTCCGCCGCGATCCCGGCGTCATGCTCTACGCACCGATGCGCGCGGCCATCTACGAGGATCTCTACGGCGCAGTGCATTTCAGCATCGACCAACCATCGAGCAAGTTCGGTAGCTTCGGCGACCCACAGATCGCGGCGGTGGGCAGGCAACTCGATCACAAACTCACGGAACTGCTGCGGCTGCTGGGCCTGACCGTGCCGACAGAGCTGGACGCCGCGTGACTGTGAGCCCCATGCGGGCAAATATCCCTGCATAGGGCTGACGGTCGACGAGTGGAAGAATCGGGGCATGATCGAACAGAGCCTCTGGATGCAAAAGGTCGAGGCGAATCCCGCGCACTCGCAGTGGTACATCGATCGCTTCCGGACATTGGCCCGCGCCGGTGAAGACCTGGTCGGCGAAGCCCGCCTGATCGACGCGATGGCTGCCCGCGGCGCCCGCATTCTCGACGCCGGTTGTGGGCCCGGCCGGATCGGCGGATACCTCGCCGAGGCTGGGCACGACGTGGTCGGGGTGGACGTCGACCCCGCTTTGATCGCGGCCGCCGAGGAGGATCACCCCGGGCCGCGCTGGCTGGTGGGAGACCTCGCCGAGCTCGACCTGCCTGCTCGCGGCATCCCTGAGCCGTTCGATCTCATCGTGTCGGCCGGCAACGTGATGACGTTCGTCGCCCCGAGCACCCGCGTTCAGGTGCTCTCCCGGCTTGGCGCCCACCTGGCCGACGACGGCCGCGCGGTGATCGGTTTCGGTGCCGGCCGCGACTACCCGTTCAGCGACTTCTTCGCCGACGTGACCGAAGCCGGGCTTACCCCGGACCTGCTGTTGTCCACGTGGGATGTGCGGCCGTTCACCGACGATTCCGACTTCCTGGTCGCAGTTCTGAGACCGAACAGGCCCCGGTAGCGTGGCAACGATGAACTTCTCCCGCGTGTCCTCCTCTGTTGCACTGACCGCCTGCGCCGCATCACTGGCCGTCGCGCTGACCGCCTGTGGCTCCGACGAAAAGCCGGCAGCCGCGACCACGACCCAGGCACCGCTGGTGACGACGACCCCGAGCCCGGTCACCGCCATGGACAACTCCACGACCGCGGCCGCCCGTAGCTGCCCGATGGCCGAGGGACAGGGCGGCGCGCCCGAGTGGACGCTGAGCGGCGCCACCGGCAGCGTCGCGGTCACCGGCTCCACCGACAGCGCCGCCCCGGTCGTCACGGTCAAGGGCCCGTTCAGCGTGAATCAGACCCAGGTGCAGACGCTGAAGGCCGGCACCGGGCCCGTCGTCCCCGAAACCGCGACGGTCTCCGTCTGCTACGCGGGCTTCAACGGCCGTGACGGATCGAAGTTCGACAGCGCGTACGACCGCGGCGCCCCGGCCACCTTCTCGCTCATGCGCGTCGTGCCCGGCTTCCAGAAGGCCATCGCCGGCCAGAAGGTCGGCTCCACCGTCGCGGTCGCGATGACCTCGGCCGACGGCTACCCCGACGGCCAGCCGAGCGCAGGCATCGAGAAGGGCGACTCGCTGGTGTTCGCGATCAAGATCCTCGACGTTTCGAACTGATCTCTGCCCTGCAGTGTCGCGGCGAACCTGTTATCAAGAACATCGTTCATCGTTACCGCGAAACACCGTCGAGCAGGGGCGGCCCGGTCCCAATTGACGCCACAATAGAAATGTTGGAGTGCCGCGCTGTGGAGGACAGCGCGGTGCGTCAGTAAGTCGCCGCTGCCGCGACGGGAGGGTGTATGCGCAGCTCAGTAGGCATAGTCGCTGTCGTCGTGGTTGGTGTTTTGACCGCGGGCTGTGGCAGCACCCAGGGCAAGGCCGTGCCGGTGACCACGCCGCCGATGGTGCCCCGACCACTGGTCGAACGGGAACTCGACGGGCTGCTGCTGAACCCCGAGCAAGTGAACGCCACGATGGGTTCGACGGCCATGGCCGTGCTCGGCGCCCAGGCGACCATGTCGGACAACAGCAGCACGATGGCACCACCGGAGTGCCTCGCCATCGACGGCGCGGCCGAAGCGACCGTGTACGCGAGCAGCGGGTTCTGGGCCGAGCGCGAGCAGAGCATGAACGACGGGGACAAGTTCACCCACTACCTGAAACAGGCCGTGGTCCTGTTTCCGACGCAGGACAAAGCGCAGGAGTTCTTCAACGCATCAGCGCAGCTGTGGCCCGCGTGCAAGCAATACACGCACACGCAGAGTCAGTCGCAGTGGACCGCCGGGCCGATCGCCAACGCCCACGACATTCTCAGCGTGGTCTCGACCGAACAAGACGCGGCCGCACCCGGCTGGGCGTGCGGCCGCGCCCTCGCTCACAAGAACAACGTCGTCATCGACATCAACACGTGCAGTCCCGACCCGGCGGACACGGCGGTCCAAGTCGCCAATCAGATCGGCACCAACGTCGCGGCGCGATGGTGACGGCAGCGGTTATCCGCCGTTGGTGACCGGGTTCGACGTCAGGGTGATGAAGCCGTCGTTGATCCACACGCCCCAGCGACCGCCCCAGGCCGAGGTCCACACGACCGGCTGACCGTCCCAGACCTCAGACGGCTTCTTCGGGGCCCACGGCGGCGGCACCTCGCCCTGCCCGGGCGCAGGTGGCGGCGGCTGAGCCGCGGCCAGCGGCATCCCGAAGCCCAGCGCGGCCGCGGCGAGCGATCCCGCGATGGCTGCGGCAGACAAGGTCTTCTTGATCGAGGTCATGTGCTCCCCTGCGTCGACTGCGATTACTTAGCGTATGTAATCACATTACGCCGAACCCTCACTGCGATGGGGTGGCCACAAATCCGGACTGCGGCGGCGCCGCGTCAGGGCCACCCGGCGCCGGAGCCGAACCGGGCTTCGGGTCGTAGTACCCGGGCGGTGGCGGGCCGTTCAACGGGTAGTAGCCGGGAGGCAGCGCGGGTCCCCCGGTCTTGGGGCCGGTGTCGACGATCGGGTTCGATGACGCCGGATCGGTCAGCGAGATGAAGCCGGGCGGCAGTTTGGGCGCCGGCCCCGCATTGGGTGGTGCTCCGGGCGCCTCCTCGGGCGGCATGGTGAGCGCCTCGATCGGGTTACCGCTGTGGAAGGTGTGCCAGATGTCCCGCAGGTACCCCAACTGGCCCGGGGTACTTCCGGCGCCGTAGGTCGGGTTCTCGATCTCGGGGACTGTCGGAGCTCCGATCGGCGGCGCGGCCACCGGGCCGCTGGGGCCGCCTGCGGGCTCCACGACGGGCTGGCCTGGTGCAGGTGTCGTCGGCGTGGCAGGGTCCGCCGCAGCCGGACCGGCCGCGGCGAACGCGCCGGCAAGCAGAATGCCGCCGACGATCATCGGCGGTCGGAAACGCTGTCGTTCGGTCTTCAAATGCTCGTCCGTTCTGTCAACCGGCTTCCGTAACGGGTCAGGCTATCGCGTGAGCGGGCCTCCGTCACCTTGTTCGGACCTGCATGGCCCGGTATGCCGACCGAATTTCGTCGACCCGAGTCGCCCCGATCCCCCACGGCTTGTCGACTCCGACCTGCTCGTCGAGATCCCACAGCACGCAGATCTCGTCGGGTCCGGCGACCTTTTCCCAGGCGATGACCGTGCGCCGGAGCTGCTCGTGCATCGGCTCGGCCACCGCATCTGCGGGTGCGCCGCCCTCGGGGTGATGATGAAGGAACTGGCCGTAGGCGCTATCGCAGAACGCCGAATACCTTGCCGTACAAAGGATCAGGCCATGCCAGGCCTCATCGACGGCGTGCGACGGCATGCCGATCACCTGACCGTCCCGCATGGCCGCCCCGCAACACCGCAGCCACTGCCGCAGGCCCTCTGCCACGAGATCCCGTGGCTGCCAAGGGCAGGTCTTGAACACCGCCGGCGGCAATTCGAGATCCGCCACCGCAGCGTTCATCTGGCCCAGCGGCCCCTGGCGCTTGAATCGCACTCTGCCACTGTAGGTCGTGGAATCCGGAGGTAGTGTCGCAGAGACGCCGCGGGAGGAAACGATGACGGTTCTGATCGCAGGGGCCGGGCCGACGGGACTGACGGCAGCATGCGGATTGCTCCAGCGCGGGGTCGACGTCAGGATCGTCGATGAGGCAGATGGCCCCGCAACGACTTCGAGAGCGATCGGAGTGTGGTCGCCGACCCTCGGCGTGCTCCAACGGCTTGGCGCACTTGGGGATCTGTCTGACCGAATCCTGCCGGTGCGGCGGGCGGTCTATCGTGCCGGCGGCAAGGTGCATGAGCTCGACGGGCTGGACGAACTTCTGCCCGACGGCCAACCGCCCATCGCGATGGTTTCACAGGTCGAACTCGAACACCGGCTGCGGGAACGGCTCTCGCAACTCGGTGGGGCGGTCGAGTGGTCGACCGCAGTCACCGGCCGAGCTGGTGACACCGACGGTGTTGCAGTGCAATTGAATTCGAGCCAAAGCTACGAAGCCGACTGGCTGATCGGCTGCGACGGCGCCCATAGCCAGGTACGCAAGATTGCCGGCATCCCCTTCAGCGGATCCGCTGTTGCCGAACGGCTGCTGCTCGCGGACCTTCATCTGGATCTGCCGGCAGACCGTGAGGCTGTGCATGTCTGGTTGAGCAGAACTGCCACAGTCGCAATGTTCCCGCTGCCGGGCGCAAACGACGACCTGTGGCGCCTGGTCACCGAGGTCCCGCACGATGCCGAACCTCCCGACATCGCCGAACACTTCCGGCATTTTCTGCACACACAGGCCGGCGACGATGTCCGGCTTACCGGCATCGACTGGACGTCGCGGTTCGTCATCAATCAACGCGTCGCGCGGACCTACCGCAGTGGGCGCATATTGCTGGCCGGCGATGCAGCCCACGTACACAGTCCCCTCGGCGGCCAGGGCATGAACATGGGCATCGCCGACGCCGAGAACCTGGCGGCCAAACTCGCCCTGGTGGCGACGGGACACGCTCCCGAGAGTCTCGTGGACTCCTACGAGCGCGAACGCCGTCCGCCGGCCCGGCGCGTCGTCGCTGCCACCGGCCTGGCAACCCGGGTCGCTTTCTCGCGCAACCCGATCGTCACGTGGACGCGGGACAATATCGCCATACCGGTGGGTTTCACCGTCGCTCGGCGGCGGTTCGTGCGGAGATGGGCTGTCCAGGCGGTGATTCGCACCCAGACAGCGTTGCGTTCGGCGCCGTCACCGATGTCCTGAATCCGTTCGCACGGGCATCCGCGACCAGCCGCGCACGCTCGAGGTCCGGGCGCGCTGCGCGTTCGCATGGTCGACCTGCCAATCAGTCCAGCGCTTGAACACCTCCTCGAACGCGACGCGGGCTTCCAGCCGGGCCAACGCGGCGCCGAGGCAGAAGTGGATGCCCTGACCGAAACTGAGGTGACCGGTCTTGCGATGGATGTCGTAGCGATCGGGATCGGCGAATTGCCGATCGTCCCGGTTCGCCGACCCGTTGAGCAGCAACAGGTACGAGCCTTCGGCCACGCGCTGCCCATGCCAGTCGACATCGCGCGCGACGTATCGGGCCTGCACCGGCGATGGCGCCTCGAACCGCAGGGTCTCCTCGACCGCCGCCGGAATCAGAGCCGGGTTCGCCACGAGTTCGCGGCGCTGATCGGGGTGTTCGCCCAGCAGTTGACCCATGAATCCGATGAGCCGAGCACTGGTTTCGTTACCGGCGCCGGCAATCATCGTGGTGTAGGCCAACACCTCGCCGCGATCCAGCGGCCGCAATTCCCCGTCGGCGCCCTCCACCTCGGCGGTGAGCAGATCGGTCATCAGGTCGTCGGAGGGATGACGGGCCCGCCAGTCGATGTACTCGACGAAAGCCGCCATCGAATCCTGGAAGATCGTCGTGCTGATGTCGCCGGCGCTGCCGTCGGAGCCGACGGTGATGCGCTCGTCCGTGCCGTCCCGGATCACCTGTTGATCGGACTCGGGGATGCCCAGCAGATAGCCGATGGTCCGCATCGCCAGGACGGCACCGAGCTGCGTCACGAAGTCGAACCCGTCGAGATCACGTAGCGGATCGAGGGCGCGGCAACAGAATTCGCGCACCTGGCCCTCCACCGCCGACATCCGGCGCGGCGTGAACACCCGCGACAGCAAGCGGCGGTGCAGATCGTGCAACGGCGGATCCTCGAACAGCAGAATGCCCGGCGGCACCTCGATGCCGCTGAACAGGATGTCCGGCGCGGTGCCGTGCCCGGACCGGTAGGCCTGCCAGTCCGGAAGCGCCTGCGCCACATCGTCATAGCGGCTCAGCGCATAGAAGTTGTACTTCTCGTTGTAGTACAACGGCGCCTCGGCCCGCATCCGCTGCCAGATGGGGTACGGATCGTCGTCGATGCCGTAATCGAAAGGGTCGTAGTACAACTCGGCCTGCTCGATCATCTACCGTCCTGTCATCGGCTGGTTGGGCACCCCGGGGAAGAGCTCGGTCTCGGGTCCGGCAGTCACCCAGCCGGCCAGTTTCGCCGCCAGATGCGGCGCGAACACCGCGCCATAGAGCAGGTTTCCCACCACGACGACCGCGACCACGGACAGCACGGCGGACTGGGTGCGCGTCGCCGCCCGCTTGTCGGCCCAGACCTCGATGACGCTCCGCCCCTTGGTGTCGGTGCGGCCCAGCAGGTAGGTGAACACCATCATCTGGATGCCCATGGCCAGCGAGTCATAGATGGGGTACTGATTCCGGGTGCCCTCCCACAGGCCGAGGCCCGGGATCACCCTGCCGTAGTAGAAGACCCCCAGCCTGGCCCCGAGGATCGCGTTGAACATGAAGGCCCAACAGAATCCGACGACCAGGCCGACGGTGAGCATGGTCGTCGGTTGGCGCAGTTGCCACCGTCGGCACACCCACCGCCCGATGGCCGCCGCGATGACCGCGGGCAGCGCGAAGTAGGACATGTAGCCGATCGGCACCGGTGCCGGCAGCCCGCCCCAGGTCATGTTCAGCGGCCACCAGGACGGCATGCGCGGGATGGCCGGCGCGAACTGGGCGTACATCGCCCAGTCATAGGGGGCTTCGATCCACGAGAACGACAAGGCCGAGATGCACAGCAGCAGAAGCGGATGCGGCCGTCCGCGGCGAACGCTGAGGTACCCGCCGAGCAGCACGAAGGCGAGTCCGCCCACGTAGGCGAAGCCGATGGCGGCCGTCATCAGCGGCGTCAGGCCGGGGGTCATCGCGGCTCGTCACTGTCGGTGCTGCGACGGGCTTCCGGGTCGAAACGCAGTACCGCGGCGTAGATCACGATCACCAGCCCGAACAGCGTGCCGAGCATGACGACCGCACCCATGTCGAGTCCTTTCTGGCGGAAACGCGAGGTTTGGATAGTAGACACTATCCATAAATTCGCCGTCAAGGGCCGCTATGTTTGGACCGTCCGGGAGCCGGACGAGTCAGAGGAGCTTGCCACCGTGACCCTGCCCGAAACGCCGCCGCGTACGGCCTCGCCGCGCCGCCCGCGTGGCGAGGCTCGGCGCCTGCTGCTCGCCGAGGCACAGAACCTGTTCTCCCGCAAGGACTATCGCAGCACCACGACCCGGGAGATCGCCGATGCGGCCGGCGTCACCGAGCACCTGCTGTTCCGGTACTTCGGTTCCAAGGCCGGTCTGTTCCGCGAAGCACTGGTGCTGCCGTTCACCGACTTCGTCGACGGCTTCGCCCAAACCTGGCAGTCATTGCGCCCCGAAGACACCGATGAACAAACCCTGGCACGGCATTTCGTCGGTCAGCTCTACGACGTACTCGCCGAACATCGCGGGCTGCTGCTCACCCTGGTCGCAGCCGAAGACCTCGGCGACGAGATGGAAAGCGCCGGGATCGCCGACATCAGGGCGGCCCTGGCGACGCTGGGCCGGATCAGCTCCGAGGGCATGCAGCTGCGCGGGATGACGTCGGAACAACCTGCCCTGCCCGCACATTCGACGGTGGCGATGATCGTCGGAATGGTCGCCCTTCGCCCCACGCTGTTCGGTGACAACCCGCCGTCCCGAGACGCGATCGTCGACGAACTGGTGCAGGCCACGCTGCACGGCTTCTTGCACCGCACCGGCTGAGCCGTCAGGCGGCCTGCGCCGGACTGTCTTCGCCCACAACGGCCTGCCGCCGGGCTTCCCAGCGCCGCAGCGCCATCCGGCACGGCTCCTCCAGCAGCGCATAACTCACCGCGGCCACCGCGAGTCCGAACGTCGTCGTCAGGACCATCACCACCGGCAGCGCCCCAGGAAATGACGTCGGCCCGACCATGGCGAGCACCATGTCCAGTGCGGCGAGGTGCCACAGGAACAGCCCGTACGACCAGCGACCGAGCGTCACCATCGGTGCACTTCCCAACACGCGGTGCTGATCGTTCGGAGCGCCGAGGACCAAGGGCGCCAACAGCGCTCCGGCGACGACGGCCCCCAAGGCGGTCCGCGTGATGAACTGGCCGAGCGTGGCGTGGTGGTGCCCTGCCGGCAGGGCCAACGGAGACGCCGCGACCAGAAAGGCGGCGACAGCCACGATCATCAGGATGGTCCGCTGCCGGGCCAACTGATGCAGCCAGCTGTAGGGCCGGAACATCCACTCCGCCAACAACATCCCGACAGCGAACCAAGAAGCGTAGGCCGGTAGCCAGGTCAGCGGATTGGCCCCGTGGTACGCGGGGATCGGTAGATAACCCCAACCGAAACTGAGCAGCGCCACCCCAGCGATCACCGGAACCCGTAGCCGCGGCCGCAATTTCGCGGCAAGGAGCGCCAGCAGCGGCACGACGAGATAGAACGCCACCTCGACCGACAGGCTCCACATCTGCGTGAGCCCGGCGATGAGGGTCTTCGGGACGAAGACCTGGGTAAGGGTCAGGTTCGCGATCCACACGGTCCGGTCCGCGCTGCGCGCGTCCGGCAGCAGGGTCAGTACCACGACCACCGCCAGCAGATAGGCCGGCATGATCCGGACCAACCGAGAACGGTAGTAGGGCGCCGCCTCGGGTTCGGCCCGCAACCCATGCGCCGCAGCGGCATGGCCACGCCACAGCAGGAAGCCCGACAACGCGAAGAACACCGCCACCGACAGGTCGAAGCGGGCCAGCAACCGGCCCACGACGCCATCGGTGTAGCCGGTCTGCAAGGCCACATGCGTGAGCACCACACCCAGCGCCGCGACGGCCCGCAGCCCCTCCACCGCAGGCAGGAACCCACGGGTTCCGCTGACGGGCGCAGGGGCGGTCATGCGATCAGTTTGCCCGATCCACCGTAGGCTCGTGGTGATGGTGGCGGAGTCTGCGTTGCGGTTCCTTCCCCGCGGCGGGCGCCGCGTGGCGTACGAGGTGCGCGGGAACGGTCCGCCCCTCATTGCTCCGGCCTGGTGGGTGAGCCACCTCGAACTGGACTGGCAGAGCGCGGGCTTCAGGCGTTTCTGGACAGGCGTCGCGGACGGATACACGCTGATCCGCTATGACCGGCTGGGAGTGGGCGTGTCCGACCGCACCCTGCGGGATTCGGATCTGACCATCGACGAGGACGTCGCGACACTCTGCGCGCTCCTTGACGAGCTGGAACTCGAACGCGTGTCACTGATCGGCGGTTCAGCCGGCAGCTGTACCGCAATCGCTTTTGCCGCAACCTATCCCGAGCGCGTCGAGCGGATGGTGCTGTACGGTTCCTACTCCGATGGGGCGGCGATCACCACTGCGGACGTGGCAGATGCCATTGTCGCGGCGGTTCGGGCGCACTGGGGACTCGGCTCGCGCGTTCTCAGCGACCTCTTCCTCGCCGGCGCCGACGCCGACGAGCACGAGCGATTTGCCCGGTTTCAGCGGGAATCGGCGACTGCCGAGACCGCCGCCGCGTTGCTGAATCTGGTCTATCGCGCCGACGTCCGGGCACATCTTCCTGGCATCGGCGCGCCGACCCTGGTCGTGCACCGTCGCGACGACCGCGCCATCCCATACGCGCTCGGGCGCGAGGTTGCGGCCGCGATTCCCGGCGCAACTCTGGTACCGCTGCAGGGCAGCGCTCACTTTCCCTGGCACGGCGATATCGATTCCGTAGTCGAGGCTTGCCGCGAAGTACTGGCCCCCGGGCAGTCGTCACCGCACGGCACGAGAGAGCCGGAGCAAGTCCTGCTCTCCGGTCGCGAGCGGGAGATCCTCGCCTGCGTCGCAAGGGGTCTGAGCGATCACGAGATCGCCGAGCATCTGGTCCTGAGCCCGCACACCGTTCACCGCCACGTCGCCAACATCCGCCGCAAGCTCGGCCGCACCACACGCACGGCGGCCGTCGCGGAAGCCGCGCGCCGAGGACTGTTGTGAGCGGATAGCCGGAACGGGCCATCAGCGGATGATGGCCGTTTCGCGGGATGCGTGCACGGTGCGGCATTCCATAGGTTTGCCGCATGACGCAGATCGAGAACACCGAATGCCGAACGCCCGCACCATCGGCGGCGTGGTTGCGGATCATGGCGCAGATCTACGATCCGTTCTGCTGGCTGGGCGAAGTCGCGGGGATGAAGCGCCGACGCCGAGCCCTCCTCAGTGGCGCTCGTGGGCAGGTTGTCGAAATCGGCGCCGGTACCGGGCTGAACTTCGAGCACTATCCCGACGGCATCACGGAGCTGGTCGTCACCGAACCCGTTGCAGCGATGCGCCGACGGCTCGCACGACGCCTGCAGCGCCAGGATTACCGGGCGCGGATCGTCGACGCATCAGCTGAACACCTCCCGCTGGCCGATGCGTCCGTGGACACCGTCGTCTCGACGCTCGTGTTGTGCACCGTCGACGAACCTGAACGCGCACTTCGCGAAATCGCCCGCGTGCTGCGACCGGACGGGCAGTTGCTGTTCATCGAGCACGTGCGTGCGAGCTCGCGATTCCTCGCAGCCTGCCAGGACCGACTCGAAGGCCCTTGGCGCCACTTTGCCGGCGGGTGCCGGTGCAACCGCGCCACCATCGAGCTGATGCGCGCCAACGGATTCTGTGTCGCTGCCACCGACGACGTATGGCGCGGCATGCCGGCGATCGTCCACCCGCTCATGGTGGGGCGGGCGACTACGTCAACGGTATGTACACCCGGACGGACTGACCCGGCTAGTCCGACCGCCCGGCCGCGACCAGTCTGATAACCGGTGCGCCGTCCTCGTCCGACGCGGCGAGATCGACCTCCACGTCGATCCCCCAGTCGTGGTCGTGAGCCGGGTCGTCGAGGATCTGGCGGATGCGCCATACGCCTGGCGCACGGTCGAAGATCAACATGGCGGGCCCGCGGGCGTCCGCCCCGGTGCCGAGGTCGACGTGCTCGGCGAAATACTGCTCCCCCACCGCTTCCCACCGCGGCGCCGTCCACCCCGACGCGGCGTCGAGTGCACCGAGCTCGTCCCAACGGCGTCGGGCCCACAGCTCCACCCGCCGGAACAGGGCGTTGCGAACCATCGCGGTGAAGGCCCGCTCGTTGCCGGTCAGCGGCCGCACGGGAGCCATCACCGCTACCTCGTCGACCTGGTCGGCACTGGTCAGCTGCTCCCATTCGTCGAGCAGGCTCGAATCCACCTGGCGCACAAGCTCTCCCAGCCATTCGACGATGTCCGTGAGCTCGTCGGTCCGCGCGGCAGCCGGAACTCCCGACCGCAGCGCCTTGAAGGCGTCGGACAGGTAGCGCAGCACCGCACCCTCGGTGCGGGTCAGCCCGTAAGCGCTGACGTACTCCTTGAACGTGAGTCCCTGTTCCCACATCTCGCGCACGACGGACTTCGGGGCGGGATGCCCGTCAGCCGCCCACGGGTTGCTTCTGCAGTACACCTCGAAGCAGTGCGCCAGCAGCTCGTCGAGCGGGCGTGGATAGGTGATGTCGTCCAGGAGTTCGATGCGCTCGTCGTATTCGATGCCTTCGGCCTTCATGGCGGCGACGGCCTCGCCACGGGCCTTCTTCAACTGGGCCGCCAGGATCTGGCGCGGATCCTCGAGCGTCGCCTCGATCACCGAAACCACGTCGAGCGCAAAGGTATCCGATGCCGGGTCGAGCAACTCGACGGCCGCCAGCGCGAACGTCGACAGCGGTTGGTTCAGCGCGAAATCCGGTGGCAGGTCGACGGTCAGTCGGTAGCGCCGCCCGTCCGGCTCGGGTTCGACGAGTCGTTCCAGCACCCCGGCTTGCAGCAGTGAGCGCGCGATTCCGACCGCTTCGCGGATGTGCCGCAGCTGGCGCTTGCGTGGCTCGTGGTTGTCGCCGAGCAGCCGGCGCATGGCCAGGCAGGGGTCACCTGGACGGTCGACGACGTCGAGGATCATGGCCGTCGATACCCGCATGTTGCTCGTCAGCGCTTCGGGTGCGGCCTCGACCAGACGGGTCATGGTGTTCTCGCCCCACGGCACCATGCCCTCGGGAGCTTTGCGGCGCACCAGCTTTCGCCGTTTCTTCGGATCGTCGGCGACCTTGGCGAACTGTTTGAGGTTCTCCACCTCGTGCTCGGGGGCCTGCACCACGACGGTGCCCGCGGTGTCGTAGCCGGCCCGCCCGGCGCGGCCGGCGATCTGATGGAACTCCCGGGCGTTCAGCAGCCGGGTGCGGGTGCCGTCGTACTTCGACAGCGCCGAGAACACCACGGTGCGGATCGGTACATTGATGCCGACGCCGAGGGTGTCGGTGCCGCAGATGACCTTCAGCAGCCCCGCCTGGGCCAGTTGCTCCACCAGGCGCCGGTACTTGGGCAGCATGCCGGCGTGGTGCACACCGATGCCGTGCCGGACCAGCCGCGACAGCGTCGAGCCGAACGCCGTCGTGAACCGGAAGCCGCCGATATGGGCGGCGATCGCCGCCTTCTCCTCTTTGGTACACACATTGACGCTCATCAGCGCCTGCGCCCGCTCGAGCGCGGCGGCCTGGGTGAAATGCACGACGTAGATCGGCGACTGTTTGGTCTGCAGCAGATCGGCGATGGTCTCGTGCATCGCAGTGGTGGCGTAGCTGTAGTAGAGCGGCACGGGCCGCTCGGCGTTGGCCACCAGCGCCGTTGTCCGGCCGGTGCGCCGGGTGAGGTCCTCACGCAGGACGGTCACGTCGCCGAGCGTCGCGGACATCAACAGGAACTGGGCCGCGGGCAATTCCAGCAGCGGCACCTGCCAGGCCCAGCCGCGGTCGGGATCGCCGTAGAAATGGAACTCGTCCATCACCACCAAACCGATGTCCGCTTGTGCGCCCTCGCGCAGCGCGATGTTCGCCAGGATCTCGGCCGTGCACGCGATGATCGGTGCCCCGGCGTTGACCGCCGCGTCGCCGGTGAGCATCCCGACATTGGCGGCGCCGAAAACGTCACACAACGCGAAGAACTTCTCACTGACCAGTGCCTTGATGGGCGCGGTGTAGTAACTGCGCCGGTTCGAAGCGAGGGCGAAATAGACCCCGCCGGTGGCTACCAGCGACTTGCCGGAACCGGTCGGCGTCGCCAGCACCACGTTGGCGCCACTGACCAGCTCGATCAGCGCCTCCTCCTGCGCCGGATACAGCGCAGTGCCCGACGCCTCGGCCCACTCGGCGAACGACGCGAGCAATTCGTCGGGGTCGGCGCCGGTGGCGCGCAGGGCGGTCAGGTCCGCGGGGTCGTCAAGAAGTGCCATCGTGGGTCAAGCGTGCCCGATCACCGGCCGCGCGGCTGCGGCGGGCAGGGATTGGCAGGATGGCTGGTGTGACGTGGTTGCTCCCCGACGCGCTCATCGTGGCGCTGTCCCCGATGGCGGTGCTGCCGCCGGTGCTGCTCCTGTTGTACTCGGACCGGCCCCGCAGCACCGGTCTGACCTACCTGTGCGGGTGGCTGGCCGGTCTGACGGTCGTGATCAGCGCGGTGGTGCTGGTGTCCCCGGTCGGCCAGTCGCACGCCGCCACGACCAGTTCGCGCCTGCAGCTCGGCATCGGCATCGCGCTGATCGTGCTCGGCGTCGTCACCTGGCTGCGGCGCAAGCACTACGCGCAGGCGACGGGCTGGCTCACCCGGCTGCAGTCCGCGTCACCACTGGTCACGGCCGTCACGGGAGTCGCCTTCGCGGTCGCCAATCCGAAGTTCATCCTGGCGTGTATCGCCGGTGGCGTGGCCATCGACGCATTTCTGGCCAGTCCCGCCGAAAAGGCCACTGCGATCGGCTATTTCGTCGTGTTGGCCGGATCCACCACGGCCGCGCCGATCTTCGCGCACCTGGTGGCCTCGCGGTATGCCGAGAAGGGCCTGGAGCGGATGCGCCACTGGGTGCAGGAACACACGGCCGCGATCACTGCGGTGACGCTGTCGGCAGTAGGGGCGCTGCTGGTCCTGGTGGCGTCGTTGTGAGACTCCTGATGGCCGCGGTACTGCTGGCGGGCTGCGCGGCAGTCCCGACCGCCGGTGCCGATCAGATTGCCAGGCTGCGTCCCGTCGTCCTCGAACAGTTCGACCACGACCCCGTCTCCTTCACCGAGGGCATGTTCGTCGACGGGCCGACCCTGTATGAGAGCTCGGGCCTGGAGGGCAAGTCCGCATTGCGTGAACTCGACGCCGCCACGGGGCAGCTACGCCGCGCCGTACCGCTGCCGCCCGCCTATTTCGGTGAGGGTATCGCCGATGCCGGCGCGCACCTGTGGCAGGTGACGTACGAGAACGGCGTCGCGATCGAGTGGGACAAGGCCACACTCACCATGCTGCGCGAAGTACCGCTCGCAGGCGAGGGGTGGGGCCTGTGCCGCGCGGGCGACCGGCTGATCCGTAGCGACGGTTCCGCCCTACTGCATTTCCACACCGTGGACGACATGCGCGAAACCGGGGCCATGACCGTGACCTACAACGGAATTCAGGTGTCCGGGCTCAACAGCCTCGACTGTGTCGGCAACCGGATCTGGGCCAACGTGTTCCCGACCGACCAGATCATCGAGATCGACGGCACGACGGGCGCCGTCACGGCGGTGGTGTACGCCACCGGTCTGCGCGACCCGGCCTGGCAGGGCGAGGTCGGGGTGCTCAACGGCATCGCGCATCTCGGCGATGAGCAGTTTCTCGTCACGGGCAAGTACTGGCCGGCGGTGTTCCGGGTCCGCTTCGATCCGGCCACAGCGGCAGAAATTCAGGTGCGCTGACGGCCGTCGGGTGTGACGATCTGGGCCATGCCGAGTTCACTGATCGAGGTCCGCCGTCAGTACAGCCAGCCCGACGAGGTCGCCATCATCGATGCCGTCCACAGTGCGCTGGTTGCCGCGTTCCGGATCCCGGTCGGCGACAAGCACGTCCGGCTGCTGGTTCATGAACCGCACCGGGTTTCGCATGCCCCGCACCTCGAACACCCCGAGCGGTACACGCTGGTGACCATCGACTGTTTCGCCGGCCGATCGGTGGCTGCCAAGCGGGAGCTTTACCGCGAGATCGTCGGCCGCCTGGCCGCCTTCGACATTCCAGCCGATCACATCACGATCCTGCTCCGCGAGAGTGCGCTCGAGAACTGGGGCATCCGCGGCGGGCGGGCGGCCTGCGACGTCAACCTCGGGTTCGACGTGAATGTCTGAACGCGTATTCACGGCCGCCCCGCGGCGATAGGCTCGGAGGGCTCATCGGAACCAGGCTCAGCAAGGAGCAGTCCATGACCCTCGAAGCAGTCGCGACGTCATTCGAGCAGAACGTCGCAGCCGTGCAGGAGTATTTCGACAGCCCCCGTTTCGACGGCATAACGCGGCTCTACACCGCGCGTCAGGTGGTCGAACAGCGTGGCACCATCCCGTCCGACTACCCCGTGGCCAGGCAGGCCGCCGAAGCGTTCTATCCGCGGTTGCGCGAATTGTTCGCGCAAAAGAAGAGCATCACCACGTTCGGGCCGTACTCCCCCGGCCAGGCGGTGGTGATGAAGCGGATCGGCATCGAAGGCATCTACCTCGGTGGTTGGGCCACCTCGGCCAAGGGTTCCATCAGTGAAGACCCCGGTCCCGACCTGGCAAGCTACCCGCTGAGCCAAGTGCCCGACGAAGCCGCCGGTCTGGTGCGCGCGCTGCTGACCGCGGACCGCAATCAGCAGTACCTGCGCCTGCAGATGACCGACGAACAACGGGCGACCACCCCCGCCGTCGATTACCGGCCGTTCATCATCGCCGACGCCGACACCGGTCATGGTGGAGATGCCCACGTACGCAACCTGATTCGCCGTTTCGTCGAGTCCGGTGTGCCGGGCTACCACATCGAGGATCAGCGGCCCGGCACCAAGAAATGCGGCCACCAGGGCGGCAAGGTGCTGGTCCCGTCGGACGAACAGCTCAAGCGTCTCAACACCGCGCGCTTCCAGCTGGACATGATGGGTGTGCCGGGAATCATCGTGGCGCGCACCGACGCCGAGGCCGCCAACCTCATCGACAGCGCTGCCGATGAGCGCGACCAGCCGTTCCTGCTGGGCGCCACCAACCTCAAGATCCCGTCCTACAAGTCGTGTTTCCTGGCGATGGTGCGGCGGTTCCACGACAAGGGCGTCACCGATCTGCGCGGGCACCTGCTCTATGCGCTGCCCCAGGGGCAGTACGCCACCGCCGAGGCCTGGCTGGACAGCCACGGCATCGCGGCGCTCATCGACGACGCGGCCGCTGCCTGGAATCCGAACGCCGGACAGTCCGTCGACTCGGTTTTCGACAAGGTCGAGTCGAAATTCGTCGAAGCCTGGCAGGCGGATTCGGGTCTCAACACCTACTGCGATGCCGTCGCCGAAGTGCTGCAGTTCCGGGCCAAGGAGGGCGAGGCCGTCGCGATGAGCCCGGATGAGTGGCGCACGTTCGCCGCGCGCGCGTCGCTGTACGCGGCCCGGGAGAAGGCCCGCGAACTGGGGGCGGACGTGGCGTGGGACAGTGACCTCGCCAAGACCCCCGAGGGCTACTACCAGGTGCGCGGCGGCATCCCCTACGCGATCGCGAAATCGCTTGCGGCCGCACCGTTCGCGGACATCCTGTGGATGGAGACCAAGACCGCGGACCTGGCGGAGGCCCGCGAATTCGCCGAGGCCATCCACGCCGAGTTCCCGGACCAGATGATGGCCTACAACCTGTCGCCGTCGTTCAACTGGGACACCACCGGCATGACGGATGACGAAATGCGGGCGTTCCCAGAGGAACTCGGCAAGATGGGCTTCGTCTTCAACTTCATCACCTACGGCGGTCACCAGGTGGACGGTGTGGCGTGCGAAGAGTTCGCGACGTCCCTGCGGCAAGAAGGCATGCTGGCGCTGGCCCGGCTGCAACGCAAGATGCGGCTGGTCGAATCTCCTTACCGCACACCGCAAACGCTCGTCGGCGGCCCGCGCAGCGACGCCGCGCTGGCAGCATCGTCGGGCCGCACCGCGACCACCAAGGCGATGGGTGCCGGGTCCACCCAGCACCAGCACCTGGTCCAGACCGAGGTGCCCAAGAAGCTGCTCGAGGAGTGGCTGGCCATGTGGAGCGACCACTACCAGATCGGCGAGCAGCTGCACGTGCAGCTGCGTCCGCGCCGTGCCGGTTCGGACGTCCTGGATCTGGGCATCTACGGCAGCGGCGAGGAGCCGCTGGCCAACGTCGTCGTCGACCCGATCAAGGACCGGCACGGACGCAACATCCTGACGGTGCGCGACCAGAACACCTTCGCCGAGAAGCTGCGGCAGAAGCGCCTGATGGATCTGATCCACGTGTGGCTGATCCACCGGTTCAAGTCCGAGATCGTCTACTACGTGACGCCGACCGAGGACAACATCTACCAGACCGAGAAGATGAAGTCGCACGGCTTGTTCAGCAACGTGTACCAGGAGGTCGGCGAGATCATCGTGGCCGACGTCAACCAGCCGCGGATCGACGAACTGCTGGCGCCGGACCGCGAGGCCCTGGGCCGCTTGATCCGCAAAGAGGACTAGACCGACGCGGTCGCCACGCGCTCACGCCTGAGCCGTGGCGACCGCCGGTTCCTCGTCTGCCGCCCCGAAGATCGCGATCGCCACCGCACCGGCGACCGCGGTGGCGAACGCCACCCCCACCAGCCAGCCGTAACCCGGTTTGGCCACATCGCCGAGCAGCAGAACGCCGACGACTCCAGGAATCACGGTCTCTCCCATGACAAGTGCGGCCGCCACGCCGTTCACCGAACCGATCTGCAGTGCGACGGTGAACAGATAGAAGCCGCCGCCACCGGCGATCACCACCGCCCATGCGGCCGGGTCGGAGATCAGGGCGTCCCAATGAAACGGGTCGAGCCCGTGGACGATCCGGACGGCAACCGCCATGGCGCCGTACAGCACCCCGGCGATCAGCCCCGCCGGCACCGCGGCCTTCTTACCGAGGACTTGGACGAGCACGACCCCGAACGTGAAGACGAGCACCGATGCGGCCAGCACGCTCCAGTGCATGTGCCGGCCCGGTACCTCCGTGCCGAGTTCACCGGCGCTGAATCCCAGAACACACAGCGCCACAAGGACTATGGCGATGGCGGCCCAATCGCGCGTACGCAGGCGCGCCTTGAGGACCACCACGCTCAGGACTGCGGTCACTGCCAGGTTGGCGCTCATGATGGTCTGTGACAGGAATAGCGGGATGAGCCGCGCCGACACCAAACTGCCGAGAAATCCCAGTCCGTCGAGCAGCATGCCGGCGAGGAACAGCGGCGCCAGGATCGCGGTCACCGTCGAGCGGAACGTCGGACCGGTTTCGGTCGTGTCGTCGACGGCCGTACGCGCGGCGTGGGACTGCAGAACCGACGCAGTGCCGTAGCTGAAGCAGGCGACCAGCGCTGCGATGACACCGATCAGCATTGCGCAGTTCCGACTCGAGGGAACCGAGGATTGGCAGCCATCGGCCAATTGTATGGAGCGCCATGAGGGCCAGGTTCATCCACGAGTCCCGGTCGGCGATCGCGCCCCAAATCGAGACCCACCACATACGTCAGGCACAGCTGATCCACAACCTGACGGCGTTCCATGATCAGACCGGAGATCGATGCCCTTCTGTCCAGCTCCGAGAACGGAGACGATTGACAATGAAATCACCGAAACTGATTGCCGGCCTGGCGATCGCCGGCAGCCTGGCGGCCGGCGCACTCGTATCGGGTACCGGAGTCGCCAGTGCCGACACGCGCATCGGCAACAGCCCGCTGCCTTCTGACTGGGGCCCGCCACCGCCACCACCCGGCCCTGGTTGGGGACCGCCGCCTCCGGACCACCACTGGGGTCCACCGGACCGGGATCGAAACTGGGGCCCGCCGCCACCTGATGGGAACCCGCCGGGCACCTGGAACGGTGGCTGGGAGCCCGACGGCGGTGTGTGCCTGTTCGGCGCCTGCATCTAGAACCGAAAGCCGTCGCCTAAGGCGTGCACAGGCCATACATAGCTTGACTAACGACAATGGCTACAGACCGAGAAACAGCGAGAACCGCAACGTTGTTGTGGCAATCGATTGAGTCGAGGAATGGAGTAGTCATGAAATCGATAAAGCTCATTGCAGGACTGGTCGTGGCCGGCGGACTCACCGCCGCCGCAGCGGGATTGGGTATCGGCACTGCCAGCGCCGATACCGGGATGACCCCGGTCCCGACGCGCTGGGGTCACGATCACGATTGGAACGGCCCAGGACCCGGCTGGGGTCCGCCCCCGCCTCCGGCATGGGGCTGGAACCCGCCGGGCACCTGGAACGGCGGCTGGGAACCTGACGGCGGATTCTGCATCTTCGCCGCCTGCATCTGACTCAGTCGGATTCGGGATGCGGCGCGGGTAGTTCCAGCAGCAGCCGGGCGCCGCCGAGCGGACTCTGCGTCAAAGACGCTGTGCCACCGTGCAGTTCGGCCTGCTGGGCAACCAATGCCAAGCCGAGACCGGAACCCGTGTGCGAGGCCGTCGACCCCCGGGCAAAGCGGTGGAACACTGCATCGCGTTCGTGTTCCGGTACACCTGTGCCGTTGTCGTCGATGGCGATCTGCACGCCATCGTGCGAGCTGACCGCCGACAGCTGCACGCGTGTCGCGCCGCCGTGCCGGACCGCGTTGTTGATCGCGTTGTCGACGACCAACCGGAGCCCGACGGGCAGCCCCAGCATCAGCACCGTCGCGGACGGCACGAGCGAGACGTTCAGGTCGGGGTACACCCGCACCGCGTCGTGGGCCGCCCGGTCGAGCAGCTCGGTGATGTCGACGGGGACCAGATCGTCGGCGGTGGTCAGCTCGCCCTGTGCCAGCCGTTCCAGTGCCGTGAGGGTCGCCTCGATGCGGCTCTGCGTGCGCATGACATCACCGATCACCTCGTTGCGTTGGTCCACGCCCAAATCGAGCGTGGACAGCACTTCGAGGTTGGTACGCATCGCCGTCAGCGGGGTGCGCAGTTCGTGCGAGGCCACCGACGCGAAGTCGCGGGCCGATTCCAGCGCGGCCTTGGTACGGGCCTGCTCCTCGCCGATGCGGGCCAGCATGCCTTCGACGGCCTCCGCGATCTCCACGGCTTCCGAGACGCCGCGCACGTGGACCTCTTCAGGTTTCGATTGCGAGTTGATCTGCCGGGCCTGCTGGGCCAGTTTGCGGAACGGATTGATCATCACGAACCACATCGAGCCGCCGACCAGGAACGTGCCGACGATGACCCCGCTGCAGATGGCCAGGATCCGAATGTGCAGCGTGCGGATCTGACGCTGCGCCTCGGACAGCGGTGCCCCGAGCGCGATCGACGCCGACCCTGTGCTGACGGTGCGGACCCGGTACTCGACGCCGTTGATCGTCGTGTTCGCGTATCCGTTCTCGAACTGCGGCAGCACGATGTCCTCGGGCATCGAGACCGTGGCGGCACCGATACGGACGGTGCGCACCAGCGAGCCCTCCGACTGGGGTGTCCCCGTGGGGCTCTGCTTGGCGATGCTCAGCAGGGTGTTGACGTCCGGCAAGCTGCTCAGGGAGTCCAGCCGGCGGTCGAGCTGGCTGTACTGGTCCTTGGTGACGCCGATCCACACCCAGGTACCGATGATCAGCACCGTCGCGACCACCGACAACGCGGCGACAACGACGATGGCCCGCAACGACAAGGCCGGTATCGGTGATCGCAGCTGCACCAGGTCATCATGCCCGATGCAAAAACGCGGACGGGGCACATGCCCCTGGCACGTGCCCCGTCCGTCGAAGAGCTGGTGTTACTTGGCGGCGGCCAGCGCCGCGTCGTAGTCCGGTTCCTGGGCGATCTCGGGGACCAGTTCGGTGTACGCCACGTTGCCGTCAGCGCCGATCACCACGATGGCGCGGGCGAGCAGACCGGCCATGGGGCCGTCGGCCAGCACGATGCCGTAGTCCTGGCCGAAGCTGTCGCGGAACGCCGACGCGGTGATGACGTTCTCGATGCCCTCGGCACCGCAGAAGCGCTTCTGCGCGAAGGGCAGATCCTTGGACACGTTCACCACGGTGGCACCGTCGGCCGCCGCGCGCTCGTTGAAGGTCCGCACGCTGGTGGCACACACCGGGGTGTCGATCGACGGAAAGATGTTGAGCACCACGGGCTTACCGCTGAACTGCTCGTTGGTGACCGCACCGAGGTCGACACCGGTCAGGGCGAAAGCCGGAGCCGCGGACCCGACAGCGGGCAGGTCGCCGACGGTGTTGAAGGGGTTTCCACGCAGGGTTATCTGTGCCATACCCGACAGTCTGTCAAGACCACGTCACGTTCGCAGCGTGGGGGTGGCTACTGCCACTCGATGATGCGGCTCAGGTACGGGTCCATGCCGTTGGTCCGCACCTGGGTCACCGACACGGAGGGCTCGGTGCCCTCGATCATCTGGCCGTTGCCGACGAACAGCGCGACGCTCTGCGAGCCGGCCGGTCCGTAGAACAACAGGTCGCCCGGCAGCGCCTGGTCCGCGGTGATCTTGCGGCCGACCTTGTACTGCTCGCCCGACGACCGCGGCAGCTTGATGCCGACGCCGGCGAACGCGTACTGGACCAGGCCGGAAGCATCGAACCCCGGCGTGGTCGGCACCGGCGTGATGGCGCTCGCCGCCGGCGTCGGGCCGAACAGGCCCGACAGGCCCGGGATGACGGCGTTGGACTGAGGCGCGGCCGCGGGCTGCGTGACGCCCATCGGTTGCAGGCCGACCTGAGGCGCCGGCTGGGCTACCGGGGCAGCCGCGGTCGTGACATTGGCCGGGGGCAGGCTGGGTCCGTTGGCGTTCCCGCCGCCGTAGACGAACGGCACCCCACGCTGCGACACCGCGCGCTGGATGACGAAGTCGATGGCCTGCCGGTGGGTACCGCCGGTCCAGGTGGTGTCGGCCGATGCGAGGGGCGCCGATACCAGCGGGGCCGCCACCGCCATGGGCGTCGCCAGCAGTGCTGCGCTCGCCACCATCACAATCATCCGTCGCATTTCGGCCACCTCTCTTCGTGCGCCACCGAGACGCACGACGCTGCGTGGTCTACGCAGGGCTCGCGTCCCCGGTGGTCCCTCTCACCACAAATTTCACTACCGTCACTTTTACCCCACACGCGCGCCTTATCCCACATA
Organism: Mycolicibacterium llatzerense; assembly: GCF_000878195.1. Lineage (GTDB taxonomy): Bacteria > Actinomycetota > Actinomycetes > Mycobacteriales > Mycobacteriaceae > Mycobacterium > Mycobacterium llatzerense. Next base: position 53,854 of record NZ_JXST01000031.1, on the reverse strand, counting down.
AATGCAGGTCAGCGCGCGATCTTTATCGAAAATGTGATCGAATGGTGACCAGAGCCAACGAATCTCGGGGCTGCGGGTGACCCGTGCCACTTGCTTCCGCGAACCGGCGCCGCGGCCCCTCTAGGCTTGTCGCATGGCAGCGATCCTGACGGTGAATCTGGCGGTCCCACAGCCGAACCCCGACAAGGACAAGTTGACCACCGGCATCGACAAGCGGCCGACGTCCGAGCCGGTGCCGGTGCGTGCGCCCGGACCCATGCACGGCGGCCTCGGCAGCGGCCTGGTCGGCGACACCATCGGCGACCAGCAGTTCCACGGCGGTGACGACCAGGCTGTGTACGCCTATGCGCGCGAAGACCTCGACGAGTGGCAGGCCCGCCTCGACCGGTCGCTGGCCAACGGTTCGTTCGGCGAGAACCTCACCACCGCCGGGCTCGCGGTGAACGACGCCCGCATCGGCGAGCGCTGGCAGATCGGCGACGACGGCCCCCTGCTGGAAGTCAGCCGGCCACGAATCCCCTGCCGCACCTTCGCCGCCTGGCTCGAAATCGGCGGTTGGGTCAAGACTTTCACCGCGCAGGCGGTGCCCGGTGCCTACCTCCGCGTGGTGACGCCCGGAACGCTGCGCGCGGGAGCCTCGATCGAGGTGGTGTCCCGCCCGGCGCATGACGTCACCGTCGCGCTGGTGTTTCGCGCCCTGACCCTGGAACCGGAGCTGCTGCCGAGCCTGCTGCCGGCCGATGCGTTGCCGGACGTGCTCAAGCAGCGAATCCAGCAGCGGGCGAACTAGCGCTCAGTCCCGCAGCACCACAGCGGCCGCCAGCCCTGCGACCACCTCGAGCAGCACGATGACGGCGGCCACCGCTGACCACCCGGCGGCGTCGAAGGCGATGCCGCCGACCCATCCGATGACACTCGATCCGGCGTAGTACGCCAAGTTGTACAGCGAGCCCGCCTGCGCCTTGCCGACCGTGGCCAGCTGTCCGGTCCAGCCCGATGCGGTGGCGTGGGCGCCGAAGAATCCCGCGGTGGCGACCAAGAGCCCGGCGAGGACCGTGATCACGTTGTGGCTCAGCGTGATCGCCACGCCGATACCCATCACCACGACACTGCCCAGCAGCACCGGACGGCGGCCGTAGCGACTGGCCGCGGACCCGGCCCACGCCGATGCCCAGGTGCCCGCCAGATAGGCCACGAACACCAGGCTGACGACGGTCTGCGGCAAGCCGAATGGCGCCGCGCTCAGGCGGAAGCCGAGGAAGTTGTACATCGCGACGAACCCGCCCATGAGCAGGAAGCCCTGCAGGTAGAGCACCAGTTGCCTGGGGTTTCGCAGGTTGGCGGCCAGGCGGTGCGCCAGCGAGCCCTCGGTATCCTCGTCGGCCGGCACGAACCCCTGAGGTTCGGGGGCCAGTCGCATGAAGCCGACAGCCGCTGCGCTGCAGAGCAATCCGACGACGAACATGGCCCACCGCCAGTCGGTGAGTTCGGCCACGGGCGCGGCCACCAGCCTGCCGAGCAGGCCACCGATGGTGGTGCCGGCCACATAGGTGCCCGCCGCCCGTGCGGCATGGCCGGCTTCGATCTCCTCGGTCAGATATGCCACCGCGATGGCGGGCACTCCCCCGAGCGCCAGGCCTTCGGCGAAGCGGCCGGCCAATAGCAGCTGGAACGTCGGCGCGAACGGCACCATCAGCGCCAAACCTGTTGCGACACAGACCGAGTAGGACATCGCCTGGACCCGTCCGATGCGGTCGGCCAGTGTCGACCAGCCGATCACCCCGACCGCCAGCCCGATCGTGGACGCCGACACCATGAGCGCCGACGCAGCCGCACCGGTATTCAGGCTGCGGGCGATCAGCGGCAGGACGGCCTGGGGCGAGTACAGCTGCGCGAAGGTCGCAACGCCCGCGCAGAACAACGCCCCGAGCAGCCTGCGATAGTCGGTGGACCCCCGCACGTGGCCGGTCCAGACAGGCGCTTCAACAGTCACGAAAGCAGGCTAGGAAGCCCGCCGATCATGTGTCCAATACATTAATCGAGGTCGAACCATGCGTTCTACGCATGATCAGCCGTGGTACTCACGAACTCCGCGAATCGTGCTGCGGCGGGCGACAATTCGCGACCCTTGACCCACGCCATGCCTATCTCGCGCTTGACCCGGGTATCGGACAATGGGACGTAGATCACCGAGGGATCGCCGCGGCCGGGCCGCGGCACCGGTACGACCGCCACTCCGAACCCCGCCGCGACCAATCCCTCCATCGTCGGTATCTCCATGGCCTCGAACGCGATCTCGGGCGTGATGCCGCTCTCGGCCCACACCTGATCGGTCAGCTGGCGCAGCCCGAAATCCGCCCCGAGCGCGATGAAGGTCTCGTCGGCCACCTCGCTCAAGCGCACCCGGGCGCGCCCCACCAACCGGTGTTCGGCGGGCACCGCCAGGCACAACCGTTCGACATACAGCACCCGCCAGCTGCACGGCACCTGCACCGGCCGCGGCGAAGTGATCGCCACGTCGGCCTGCCCCGTACGCAGCCGCTCCGCGATGTCGTGCGCCGCGCCCTGGAACAGCTCGAAGCGCACCGCGGGAGCCAGCGCCCGGAACTGCCGAAGCACTTCCGGCACAAACCAATTCGCGGTCGAATGCAGAAAGGCCAACCGCACCAGGCCGCTGTCCGGGTCCAGTAATGCGGCGATCCGGCTGCGTGCCGCATCCATTTCGGCGATGCCGCGGCGCGCGTGTTCGAGCATGATCTGCCCGTACTCGTTCAGCCGGAGCCGTCGGCCCGTGCGATCGAAAAGCGGTGTGCCGACCTGACTTTCCAGCCGGGCCAGGGCCCGTGACAACGTCGGTTGGGTGACGCCCAATTCTGCGGCGGCGTCGGTGACGTGCTCGGTCTCAGCCAGGACGACGAACCAGCGCAGTTCGTCGAGGAGCACAAAAGCACAGTACCCCGCGAGCGCGAAGGCTCACGGGGTACTGAGTCAGGTTGCTACGCCGGTCAGATGTCGAACCGGTCGGCGTCCATCACCTTCGCCCAGGCCGCGACGAAGTCCTTGACGAACTTCTCCTTGGCGTCGTCCTCGGCGTAGACCTCGGCCAGCGCCCGCAGCTGCGAGTTCGAGCCGAACAGCAGGTCGACCCGGCTGGCGGTCCACTTCGGCGCGCCGCTGGTCCGGTCGGTGCCGACGTAGGTGCCGTCATCGGCCGGCGACGGCGCCCACTTGGTGGACATGTCGGTCAGGTTGACGAAGTAGTCGTTGGTCAGGTGACCCACGTTCTGCGTCAACACGCCGAGGTCCGAACCGCCGTGGTTGGCGCCCAGCACGCGCAGGCCACCGATCAGCACGGCCAGCTCGGGACCCGACAGGCCCAGCAGGTTGGCGCGGTCGATCAGCCGGTACTCGGACGGCAGGGTGTCGCCCTTGCCGACGAAGTTCCGGAAACCGTCGCCCTTGGGCTCCAGGTAGGCGAACGACTCGACGTCGGTCTGGTCCTGGCTGGCATCGCCACGACCCGAGGTGAACGGCACCGCGACGTCGAAACCGGCTGCCTTGATGGCCTTTTCGACGCCGACGACGCCGCCGAGAACCACCAGGTCGGCGAACGACACACCGGTCGACGACGCCTGCTGGATCTCCTCGAGCTTGCGGATCACCGGTGCCAGCTCGTCGGGCTCGTTGACCTCCCAGCCGAGCTGCGGCTGCAGCCGGATGCGGCCGCCGTTGGCACCACCACGCATGTCGCTGGAGCGGAACGAGGCCGCTGCCTTCCACGCGGTGTTGACCAGCTGCTGTACCGACAGGCCGGACTCGGCAATGGCGGTCTTGAGGGTGGCGACGTCAGCTTCGGACAGCGACTTACCGGCCGGGACGACGTCCTGCCACAGCCACGTCTGCTTCGGTACCAGCGGGCCGAGGTAGCGCACCACCGGACCCATATCGCGATGCAGCAGCTTGAACCACGCCTTGGCGTATTCCTCGGCCAGCTCCTCCGGGTGATCCAGCCAGCGGCGCGTGATCTCGCCGTAGATCGGGTCGAACCGCATCGACAGGTCGGTGGTGAGCATCGACGGGTGGGTCTTGCCGGCCCCCTGCGCCATCGGCACCGAGTTGGCCCAGCCGCCATCCTTGGGCTTCCACTGGTTGGCGCCGGCGGGGCTCTTGGTCAGCTCCCACTCGTTGCCGTAGAGGATCTCCAGGAACGAGTTGTCCCACTTGGTCGGGGTATGGGTCCAGGTGACCTCGATGCCGCTGCTGACGGTCTCGTTGCCGACGCCTGGGTTGGCCCAACCCAGGCCCATCTGCTCCAGCGAGGCGGCCTCGGGCTCGGGGCCGTTCTCGATGTCGGTGGCGCCGTGGGTCTTACCGAAGGTGTGGCCACCGACGATCAGGGCGGCGGTCTCGACGTCGTTCATCGCCATGCGGCCGAAGGTCTCGCGGATGTCGATGGCAGCGGCCAGGTAATCCGGATTGCCTTCGGGGCCTTCGGGATTGACGTAGATCAGACCCATGTGGCTGGCGGCCAGCGGGTTCTCCAGCTTGGTGCGGTCGGTGCCGGCGTAGCGGTCCTGAGAACCGAGCCACTCGTGCTCCGAACCCCAGTAGATGTCCTCCTCGGGCTCCCAGAAGTCCGGGCGACCGAAGGCGAATCCGGCGGTCTTGAAGCCCATGTGCTCCATGGCGCGGTTGCCCGCGTAGACGATCAGGTCCGACCAGGAGATCTTCTTGCCGTACTTCTTCTTCAGCGGCCACAGCAGACGACGGGCCTTGTCGAGGCTGACGTTGTCGGGCCAGCTGTTCAGCGGGGCAAAGCGCTGCATGCCGCGACCGCCACCACCGCGACCGTCCTCGACGCGGTAGGTGCCGGCGGCGTGCCACGACATCCGGACGAACAGCGGACCGTAGTGGCCGAAGTCGGCGGGCCACCAGTCCTGTGAATCGGTCAGCAAAGCGTCGAAATCACGCTCGAAGGCCTCGAAGTCGAGGGTCTTGACGGCCTCGCGGTAGTCGTATCCCTCGTCCGTCGGGTCGATCGCCGGCGGGTTCTTCTGCAAGATCTTCAGGTTGACGGCGTTGGGCCACCAGTCGCGGTTGCTGCCTCCCTCGACGGGCGGCTTGATGCGCATCGGGCAACCGCCTTCGGCGGGCTCGGTCTGTGCTTCTCCGATCGGAGGGTGAGTTTCCTCAGGCACTGCACTTCCTTTCGCGGGTGGTGAAATTGGGCTGCGATCACGGATGTGATCGTGAAGTTGTTGCCGCCGCGCAGTCGGGACACACGCCCCAATAAATGACTTCGGCCTCGTCGACGACGAAACCGTCGAGCACACCGAGACTGTCTGACGGGGTCAGGCAGGGCGCTTCCCCGGTGGCACAGTCGATGTCGGCGATGGCGCCGCAGGAACGACACACGACGTGGTGGTGGTTGTCCCCCACCCTGGTTTCGTATCGAGCCACTGAACCTGAGGGCTGAATGCGGCGGATCAGCCCGGCGGTGGTGAGGGCAGCCAACACGTCGTAGACCGCTTGGCGGGATACGTCAGGCAGGATCGCGCGGACCGCGTCGAAGACGCTTTCCGTATCGGCGTGCGGCCGGCCGGACACCACCTCCAGTACTGCGAGGCGGGGCCGTGTCACACGGAGATCTGCGGAACGCAGCTGCTCCGTGTAGTCGGTCGTCACGTGTTCACTTCTACGCGCTTTTTTGGACTGAGTCAAGACTTGTGAGTGATTTGCGTCACGGCGCATCGGGCGGGCGCCAAACGGCGACCGTCATTCGCAGAGGTCAAAACCGTTGTTCCGCAGACACTTTAGGCGACGTGCTGCGCGCCCGCAGGAGAATCACCCGAACCGGCGAAACCGGCGCGCCAATTCGCCGACGGCTGCCGAGCCTCAGGCTGAGCGTCTGCGCAGAGTTTGCCGACGACCGCCGATACCACGTCACGCGGTTGTTAATCTGCTGCATATGCAACGGAGCGTGACACGCCTCCCGGTTCGCCGGTCGGCTGCAGCGGGAGACCGCCGGGTACCCGCATGACCGCTGCCGGACAGAATCACTACTACTGGCTCACCTCCCTGCTCGCCGCCCGCGGCCTGCAGACCCGAACCTGCCGGGTGATCGCCGCGCTCAACGCGCTGCTCGGTGTGGTTCCCGTGCTGTTGATGCTCAGTCCGGCCGGGCCGCACGGCCCGGTGCGCCAGGCGATCGCCATTGTGATCGGGGTCTTCGCGATCGGCGTCGGCGCCGTCTGGCTGCGGCATGCCTGGCCGTCCCAGCGGTTCTCGGCGGTGTCGGTGTCCCTCGGCGCCATTCCGATGAGCGCGGCCTGCCTGATCATGTCGGATCCGATGCTCGGACTCCTCGCGACCACCGCATTCATCTTTTCCAGTGGATATGTGGCCTTCCTGCACCGCCCGAGCGTCCTGGCCGGTCCGTGGACGCTCGGCGGACTCACCGCGGGCTACCTGGCGGTGCAGATCGCATCGGATGATCCCGCACTGGCGGTCTGCGCCGTCTTGATCATCGCGCTGCTCAATGTCTTCGTGTTCTTCACCTGCAGAGTGGCGATCGGGCTCAGCTCAACGGACATCCACCACAGCGAGATCGAACCGCTGACCGGTCTGCTCAACACCGACGGCTTGTACTCGCGCGCCGCCAATCTGCTCGCGGCCCGCAACCGGCAGGACGACCGTCACATGGTGCTGGCCGTCGTCAGCATCGACAGCTTCCCGCTGCTGTCGTCGATGTCCGGACCCCGGCGCGCCAACCGGGCCCGCATCGACGTCAGCCAGGCGCTGCGGGAGACGGTGCGCCGCAATGCGATCGCCGCGCACATCTCCGACAGCGACTTCATCATCGCGGACACCTTCACCACCCCCGATGCGTCGCCACTGATCGACCGCGTCCAGGGCGCCATGAAGTCCACGCCATCACGGGTGACCGCGAGCATCGGCGTGGTGGTCACGCCATTGGCCCCGCTGACGGTTCACCCGCCCGAGATCGTCATCGACGCGTTGCTGGCCGCCGCGGCGGGAGCCATGGAACATGCCCGCGAGGACGGCGGCAACGACGTCCGCTACGACGTGCGGGACGACCTGCCGATCAACGAATAGGCAGTTCGGCTCGGATCCGCGGTGCGATGAGGCCCGCCAGGTAATCGTGTCCGGCGTCGGTCGGGTGGACGCCGTCGGGCGCGATCAGATCGGGACGGTCGACGAACCAGCGCTCGGCGATCGGGTCGATGAACGTGGCGCCGGCCACCCCGGCCTGCATTCCCAGCACGTCTCGAATCTGCAGCACCGCGGGCGGCACGTCGGCCGTGGGCCACGGCGGCCCGATCACCAGCAGCTTGGCACCGGGCGCCGTCGCCCGCGCCTGCATGAACGCGTCGTGTGCCATCCCCGACAGCTGCATGAGGTCGGCTCCCTGGTCGTTGCGGGAGCCGAAGAACACCACGAGGGCGTCGTCCGGCCGCACCGCACGCGCCGTCAGATCCCGGAAGATGCTGCCGTGGTCGCCGCGCACCACGTACCCGGCCCGGCCTTCGGCCGCGACGTCGGCGATGATCGGCACCCCCCACGCATCCAGGTTCCGGTCCGCTTGCGCCGGCCAGCTCCGCGGACCCTGGCCCCCGAAATTGGTGCCATTGGTGTACGAATCACTGATCACCGCGACGCGGTCGGGTGGCGTCCCGGGACGCACGCTCGAGTATGCGTGCGCCGACCCGGGTGCGCTCACCACGGACACCACGCACAGCACAGCTGCCAGCAACAAAGCGGTCAGATGACGCACTGCTCTCCCATGATCCAGTCGGTCCTGCGACGTTTTCCGGTCAGCCTGCCCGTTCGGCGCGCTCGACGTCGTCGTCAGATATCGCCTGTAGTTTACGTTGTCCTGCAACAGCTTTCGATCCGTCCGCCGGGCCGACCATGCGGCGCATCCAGTGCCGTGCCGGTTCTTCGACGTAGTGGAACAGCACCACCGCGCCGGCGAAGGAGCCGGCCAGCAGCGCCAGCACGATGAACTTGGTCCCCCAGCTCGCGGTCATGTCGATGCGGTACTGGGCAGCGGCCCAGTTCCAGCTCTGGTGCACCAGCTCGTGGACCATGTACAGGCTGAACGACACCTTGCCGCCGTAGACCATGACCCGGGTCGACAGCAGCGCGGGCAGGGTCCCGGTGCCGACCGACAAGACCACCACCAGCGGCAGGAAGAAGATGTCGACGAGGCCGAAGTCGTCCCGGATCGTCGGGATCGGATGGGCGTCGAACCAGTACACGAGGCCCACGATCACAGCCAGCAGCACCACCGACAGCACGCCTGCGACGGTCCGGCCGCGATCGGTCAAGTTCAGCTTGCGCACGGCGGCGCACGCCAGGGCACCTGCCGTGAACTGCAGGACGATGCGCGGCAGCCAGCTCCAGGGCGTGTAGAACTCGCCTGTCGCGGCCAGGAAGAGTATCGGCGGCAGCGTCGCGGCGAACGCCAGCCACAGCAGGGCGCGCGCCCGGCTGGCCCGGGCGACCCGGAACAGCACGATGACGAGCAGCCCGAACATCAGGTAGGCCAGCCATTCCGCGCTGATCGACCAGGCCGGGCCGTCCCAGCTGGAGTTGTCGAAGTACGGCACCACCCACAGCTGGACCAAGAACAGCTGGCGCAGGTAGTTGGGGCCGGTGAGGGTGGCCGCCGCCTGCGACGGGAAATCACCGACGTTGAGGGTGAAGATGATCCAGGCGACCGCGAGGTGCATGGTGACCAGGTAGACGGGCCAGACCCGGGCCAGGCGCAACCAGAGGAAATGCAGCGTCGCGCGGGTCGACCAGGCCGGACCCATGCGCTCGAGGTAATTCCAGGTCAGGACGAAACCGCTGAGGATGAAGAACAGGTCCACGCCCTGGGCGCCGCAGTCGAGAATCGGCGCGAGGGCCTCGCTCAAGGGCGGTGATGCCTGCTGCAGCAGCGGACGAAAGTGGAACAGCACCACCCACACTGCGGCGACGATGCGCAGGCCGGACAGTGCCTTGATCTCACCGCTCGGCACAACACTCATGACGGGAAAAGGGTAACAGCGGTGACGACGTGGACCCGGATCGGAAACCTGTGACTTTCCTTGGCTGACACTCCCGACCGCGGGGTACCCGATCGAAATTTTTTGTCGGCGAAAATGGCGTTGCTACCAGTAAGGCTGCTCACAGAATTCAACTGAGAGGGCATCAGTGGCTGGAATATCCAGCCTTTCGGGAGCATTCTGTAGACATGCTAATTAGGCGGAAGTTCACGACATCGGCGGTCGCCGCGGTGGCCGCCACAGCAGCGATAGTGGCCGCTCCAGCGGCTGCGATGACGCTCTCCGGAAGCTTCGGCCCGGACCGGACTGTGGTTGCCGACAACGGCTACGGCGGACCTGACGGCCAGGGCGGCGGAGGCGGCTGCGGCGACGGAGCCAACTGGCGGGGCTGCGGCGGCTGGAGCCCGGGCACCGGCGGATTCGGCCACGGCTGCATCAACGGCATCTGTGGCGGCTGGGACGGCAATCGCGGCTGGGGCGGATAGCCCCTCACACCCGAAATCCCTAAGCTCGCGGCCATGGATGTGCCGAGCCCGTCACCTGACGTATTGCATCTGGCCGACGTGGTGCCCGCCGTGTTGGCGGCGATGGGAGTGACTGACGCCCAACGCGAAGGCGTGCACCACCACATCGACCTGCCCGACGACATTCGGGGCGCGTGCGTCCTGCTCATCGACGGGCTCGGGGCCCAGTTGCTCGACACCTACGCCGACGACGCCCCCGTGCTCGCCGGACTTCGCGGCCGGAATCTGCGTGTCGGTTACCCCTCGACCACCAGCGCGGGCCTGGCGGCGGTGGGCACCGGCCGGCGCTCGGGCGAGCACGGCATGGTGGGTTACTCGTTCCGGATTCCCGACCACGGGGTGGTGAACGCGCTGCGCTGGACACCGCATCCGTTCGGCGCCGATCTGCGCGACGTGCTGGTGCCCGAGGACGTCCAACCGCTGCCGACCACGTTCGGTCAGGCCGCCGCTGCCGGCATGGCCGTCAGCGTCATCTCAGGTGCCGAATTCACCAATTCGGGATTGACCCGGGCGGTGCTCCGCGGCGGACAGTACGTCGGGGTGCATCGGCTCGGTGACCTCGCGGCGCGGGTGCAGCAAGCCGTCGCCGATGGCGGATTCTGCTACGGCTATCACGCCGATCTCGACATGCTCGGCCATCTGTACGGCGCTGGGTCGACGGCCTGGCGAATGCAGTTGCGGCAGGTCGACCGGCTGGTCGAATCGATCGTCGATGCGCTACCGGCCGGTGGACTGCTGGCGGTCGTGGCCGACCACGGCATGGTCAACCTCGACGAAGCCGACGTCGTCGACCTCGATTCGCGTCCGGATCTGCTGGACGGCGTGGTCGCCGTCGCCGGAGAAGCCCGGGCCCGGCACGTCTACGTCGCCGACGGGGCGGCCGACGCGGTCGCCGAACGCTGGCGAGAAACGTTGGGCGCCAAGGCCTGGGTCCGCACCAAAGAGCAGGCCATCGCCGAAGGTTGGTTCGGTGCGCGGGTCAGCGACGCGGCGCGGAGCCGGATCGGTGACGTCGTGGCAGCGGCGCGGGACAACGTGGGATTGGTGCGTCGGACGGTCGAACCTCTGGAATCAGCCCTGATCGGACAACACGGGTCGTGGACGGATGCCGAGCAGCTGGTCCCGCTGCTCATCGCGGGTGGTTGACCGGCGGCTTTTGGGCTCGGACAACCGAGAGGGAAGGCGCCGGATTACTCCGGCTTCAGATGCGCGTCGTCGGCGAAAACCAGGGTTCCGCTGTCGAGCAGGACAGCCCAGCGGCGTGCCGCGTCGACAATATGGTTCTCGCCGACATCGACCGAATATCCCGCATGATCGCCGTAATCCTCGACGATCACGCCACGCACGTCCTTGGCGTCGCCGCGGTTGACACGAACCCGCATGTCAACGGCGAACTTGGCGTTCCTACCCATAACCACCCCAGCATTCCCTGGTAATCACCGCAGGTACGGAACCTCGGCCTACCGACCTCAGCCCCGACGTCAGTAGGTACCGAACTTTAGGCCACCTCGACCACAGCGGCAAAGCAAACACCCACGATTGACACGTTGATGGTACGCGCCGTACCAATCGCCGTCGGATACCGTCTTCGCCGTGATCGTGCTGCTACCGCCCTCGGAGACCAAGCGCCCAGGTGGCGACGGACCACCGCTGCGGATCGGCACGCTGAGTGTGCCGGAACTCACGCCGCTACGGACGGCCCTCGTCGACGAACTCGTCGCGCTCGCCGCCGATCCGGAAGCCAGCCGCAAAGCCCTCGCCATCTCCGCTTCGCAGGATTCCGAGATCGCCCGCAACGCGGAGCTGCTCACCGCCCCGACCATGCCGGCCATCGACCGTTACACCGGGGTGCTGTACGACGCCCTCGACGTCGGGTCGCTGCGCGGTGCCACCGCGACCCGCGCCCGTGCCCGCCTGGCAGTCGGATCGGCCCTGTTCGGGCTGCTGCGCGCTGACGACCCGATTCCGGCGTACCGACTGTCGGCATCGTCGAAGCTGCCCGCGGGCGGCACCCTGGCCAGCCGGTGGAAGCCCGTCCTGGAACCCGTGTTGGCCCAGCTCCAGGAGCAGGAACTCATCGTCGACCTGCGGTCCGGCTCATACGAGGCGCTCGGCAAGATCCCCGGCGCGGTGACGGTCGACGTCTACACCGAACACCCCGACGGGCGCCGCACCGTGGTCAGCCACTTCAACAAGGCCCACAAGGGCCGGTTGGCGCGTGCCCTGGCCGGCAGCCGGGCCGAACCGAGCGACGCCGCCGCGGTAGCCGCCGTCGCACGTCGCGCCGGCATGCGGGTCGAGCGCGACGGCGCACAACTGACCGTGCTGGTCACGGCGTGACACCCCGCCGCAGCGCCGGCCCCGACGACCGTCTGCGATAATGGATGCCGAGGGGAGTATTCCTTCGCCGCGGTGTCGTCATCACGTTGCCCAACGTCGGGTAGCCGGTGCTGCGGGCCGTTGCGGCGGCGGTAGAGACCTCGGTCGCTCACTGACGCCCGGAGGCGCCCCCGCATGAATGTTTCTACGCTTGAATGGTCCATCACCCTCGGGGTGACGATCGCTGTACTCCTCTTCGACGTGGTGGTGATCGGCCGCAGGCCACACGAACCAACCACCCGCGAAACCGCCGGCTACCTCGCCACCTACATCGGGCTCGCGATCGCGTTCGGCATCTGGGTGTGGCGCTTCCACGGCGGTGACTACGGAGTTCAGTTCTTCGCCGGCTGGCTCACCGAATACAGCCTGTCGGTCGACAACCTCTTCATCTTCCTGATCATCATGGCCAGCTTCAAGGTGCCCAGGGTCCTGCAGCAGCAGGTCCTGCTGATCGGCATTATCCTGGCGCTGATCTTCCGCGGCATCTTCATCGCCCTTGGCGCCGTTGCGATTTCGCAGTTCTCCTGGATCTTCTACGTCTTCGGCGCGTTCCTGGTGTACACGGCGGCCAAGCTGGTCCGCGACACCGAGCACGACGACGACGCCGAGAACTCGATGGTGCGGTTCGCCCGCAAATACCTGAAAGCCTCCGACCAGTGGGACGGCTCCCGGCTGCACACCGTGGTGAACGGCAAGCGGGTACTGACCCCGATGATTCTGGTCATCATCGCCCTCGGCACCACCGACCTGCTGTTCGCGCTCGATTCGATCCCGGCGATCTACGGCCTGACCCAGGAGCCGTACCTGGTCTTCACCGCGAACGTCTTCGCGCTGATGGGTCTGCGCCAGCTGTACTTCCTGCTCGGCGACATGCTCAAGCGGCTGGTGTACCTGTCGCAGGGCCTGGCCTTCATCCTGGCTTTCATCGGCGTGAAGCTGGTCCTGCACGCGCTGCACGAGAACACGCTGCCGTTCATCAACGGCGGTGAGCCGGTGCACGTGCCGCAGATCCCGACGCTGCTGTCGTTGGCGGTCATCATCGTCACGCTCATCGTGACGACGGTGGCGAGCCTGTGGAAGACGCGCGTCGACGCCCGCAGCGCGGGGTAGCCGCAGGCCGCCGCAGGTTCCGGGGGTGCGACAATTCGGCCATGGTCATGTCGATTGAGCGCCCGAAGCTGGAAGGCAACATTGCCGTCGGCGAGGACCGCCAGATCAGTTTTGCCGAGTTCGGGAACCCGCAGGGACGAGCGGTGTTCTGGCTGCACGGGACACCCGGCGCGCGCCGGCAGATCCCGACCGAGGCCCGCACCTTCGCCGCGCGCAAGAACATCCGGCTGATCGGCATCGACCGGCCGGGCATCGGCTCGTCGACTCCGTACCAGTACGAGAACGTGCTCGGATTCACCGACGATCTGCGGACCATCGCCGACACCCTCGGCATCGACCGGTTCGCGGTGATCGGCCTGTCCGGCGGCGGCCCCTACACGCTGGCCACCGCGGCCGCGATGCCCGACCGGGTGGTGATGGCCGCGGTGCTCGGCGGCGTCGCCCCCTTGATCGGTGAGGACGGCATCAGCAGCGGGCTGATGGAGCTGGCCAAGATCGTCCGTCCGGTCCTCGAGGTCGCCGACACCCCCATCCGCTGGGTAGCGGGGTCACTGATCAAGCTGATCGGGCCGTTCGGCTCCCCCGCTCTCGACCTGTATGCCCGGATTTCTCCGGACGGTGACCGAAACCTGTTGAGCCGTCCGGAGTTCAAGGCGATGTTCCTCGACGATCTGCTCAATGGCAGCCGCAAGCAGCTGGCGGCGCCGTTCGCCGACATCGTGGTGTTCGCCCGCGACTGGGGCTTCCGGCTGGAGGACATCAAGGTGCCGGTGCGCTGGTGGCACGGCGATGCCGACCACATCGTGCCCTACGCCCACGGCGAGCACGCGGTGGCGCGGATTGCCGATGCCGAGATGTACACGCTGCCAGGCGAAAGCCACCTGGCAGGGCTGGGCGTACCCGAAGACATCCTGACCAAGATTCTCGAGGTCTGGGACGCCGACCTGGCCGCGCAGTAAGGGTCAGGCTGCTCCGTCAGACACTGACGGGCAGACCGCTGAGCACCCGGCGCAGCATGTGCATCGCAACGGTCGTCGACCGCTCACGGATATCCGCCCGGTTACCCGGCAGGTGAATTGTCCGCGTCTGGGTCGTGCCGTCGGCCAGGCCCACACTGAAACACACTGTGCCGACCGGCTTTTCCTCACTGCCGCCGCCGGGACCGGCGATGCCGGTGATGCCCACGGCGATGTCGGCACCGAATCGCCGCAGCGCGCCGGCCGCCATGGCCTCGGCGACCGGTTCGGATACCGCACCGTGGGTGGCGATCAATGCGGGATCGACGCCGAGCAGCTCGGCCTTGGCCTCGTTCGAGTACGACACGACGCCACCGGCCAGGTAGGCCGACGAGCCGGGCCGGTCGGCCAACCGGGCCGCGAGCAGGCCGGCTGTGCACGACTCGGCGGTCGCGATGGTGCGGCCCGAAAGCAGTTGCGCCACTTGGTCATCGACCAAGGTTCCGTCCTCGGAGTAGACGTCCCGCGGATGGCGCTCGCGGAGCAGCGCGGCCAGTTGCCGGTAGCTCTCGGCGGCGTCGGGTTCATAGCGGGTGACGATCTCCAGCTCGCCGCGGCGCAGACACGTGGTGATCTCCAGGCCCGCGAAACCGGGCACCAGGGTTTCCGCATCCCGCAGGGTTTCGGCCAGCCCGGACTCGGGCAGGCCGAACATCCGGATGGTCTCCTGCCGGTAGATGGTGCGCCCGGCGACCGCCCGCTGGGCCGTCGCCGTCTCGATGGCGCGGTGCCACATCGGCCGTAGTTCGCGGGGCGGCCCGGGGAGCACGATCACCGTCGGCCCGCCCCCGGCCCGGGTGACCACGACGCCCGGCGCCGTACCCACGGGGTCCAGAATCTCGACGCCGTCGGCGCTCCCACCCTTGGGCACCAGCGCCTGCTTGCGGTTGGCCGCGCGCACCGCGTCGAAGTCGGCGCCCGGGAACCGGCCCATGAAGGACCGCAAGATTTCTGCGATGCGTTCCTCGAGCGGCTCGTCGAGCACCAGCTCGCGGCCACAGAACTTGGCGACCACGGCGACGGTCATGTCATCGGCCGTCGGTCCGAGACCGCCGCTGGTGACGATCAAGTCGACGCCCTGGCCGGCGAGGAAATTCAGTTGGGCCTCAATGTCTTCGGGCCGATCGCCACAGATGGTGATGTGGGCGAGTTCCACGCCGAGTTCCAGCAACTGATCCGCCAGCCACGGCCCGTTGAGATCCTGGACCCGCCCGGTGAGAACTTCGGTCCCGGTCACCACGATGCCCGCACGCACACCCATGGCGATCACAGTACGACGGTGCCGGACGGTACTGCGGACTGAGTCAGCCCGCCAGCCAGGCGCGCACGGTGTCGAGGTCGCGCGTGTAGGTCTCCATGATGTCGTCCTGGAAGCGGGAGCTGCCGCTGATCGCGTGGTCACCCTGCCAGATGACCCGGACCCGGGACGCGCCACGCAGGTAGATATCGACGCGGTCGTCCGTACGGCGCTGCCACCCCTTTTCGGCGGTGTATGCGGCGAGTGCGGAACGTTCGTCAGCCACCTCGTGGGCCATCAGCTTCTCCTTCGTCTGTGCGTTCATCATGTCTCATGCGCCGGGCCGCGGGACCCGCGGTACCGCGTCGGGCGCCGCGGGCCGGACGTCCGGCTCGGCCAAACCCGGGTCGGTCACCGCGGCCCGCGCTGCGGCGTCCGCCGAGTCGGACGGCCTGGAGCCGCCCGTAACCGGGACTGTCACCGGCGGCGTGTTGTAGCCACCGACCCGGACCCAGCCCGCGTTCACACCCGGTTTCGGCACCAGCCCGCGAACATGGGCGGTCTCCCCCGGATACACGGTGACGTAGTTGTCGCTGTACTCGATGGGCAGGATCTCGTCGGCGTCCGGAGCGGAGGTCAGCTCTGCCCGCTCGAAGAACGCGACCTGCTTGGTCGGGTTGCGCAACGTGATGTCGACGACCTGCTGGCCGGCATCGTTCATCGAACCGGCGGCGCTGACGTCGAGCCGGGCCTTCTGCATATAGTTCAGCGGCGTCATGTCGGCCCATGCGGTCTGGTGCAGCTCGAACGCGACGTCCTTGCCCGGTTCGCCGATGTCGTCCTGCTGCGACTGCCAGTAGTCGTTGTTCGCAATGACCGCGCCGGCAGGGTTCACCAGCTCGGCCCGGACGAAGAAGACCCGGGAATCGGGCACCACCCGCGGCAGCGTCAGGGCCACCGCGGCGGCGCCCGAGACCACGTCGTACGGGTCACTGATGCGGTCGTCGCGCATGGTCCCGTTGATGTCGTACACCCGCGTACGGACGCGGAGCCCGACGACGTTCTCCGGGCTCTGGTTGACAATGCTCACCTTGGCGGTGCTGTGATCGCCGGTGGCGTACGAGTCGAACGTGACCGACAGCGGCTGCAGGCCCTTCTTGGCTCCGTAGTACGCACCGCCGGGCCGTAGGTAGTAGTCGAAGATGTTGCCGAAGAACGACGGCCAGTGGTTGTTGAGCATCCAGTAGATCGTCATCTTGCGGTCCGCCCAGCCCAGAGCGGCGAACGACTCGAACTGGGCCCGGGTCGCCTCGTAGTGGGCCAGCTGTGCCTTGCGCGCGAATTCCTCAGCGCCAGTGGATGATCCGTATCGCTGGACGATCGCGGTGCGGATGCTCGCCAGGGCCTCGTTACCGGGGTTGGAACCGGCGTGGAAGTACCACATGTCGTTGATCGGCCAGAGCTTGTCCGGCGGAATGAACTTGCGCAGGCTCGCGAACGGCGGGATGTGCTCGTTGTCGCCCTGCTCGGCCGACGCTCCCCGGGCGGCGGCGTAGCTGCCGTCGAACCAGTACGCGGGCGCCCGCCAGGTGTACGGGCCGGCCATCTGGATGCCGTCCCACAGCCGGTTACCCGACGAATCGGTGGTGTACGACGACACCGTGTCGACAACGGCGTTCTGCCAGTGCAACTTTCGCAGAATGTCGTGGTACTGCGCCAGGATGTCGGCCGGCGGGTGCCCGTCGCTGGCGTTGGCCCAGACGAATGCCGACGCATGTGACCGCAGCATCAGGATCTGCGAGCGCAGACTGTCCTGCGCGACCCGGTGAGCCTCCTGGTTCCACTGTGGCCATTTCTCCCACTGGTTACAGCACATCCAGCCCACCATCAGCGGGATGCCCAGTTCGTCGGCCCGCTCGATGAAGCGCGCACCGGGAATCTTGGATTCCATCCGGATCATGTTCAGACCCAGATCCTTGACGTAGCGCAGGATCGCGTTGTCGCGGTCGGGATCGTCGCGGTACAGCAGGTCGGGAGTGTAGGTCGCCCCGCGCGCCAGGAAGTCCCGGCCGTTGACCTTCAGATAGAAGTTGCCGCCCGAACCCAGCTGCGGGAACTCCTCGCTGCCGTCGCGGCCCTGCTCGATGGAGCGGATGCCGAACCGCTGTTTCAACTCGTCAGTGGTCTGGCCGTACTGCAGGAACTGCACCCGCAGGTCGTAGAGGTCGGGCTTGCCCATCGTGTACGGCCACCACAGGTCGGGATTGCCGATCCGCAGCGCCTCGTAGTCGCCTGCGCTGAAGGTGACGTCACGGCTCTCCCCCGGCCCGAGCGAGACCGGTCGCTCGATCTCGATGTCCGTCTTACCGGCACGGGTGATGGTCGCCCGCACGACGCCGTTGACCCGTTGGTCGGAGTAGTTGGTCAGGCCGGACCGGACGCTCAGCTGGGCGCTGTCGGTACGCGGCAACGGCAGCTGGCTGTTCACGGTGGCATCGGTGATCGCCACATCGCCGGACATCTTCAGGGTGACCGGTTTGAGGATGCCGGCATTGCGGTCCGCGACGAACGAATTGCCGTTGGCCGGGTTCTTCCCCGGTCCCTGGTAGCCGAGGTAGTTCCAGTTGATCCAGTCGAACCAGCTGTCGGCCAACTCCACGCCGTCGACATCCTGCAGCGCCCGCTCCGGGGTGACCTTGACGGCGAGCGTGTTGGCCCGGCCGCGATCGATCCACTTCGACACATCCAGGGTGTGGTCGACGTACATGCCGGCGATCTGCCCGCTGTCGGCGATCCGGTGCCCGTTCAGCCAAATCTCGGCCCGGTAGTTGATGCCAGGGAAGTTCAGCCGGTACGTCGAGTGCCCGGCCGGCGCGACGAACGTCGTGCGGTACCACCAGTCCTGCTTGTACAGGTCCTGCGGCACTTTGGTCAGCAGGTTGTCGCCGTAGTAGAGGTCCGGGTAGGTGCCGTCGTCCTCGAGCGCCTGCAGCACCGTCGCCGGCATGTGCCGCACCTGGTGCCAGCCGGCACCGGTCGCGCCGAACCCGTCGGTGCTGAGCTGCGCTCCGGTGGCCGCCAGGCCCTGCGCCGAGGCCAGCTGCCAACCCTGCGCCAACTCGACCTCGGCGGCCGGGCTCATGGGCCTCAGCAGGCGCGGCAGATCACCGGTACAGGCGAACAGCAGCACCAGGAAAATGACAGCACCCAGCACTGCACCGCGGCGCAACTCGGTTGATATAGCCCTGCTCCCTCCGGATCTGAACGCGCTTCAACAAGGGGGATACGCGATGTGGGGGCTCCTCATTGTGCCCCGTCAGACCGGTAGTTCCAGAAACGTTGAGGTCAGAACTTGTGCGGCACGTCGGTCGTCAGACCGCCGTCGACGACGAACTCGCTGCCGGTGGCAAACGACGATTCGTCGCTGGCCAGGAACACCACAAAGGTCGCTACCTCATCGGCCTGCCCGGGCCGGCCCAGCGGCGCGGTCATCATGTCGTCGGGGAAATATTTGGTCATCGGCGTGCGGATGAAGCCGGGCAGCACCGAGTTGACCCGGATCTTGTCCTTGCCCAGATCGATGGCCGCGGACTTGGTCAGCCCACGCACCGCCCACTTGGACGCGACGTACGGATGCAGCAGCGTCGCGCCGCGCATGCCCTCGATGGACGAGATGTTGATGATCGAACCGCCGCCGGCCTCCCGCATCGGCGCGACCACTGCCTGCATGCCGAGAAAGGTGCCGGTCAGGTTGACGTCGATGCACTTTTGCCACTTGGCCATGTCGAACTCGCCGATCTTGCCGAGGGCGGTGATGCCGGCGTTGTTGACCAGGACGTTGAGCAGACCGAACTGCTCGGTCGCGGTGGCGACCGCGGCGGTCCACTGGTCGGCGTCGGTGACGTCGAGGTGCACGTAGCGCGCGGCGTCACCGAGCTCGGTGGCCAGCGCCTCGCCCGGTTCATCGAGGATGTCGCCGATGACGACCTTGGCGCCCTCGGCGACGAGCATGCGGGCGTGCGCCGCACCCATCCCCCGTGCGCCACCAGTGATCAGTGCAACTTTGCCGTCCACGCGTCCCATGACGGGTCAGGCTACCGCCCGGCCGATGGGCAGCCGGGCATCCCGGCATACTGGGAACATGTCTGCGCCGAACGCCGGGCCGATCACGGGGCCGATCACTGCGATCGACGCCGATGACCGTGGCGCGACGAGCTCGAACGTCGGTGCCTTCTTCGACGTCGACGGCACGCTGGTGTCCGGTTTCATCGCGACGGTCCACGCCGCGCACCGGTTCCGGCAGCGGCAGGCCGCCTTCGGCGAACTGACCGGCATCCTCGAGGCGACCGTGCGATACAAGTTGCGCCGCATGGAGTTCGAGCGACTGCTGATTCGCGCCGCCGGCTATATGCGGGGCGAGTCGCTGGCCGAGCAGGAGTCACTCGGTGAGCAGTTGTTCCACAGCCACGTCCAGGCCAGGATGTTCCCGACGATGCGCGAGATCGTGGGTGCCCATCAGCGGTCGGGCCACACGGTGGTGCTCAGTTCGTCGGCGCTGACCATGCATGTCATGCCGCTGGCCCGCTACCTGGGTGTCGAGCACGTCATCTGCAACCACTTCACCGTCGACGGCGACGGCACCCTCACCGGTGACATCGTCCGGCCCATCGTCTGGGGCCACCGCAAGGCCGCCGCGGTCGCGGAGTTCAGCCAGGCCAATTCTGTTGACCTGAAACAGAGTTACTTCTACGCTGACGGCGACGAGGACCTGCCGCTGATGCACGCCGTGGGGCACCCGATTCCGGTGAATCCGCGTCCCGGGCTGGCCGCCGAAGCGGAGCGCCTCGGCTGGACGGTGGTGCGCGCGGCAGCCCCATCCGGCCACCGGACCGGTTGGCTACGACGACTAGTGCGGCGCTGACCGTCAGGAACGGTATTCGCCCCGAATCTGGGCCCCAATGCGCGCGTGGCCTTGCGCGCCGGACTGTCACGCGGTACTAAATTAGAACACGTTTCAGTTTTGCCACTACGGCTTCGGCACCAGCACAAGGAACTCCTATGCGCACCGCTCTCTGCGATCAACTCGGCATCGAATACCCGATCTTCGCCTTCACCCACTGCCGCGACGTGGTCGTGGCAGTCAGCAAAGCCGGCGGATTCGGCGTCCTGGGCGCCGTCGGTTTCACTCCTGAGCAGCTCGAGATCGAGCTGAAGTGGATCGACGAGAACATCGGCGACCACCCCTACGGCGTCGACATCGTCATCCCCAACAAGTACGAGGGCATGGACCAGGTCGACCTGGATCCCGAGGTGCTCAAGAAGCAGCTCAACGCCCTGGTACCGCAGGAACACCTCGACTTCGCGAAGAAGATCCTCGCCGACCACGGCGTGCCGGTCGACCACAGCGACGACGACGCCCTGCAGCTGCTCGGCTGGACCGAGGCCACCGCGACCCCACAGGTCGAGGTCGCTCTGCAGCACCCGAAGTGCACCCTGATCGCCAATGCGCTGGGCACGCCGCCCAAGGACATGATCGACCACATTCATGCCGAGGGCCGCAAGGTGGCGGCACTGTGCGGCTCGCCGTCACAGGCCCGCAAGCACGCCGATGCCGGCGTCGACATCATCATCGCCCAGGGTGGCGAGGCCGGTGGACACAGCGGTGAGATCGGCTCGATCGTGCTGTGGCCCCAGGTCGTCAAGGAGGTCGCGCCGGTACCGGTGCTGGCCGCCGGCGGCATCGGCAGCGGCCAGCAGATCGCCGCGGCACTCGCCCTCGGCACGCAGGGCGCGTGGACCGGTTCGCAGTGGGTGATGGTCGAAGAGAGCGAACACTCCGAGCAGCAGCACGCCGCGTACGCCAAGGCGAGCAGCAAGGACACCGTGCGCAGCCGGTCGTTCACCGGCAAGCCGGCGCGCATGCTGCGCAACGATTGGACCGAGGCCTGGGAGCAGGAAGGCAACCCGAAGCCGCTCGGAATGCCGTTGCAGTACATGGTTTCCGGCATGGCCGTCGCCGCGACGCACAAGTACCCGAACGAGAGCGTCGACGTCGCGTTCAACCCCGTCGGCCAGGTGGTCGGCCAGTTCACCAAGGTCGAGAAGACGTCCGCGGTGATCGAGCGCTGGGTGCAGGAGTACCTGGAGGCCACCGGCCGGCTCGAGGAATTGAACGAAGCCGCGTCCGTGTGATCGAGGCCGCCGGCAGCGGGTTCCTGATCGCCGTCCTGTGGATGGACCTGATCTTCGATGTTCAGGTGCTCCGCCATCGCAGGTCGGCCGACGTGCCGGAACCCGTGCTGGCGTCCATCGCCGCCTACTACCACCGGGCCACCACAGCATCGCGCCCGATGAGCCTGGTGATCGCCGCCGTGATGGTGATCCTATTGGCGGCGTTGGCTTTTCATGCTGTCCGCGGGGCGGCGCCCGGATGGTTGCTGGCGCTCTCGGCTGTTCTTGCCGGTGGGCCGGTGCTGCTGGCGCTGCTGCGCACCGTCCGGCACGCCGTGACCCTGGGGCACCGGACCGGGACGCTCGCCGAGCAGTCGCGGCTGGCCCGGTCCATCTGCCGCGACCATCTGTGGTGCCTGACGAGCATGTCGGCGTTCCTGGCGCTCTGGCTGTCGATCAGTTAGGCCGCGCGCCGGCATAGACCCCTGCCTGCCGATTATGTATGGTTGCATACATATCGGCGAAGGGACCGCAGCCATGGCCAGCCCGCGTGACCGCATGATCGTTTCTGCGGCATTGCTCATCCGCGAGCGGGGCGCGCATTCGACGGCGATCGCCGACGTGCTCGCCCACAGCGGAGCGCCGCGCGGCTCGGCCTACCATCACTTCCCCGGCGGTCGGACCCAACTGCTCTGCGAGGCAATCGATTTCGCGAGCGATCACGTCGCCCGCCGGATCGCCAAGGCCGGCACGGCACTCGAAGCGCTCGACGTGCTGATCGACGGGTTCCGCACCCAACTGACCGACAGCGGATTCCGGGCCGGTTGCCCGGTGGTCGCAGTCGCCGTCGAGGCCGACAACCCGCCCGTGATCGAACGGGCCGCCGCAGCCTTCACCCGCTGGCTCGACCAACTCGAAGTGCAGTTGCAGGCCGACGGAGCCGCCCCCGAACAAGCCGCCGAGCTGGCCATGCTCGCCACCACCGCCATCGAAGGCGCCGTCCTGGTGGCCCGTACCACCGGCTCGACCAACCCATTGGACCTCGTGCATCGGCAGCTACGCGCCCTCGTGTCTGCCGCGACAACACAACGGAAGGCGTCGTCATGACCGAAACCCAGGAGTGGCAGTCCACTGCCTGCATCCTGTGCGAGTGCAACTGCGGCATCGTCGTGCAGCTCGACGGCCGCACGCTGTCGAAAATCCGTGGCGACAAGGCGCATCCGGCCTCGCAGGGCTACACGTGCAACAAGGCACTGCGCCTGGATCACTATCAGAACAACAGCAGCCGCCTCACCTCGCCGATGCGCCGCCGGCCGGACGGCAGCTACGAGGAAATCGACTGGGACACCGCGATTTCCGAGATCGCCGAGGGGTTCTCGCGGGTCCGCGACGAGTACGGCGGCGACAAGATCTTCTACTACGGCGGCGGTGGCCAGGGCAATCACCTGGGCGGCGCGTACAGCGGCGCCTTCCTCAAGGCACTCGGCGCCCGGTACCGGTCAAACGCCTTGGCGCAGGAGAAGACCGGCGAGTTCTGGGTCGACGCACAGCTCTACGGCGGACATACCCGCGGCGAGTTCGAGCACGCCGAGGTGTCGGTGTTCGTCGGGAAGAACCCGTGGATGTCGCAGAGTTTCCCGCGCGCACGCACCGTGCTGCAGGACATCGCGAAGGATCCGCAGCGGTCCATGATCGTCATCGACCCGGTACTAACCGACACCGCCAAGATGGCCGACTTCCACCTGCGGGTGCGGCCCGGCACCGATGCCTGGTGCATCAGCGCGCTGGCCGCGGTTCTGGTCCAGGAAGACCTTTGCGACGAGGCGTTTCTCACCGAGCATGTCACCGGTGTCGAGCCGGTTCGCGACGCGCTACGCGCAGTGGACGTCGACGACTTCGCCCAGCGCTGCGGCGTCGACGCCGAGCTGTTGCGCGCCGCTGCCCGCCGGATTGCCGGTGCGGCAAGCGTTTCGGTGTTCGAGGACCTCGGCGTTCAGCAGGCGCCGAACAGCACGCTGGTCTCCTATCTGAACAAGATGTTGTGGATCCTGACCGGCAACTTCGCCAAACGCGGTGGGCAGCACCTGCATTCGTCATTCGCGCCGCTGTTCGCGGCGGGCGGCGTCGGCCGCTCGCCGGTGACCGGCGCTCCCATCATCGCCGGGCTGCTGCCGTCCAACGTGGTGCCGCAGGAGATCCTGACCGACCATCCGGACCGGTTCCGGGCGATGATCGTCGAGAGCAGCAACCCCGCGCATTCCATTGCCGACTCGGCCGCGGTGCGCGACGCGCTCGGGGCGCTGGAACTGCTGGTGGTCGTCGATGTCGCGATGACCGAGACCGCGCGGCTGGCCCACTACGTGCTGCCGGCGGCCAGCCAGTTCGAGAAGCCCGAAGCGACGTTCTTCAATCTCGAGTTCCCGCACAACACCTTTCACCTGCGGCACGCCCTGATGACGCCGCTGCCCGGCACCTTGCCCGAACCCGAGATCTGGGCTCGGCTGGTGCGCGCGCTCGGCGTCGTCGACGACGCGGAACTCGACCCGCTGCGCCGGGCCGCCCGCGACGGCCTCGACGCCTACCTCGGGGCATTCTTCAGCGCAGTGGGCGCCAACCCGGCGCTGGGCAGGGTGCTGCCCTATGTGCTGTACGAAACCCTGGGCCCGGCGCTGCCGGACGGCCTGGCCGGTGCGGCAGCGCTGTGGGGACTGGCCCAGAAAGCCGCGATGACCTATCCCGATGCGGTCCGCCGGGCCGGCCATGCCGACGGCAACGCGCTGTTCACCGCCATCCTCGAAGGCCGGTCCGGGGTGACGTTCACGGTGCACGAGTACGAGGACGACTGGAACCTGGTCAGCCACAGCGACCGGCGCATCGCCTTGGAGATCCCCGAGATGCTCTCCGAACTCGGCGCGCTCGCCACCGATCGACCGCCGCTGATCTCCGATGACTATCCGATCGTGCTGTCGGCCGGCGAGCGCCGGGCGTTCACCGCCAACGACATCATCCGCGATCCCGGCTGGCGCAAGCGTGACGCCGACGGCGCACTGCGGGTCAGCGTCGAAGACGCCGCGGCGCTGGGCCTGGTCGACGGTGGCCGCGCCCGGATCACCACCGCGGCCGGCAGCGCGGAAGCCTCGGTGGAGGTCACCGATGTCATGCTGCCCGGACATGCCTCGCTGCCCAACGGTTTCGGGCTGGACTTCACCGACGCAAACGGCGAACAGCAGGTGCCGGGCGTGGCCCCCAACAACCTGACCTCGGCCGACTGGCGCGATGAGTTCGCGGGCACCCCATGGCACAAACACGTGCCGGCCCGGATCGAAGCGCTGACGGCCTAGCTACTCCGGGGGCGGCGGAACGTCCACAGGGGCAGGCGCTTCCGGGGCCGGCGGCCGGACCGGCGCTTGCGCCTGCGGCCCGGCCGGCATGCCCGCGGGAGGTGCTGCGTCAGCGTCCATGGGGCGCTGCGCCAGCAGCACGAGGGCCTGCTTGGGGCTGATCTCGCGCTCCTGGACGGCATGCCAGACGTCGCGCAGATACGACAGCTGGTCGGTGTCCTGGGACCCTTCCGCGGTGCTCGTGGTGTACGGCGGCAGATTCTCCGGGCTGGACAGGTGCGGCACAGGGGTGGCATTCGCCACCGGGACCGGCTTGCCGGCCGGCACCGGCTTGGGAGCAACGGGCGGCGGCGGGTCGATCGGGGCCGCCGCGAGATCGACCGCCGAGCTGTCACCGGACTTGGTATCGGGCGCGGCGTCGTCGGCCCATGCGGCCGCGGCCGACCCGATCGGCAGCAGCAACGCTGCGCAGGCCAGCCCTACGGCGCGGATTCTGGCGTCGCCAAGGATCCTCATCTGAAGCCCTCCCGTGCATGTCCGGTAACCAATGGTGCTACAGGTGACTGCGGTATTGCTGGGAAATTGCCGGATCAATCTGGTGCGGCCGTACGAATCCCCGCTCGCGGACTTGGCCCCCACGACGGCTCACGCGCCGGAATTGCTACGACGAATAGTGCTCGGCAAATCGGCAGCCATCGGCATTCACCCAGAATCTGAGCCGAATTATCGGCATAACCTTGCGGCCCCGACCTCCACGCGGTACTAAATTGAAACACGTTGCAGAGTGAGGAGCGCCACATGTCGGCACCCAACATCCCAGCTGGATTCGACTTCACCGACCCCGACATCTACGCCCAGAGGCTGCCGGTGGCCGAACTCGCCGAACTGCGGGAGGTCGCGCCGATCTGGTGGAACGAACAGCCCATGGGCAAGGGCGGTTTCGATGACGGTGGCTACTGGGTGGTGACGCGGCACAAGGATGTCAAGGAGGTGTCGCGTCGCAGCGACGTGTTCTCCAGCCAGGAGAAGACGGCCATCCCCCGGTACCAGGACGGCACCGTCACCGAACAGATCGAGCGCGGCAAGTTCGTGCTGCTGAACATGGACGCGCCACATCACACCCACCTACGGAAGATCATCTCGCGGATGTTCACCCCGCGGGCCATCGAACTGCTGCGCGACGAACTGAGCAAGCGGGCACAGCAGATCGCGCAGGAGGCCGCCGCCAAGGGCTACGGCGACTTCGTCGAGCAGGTCTCCTGTGAGCTTCCGCTGCAGGCGATCGCCGGCCTGATGGGCGTGCCACAGGAAGACCGCAAGAAGCTGTTCGACTGGTCCAATCAGATGGTCGGCGACATGGATCCCGAATTCGCCGGCAACGACGCCATCACCGCGTCGGTCGAACTGATCATGTATGGCATGGCCATGGCCGCCGATCGGGGCGCCAACCCGCGCGACGACCTGGTGACCCGGCTGGTCCAGGCCGACGTCGAGGGCCACAAGCTCTCCGACGACGAGTTCGGATTCTTCGTCATCCTGCTGGCGGTGGCCGGCAACGAGACCACCCGCAACACCATCACCCAGGGCATGATGGCCTTCGCCGAGCACCCGGACCAGTGGGAACTGTTCAAGCGGGAACGTCCCGCGACGGCCGCCGACGAGATCGTCCGCTGGGCCACCCCGGTCACCTCGTTCCAGCGCACAGCAACGCAGGACACAGAGCTCGGCGGCATGCCGATCAAGAAGGGCCAACGGGTGGTGATGTGCTATCGGTCGGCCAACTTCGACGAGGAAGTGTTCGACGACCCGTACGCGTTCAACATCATGCGCGACCCCAACCCGCACGTCGGCTTCGGCGGCACCGGCGCGCACTACTGCATCGGGGCGAACCTGGCCCGGATGACCATCGACCTGATGTTCAACGCGATCGCCGACCACATGCCCGACCTGCGTCCGCTCAGCGAGCCGGAGCGACTGCGGTCCGGCTGGCTGAACGGCATCAAGCACTGGCAGGTCGACTACACCGGCGCTAACGCGAAACCAGCTGTTGCGCAGTGACCTTGGGCCGATCCGGGTAGTCCAGAAGCGACTGCCAGTAATCGTCGGACAACTCCTGGCCGGAGCGCAGCACCATCGCCAGGCCGGTCGCCATCGCGACGCCGAGCAGGCCGAGCCACAACCCGGTGACGGAGATGATCACCCATAGCACCGTGGTCAGCGCCGGCCACGGCGAGACCACCAGCAACGCCGGCGCGAAGAAGAAACCGGTACCGACGTACCAGGCCGATCCGGTTCGGTCGGCCGCCATGACCGCCCGCAGCCAGATCGGCGGCGCCTTCGTCGACGGTTCGCTTGCGGGGTGGGTCGTGCGCATCTCGATCGCCTCCTGGTGCGTTGCCGGCCGATTCGAGCCTGTCCCCATCAGGTAATTGCCGCAATTACCTGACAGGTAGTCGCCACCGAGACCTGCAGCCGCGACACTGGAGAGCGTGACCGCCGCTACCACTGCCCCACCGCACTCGCCGCAACCGTTCGGAACCCTCATGCGGCAGTGGCGGCAACGGCGGCGCATCAGCCAGCTCGACCTGGCGATCGAGGCCGACGTGTCCGCGCGCCATCTCAGTTTCATCGAGACCGGCCGTTCGACGCCGAGCCGGGCCATGGTACTCAAACTCGGCAGTGTGCTGAATGTCCCTGCGCGAGAACAGAACCGGCTGCTGCTGGCCGCCGGGCACGCGCCCGTGTACGCCGAGCGGGCACTCGACGACCCAGAAATGAGCGCGGTGCGCACCGGGATCGACCGCGTGCTCGCCGCGTATGAGCCGTTCCCGTGCCTGGCCGTCGACCACCTGTGGAACATCGTGGCCGGCAATGCCGGCATCGTGGTGCTGCTCGAGGGCGTGGCTCCCCCATTGCTGAAATCGCCCAACGCCCTTCGCATTTCGCTGCATCCGGACGGGTTGGCGCCCCGGATCCGCAATCTCGGACAGTGGCGCCACCACGTGATCGGGCGGCTACGGCGCGAGGTGGCCAGCAGTGCGTCGGCCCAACTTCACGACCTGTTGACCGAGATCGAGGCCTACCCCGGTGGAAACGTCGAATCGTCCGATCTGGGCGGCGTCGCGGTACCGCTGGAGATCGACGGCCCGGACGGCCAGGTGCTGACCTTCCTCAGCACCGTGACCACCTTCGGCACGGCGCTGGACCTGACCGCCGTGGAATTGAGCATCGAAGCATTCCTGCCCGCCGACGACGCGACGGCGCAGGCGCTGCGGTCTACGAGTTGATGATGATCGGGTCGCCGATGTTCACCTGGTTGTAGTACCAGGACGCGTTGTCGGCGCTCAGGTTGATGCAGCCGTGGCTGACGTTCGAATAGCCTTGCTGCCCAACGGACCACGGCGCGCCGTGCACGTAGACGCCACCCCAGGTGACTCGCACGGCGCTGTACACCGTCAGCTTGTAACCCTCGGGGTCATTGAGCGGGATGCCGATGGTCCGCGAATCCATGACGACGGGGTTCTGCTTCTCCAGCGCCGTGAACGACCCCACCGGTGTCGGGTGCTTCGGCTTGCCCATCGATGCCGGCATGGTCTTCACGACCTGGCCGTCGATGCTCACCGTGAAGGTGTGTCCGCTGATGCTCGCGACTCCCAGCGTGGCCGACCCGGTCTCGAACGACTGCTTGGCCCCGCCGACCGACACCTTGATGGATGAGTGCGCAGGCCAGTAGGTGCTGGGCGTGAACTGCACGCGGTTGTCGGCCAGCCAGGCGAACGTACCGGCGGGCGCCTTCGTCATCTTCGGCGACGAGAACTCGATGGTGCGTTCGGCGCGCACCCGGTCCGCGACCGGCTGGCTGAAGGTCACCGTGACGGGCATCCCGACACCGACCACGGCACCACTGCCTGGCGTGATCATCGCGACCGGAAGGGACTCGGGCAATGCCGCGACAGCAGCACCCACGGAGCCGCTCAGCATCATCACCGCAGATGCGGCAACGGCCAGCGCATAACGCACAGTTTTGGGCAAGGGGTCCATCCTCAGGTCCGAGATACGTTCACTACATATCGTAGTTCGGCGGCGGCGTTACTTTCGTTAGCCGCACGCCGTCGGCCCGGCCGACGCGGTTCGACCTCGGGGTTTACTGCGGCGGCGCGGCGGGCTCGGCCGGCGGGGCCGCATCGGTGGGTGCCGGAGCGACGGGAGCTGCCGGAGCCGGGGCCTCCGCGGGCACCGCGACGGCGACCGAATTCGACGGCATTTCCGCCGGCGGGATGTCCGTGGCGGCGGACGGCTGACCCTCGGGATGTGCTGCCGGGTCCGGTTCGACGGCGGGAGCCGGCTGTGGTTCGAGGATCGGTGCATCCGACAGCGGTGCCTCGACCGGTGCCGACACGTCGGCAGACGGCTCGGCGGCGGGCACGACGTGGACCGTAGGAGGCTGGACGGGCGCCACTGCCTGCTCGGCGGCAGCGGGCCGCGGGCTCTTGGTGACGGACGTCGACGCGGCGCCACGGGTGGGCAGGAACTGCAGCGTGACGGCCATCGACACGGACGCCACGAAGGCCGTCGACCCGACGGCCAGCATGGTCAGGGGCAGCGCGGGCGAGCTCGAGACCTGCTGCCACCGCGACGAATTGCCCGACCGATGCCGTCCCACCGGCACCACCGCGTTGCGCTCGAACGCAGCGGCGGCCTCGAATGGATCGAAGGTCGGGTCCCAGCCGAAATCCTGACCGGCCCATTCGTCCGGGCGGGGCTCGTCGCCGAAGAAGTACGGCTCGGACAGGTCGGATTCGCCCGATCGCACGGACACCAGCGCCGCACCGCGGGCCAGCGCCAAGTCTGCTTCTTCCGGGGTGAAGACCGGAACCGAGAGCGCGTCCTGCAGGCCCGGCAGAATCGCCTCGAAGTTGCCGGCGGATCCGATGACCACCAGCGCCTCCGGCTGCCAGTCCGCGCGAGCGAAAACGGAGCTGAGCCAGCTGGTCAGCACCGATCTGGAGCCGATGGAGTGGTTCACGGCCGTGTGGACGGCGCCGCTGGCCGCATGCACGATCATGGTGATCGCGAATTCCGGCTCGATGGTGCACACCGCCGTCGTCCCACAGCCCAATGCGTCCGCGATGCCGCGGGCCACGGCCTCGTTGGCCTCCGGGAAGCGCACCGGCACCACATTGTCGAAACCGGAATCCGAGAGCGACTGCATCAGCATCGAGGCCTCGACGTCGGCGTCGTCGCTCCACGTCAGTCCGATCGACTTGAGCCGCAACCCGCGCGTCGCCGCCCGCGCCTCGCTGCGCAGCACTGCAGCGGTGGCGTCCCCGGAGTTCATGATCTCGACGGCGTCGTGGTCCATGGTGAACCCGTCGACGTCATTGCCCTCGACCAGCACCAAGCCGATGGACGACGGAGTCATGGCCAAACCGAGCACCGCGTCCACGCAAACAACCCCTTCAAAACCGCATGGTGGCGCCGCACGATCCGCGATGACGCGCGCTTGGGCGGGCGAAAACTATCCGGAATCGTGGTGAGAAAAGCCACCCTTTGACCGCTGACCTTACCCGTTACCTGGGCCACAGGGCACCCGTCCGCAGGCCACCGACCTGCGATGATTTGCCAGCTTCCGACTGCCCTGTGTTCAAACCGTTATCAGCATTTGCCATCTTCACGCCGGCCGGTCGGCGTGGCAGCGAACCGCCGGGGCCGGACGACCGCGCGGCGTTGGCCTAGTTGTGACCTGTCGCTGCTGGTTCCTGTGATGCGGCGGCGCGAGAATTGTCGACAAGACCGGCCAGGAGGTCAGCATGATGACGGCACCGCCCCTCACCCCACCCACCGTCGTGTCGCATGACGAGGTGGGCGTACATGTTCGCGGGCTCGGCTGCTCCTATGCGACGTGCACCTGCGGCTGGACCGCGCGCCCCCGGCACCTGCGGGCTTCCGCCGAGCAGGACGCCTGGACGCACTCCATGGAATCGGGCTGCGCGCTGGCCTTCCCCCTCGTCAACCGGTAGCGCTCACTGTTCCCGGCCACCCGGACCCACCAGACGTTGCGCGTTGTTGCGCGCCGGGCCAGGTCGTAACACAGTGGGTTATGACCGAACAGTGGATAAAAGGATGCGCAGTGCAGCGGATCTCCTTCCGCGACGGACTGGTGCTGGACCTGGAGGACTACAACGAGCTCGTCATCTCGGCGCCCCTGGCACTGACCCTGCCGGCCACCGAGACCGACCCGCAGGAAGTCGTTGCGATCAATCCGGCCGACGTGCGCAAGCAGGAACGGCCGTTGTTCGATTTCGCCGGCCAGAAGTGCACGCACGCCGAATGGGACGACAACGGCAGCCTGCACCTGGCGTTCGCGGACGGACACCGGATCGACGTGCCCACCGACCAGGAGCACACCTCCTGGGAGCTCTACGGCAAGCGCCATGGCTACGCCGCATGCCTGCCGCGCGGCCAGGTGCGCGTCGTCCGGCACGACTTGCCGTACGACGAATCCGTCAACAACTGACCGCGCGTCGGTTCACCCGAAGGTGTAGTCCTCCGGGTCGGCATTGCGCGTCCAGGTCCAGTAGTCGACCAGGCGCCACGGGCTGAGCGTGTAGATGTCGCCGTCGGCGTTCTTGTAGAACGAGTGCCGCACGGACGGCTGCGACCACACCATGGTCCGCATCTCGGCCTGGCTGCGCTGCACCCAGTCATCCAGCCGCTCGGGCCGCGGTTCCATCCAGTTCCCGTGGCCGGTCAACAACAGGTCCAAACATTCTGAGATGTAACGCATCTGGCATTCCGAATGGAAGATCAGGCTGCCGCCACTGGCGAGATTGGTGCCAGGCCCGTACATACAGAAGAAGTTCGGGAATCCCGGGACGGTGATGCCGAGATACGCGGTCGGCCGTTCACCCCACTGCTCGCCCAGTACACGGCCGTCGCGGCCGACGATGGTCATGGGCCACAGCACCTTTCCGGCGTGAAAGCCGGTGGCGTAGACGATCACATCAGCGGGATGGCGCCGGTCGTCGGCCGTCACGACGGCGTCGCGTTCGATACGTGCGATGGGCGTCCGGATCAGCTCGACGTGATCCTGCGTGAGCGTCTGGAGCCAGCTGCCGTTGTCCTGCAACGTCCGTTTGCCGGTCGCCGGGTAGTCCGGGATGACCTTGGCCAGCAGGTCCGGGTTGTCACCGATCTGGCCTTTGATCCACTCGGTGAACATGATTCGCGTGA
Organism: Mycolicibacterium llatzerense; assembly: GCF_000878195.1. Classification (GTDB taxonomy): domain Bacteria; phylum Actinomycetota; class Actinomycetes; order Mycobacteriales; family Mycobacteriaceae; genus Mycobacterium; species Mycobacterium llatzerense. The sequence goes on along the minus strand of NZ_JXST01000031.1, from coordinate 21,769 downwards.
CGTCGTTGATCTCGCTGACCGCGCGTTGCTGATCGGGATAGTCCGGATCGACGCGGGCCGCGGCCAGGCCCTTGTCGCAACCGGGCCAGAACAACAGGAAGCGGTACCAGCGGCCGTAGAACGGCAGGTGCGTGAGCGCCCATCTGACGCCGTCGCCGACCATTGCGTGATAGTTGGGGTTGGGGAACATCCACTGCGCGGTTCGCTGAAAAATGTTGAGCGAAGAGACTTTTCCGGAGATCGACGGCGCGATCTGGAACCCGCTGGCACCGGCGCCGACCATCGCGACGTGCTTGCCGGTGAGGTCGACATCGTGATCCCACTCCGCCGAATGGAACGACGGACCGTCGAAGTCGTCCTGCCCCGAGATCGACGGCAGGTAAGGACGATTGAGTTGCCCGACGGCGCTGATCACCGCCCGTGCCGACACCGTCTCGGCCGTCCCGTCCGGCGTGCGCACCACCACCTGCCATGTCGCGGTCGCCTCGTCCCACGTCGCGCCGGTGACCTCGGTTTCGAACCGGACGTGTGGGCGGATTCCGTACTTGTCCAGGATGCGTTCGAAATAGGCCTGCAGTTCAGGTTGTTCGGCGAAGAACTGCGTCCAGTGGTCGCTGGGTTCAAAGCTGTAGCAGTAGAAGTGATTTCCCACATCGACCCGGGCGCCGGGATAGCTGTTGTGCCACCAGGTGCCGCCGACACCGGCACCGCGTTCGATGATGCTGAACGGAATCCCCGCCTCTTTCAAGCGGATACCGGCGAGCAGTCCGGACTCGCCGCAGCCGATGACAAGCACCGGAAAATCCGCGGCCGATTCGGCTTCACGGCCGGCCGCACCGGCCCGCACATCCCGCCCGTCGAGCTCCATCTCCTCCAGCACCATCGGCACGTACTCGTCGGGCACCGGTTCGCAGACCAGCCACTCCATCATCTCCTTGAGCAGCTCGGCGCCGATGGGCTCCGGCTCCGGGCAGCCGCGGTCGCGGTAGTCGGCGATCACCTTCAGGGCCAGGGTGCGAACCGCTGCCTTGTCGTCCTCGGACATGTAGCCCTGGACCTCGTTGAGGAACAGTCCGGCAGGGCGCAGCGCACCGCGGATCAGCTCGGGATCACCGGACATGTGTACCAGCGACAGCATCAGTGTGGGGATGCTGACGTCCATCAGGGCACGGGCGATGTCCTCGTCGGAGGTCGTAAATGGTTGTCCTGCATGTGGGTTGCGCACCACAAGGAACTATCACGTCCAACGGAATGTTCGCAGCCGATTCTCCCGCGGTGCGGTACAGCCGGGCTTTACGCTCCGAAGATGGCCATCGCGTTACTCGAGAACGGCGTACCCCCGGCGGACCTCGCACTGTCCGACATCGACCTCGGTTCGATCAAGTTCTGGGGCCGGCGCGATGCGATCCGGGACGGCGCGTTCGCCACGCTGCGGCGCGAGGCACCCATCGCCTTCCACGGCGAGCTGGCCCAGGAGGGGTTCGAAACGGGCCCCGGCCACTGGGCGTTGACGCGGTACGACGACGTGTTCTTCGCCAGCCGTCATCCGCACATCTTCAGCTCCGCCGACGGCATCACGATCCCTGAACAAACGCCGGAATTGGCCGAGTATTTCGGCTCGATGATCGTCATGGACGACCCGCGGCACACGCGACTGCGCAACATTGTGCGCAGTGCGTTCACCCCGAAAGTGGTGGCGCGGACGGAGGCGTCGGTGCGCAACCGGGCCCGCGGCCTGGTCGAGTCCATGATCGAGCGGCACCCGGACGGGCACGGCGACATCGTGGCCGACCTGGCCGGTCCCCTGCCGCTGCAGATCATCTGCGACATGATGGGCATCCCGGAGCCGGATCACGAACGGATCTTCCACTGGACCAACATCATTCTCGGGTTCGGCGATCCCGATCTGACCACCGACTACGAGGAGTTCTTCCGGTGCGCCATGGACATCGGCGCCTACGCCACCGCCCTGGCCGATGATCGGCGCAGCAATCCCCACGACGACCTGACCACGGCCCTGGTGCAGGCCGAGGTCGACGGCGAACGACTGACCTCGAGCGAGGTGGCGTCATTCTTCATCCTGCTGGTGGTCGCGGGGAACGAGACGACGCGCAACGCGATCAGCCACGGCGTGCTGACGCTGAGCCGATTCCCCGACCAGCGGGACCAGTGGTGGGCCGACTACGACGCGGTGGCGCCCACCGCCGTCGAGGAGATCATCCGCTGGGCCTCCCCCGTCGTCTACATGCGCCGGACCTTGACGCAGGACTTCGAGCTGAGCGGCGTGAAAATGCAAGCCGGGCAGAAGGTTACGCTGTGGTACGGCTCGGCCAACCGCGACGAGGCGAAATTCGACCGGCCCTGGCTGTTCGACGTGCACCGCAACCCCAATCCGCACCTGGGCTTCGGCGGCGGTGGCGCACACTTCTGTCTGGGCGCGAACCTGGCCCGCCGCGAGATCGCCGTGGCGTTCGAGGAGATTCACCGCCGGGTGCCCGACCTGACGGCCACCGACGAGCCCGACCGGCTGTGGTCGCAGTTCATCCACGGCATCAAGCGCCTGCCGGTCAGCTGGACGCCGCCGCGCTGACCGGTTACTGGACGATCAGGACACCGACCATCCCGGGGTGATACACGCAGTAGTACGGATAGCGGCCCGGTGCCGTGGGTGCGGTGAAGGTGGCTTGCGCATTGCCGCCGACCTTGACGTCGAACTGCCCCTTCACCTTTGACGTCACGGTGTGCGCGACGTCGTCGCTGTTCACGACGGTGATCTTCGCGCCGGGCGGCACGGTCAGCGGGTCGCCGAAGTTGAGCGCGGTGATGGTGATGGCCGGCCCCTGCACCGGACCGGTCACCGGTACGGCGCTGGTTGTCGGGGTGCTGTTGGGTGCCGGGGCCGGAGCCGAACACGCCGCGGTCACTGCCGTGGCGAGCGCCGCTGCCACGAGCAGAGCCGGGATGCGCGTCGTCGTCATGCCAGGTACCTCTGCAGCCAGGACTGCGTCTGTGTCCAGGCGTCGGCGGCCGCGGTGGGGTTGTACCGCTGGCCCGAGTCGTTGAAGAACGCATGATCGGCGTCGGGCTCGACGACGATCTGATGGACCATGCCGGCCTGCTCGAGCGCGGCTGCCGCGGCGTCCTTGCTCGCCGTCACGCGCGCGTCCTTGGCGCCGTAAAAGGCCAGCACCGCAGCCTGTTTCGAGCCGGCGAAGTCGTGCGGGTCGGGCAGCGGACCGTAGAACGGCAACGCCGCCGCCAGCCTCGGCTCGCCGGCGGCCAGGAGCTGCCACGTGAGCCCACCGCCGAAGCAGAATCCGAGCACCGCGAGCTTCATGCCGGGCGCCCGCCGCTGCAGTTCGTCGAGCCCGGACCGCAGGTCGGCGATGAACTGGTCCGGCGGAATCTTGCCCAGCGCCGCGGTGGCCTCGGCCGGATCGGTGAAGGCCGCGGTGCCGCCCTGCGCCGACAGCAGGTCGATGCCCAGCGCCGAGTACCCGATACCGCCGAAGCGGCCGACGACCGACCGCACCCAATCGGTCAGGCCCTTGTTCTCGTGGATCACCAGGACGGCACCGCGCGGCTGGGCGGCCGCGGCCCAGGACCCCTGCAGCTTGCCGTCGGCCCAGGTGATCGGTTCGGGCTGGATGGCGTTCTCCATACCGGGCGGTGGCCCGGGCGCGATCGACGGCTTGCCCGACGTCGTGCTGGATGTGGTGGCCGCGGTGGGCCCTCGATTCTCACCGCATGCCGCGATCAGCGCACTGGCGGCCGCAGTGCCCACGCCCAGCAGCGCGAGCCTGCGCAGCGCCTCACGACGGGACAGCAATCCGTCGACGTGGTCGGTGGCGATTTCCTCGGCGATGTACCGCTGCAAGGGGGTCACCCGAGCCAGTATCCGCCCTGATCCTGAGCGTCGTCACAAGGTTTCCCCAGGACGAGTAGACATTTTTTGGAAAGTGTTCACTTTTTCATTGACATGGGCCTGACCGGCACGCTTCTATAGCTAGGTGACCTCTGCAACGACGTTCGACACGATCATCGCGGGCGGCCGTTGGTTCGACGGAACCGGCGCGCCTTCCGCGGTCCGGGACATCGGAATTCGCGACGGACACGTCGTGGCGATCGGCGTGGACCTGGACGACACCGGGTGCCCGAACGTCGTCGACGCCACCGGCAAATGGGTGACGCCCGGCCTGTTGGACATCCACACGCACTACGACGTCGAGGTGCTGGCCGGCCCCGGCCTGGCCGAGTCGCTGCGGCACGGCGTGACCACCGTGATGCTCGGTTCCTGCTCGCTGTCCACGGTGCACGTCGGCGGTGAGGACGCCGGTGACCTGTTCGGCCGGGTGGAGGCCATCCCGCGCGACCACGTCATCACCGCCGTCGACGAGAACAAGACCTGGGACACCGCAGAGGGTTACGTCACCGCGCTCGAGGACCGGCCGCTCGGGCCGAACGTGGCCGCATTCATCGGTCACTCCGACATGCGCACCGCCGTCATGGGTCTGGACCGCGCCACCCGCAAGGACGTGCGTCCCACCCGCGGCGAGCAGGCCGAGATGGAGCAGATGCTGGCGGCCGCGCTGCAGGCCGGATTCGTCGGAATGTCTTCGCAACAGCTGCTTTTCGACAAGATCGACGGCGACACCTGCCGGTCCCGCACCCTGCCGTCCACCTATGCCAAGGCGCGCGAGCTCCACCGGCTCAAGACACAGCTGCGTCGCTCGGGCCGCATCCTGCAGTCGGGTCCGGACCTGCAGAACCCACTGAACCTGGTGTCGCAGTTGGCCCAGTCGCTCGGCCTGTTCCGTGAGAACCTCAAGACCAGCCTGCTGTCGGCCGCCGACATCAAGGCCAACCCGTACGCCATCACCATCATGGGTCCGGTCGCCCGGCTGGTGAACAAGCTCGGCGGCAACTTCCGGTGGCAGCACCTGCCGGTGCCGTTCGAGGTGTACGCCGACGGCATCGATCTCGTGGTGTTCGAGGAATTCGGTTCGGGCGCAGCGGCTTTGCACCTGCGCGACGAGGTCGAGCGCAACGACCTGATGCGCAACGACGAGTACCGTCGCCAGTTCCGCAAGGACTACGAGAACAAGTTCGGCGTACGCGTGTGGCACCGCGACTTCTTCGACGCCGAGATCGTCGGCTGCCCCGACGCATCCCTCGTCGGCAAGACGTTCGGTCAGGTCGGCGTCGACCGCGGGCTGCATCCGGTCGATGCCTTCCTCGATCTGGTGCTCGAATACGGCCGCGATGTCCGCTGGCGCACAACGATTTCCAACCACCGCCCCGAGGTGCTGAAGAAGCTGGCCCGCGACCCCGGCATCCAGCTGGGTTTCTCCGACGCCGGTGCGCATCTGCGAAACATGGCCTTCTACAACATGGGCCTGCGCCTGCTGCGGCACGTGCGCGACGCCGAGCGCGCCGGTACGCCCTTCCTGTCCGTCGAGCAGGCCGTGCACCGGCTCACCGGTGAACTCGCCGACTGGTACCGCCTGGACGCCGGGCATCTGCGCGTCGGCGACCGCGCCGACCTCGTCGTCATCGACCCCGAGCGGCTGGACGATTCGCTCGACGCCTACGCCGAGGACCCCGTCGAGCAGTACGGCGGGCTGTCCCGCATGGTCAACCGCAACGACGCCACCGTCGCCGCGGTGTTCGTCGGCGGCCGGCAGGTCGTCCGCGACGGCGTGCCGACCGATCTGGTCGGCACCACCCGCACGGGCCGCTTCCTGCGGTTCGCCCGTCAGACCCCTGCTCTGCCCGTCGCCAAGGAAGGTGAGTTCGCCAGTGTCGGTTGAGGATACGGTCCACGGTCTGTGGCAGGCGCTGTCGGCGCGCGATTGGGAGCGGCTGAAGGATTTCGTGTCCGACGACTGCATCTACCTGGACATGCCGGTGGGGCCGGCCGCCGCCGCGCGCGGGCCCGAGGACATCGTCAAGCGGCTCAAGATCGGCCTGGAGCCGCTGGCCTCATATGAGAACTTCGACGGCCTGTTACTGACCAACGGCGCCGACGCCATGTACGAGCACCATGAGGAATGGCATTGGGAGACCGGGGAATCCGCGATCCTCAAGTTCGTCACCGTGCACCGCGTCGAGAACGGCAAGGTGACGCTGTGGAAGGACTACTGGGACATGGGCGCGCTGTCGAACTTCGCCCCGCCGTCCTGGCTGGAGAATTTCGCCACCGCTGACATGTCGTGGATCTTCGACGCGACCGGGTTGGTCTAGAGGGTGATCTTGCAGGCCTGACCGATGTCGAGGGTGCGCAGCATGCGGCCCATGCCGAGCCACATGGCACACGACAGCGCCAGGTCGGTCAGCAGCTCGTCGCTGAAATGTTCTGCGGCGCGGGCCCAGAAGTCCTCGTCGTCACGCAGCCCGGTGTGGTCGGACGCGAAGCGGTAGGCGAACTCGGCGGCGATGCGCTCCTGCTCGGAGTAGCCCGGCCAGGTCTGCCACACGCCGGCATGGTTGTAGAGGTCTTCGTCGACACCGGCCGCCTCGGCAGCCGAATCGCGGGTGTTCTGGCACACGACGCACTCGTTGTCGAGTGCGATGACCACGCGGGCCAGCTCACGAACCCGTAATGGCAAGCGCCCCTTGGTGTAGACGGCGTTAGTAAAACCCGCCATGGCCGTGCCGATGTCGGGCGACTTGAGCACCCAGGCGGTCACGTCTTCGTCGGTGAAATCTCCGATTCGGCTCACTTTTCGAACGCTACGCCAAAACTGAAACAAGTTCTAGTTTTTTGCCGGAGAAAGTCGCGCACCGACGACAACGGCCCCGCCCCGGGGAGGGCGAGGCCGTGTTCGTGAATTCGGTTACGACGGCGGGCGCGACACGCACTGTGCCGCGTAGAGCTGCTCGCCGAGCTTGTCCATCAACTCCAACTGCGTTTCCAGGTAGTCGATGTGGCCTTCCTCGTCGGCGAGGATGGCCTCGAAGATGTTCGCGCTGGTGGCGTCGCCCTTCTCTCTGCACAGGATGATGCCCGGCTTCAATCGGGTGACCACCTCGTACTCGATGGCCAGGTCGGCCTCGAACTGCTCGCGCAGGGTCTGGCCTACGCGCAGCGAGAACAACCGCTGGTAATTGGGCAGCCCGTCCAGCAGGAGAATGCGATCAGTGAGCGTTTCCGCGTGGCGCATTTCCTCGAAGGACTCTTCGCGGGTGTGCTTCGCCAGTTCGGTAAACCCCCAATTGTCCTGCATTTTCGAATGCAGGAAATATTGGTTGATCGCGGTCAGTTCGCTGGTCAATTGCTCGTTGAGCAATTTGAGGATTTCGGGGTCGCCTTGCATTTCGGCTCCTAAAACACCATCGGGGCTGGGTCAAGTGTCACTGGCGCGGAACAACAACGTGCCGCCTACAAACCTAGTGCAGTGACTCGCCACCGGCGACAGGATCGACGTGTGTTTCCCGCCGGGATTTCACCCCGCACTCGAGGTTTCCGGATTCGCTGCTCTGCCGCTGGCCAGCGGCTATGGACTGGCTGCCCTAAGTAAGGTTAGACTGCACTAACCGCCGCGGCGCCCGTCCGCGGTACTGAGCGACCCCCGGGATGGGAGGACCGATGAGCGAGCAGCCGTTGCACTCGCTCATTCTGGCCGCCGATTATCGCGTCGACGACGTGGAATCGATGTGGACGCGACTGAAATCGCAGCGATCAATTCTGAGCGAACTCTCCGCACACCACGTAGTCGTATATTCCTCGCTCTGGGAGCCGGGACGGGTATTGGCCACCGTCGGCATCCATAACGCGAATTCCGTCCGCGAGGTGTTGCGGTCGCCGGCGATATTCGGATTCTTCGATGCCTCCGGCGTGGACGACATTCCCGCGATTTTCGCCGGCGAGGTGCTCGAGAAGATCGATCTGGCCGAACCGCCACCGGGCGAGCATGCCGTCGCGTCCGTCGTCGTCGGTGTCGTCACCGCGGTCGAGGACGTGCCCGCCCTGATGGACAAGGTGCACGACGCCGCCGGACGGTTCCGGGAAGCCGGCGTGTGCAAGGTCTGGGTGTACCGGGCCTTCGACGACGGCCACGAGGTGCTGATCCTGCAGCAGATCGAGAGCGAAGCCGCCGCACGCCGCTGGATCGATCACCCCGATGCCGCCGCCGAGTGGATGTCCGCCGCTGGATTCGGCGTCTATCCATCGGTTTTCGTCGGCACCCTGGCCCACATCACGTCGATCGACGCCGCCGACGAGGCGGCCAACTGATGTTCGTCTGTCTGTGTACCGGGGTGACCAGCCAGGTCGTCACCGAACTCGTTGCCGGTGGCGCGACCACGTCGAAGCAGATCGCCGAGAAATGCGGCGCAGGCCTGGACTGCGGCCGGTGTCGCCGCACCGTGCGGGCCATCATCGAATCGGCTCGCACCGACTGCCCGGTACACAAAGCCGGCTAGGGCGGGCGGCCGCTAGCCCTTCCGCCCCACGAACGCGCTCAACGCATCGGCGTTGGCAGAACCACCCAGCAACTCGGCGAACTGGCCAGACTCGCGCTGCGTCGCCGCGACAATCGCCGCACGCGTCGGCTCCACCATCGCGTGCTTGACGGCCATCAGACTCGAAAGCGGCCGCGAGGCAATGATTTCCGCGTGGCGGCGCGCCTCCGGCAGCAGGTCGTCCGGTTCGCAGACCCGCCACACCAGGCCCATGCGCAGGGCTTCGTCGGCGCTCACCCACTCCGAGGACAGCAGCAGCCAGGCGGCGTTCTGCCGTCCCATCAACCGCGGCAACAGGTATGACGACGCCGCCTCCGACGCCACCCCGAGACTGGTGAACGGGCATTTGAGCCGCGCGGTCGTCGACATGAACGCCAGATCGGCATAGCCAAGGATCGTGGTGCCGATACCCAGACCGACCCCGTTCACCGCGCAGATCAACGGTTTGGGGAATGCGGTCAGAGCCTCGATCAGACCGGGAAAGCCGTACTCCCCCATCTGATATTCGGGGTTGGTGACCATCGCCTGCATCTCGACGAGGTCGTTGCCCGCGCTGAAAGCCCGTCCGGCGCCGGTGAGCAGCACGACGGAGACGTCCGGATCGGCCGCGGCTTCCTTCAGTGCGATCGTGGTGGCGTCGTACAGCGCCTCGCTGAACGCGTTGAGTGCGTCGGGCCGGTTCAGGGTCAGGGTGCGGACCCGGTTGGTGTCGTCGATCTGAACGAGCGCGGCGGGGTCGGTCACAGCTTGTCTCCAAACGGGTTTCGCATGACGTAGCGACTGGTGGGCACGGTGTCCACGTTGACGTTGGCGCCGAAAGCCGACGTGCTTGCGGTCATCTTGGCTGCGCGGTCGGCCAGGTCGGCATCGTCGGCGGCGCCGAAGAATGCGTGCAGGCTCGCGGTCGCCTCGATGGGGAACAACTCCTCGACGATGGCGCCCAGTTGCGGGGCGTCGGGCGTCAGCGAACGGACCACGGCGTTCTGCGTGTAGCCGAACGTGGATTGAGTGTCGATGGCGATCTGCGTGTGGTCAATGTGCCAGCGGCGGAACCACTCTCGTTCATCCATCCCGTCCGGGCGGCGCAGCAGCGCGACGTTCGCCAAGCCCGTGGTGCGCTCGCCGAGAACGATTGCCGGGCCGGCCATCGGAACCGATTCGGTGACCAGATATGCGGCCAACTCGGTGCATTCGGCGCGCAGTCGTTCCAGCACCGCGGTCATCTGCGCGCCGTAATACTGCTGCGTCCACACGCTGAGCACAGCGACGACCGGCGGGTCGAGCGTGGTCAGCAACATCAGAGAATCCCGCACCGCAACGTCTTTCACGTTGACCGCCAACCCGGGCACACCCAGCGCCAGCAACTCGTCGGCGACCTCGGTGCGCAGGCGTTCACACCAGGCGTCGTCCGCGGTGTCACGCCGCAGCGTGACCATGACCTTCTCCATCGAATCTCCCGTCAGTCCCGCGCCCAGCGCGGAGTGATGAACACGCCCTCGGCCTCGACCGTGATGCCCTCGGCATCGGAGATGTGCCCGACGGCATAGGTCTTGACGCCCTCGGTTCGGACGATGCGGGCCTCGGTGTGCAGATCCCCGAGGCGCGTCATGCGCCGGTAGCGCATCGTGAGGGTGCCGGTCAGCCGCGGCCGGCCCGGCAAGCTCGCGCCCTCGCCGAGCACATGGTCGAGAATCATGGCCGACACCCCGCCGTGCACGTGGCCCGGCGGACCTTCGTACGCGGCACCCAGATGGAAGTCGGCCGACACACTGCCGTCGTCGGCCCGGATCAGGACCACCGGCGGGGCGATCGGATTGCGCACGCCGATCACCGCGTTACCCCACGGCATTTCACTGCCTTGCGCTCCGAATCGGACACCGAACGAGCCCTCGAGCTGGTCGGCGCGCAACTGGGCGGTCGCGGCGTCGATCTCGGCCTTGACCGCCGCGACGGCGTCGGCACCGGTCTCCGTGCGGATGGTGGCATCGATCAGCTCGCGCACAGACTGCGTCAAGGGTTCGTAGATGGCCCGCATCCGCGCCACGTCGTCGGCGCTCAGCTTCTGCAATGTGTCGTCGAGCACCCTTGAACTAGAACACGTTCTAATCAGGCTGTCGAGGTTGGGGTCCCATTGCCTGCGCGCCAACAGATTTCGGACGACTACGGCAGATCCCCGCGGGGCACGACGCCAAGCCGGCCCCGGCGTCGCCAGCTACTGCGTTAGTTGTCATCAGCAAATGCCATCGCAGCATCCGCGAACTGATTTTGGTGGGACCGACGGTCCGCCTGGACAAGCGTGCCGACCGACGACGTCAGTCGACGGACATGCCACAGTGGAACTATCCCGTCGGCCGACATAGAGCCCGCCTACCTGCCCATTAGAGAGTTTGCCTACCACATCGTCAAATAGCGACGCGACAAATTTGCCAAACATTCATACCTTTCGGCGGAATGCTGTACTTCGGCATACCCTGCGGATTAGAGTCTCAACACAGGCGCCGCCTTCGCACATTCAGCAAATCCTGATGGGCAATATGGCAATGCGATCCCGAACACTGCGGCAAGCGGGCGGGATCCGGTTGTTAAGGAGTTCAGGCCGATGCGGATCGATGTGTTCGCCGGATGTCAGGTGACGCGGGTGACCGTCGTGGATTCATATGAGGTCGTCTATGCGGGCGTCGCGGCCTGGCTCCACGAGGACGCCACACTCTGCGGGACCACCACGGCCCACTACACCGATACCGGGCAGTTCCTGCGTAGTCACCCGATTCGCGAAGACGACCCCGAACGCGATGCGGAGGTGGTGTTGCTCGGACTGCATGCGGACGAAGCGACGGGTCTGGCCGGCGTCCGCGAACTCGCGAACCGCAACTACAACGTCGTGGTGTACTCCCACCTCACGGACCGCGACGTGATCCGCACCGCGATCGACTCGGGCGCCATGACCTACCTGACGCAGACCGAGGGCCGGGAGCACCTCCTCAAAGCCATCCGAGCCGCTGTCACCCCGTTCCCATACCTCGGGCCGAGCATGGTGGCCGCCCTGGACGACCGGGATATCTGCCTGCGCCCGGTGCTGGCGCCGCGAGAGCAGGAGGTACTGCTGGCGTGGTTCCGAACGGACAGTAAGGAACTCGTCGCCCAACAGTTGTTCCTGGCGCCCAGCACCGTGCGCACGCACCTGCAGCGCATCCGCGCCAAGTACATCGCCGCCGGCCGACCGGCCGGCACCAAGGCTGCCCTGGTGGCACGGGCCATCCAGGATCGGATCATCAGTATCGACGATCTGTGACTCCGTAAACTTCACCCCATGACCGTCGCCGCCGATGATCTGCGCCACCTGAACCGCTGTATCGAGCTGGCCCGCGAGGCGCTGCAGGACGGTGACCAACCGTTCGGCTCGCTGCTGGTGGATGCCGACGGCGTCGTGGTCTTCGAGGACCGCAACCGCGTCTCCGGTGGCGATCAGACGCAGCATCCCGAGTTCGCGATAGCCCGTTGGGCCGCAACCAATCTCGATCCCGCCCAGCGGGCCGCCGCGGTGACGTACACCTCCGGCGAGCACTGCCCCATGTGCTCTGCCGCGCATGCCTGGGTGGGCCTGGGCCGCATCGTCTACGCGACGTCGTCGGAGCAACTGGGCGGCTGGCTCGGCGAGTGGGGTGTCGCGCCCTCCCCTGTTGCGGCATTGCCCATTTCCGTGGTTGCGCCCGGCGTGCCCATCGACGGCCCCGTCGCTGAGTTCGCCGACACCATGAAGGGGTTGTACGAAGCGGCATTCCGCCGCTGACTCCCCTTCCGAGTCTCAACCGTTAGCCAACTGCGACGTCACTCTTCGGCATCGAGAGCAGGAACCCGGCGCCCTGGGTGTTTCACTATTCAGTACGGGAGCCTGCCGTTACCCCCGAGACGGCAGGCTCCCTGTTCTCTGCGATGTGCCAGGTTCAATGGCTACTGTCGGCGACGTGCCGGATTCAGTGCCGACAGTCGCCGCAGAGGCGAACGTGGCCACGCAACCACCATCGATGCGACCAATCCTTCGGGGCATCCTGCTCGATATCGCTCCACCGCTGACCGCCTACTACGGGCTGCGGGCCGCCGGTGCATCGGAGTATGTCGCCCTGCTGACCGCAACCATCGTGGCCGGCATCAAGGTCGCGTACGACGCCATCCGAGCCAGGCGACTCGACCCCTTCGCCGGCTATCTGATGTTGAACTTCGGCCTGAGCCTGGCCGTCGGGCTGAGTACGTCGGACGCCCGGCTGCTGCTCGCCGGCACCACGCTGGTCGGCGGCATCGGCGGGCTGATCTTCCTCGGTAGCTGCGTGGTCGGCACACCCCTGACCCAGGTCATCGCCGAACGGGTCCAGACCGGCGAACAAGACACCGACCCGGCTGCGGTCGCCTACCGCCGGCGGGTGCAGATTCTGCTCTCAGCGATGTGGGGCGTCGGATTGATCATCGGGACCGGGGTGCAGGTGACGATCATCTTCGCCACGTCGGTGGACGTCGCCAACGCTGTGACCACAGTGTTCTCGCTGGCCACCACTGCAGTGCTGTTGGCGGCGACGTTCGTCATCGGCACGCGGGCCCGGACCCGGTGGGAAGAGCGGGAGCAGCGGGTGCCGACGGAGGTGGAACAAATCAACGACCCCAAAGGTTGAGCGCAGGAGATTCAACTTTGGAGGTACGGATGTCTGACGCCACAACAGCACCCATCGCTGTTCCCGTCCTGTTTGTCACCGAGCCGATCGTCCTGCCGGGCATGGTCGTGCCCATCGAACTCGATGATGCGGCGCGCGCCGCGGTCGACGCGGCCCAGGCCGCCGCTGCCGCCGGCGAGGCCGGCACGCTGCTCATCGCACCTCGCCTCGACGACCGCTACCCCACTCACGGTGTCCTGGCGTCGATCGTCCAGGTCGGTCGGGTGCCCGGCGGCGGCGCCGCGGCCGTCGTCCGCGGCGAGCGCCGCGCGCACATCGGTTCCGGTACCACCGGACCCGGTAGCGCGCTGTGGGTGCTGGTCGATGAGGTTGACGAGCCTGAAGCCACCGACGAAACCCGAGCGCTGGCAGCCGAATACAAGAAGTTGCTGCTGGCCGTGCTGCAGCGCCGGGAGGCGTGGCAGATCGTCGACGCCGTCAACCAGATCAGTGAACCGTCGGCCCTGGCCGACACCGCCGGCTACGCGTCGTACCTGACCGACGTGCAGAAGCGCGAGCTCCTGGAGACCGCCGATGTGGGTGAACGGTTGCGGAGGCTGGTCGAGTGGACCGGCGAGCACCTGGCCGAGGTCGAGGTCAACGACAAGATCGCCGAGGACGTCCGCTCCGGAATGGACAAGCGGCAGAAGGAATTCCTGCTGCGCCAGCAGCTGGACGCCATCCGCAAGGAGCTTGGCGAGTTGGACGGTAGCGCCGGGACCGAGGAGCCCGCGGACTACCGGACCCGGATCGAAGCGGCCGATCTGCCCGAGAAGGTGCGGGAGGCGGCGCTGCGTGAGGTCGGCAAGCTGGAGCGGTCCAGCGAGCAGACCCCCGAGGGCGGCTGGATCCGCACCTGGCTGGACACGGTGCTGGACCTGCCGTGGCACGAGCGCACCGAGGATTCGGCGGATCTGAAGGCTGCCAGGGAGATTCTGGACGCCGACCACCATGGACTGGACGACGTGAAAGACCGCATCGTCGAGTACCTGGCGGTGCGGGCCCGTCGCGCGCAGCGTGGCATGGCCGTCGTCGGCGGCCGGGGTTCGGGTGCGGTGATGGTGCTGGCCGGCCCGCCCGGCGTCGGCAAGACGTCCCTCGGTGAGTCGGTGGCGCGTGCACTGGGCCGCAAGTTCGTCCGCGTCGCCCTGGGCGGCGTGCGCGACGAGGCCGAGATCCGCGGGCACCGGCGTACCTACGTCGGCGCGCTGCCGGGCCGTATCGTGCGGGCCATCGGCGAGGCCGGATCGATGAATCCCGTTGTGCTGCTTGACGAGATCGACAAGGTGGGCTCCGACTACCGCGGCGATCCGGCGGCGGCGCTGCTGGAGGTGCTGGACCCGGCACAGAACCACACGTTCCGCGATCACTACCTGGACCTGGATCTGGACCTGTCCGATGTGGTGTTCCTGGCGACGGCCAACGTCATCGAGAACATCCCGTCCGCGCTGCTGGACCGCATGGAGCTCGTCACCATCGACGGCTACACCGAGGACGACAAGGTCGCCATCGCCCGGGATTACCTACTGCCCCGGCAGGCCGAACGGGCGGCGTTGACCACCGACGAGGTGACCGTGACGGACGCGGCGCTGCGCAAGATCGCCGCGGACTACACCCGCGAGCCGGGTGTCCGGCAGTTCGAGCGACTGCTCGCGAAGGCACTGCGGAAGGTGACCACCAAGCTGGCCACCGGTGTCGACGCGGTCACGGTCGACGAGCCGGATCTGGTCCAGTACCTGGGCCGTCCCCGGTTCATGCCGGAGTCGGCCGAGCGCACCGCGGTGCCCGGAGTGGCCACCGGCCTGGCCGTCACCGGCATGGGTGGTGACGTCCTGTACATCGAGGCGGGCTCGAACGACGGTGAACCGGGTCTGCAGTTGACCGGGCAACTGGGCGACGTGATGAAGGAGTCGGCGCAGATCGCCCTGTCCTACGTGCGGTCGCACGCCGCCGAGCTCGGCGTCGATCCGGCCGCACTGGACCGCAGGATCCACGTGCACGTGCCCGCGGGTGCGGTGCCCAAGGATGGTCCGTCTGCCGGCGTGACGATGGTGACCGCGCTGGTCTCCATGGCCACGGGGCGCCAGGTTCGTTCCGACGTCGGGATGACGGGCGAGGTCACGCTGAACGGGCGGGTGCTGCCCATCGGCGGGGTCAAGCAGAAGCTGATGGCGGCCCAACGTGCCGGGCTGACAACAGTTTTCATCCCGTCACGCAACGAGCCGGATCTGGACGACGTGCCGGCCGAGGTCTTGGACGCACTCGATGTGCGACCGATGACCGACGTGGCCGACATCATCGCCCAGGCGCTGGAGCCGGCCGCCGAGGCTGCGACTGTCGCTGCCTGACAACTGGATAACGCGAGCAGACCCAAATGCTCCTGTTCACCTCATGGTGGTAGGACATTTGGGTCTGCTCGCGTTAGATGGGGACATGCCCAACTTCAACGAAGTGAAACGGCGGGTGGTCCACACCGTGCAGCGCCGCCTCGTCAATCCGGTGGGCCGGCAACTGCCGGTGACCATGCTGGAGACCATCGGGCGCAAGTCCGGCGAACCCCGCCACACCGCGATCGGCGGCCGCGTCATCGACGGCGCCTTCTGGCTGGTCTCCGAGCACGGCGACCACGCTGACTTCGTCCGCAACATCAAGGCGAATCCCGCTGTGCGCGTACGTATCAACGGGGAATGGCGCTCCGGCACGGCCCACCTGGTGCCCGACGACGACCCCGCCGCCCGGCTGCGCCAACTCCCCCAGCTGAACAGTGCCGTGGTGCGGGTGATGGGCACCGACCTGTTATCGGTGCGCGTCGACCTGGCTTGATTCTCAGGCGATGTCGGCCGACGGTGCCTCGTCGGCCAGGTGGATCGCGCGGTGCTCGATGAGTTCGTGGATCCGATCCGGGCCGAGCCGGGCCCGAAAATCCTTCACCGTGTAGCCGACGACGACGCCGTCGGTGAGAGCACGGACCGTCGCCGTGCGCGGAATCCCGAACAGCGGCCCGATCTCGCCGAAGTATTCACCCGGTCCGGCGGTGAACAGCAGCATCGTCTCGCCGTCGGGCATCTCGCGGGTGATCTCGAACCGGCCCTGCCTGACCACGTAGATCAGGTCCCCGATGGTGGTCTGCTCGAACACCAGGTCGCCCGCGTCGAGCTCGAAGACCTCGGGCTCCCGCTCGGTGCCGGCGACGGTCGGGACGAGTTCGACCACCCGGTCCGCCAGCGGCAGCATGCGGCTGTCATGGGTGGCGACCACCACCACGCGGTCATCGGCCAACTCCCGGATGAGCCGCAGCACCTCCTCGACCTGGATGAAGTCCAGGTGCGCCGTCGGCTCGTCGGCCAGGATCAGCGGCGGATCCAGAGCGATGGCGCGCGCCACCGCGACGCGCTGCTGCTGTCCTCCCGACATGTCACCGGGGCGGTGCGTCATCCGGTGTGACAGACCTACTCGGTCGAGCAGTTCCGCGGCGCGCTGCCGCGATGCGCTGCGGCTCATGCCCGCGGCCCGCATCGGCACCATGACGTTCTCCGCGGCGGTCAGGCTGGGCACCAGGTTGAACGCCTGGAACACGATGCCGACGGTGTTGCGGCGGTAGTCGGTCAGCGCCTTGGGTCCGAGTGTGGTCACGTCGATACCGTCGAACAGGATCTGGCCCGACGTGGGCTTGAGGATCCCTCCCATACACGACAGCAACGTGGTCTTCCCACAACCGCTGGGCCCCAACAGGATCGCGAGCGATCCCGCCGACAGCTCCAGCTCGAAATTGTCGATGGGCCTGACCTTGTCGGCGGACTTGCCGTATTCCACCACCAGGTCACGAATCTGTAAGCCGCTCATGATCTATGGCCCCCCGAATGCCATCGCTGGATCGATCGTCACCGCTCTACGCATGCCCGCCAGACTGGCGATGAGCCCAATGGTGATGGCCACCACCGGCAGCAACAGGTAGGCCCCGGCCGGTACGTCAACCCGCATCGGGAACATCGGCCCGAGCCCCATCGCCAGCAGCACGCCGATCGCCGCGGAGCACACGGCGACGAATACGGCCTGCATCGCCAGCCCGGCCATCATCGATTTCGTCTTCACCCCAACGGCTTTGAACACCGCGAAATCGCGGGTGCGTTCCATCGCGGACATGTAGATGAACATGCCGATGATCGTCGCGGCCACCACCCACAGCAGCACGGCCATGATGCTGATGGCGTCCACCGCGACCTTCAGCGGCCGCATCATGTCATCAATGGCGCCGTGCCGGTCCACCAGCCGGTAGCCGTCGAGCGCTTTGGTCGGGTTACCCCGGATGCCGACCGACGCGATGACGGGCTGCCCGCCGTACACCAGGCGCTGGGCACCGAGCGTCGTCAGGAACAGGTTGGGCTGCTGCGCCAGCACCGTCGAGTTGTTGACGATCCCCACGACCTGCAGGTTGTGCGAGGCGATGTGCATCTGGTCGCCTATCTTGCGCCCCAGCGTCGACGACACCGCGATCTCGTCCGGCGTGGCGGGCGGGCGGCCCTGCGACATCGCCGGCATACCTGGCCCGGCGGTGGGTGCGCCGAACAGATTCATGGTGCGCGGCGTCCCGTTGTCGAGCGCCGTAGTACCTGCGTAGACGACCGCGGCGGCCGACTGCACGCCCGGAAGCTTCTGTGCGCGTTCAACTTCGGTCTGCGCGAACGGCGACGAGCCCAGGAACGGCCCGGCTGCCCCGTTCTGGATCATGAAGTAGTCGATGCCCAGTGAATTGACGGTATTGCTGGCCTCCACGCGGAACCCGTTGGCCAGCCCGGTGAGCACCAGGGTCATCGCGAACACGAAGGAAGTTCCGACGACCGCGATGAGAAATCGGCGGCGCCGCCACTGCAGGTCCCGCAACGCCGCGATCAGCACCCGAGAAATCTAACGTGTTCGCTGACCGCGCAACGGCAAGATAGCCAAAGCCGACCACGCCCGCGCAATGGTGCGACACTGGCTCCATGGCCTATGACGAGGATCTGGCCAACCGGATCCGTGAGCTGCTCGGCCCGGTCGGCGGCATCGAGGAAAAGCGAATGTTCGGCGGGCTGGCTTTCCTGGTGAACGGCAACATGTCGGTCGCAGCCAGTCACGACAGTGGGCTGCTGGTTCGCGTTGCGCCCGACGACACTGACAAGTTGCTGGAACGCCAGCACGTCAGCCTGATGGTGATGGGCGGCCGAGAGATGCGCGGTTGGCTGCGGGTCGCGCCCGACGGGTGGAAAACCAAGCGGCAGCTGCAGAGCTGGGTCGATCGCGGTGTCGGGTACGCGGGGACGCTGCCGCCCAAATAGCGTTTGCGCACCGCGAGGCTGGGTATGCGTGGAGTAGGACGCGGCCGCACGCCGCGGCCGCTCGACTGCCGTCGAAAGGAACCCCGACATGGCCAGCTCACCCACATTCGTGATCATCGGCGGCGGACTGGCAGGCGCCAAGGCCGCGGAAGCCCTGCGCGGCAAGGACTTCGGGGGCCAGGTCGTGTTGTTCTGCGCCGAGGACCGATTGCCCTACGAGCGTCCGCCGCTGTCCAAGGAATTCATGGCCGGCAAGAAGACCATCGAGGAATTCACGGTGCAGCCCAAGAGCTGGTACGCCGAACACGACGTCGATCTGCGCCTGGGTACCGAAATCACCACGCTCGATCGCACCGCACACATGGTGGCCTTCAATTCCGGTGATCACGAGCATTACGACAAGTTGCTGCTGGCCACCGGATCCCACGCTCGCAAACCACCGATTCCCGGCTCCGACGCCGACGGCGTGTACTACTTGCGCACCGTCGACGACGCCACCGAGTTGTTGGCCCAACTCGGTGACGGCCGACGGCTGGCGATCGTCGGGGCCGGCTGGATCGGGCTCGAGGTCGCCGCCAGCGCCCGTGGGCTGGGCACCGACGTCACGGTGGTGGAATCTGCCGCGCTGCCGCTGCTGGCCTCCCTGGGCCGGGAAGCCGCTGAGGTGTTCGTCGGCCTGCACCGCGACCACGGCGTCGATCTGCGGCTGGGCACCACGGTCGACGAGATCACCACCGCCGATCACAAAGCGACGGGGCTGCGGCTCGGCGACGGATCCACCGTCGATGCCGACGCGGTTCTGGTCGCGGTGGGTGCCATGCCGAACATCGAAGTCGCCGAACGGTCCGGGCTGGTGATTGCCCACAGCGGTATCGCGGTCGACAAGTCACTCAAGAGCAGCGACGACGACATCTACGCCGTGGGCGACATCGCGGCCGCCGAACATCCGTTGTTCGGCGTCCCGATCCGCACCGAGCACTGGGCCAACGCCCTCAAGCAGCCGGCTGTCGCCGTAGCCGGAATGCTCGGCACGCCAGGAACTTACGACGAGTTGCCGTACTTCTTCACCGATCAGTTCGACCTCGGCATGGAGTACGTCGGCTACGCGCCGCAGTACGAGTTGGCCGTCACCCGCGGCGATCTCGGGAAGCGCGAATTCACGATGTTCTGGTTGGACGGTGGGCACCGCGTGTCGGCCGGCATGAACGTCAACATCTGGGAAGGCCTCGACGACATCAAGCAGCTCATCCGATCCCGGCGGCCGGTCGACACCGAGGCCCTGGCCGATCCGTCGGTGTCGCTGGCTGCGCTGGCGGGTTGACGCGCGTCGCCAAGCCGAAATTCCTTTGATTCCAATGCAGCCGTGCTGTCACGATTGCCTATGCATGTCACCATCAGGGAAGCCGTAGCTGCGGACGCGATGGCTGTTGCGGAGGCGCATGTCCGGTCATGGCAAGTCGGCTACCGCGGCTTGATTCCGGCCAGTTACCTTGACGCCTTGCGACCCGAAGACAGGGCTAGTCGGTATGCCTTCGAACAGATGAACCCCGAAGGTCCATTCACTCACGTCGCCATTGCCGGAGACACGGTCTGCGGCCACGTCACCACGGGTCGTTGCCGAGACGATGACCTCCAAGGCAGTGGAGAGATCTGGGCAATCTACGTTGACCCGCACAGGTGGGGCAGCGGGATCGGACACCGCCTCATGACCGCTGGTTGCGCGTACCTGCGTAGCCGCGGCTATCACAGGGCCTCACTGTGGGTTCTGTCGGGAAACGATCGAGCCCGTCGCTTCTATGAATCGGCGGGGTGGCGCTGCGACGGTACACAACGCACCGACTCCATCGGCGATCATCAAGTCGATGAAGTGCGCTATCAGCGAGCAGTGCAAATCGCAGATCATCCGCAGTCTCATTTCTAAGGATTCGAGGCTGATCAGATCGTGCCTCGCCCTCGACATCACTGCTCGAACATTCGGCGCGCACAAGTGGTTTCAACGTTCGACGGACATTCCGATTCGGCCGCTCCGTTCGATGCTTTCTAGCAGGAAAACCTGTCGTACCCTTCTGCTTTGATGGTGTCATGTCCACCGCTGCAACGGCTTTCGATGTTGAGGCGTCGCCGTGTGAGCGCATGGATGCGTTCTTCGATGAGATCGGTGAGCTGACCGGTCAGCGCAACGCGATTGACGCGCGGCTGGTGGAGATTGCGGCCGAGATCGACCGCGATGGGCTGTGGGGCGCCACCGGAGCCCGGTCGCTCACGTCGTTGGTGGCGTGGAAAACCGGGGTGTCGCCGCGCAATGCGGAGGTGATGGTGGCGGTCGCGCACCGTCTGGAGGAGTTTCCGCGGTGCGCTGAGGCGATGCGTGAGGGCCGGTTGTCGTTGGATCAGGTCGGGGTGGTCGCCGAACACGCGGCCGAGGGGTCAGACGAGCATTACGCGCAGTTCGCCGAATGCGCGACGGTTACGCAGCTGCGTACCGCCGTGAGCCTGGAACCCAAGCCGGATCCGGAGCCAAAGCCGCAGCCGCCGCGGTCGATCAGCAAGACCACCCACGACGATGGGTCCACCACCTACAAGATCCGGTTGCCGAAGCTGGAGGCCGCGAAGGTCGATGCGGCCCTGGCGTCGCATCAGGATGCGTTGGTCGCGGACTGGAAGCGCGACCACGACAACGACAGTGCCGCCGGTTCCAATGGTGGTGCGAGCGGTCCGGTCTGCGAGCGCGTCCCGCCCGTGCCGCAGCCGTTCCCGAACGGGGTGGATGCGTTCATGAGCCTGGTCGACGCGGGCTGGGATTCCGATGTCGAGCGCCGGCCGCACGGGCAGCACACCACCGTGGTGATGCACCTGGATGTCGAACACGACACCGCCGCATTGCATCTGGGTCTGGCGCTGACCGACGACGAACGCGCATACCTGCTATGTGACGCCACGTGCGAACTGTGGCTCGAAAAGCACGGCCAGCCGATCGGCGCCGGCCGCAGCACTCGCACCATCAACCGCCGGCTGCGCCGCGCGCTGGAGCATCGTGACCGCTGCTGTGTGGTGCCGGGGTGCGGCGCCACCCGCGGCCTGCACGCCCACCACGTCATTCATTGGGAGGACGGCGGCGTCACCGAACTGCACAATTTGGTGTTGGTGTGCCCATATCACCATCGGCTGCACCACAAAGGCGGCATCACCATCACCGGACCCGCCGACCGACTCGTCGTCACGGACGCCGCTGGGCAACCACTGACCAACCGGTCTCTGGCAAGGCCGCCGACCACCCCGCCGCCGAAC
>NZ_JXST01000030.1 GCF_000878195.1 Mycolicibacterium llatzerense | reverse complement strand
CCGACGCCCCACTGCATGACATTGAACGCCTACCGGAGATCGATCAAGAGTTGTTGCCTAGCAACACCTTTGGCGAATTCTAGCCACCGGGTCCACTTAAGCAGATAAGCAGTACATATGTTCGATAAGATTGGGTATGGGAGTCACACGAGATCTCAGCGCCAGTCTCGACGTCATCCGGGGCTCGGTCGTCCCCGATGAGATGGCCGGGGGCGACGCCTTGGAGACGATGCGGGTTCTACTGACGTTGCGGAATGTGGTTGATCATCTGGCGGCGATGGTTGCTACTGCCTTGGGGCGGCTTGGTGTGGCGTCGTCGCAGGGGCGGACGCCGCGGGAGCTGTTGATCAGTCTTGGGTGCGCGCCGTCGGTGGCCGAGCGGCTGGTCCGGGCTGGTGCGGCGTTGCCGTCGCTGCCGACTTTGGTGGCACATGCTGCTGATGGGGCGATCTCGGGTGAGCATGTCGATGCGATCATCAAGGGCATCAATCACATTAGGGCGCGGTCGCCAGGTCCTGTTGATGAGGCTGCCCGGTTCGAACAGGTCACCGACCTGCTCGGTCAGTTCTTCTCGGGGGCCACGCCGGCCCAGATCGGTGACCGGGCCCGCCGGCTGGGGAACCGGGTGGCCGCCGCCGAGGGCGGCGTGCCCGCGGCCGAGGACCGCTCGATCAACACCGTCGACCATCGCGTGACCAGTGACGGCCGGCTACAAATCCGCGCGGACCTGGATGCCGAGGTCGGCGCCAAATACGTCGCGGCGATGGAGGAGTTATCGCCGCCGCGGCCCGAACCGGACGGCAGCCCGGATGTGCGGTCGGCGGGGCGGCGGCGTGCCGATGCGTTGGAGGCGGTGCTGGATATCGCCGCCCGCGGCGGTGACGTCGCCAGCGCGCCGCGCACGCAACTACTGCTGACGGTGCCCGCGGACACCCCGGACCTGGCCGAGTTGGAGTTCATGGGGCCGATCAGCGCCTTGACCCTGGACCGCCTGACCTGCGACACCGCGGTCACCACGGTGCTGGTCGACGGCGAACAGGTGCCGCTGGACATGGGACGCGAGAAACGCCTGTTCCCGGCTCATCTACGCAAGGCCCTGTACTTGCGTGATCAGTGCTGCATCAAATGCGGCGCACCCCCGGGACGCACCCATGCCCATCACATTGTGCATTGGACCCACCACGGCGAAACGAGCCTGAGCAATGGCTGTCTGCTGTGCCCGGCGTGCCACGCCAACATCCACCACGACGGCTGGCACGTCGTCATGGGCATGGACAAACATCCGTGGCTCATCCCACCCGCCACCGTCGACCCGCACCGGCGACCCATCCCCGCGTACAACCGCCGCACCATGCGGCTGGACGCCGCTGCCTAAATACGTTGTGCACCTTGATAACTCAATAGTGTTGCCGGCCGCCCGGCCGCGCGGCGACCACGTCGAACCCGTCGTCGGCGTTGAACACCCCGAGTTGGGGCGCCGCCGACGCGACCAGACGGCACCGCACGTGCCCTGGCGGCACCTGCACCGTTGCGCCGACCCGCTCGGCGCGCCTACTCGACGGTGACCGACTTCGCCAGGTTGCGGGGCTTGTCCACGTCATAGCCCCGCTCACGGGCCACCGACGCAGCGAACACCTGGAGCGGGATGGTCGACAGCAACGGCTGGAACAACGTCGAGGTGGCCGGGATTTCGAAGATGTAGTCGGCGTACGGGCGCACCGTCTCGTCGCCTTCCTCGGCGATGACGATGGTGACCGCACCGCGGGCCTGAATCTCGCGGATGTTCGACAGCAGCTTGGCGTGCAGCATCGCGGCGCCCTTGGGCGACGGCATCACCACGATCACCGGCAGACCGTCGTCGATCAGCGCGATGGGACCGTGCTTGAGCTCACCGGCAGCGAAGCCCTCGGCGTGCATGTACGCCAGCTCCTTGAGCTTGAGCGCACCTTCGAGGGCCACCGGGTAACCGACGTGCCGCCCCAGGAACAGCACCGTGGGCGACTTCGCGAACTGCCGCCCCAGATCGGCGATCGGGTCCAGCCGCTCGAGTACCTGCTCGACCAAGGCCGGCATGGCCTCCAACTCGCGGTATTCGCGGGCTACCTCGTCGGGGTACTTGGTGCCGCGGGCCTGGGCCAGCGCCAGGCCGACAAGGTAGTTCGCGGCCAACTGGGCGAGGAAGGTCTTGGTGGCGGCGACGCCGATCTCCGGCCCGGCCCGGGTGTAGAGCACCGCGTCGGCTTCGCGGGGAATCTGCGAGCCGTTGGTGTTGCAGATGGCCAGCACCTTGGCCTTCTGGCCCTTCGCGTGCCGGACGGCCTCGAGGGTGTCCGCGGTCTCGCCGGACTGCGAGATGGCGATAACCAGCGTGCTGCGGTCCAGCACGGGGTCGCGGTAGCGGAACTCGCTGGCCAGCTCGACCTCGACCGGGAGCCGGGTCCAGTGCTCGATGGCGTACTTGGCGAGCAGGCCGGAGTGGTACGCGGTACCGCAGGCGACGATGAAGACCTTGTCGACATCGCGCAGCTCCTGGTCGGAGAGCCGCTGCTCGTCGAGGACGATCTTGCCGTCGACGAAGTGGCCGAGCAGCGTGTCGGAGACGGCCGTGGGCTGCTCGGCGATCTCCTTGTACATGAAGTAGTCGTAGCCACCCTTTTCGGCGGCCGACAGGTCCCAGTCGATATGAAAAGGCCGAGCACGGTCGGACGCATCAGCGCCGTCGAAGTCCAGCACCTGGTAGCCGTCCGCGGTGATCACCACGGCCTGGTCCTGCCCGAGCTCGACGGCGTCGCGGGTGTATTCGATGAAGGCCGCGACGTCGGAGCCGATGAACATCTCGCCGTCACCGACACCGACCACCAGCGGGGTGGACCGGCGGGCCGCGATGATGGTGCCCGGCTCGTCGGCGTTGGTGAACACCAACGTGAAGTGACCCTCCAGCCGGCGCAGCACGGCCAGCACAGACGCGACGAAGTCGCCGGCCGTCGGCCCCTGCCGGTAGGCCTGCGCCACCAGATGCACGGCCACCTCGGAGTCGGTGTCGCTCTGGAACTCGACGCCGTCGGTTTCCAGCTCGGCGCGCAAGACCGCGAAGTTCTCGATGATGCCGTTGTGGACCACCGCGAGCTTGCCGCTGGCATCGCTGTGCGGATGCGCATTGCGGTCGGTGGGGCGTCCATGGGTCGCCCAGCGGGTGTGCCCCATGCCGGTGGTGCCTTCGAGCTCGGCGGCATCGGTTTCGGCCAGCGCCTCTTCGAGGTTGGCCAATCGGCCGGCGCGCCGCCGGATGGTCAGGCCGCCGTGGCCGTCGGCCAAGGCGAGACCGGCGGAGTCATAACCGCGGTATTCCATCCGTCGCAGCGCGTCGACCACGATGTCGCGGGCCGGCCGTTGCCCGACATAGCCGACGATTCCACACATGGTTATTCAGGGTAGTGCAGCCGCTGGGGTGCCGGACTGCGCCCGCATCGCGCACAATGCGCAGGCACTGCGCTAACGTCATCGGGTGGCCAAGACGAAGCAGCTCTTCGGTGCCTTGACGCGCCGCGGCCCGCACCGCGTTCTGCGCGGTGACCTGGGTTTTGCCGGCCTGCCGGGCACTGTCTACACCCCGGAGTCCGGGCTGAATCTGCCCGGTGTGGCATTCGGTCACGACTGGTTGCAGGGTGTCGGACGTTACAACGGCACGCTCGAGCATCTGGCGTCCTGGGGCATCGTCGCGGCGGCGCCGGACACCGAGACCGGCATCGCGCCGTCGGTGCTGAACCTGTCCTTCGACCTGGGCACCACCCTCGACATCATCACCGGGGTCCGACTGGGGCCCGGCAAGATCAGCGTGCACCCGACGAAGCTGGGCCTGGTCGGGCACGGATTCGGGGCGTCGGCCGCGATCTTCACCGCCGCCGGTCTGGGCTCGTCGGCCAATCCGCCGAAGGCGGTCGCCGCGGTGTTCCCGACCGCCAGCAAGCCCGAGGCCGATCAGCCGGCTGCCGGTCTGCGCGTCCCCGGCCTGATTCTGAAAGCGCCGGGCGCCGAGCTGACCATCCAGTCCAATGCCACCGAGCTGGCCGCCGCGTGGCGGACCGCGACGGTGCGGACCGTCGACAAAGCCGTGCCGGGCGGGCTGGCCGAGGGCTTCCGGCTGTCCAAACTGGTCGGGATGCCCGGCGCCGATCGCCGCACCCAGAAGACGGTGCGGGCCCTGTTGACCGGTTACCTGCTGCACCAGCTGACCGGCGACAAGGCGTACAAGGATTTCGCCGACGCCGACGTGGTGCTGCCGAAGACCGTTGCCACCGATCCCGACGCCGAGCTCCCCGCGCTGGAAGACAAGGTCGCCGCCCTGCTGAAGGGCTGACCTTCTGGCGGCCGGCCGGCCGGAAGCGTTCACCCTGTGCTGACGGCGTAGCGCACTCGAGCAAGCACGCCCTGGATACAGGACCAGCGGTGATGTGCGGGCCTGATCAGTCCCCCGCCAGCGGCAGCTGATCGGCCGCGATCTGACACGGCGTCTTGGTCGTCGGATCCTCCTGTTGGGCAATAGGTTCCACTGGCGGCATGGCTGGCTGCGGGGGCAGGGTCGGCGCGGGTGGCGCGGGTGGCGCGGGTGGCGGCTGAACCGGGTCCGAAGGAGGTGGCTCGACGGACTGCTCGTCGGCTTCGGCGGCCATCTTGTCGGTGCCTTCGTCCACCTCATCGGTCTCGTCGGTCTCGTCCTCTTCGTCGGCCTCTTTCTTCTCCTCGTCCTCGTCAGGGTCCTCGTCGTCGTCCTCGGCTGGGTCGGTGCCGTCGTCCAGTCCGAGGTCGTCTCCCAGACCGTCCTTGATCTCGTCGAGCCCGCCAAATCCGGACGAGTCCGGCGCCAGCCCTGCCATGGACCCGAGCGCTCCCCCGATGGCATCGGTCAGCTGTTGACCCAAACTGCCGACGCCCGAGCCCAATCCGAGGTCTGCGGGCATACCGGTGCCGGCTGGAGTTGCAGCCGCGGCGCCGAGCGCCGGCTCCGGCACCGCCGCCGTTCCGAGCGCTTGCTCCGGCGCTGCAGGCGCTCCTACAGGCGCTTCGGCCGACGGCGCCGGCGGAGACGACGGCGTCAAACTCGCCGCGGTACCCAATGTTCCGAACGGCGTCGCCGCTGCGGCCTGATACGTCGGCGCAGCGGGCGGCAGGGACGACGGGGGTGGCGCCCATTCGGGTGTCACGACGACGGGCACCGCGAACGACACACTCGCCGGGGTGACCGCGCCGATTGCCGAATCGTAGCCTGCCACAACGGCTTCTGAGGCGTCCCGCAACGCGGGTAGCAAGTCCCCGGACACCACGCGAAGCACGAAAGGCTTGAGTTGCTGATCGACGATCTCGCTGGCGGTCGCCACATCTCCGGCTCCACCGAGGACCGCGCGGGCCGCCGCGCCCCACTCGTCACGACGCCCCGAAGCCTGCGCATCGGCCCGCAGCACCGCGTCGACCTTGGTGTCGACGGCACGCCACAGTTCGTCACGCAGCGTCGTCAGCGCCTGGGCGCTGCGCTGCAGGTGCGCGACCACATCCTCCGCTGCGACCGTCAGCGTGCGCAGAAAATCGGCGGCAGCGTCGCCACCTGTACCGGACCACTGCACCGTCAGCTCCCGATATCCGTTGCCCTGCAACCGCAATGCGTCCTGCGCGACAACGGCGGCAGCCTCGAGCGAGCGGGCATCGGCGGCCAGCGCGGCGAGGTCCAGACCGCTCTCGGCTCGATACAACTCCAGCAGTGACGCGGAAGCCGGCATCCCCAATACCTGGCAGGCTGCCACATAGTCGTCAAGAGCAGTCAGCGCGCGGTCGCCCTCCGCGAGCCGCCCGGCGACGTCGAACGTCGACGCCATCGTCAGACCAACCGGCCGGCGAGGTCCGCGTCGGCATCCTCGTATCTTGCCGACGAAACCCGCAGTCCCGCTGCGGCTTCCGCCGAAGCGGACGCCCAGGCGCGAAGCTGATCGGCCGACTGATCCAGCGCGGCGCGTAGGGCGGCCGCCCGCGCGGCGTGGTCACGCCCACCGCAGAACCCGTCGAAGTACCACCGCAGCAACGGGGCCACCGCCAGAGCATCGGCGACCGCTTCACAGCGCTGCGCGATGTCCCGCACACCAGAGGGGTCTATCCGAGCGACGTCACGTTCTCCCATGCCTTGCTATGACGCGCGGCAAGGCCGTTCGGTTCCATCGAAACGGAAAAAATCTGGGGAATGCCGTTTCGCGCCTCTGCGGCGGCCGACGGCGATAGCCTGCAACGATGAAACCGCTGGTCTTCCTGGATACGGAGACCACCGGTCTGCACGCCGACCGGCAACCCTGGGAAATCGCCATGCTCCGGCGCGACGACGCCGGCGAATCTCGCATCGTGATGTACATCGATCTGGCCGACCTCGATCTCGACGCCGCCGAGCCCGCGGGCCTGCGCATCAGTCGCTTCGCGAGTCGCCACCCCCAGGTCGTCTACGGGCCCATTCACCTCCCACTGGTCCACCGCGAACACGAGGCCGCGGAGATCGTTCGTGACTGGACCATGGACGCCACCATCGTCGGCGTGGTGCCCAGCTTCGACACCCACTGCCTACGCAAGATGCTGGCGCGTCATCAACTGCTGCCGGGCTGGAGTCCCAAACTCGTCGACGTCATCGCATTGGCCGCCAGGCACGTCCTCGACTACGGCCGCACCCCGGAAAGCGACTCGACACAGCTGTCGCGGCAGTGCGGAGTCCGGCCGCCCGGCGCCAGTTGCCGCCACACCGCGCTCGGCGATGCGCGCTGGGCGATGCGTTGGTACGACCAGCTGGCAGGCCGCCTGGTGTCTCGACTCGCCCAGTAAGGCAAGCGAACTCAGCGCAATCCGGGATGTGTCCCCGATTGCCGCGCCCGCCGCTGAACCGCGGCGATCTCGCGCAGCCCGTCACCGAGCAGACTCCGGTTGAGCGGGGACAGATCGCCGACGGTGACCACGTCGTTCGGGGTGCGCCCGTCGGCGATCAATTCGACCTGATGCGTCAACCGCATGCGTTGCAGCATGACGAAAACTTCTGTGAGAGTTCGGGAATCCCGTTCCGTCAGCGCACCTGTGCTCGCCGCCGCCGCGAGCCGGGCCGGCGTCGACGCCGAGGTCATGTCCGCGGTGAGGCCACCCCACCGGGCCAGGT
Organism: Mycolicibacterium llatzerense; assembly: GCF_000878195.1. Classification (GTDB taxonomy): domain Bacteria; phylum Actinomycetota; class Actinomycetes; order Mycobacteriales; family Mycobacteriaceae; genus Mycobacterium; species Mycobacterium llatzerense. The sequence goes on along the minus strand of NZ_JXST01000030.1, from coordinate 79,571 downwards.
TGACGATCGGCGTCACCGCATGAGTCTTCAGGTCGAAGGTGCCTCCGCGCCGCGACAGCACATCGCGCAGGGACCACGCGCGCACCTTGCCGGACAGCGCATCCAGCAGTTGCAGGCGCAGGGCGTTCGGATGTTCGTCACGCATCCGGCGGAAGACCGTGGGCACGGTGTGCAATGCCCGGTTGCCCCACACCACGCGGCCATCGATCAGCAGTGAGGACAGGATCAAACCCTTGCCGCGCAACGGATCATCGAGCCAGCCCTCAGCGGCCTGCACCCAGTCCGAGGCCGACCGCGCGAATGCCTTATGCGAGGCGATGGCGCCGTTGCTGTCGGCCGGTAGACCGCAACCATCCAGGATGGCGTGCGCGCGGGCCGCGATGGAACGCAACTGCGCGCACTCGGCATCGCAGCTGTCACTCCAACTCAGCGCACTGTCCACGTCCGAGGACGGCATGGCCTCCCGACGGGCGATGCTGCCCAGCGTGAGCCAGGCGAACTGATCCTGTGTCGGTCCGGGTCCCGCTTCAGCCAGAGCGAGTTCCAATGCCTTGCGCACCAACGCATCCAGCACGATCGACGAGATGCTGCTCGCGGCCGACGCCTTCGTCCCGGTGCGGAACAGATCGACCGCGATCTGGGTCACCTCGCGGCCATGCCGCTGCAACGCGGCGGCGTCGGGCGCCTGGGCGATCGCCCGGCGCAACACGAAGCTCTGGCGGGCTGAGGCAGCCAGCAGGTCGACGTCCTCCAGGACGCCCAACACCTCACCGCGCGGCGACATCACCGGCATATGACGCATGCCGCGCTCCAGCATGTCGAACAGCACGGTCTCGGCGGTACGGTCGGCGGTCACCGTTTGGGCCGGCGCACTCATCACCTCGGTGATCGGCACGTCGACCGGTAGCCCCGCCGCGACGACCCGAGACCGAAGATCACGGTCGGTGAAGATCCCGACACCGCCCTCGCGCAGCCGGATCAGGGCGTACGACACCCGCTGCTCGCTCATCTGCACGACGGCGTCGCGTACCGATACGCCCGGGTCGACGATCAGTACGTCACCGCGCACCAATTCGCTGACCGATCGCGAATCGGCGGCGCGGGCCGCCGGCACCTGCGGTGTCGGCGCCGCGGACGAGGCCAGAAACCGCAGCCCGGCGGGCTTGGCGAACTGCGCGCGCACCAGTTCGCCGCGCAGCCGCAGGACTGCGGTGGATTCTATTGCCCGGGCGAGGAATTCGACTCCCCCGCCGGTGAGCATCGGCACGTAGCCGAAGATGCCGCCGGGCCCGATGGTGTCGAACACCTGCCCACCACCGGCCCCGCCCACCTCCTGCAGATTCACCGAGCCGGTGAGGACCATCCAGATGTCATCGGGGACGTGGCGAGAGAAATCCGCGATGACCGCTCCGGTCGGATACGGCTCCACGGTCGACTGCGCCACCAACTCGAGCAACTCGGTGTCGCTGGCCGTCTGGAACGGCGGATGCGCACGGAGAAACTCCACCAGCTCCGGAGCCGATGCGGGAGATGCGGTCACCCCGCCATCGTGCCCTACGTCAGGTCGTACGAAGCAGATCGACGCATTTCTCCGCCATGGTCATCACGGTGATGTTCGGATTCACCACTGGCAGCTTCGGCATCGCCGAGGCATCGACCACCCGCAGGTTGCGCACACCCTTGACGCGCAACTGCGGATCGAGCACCGCCATCGGGTCGTCCAGCGCACCCATCCGCGCCGTGCCGGCCGGGTGGTACACGGTGTTGTGCGTCTTGTAGATGTACGCGAGCAGTTCCTCGTCGGTCTGCGCATCCGGTCCGGGCGCGAGTTCACGGCCGATCCACTCCTGCAGCGGTTCCTGCTCGGCGATCTTGCGGGCCAGCCTGATTCCGGCGAGCATCACCTTCTCGTCGTGCCCCTCCGGGTCGGTGAAATAGCGCGGGTCGACCTTGGCCCGGTCCCGGAAATCGCGGGAGGCCAGCCGCACCGTTCCGCGTGAAAGACCCTGTGTCACATTGGGAGTCAGGCAGAACCCGTTGTCGGTGGTGGGATACCCGTGCCGCAGGGTGTTCATGTCGAACGGGACGCTGCCGTAGTGCATCATCAGGTCCGAGTGATCGGGGTTGTCGCCGGCGACCTCGGTGGTGGCGAACAGCCCGATCTCCCACCACTGGGTGGAATCGGTGACCATCGGCTTCGCTGCTTCCCAGAACACCAGGCCCTCGACATGGTCGTCGAGGTTCTCGCCGACCCCGGGAGAGTCGACCCGCACCGGGACCCCGACTTCGTTCAGGTGATCCGCCGGCCCGATTCCGGACAGCATCAGCAGCTTCGGGGTATCGATGGCGCCGGCGGTGACGACCACCTCCCGGGTGGCGTGGACGACGTCGTAGCCGGTGAGGTCCGGACGCTGGTACCGGATGCCCGTCGCCACCGGCTCGTCCCCGGAGTCGTCGAACAGGATCTCGGCCACCCAACTGTTGGTCAGCACCGTGAGGTTGGGCCGCGCCTGGAGGATCGGGTGCAGGTACGCGTGCGAACTGGACATGCGCTCGCCGGCCTCGTTGGCGTTGATCTGCAGCCAGCCGGCCGCATTGAGGTTCCAGTCGTCGCGGTTGAACTGCACGGTCTCGAGACCCACCTTGGCGGCCGCGTCGATCACGGCCTGACCGCACGGATCGTTCGGCGGTACATCGCGCAGCCGAACCGGACCCGAATCACCGTGCGGCACGCCCTGATACGTGCCGGTGGCGGTGTTGTTCTCTACCTTCGCCGTGAACGGCAGCACGCCTTCGGGACCCCATCCGGTGGCGCCCATCGCCTCCCAGTCACGCAGGCCCTGAGCCAGTGGCCAGAACGCGATACAGGAGTTGTGCGACGAACACCCACCGAGCACCTTCGCGCGGGCATGCCGCATGAAGCTGTTGCCCTTCTCCTGTGGCTCGACCGGGTAGTCCCAGTCGTAGCCGGAGTCCAGCAGGTGCATCCACTGGTTGAGGACGAGGATGTTCGGATCGTCGACGTCGCTCGGACCTGCCTCCACCAGACATACCGTGACGTCCGGGTCCTCGGACAGGCGCGCCGCGACGACACAGCCGGCGGTGCCGCCACCGGCGATCACATAGTCGAAAGTCTGGTCAGGCATGATGCGAACTCCTCGAAAATTGTTCAGGCAGAAGGGGATCGGCTCAGTGGGTCATTCGTCGGTGAATGCCGAATGGGAGGCAAGGGTGCCAATGTGGTTGCGGCCCTTGATGAAATACCAGACCAGGCCCAGTCCGAGGATGACGCCGATGTACACGAACGCGCCCCAGGTGTTGTACCACGGGTCGCCATAAATGGCGACGCGCGGCCAGGCCAGGTTGATCGCCATCGCGACGCCCCACAGCACCGCGAAGATGTTGACCGGCAGGCCCCATTTGCCCATCGTGAAATAGCCGCCTTCCTTCAGGTCTTTCGGCGGCCACTGCCCCTGCAGACGCTTCTTCAGGAGTGGTCCGGTGACCATCAGGTAGGCCAGGTAGATCATGATGATCGCGATCGAGGTCAGCACCGTGAACACCTTGGGCTGCCCGAGGTTGACCACGAGGATCAGTACCGCGATGATGCCGATCACGACGGCCGGCACCACCGGCGCCTGGGTCTTGGGGTGGACCTTAGCGAGCTTCTCACCGAACGGCAGCGCGTTGTCGCGGGCCATCGCGAAGGTCAGCCGGATCGCCGCGGTGTGCACAGCCAGCGAACACACCGTCACCGCCACCACGATGCAGATCAGGAAGATGGTCCCCAGCGGACCCCACATCACCTTCTCGACGATGGACTGCAAGCTGCCGTCGGCACTGCCCAGCGCAGGGTCGTTGAGGTCGGGCGTGGCCATGATGGCGCCCGCGAGGATGGCGCCGCCGATCACGAACGATGCCAGGATGGCGCGCAGGATGGCCTTCGGTGCGGTGCGCCGCGGTTCGACGGTCTCCTCACCGAGCGAGCTTGCCGTGTCGAACCCGTACATCACATACAGCGACGCCACCGACGCCACCAGGAACGCGCCGAAATATCCACCGGGCAGGCCGGCGCCGTGGCCCTGGGTATCGAAGAACACGCTCGGTCCGCGCTTGATGTTGAACAACAAGATGACCGCAATGAGCACGGCCGCAATGAGTTCGATGAAGACGCCGGCGCTGTTGATCATCGCCATGAGCCGCACGCCGAAGGCGTTGACGACGGTGGTGAACACGATGAGGACGGTGCCCAGCAGGATCGCGTTGGCGGCAAAGTCGTACTGCCCGGTGCCGTCACCGATCACCTGGAAGCCGCGCCACAGCCGCGGCAGGTTCAGTTGCAGGGCCAACACCACGGCCGACAGGGTGACGATGGAGGCCGTCAACATCAGCCACCCCGAACTCCAGCCCACGATGCGGCTGCCCAGCTTCTTCGACCAGTTGTAGACCGAGCCCGCGACGGGGTACTTGGCGGCGAGTTCCATGAAACACAACGCGACCGCCATCTGCCCGATGAAGACCATGGGCCACGACCAGAGGTAGGCCGGACCGCCGTTGCCGTAGCCGACGTAGAACAGCTGGAAGGTGCCGGTCAGGATCGAGATATAGCTGACCCCGGCCGCGAAGCTAGCGAATTTTCCGATGCTGCGGTCCAGCGATTCCTTGTAGCCGAAATCCTCGAGTCCGCCGCTGTCCGTATCAGTGAGGTTCTGAGTCATGAAGTTGTGTCCCTAGCCTTCGGTGGCGTCAAACCAGCCGGCCGGCGTTGGCGCGGTGTTGTGCCAGATATGTTTGAGCTCTTGATATTCCGCGAGACCCGAGGGACCGAGCTCGCGGCCGTTGCCCGACTTCCCGAAACCGCCCCACTCCGCTGCCGCGGTGTAGTAGCCGAAGTCGTTCAACCACACCGTGCCGTGCCGCAATGCGCGCACCACACGTTCGCCCCGCGCTGGATCAGAGGTTCGCACCCCTGCCGCGAGACCGTACTGCGTGTCGTTGCCGAGCATGATCGCCTCGGCCTCGTCGGTGAACCGCTCCACCGTCATGATCGGCCCGAAGGTCTCCTCCGTGACGATCCGCATCGAGCGGTCGCAGCGGTCGAAGATCGTCGGCAGGAAGAAGTAGCCATCCGCCAGCGCCGGATCGCTGGGCCGACAACCGCCGGTGACGAGCTTCGCCCCCTCGGAAATACCGAGGGCCACAAACGATTCCATCTTGTCCAGCTGTTGCTTGGACACCAGCGGTCCGGTCTCACTGCGCGGGTCGGTGCCGTCGCCCATCCGGATCTTCTCGGCCCGTTCGGCGAGTTGGGCGACGAAGTCGTCGGCGATCGAGTCCTCGATGATCACCCGGGTGCCCGCCGAACAGACCTGACCCGAGTGCAGGAACACCCCGGTGAGGACCTGGTCCACCGAGCTTTCCCAATCCGCATCGGCGAACACGATGTGCGGGTTCTTCCCGCCGAGTTCCAGGGCCACCTTGCTCACATGTTCGGCAGCGCTCCTGGCGATGTGCTGGCCGGTGCTCAGACCACCGGTGAACGAGATGAGGTCGACGTCGGGGTTGTCGGTGAGCGCGGCGCCCACGGCAGCTCCGCTGCCCTGGATCAGGTTGAGCACGCCCGGGGGCACGCCCGCTTCCTCGGCCAGCCGGACGAACGCGATGGTCGACAACGGTGTCACTTCACTGGGTTTGGCGACCATGGTGCAGCCGGCCGCCAGCGCCGGTGCGATCTTCCAGGAGATCTGCAATAGCGGGTAGTTCCACGGGGCGATCAGCACGCATACCCCGATGGGCTCGTGCACCACCCGGCTGATCACGGTCGGGTCGCCCACATCGACCAGCCGATCTGACTGCGTTGTCACCAGGTTGGCGTAGTAGCGGAACACCGAGATCACGTCATCGATGTCGATCCGGCTCTCCGCCAAGGTCTTTCCGGTATCGGCGGTCTCCACCGCCGCCAACGACTCCTTGTCCCGGGCCAGTAGATCGGCGATGCGATCGAGAAGTGCGGCGCGCTCGGCGACCGGAGTGGCCGGCCAGTCACCGGCGTCGAACGCCGCCCTGGCCGCGGCGACGGCCGCCAGCGCATCGTCGTGGGTGGCCTCGTCCACGGTGGCGAAGACCTTGCCGGTGGCGGGATTGATGATCTCCCGCACACCGCCGTCAGCGGCATGCCGCCACTGCGATCCGATGAGCAGATCCGGTGCACCGTCCACATTGCCTCCTCGACTAACCATCACCGCACATCCCGACCACAACCGAGGTGGTGTCCCGACCCGCCAAGGCCGCCTCTCCAGCCGGCCCGGCGGACCGGGACACCGCACCGACTCCGCAAACATTCGACACCCAACCGGGTTGCCGGGTGCCGAATTTCGCGCATCAGCCGGCGAGCTTGTTTCGCAACCAATGGTGGAATTCACCGAGGTGGTGCTCGCTGGGCACCAACACTCCACCGTCGCGGTAGACGCGCGAACTCATGGCGGGCTGGCACCGCTCACACGCGTCGAAGTCCTGCTGATTGACGCGGTGGAACAACTCCACCGACTTGCTGACGTCGCGCCCGGATTCGACGACCTCGGGCAGGTACAGCCAGTCGCATTCCACGATGGTGCGGTCGGCCGCCATCGGGAACATGCGATGGATGATGACGTGGTCGGGCACGAGGTTGACGAACACCTGCGGGCGCACCGTGATCGCGTAGTAACGCCGATCCTGGTCCGCGGTGACGCCAGGGATGTGCTCGAAACCCTCTGAGCCATCGATGGTGAAACCCGAGACCTCTTCGCCGAACTCCGCGCCGTGGCCGACGTAGAACTGGGCGGCATAGCCATCGGCGAACTCGGGCAGCACCTCGGTGAGTTCCGGGTGAATCGTGGCGCAGTGGTAGCACTCCATGAAGTTCTCGATGATGAGCTTCCAGTTGGCCTTGACGTCGTAGACGATCCGGCGACCGAGGCTCAGGTCGGCCACGGTGTAGTGGTCGATCGACTCGACATCGCCGAGCCGATCGACGATCTCCTGCATGACGGTGTCTTCGAACGACGGCGGCTCGTCGGCCAGGCACACCCACACGTAGCCCAGCCATTCGCGCACCGAGATCGCGCGCAGACCGTATTCGACGCGGTCGATGTCGGGCATCTTGGTCAGGTTCGGCGCCGCGATGAGCTTGCCGTCGAGGTCGTAAGTCCATGCGTGATAAGGACATTGGAAGGCGCGCTTGACCTCACCGCTGGCCTCGGTACACAACTGCGCGCCGCGATGCCGGCACAGGTTGAAGAACGCCTTGACGTCGCCCTTGCGCGACCTGGTCACCAGGACGCTCTCACGGCCGACCTGAACGGTCTTGAACGCACCGGGCTTATCCAGATCCGCGGAGCGCACAACGCAGAACCACATGGTCTCGAAGATCTTCTCCTGCTCGAGGGCGAAGACCTCCGGATCGGTGTAGTAGTGCCCTGCCAGAGTGGAAATGAGACTTTCCGGCAGGTGCGGCACGGTGGCGGTCATCGAGCTCCTTTTCGGTGTTTCCGTGGTGAGTTTCATTGGCGGGCAACAACTAGACGGCGGCGGCCGCGGGAACCAGCTGGCGACGCCACCGGGTGAACAGCCGGGGCTGATCGATACCGAGGACCGCTACCAAGAGGCCGTCCCGCCGATACGTGGCCAGCAGGCAGCGTTCCTCGCAGCTGCCGTCCTCGATGGTGATCTCGTCGTCGGGCCGCGCGATGCCGGCGAACTGGATGCGCGAGCCGTACTGGTCGGACCAGAAATACGGCGCCTTCACTGCCGCCTCCTCTTGGCGACCACCGGAGAGCAGCGCGGCGACAGCCGCGGCAGGACGCTCCAGCGCACCGGTCCAGTGCTCGACGCGATGGTGAGCGTTGGTGGTGGGGTCGAGCCAGGCCGCGCAGTCGCCGACGGCGACGACGTTCGGCAGGGCCGTCTGCCCGTTGGTGCCGCAGAGGACGCCGTTGCCCAGCTCCAGACCACTGCCGTGCAGCCAGTCGATGTTGGGCATGCCACCGATACCGACCACAACGACGTCAGCCGGCAGGTGGCGTCCGTCGGCGAGGTCGACGCCGGTGACCCGCCCGACGCTGCCGGGGGCGCGCAGTGCACGCTTCTCGCCGACGAGCCCGGCGACGCCGACACCGCAGATCAACTTCGTTCCGTTGGCGGCGTGTGCACCGGCGACGACGCCGCCGAGCCAGCCGCCGAGCTGCATCTGCAGCGGAGTCGGCGCGGCCTCGACCACCGTGACGTCCAGACCGAGCTTGCGCGCCGTCGAGGCGACTTCTGCTCCGATGAAGCCAGCGCCGATGACAACCAGTTGCGCACCGGGTACCAGGTCTGCGCGCAAGGCGCGGGCATCCTCGACGGTGCGGATCACGTGCACGCCGCCCATGTCCGCGCTGCCGGGCCAGCGGCGGGCGCGGGAACCGGTCGCGATCACCACACCATCGGCGTCGATCCGCGTTCCGTCCGCGAGTTCGATTGCGCCGCAGCGACTATCGAGTCCCGTCGCGGAGACTCCCAACCGCCAGTCCGCCTGCAGATCGTCGTCGTCGGACTCCAACGCGAGATCGGCCTCGGAGACGTTGCCGCAGAGGAACTCCTTCGACAGCGGCGGGCGGTCGTAGGGCCGCTGCGCCTCGTCGCCGATGACGGTCAGCTGCCCGTCGAAGCCCTGTGCCCGCAGCGCCCTGGCGGCGGACAGCCCCGCGAGCGAGGCACCCACGATCGCGACGTGCTTCACAGCTTCCCCGCTCCGCCAAGTCGGGCGCGGACATCCGGCGGCAGGTTGGGCTGCTCGGTGCTCAGCTCGACGTGGATGACGCCGTCGGAGATCACGACGGCGTGCGTGCGGACCGGCAACTTGGCCGGCGGCGCGTCGACCGCACCGGTGCGGAGGTTGAACCGCGAGGCATGCAGCGGACACTCGACGTCGCACCCCTCCAGCCAGCCGTCGGCCAGCGACGCGTCCTGATGGGAACAGGTGTCATCGATCGCGAACACCTCGCCGTCCTCGGTGTGGAAGACCGCGATGGGCGGGTCGGATTCCACGCGCCGGGCTTCACCCGGAGGCAGTTCGGAGAGTGGACAGATCTCCAGCATCGTGTGTGCCCTCTCGATACGGTTTGACGCATAACACGCAACGCATTTCGTATTACGCAACAGTGTGGTGGCAGTCACAAGCCCTTGTCAAGGGCAGAACCGCACCGTTTACACAGCCGGAACAACAGCCTCAAATCACCTGAAAACCCACGTCAATCGGCTTTACGCCGAACGGGAGCCTTGTTGCGCAGATGCGCCACCATCGGGTCCCGGGTGACATCCAGATACAGCGACACACACATGCCGATCATCACGACGACGAACGGCGCGGCCACGATGATCGTCATCGTCTGCAGGCCGTTGAGGGCGTCATTGCCGCCGGCCCAGAGCATCAGCACAGCCACTGCGCCCGTACTGAGTCCCCAGAACGCCACCGCCCACCGCGACGGGAACAGGGAACCGCTCTGCGACAGCGTGCCCATCACCATCGAGGCCGCGTCGGCGCCCGAAACGAAGAAGATCGCGACGAGCGCCATGACCAGCAGCGACGAAGCGCCGGCCCACGGCAGGTGGTTGAGCATGCCGAACAACGTCGATTCCGGCTCGCCCTTCCCGAAGATGTCGATGCCGTCGCGCTGCTGACCGATACCGGCACCACCGAAGATCACGAACCAGATCAGACTCACCGTGGTGGGCACCAGGATGACGCCGACGACGAACTGCTTGATGGTCCTGCCGCGACTGATCCGGGCCAGGAACATGCCGACGAAGGGCGCCCACGAGATCCACCACGCCCAGTAAAAAATGGTCCACGACGACAGCCACTTCTCGGTGTCGGGCCCCGCCGCCGCCGAACGTGCCGACATGGACGCCAGATTGGCCGCATAGTCACCGAGCGTCGTCGGCAACAGATTGAGGATCAGCACCGTCGGCCCGAGAACGAACACGAAGATCGCCAACACGAGCGCGAGCACCATGTTGATGTTCGACAGCCATTGGATACCGCGCGAAACCCCGGACACCGCCGAGGCGACGAACGCCAGGGTGAGAATGGCGACCACGGCGACCAGCAACATGGTGCCGGCCTTCTCGACCCAGCCGATCACCTCGATGCCGGACCCGATCTGCAACGCCCCCAGGCCCAGCGAGGCGGCGGTGCCGAACATCGTCGCGAAGATCGCGAGGATGTCGATGATCTTTCCGACGGGCCCCTCGATGCGCTTGCGGCCGAGCAATGGGATGAACGACGAACTGATGAGCTGCCTGCGGCCCATCCGATAGCTGCCGTACGCGATGGACAATCCGACGACGGCATACATGGACCACGGATGGAAGCCCCAGTGGAACAGCGCGGTCGCCAACGCGGTGCCGGCCTTGGAGTCGGCGAGCCCCGGCGGCGGTTTCACGAAATGTGTCAACGGTTCGGTGACGCCCCAGAAGATCAGGCCGATGCCCATGCCCGCGCTGAACATCATGGCGATCCAGCTGACGGTATTGAACTCGGGTTTCTCGCCGTCCTGTCCAAGGGGTATCCGGCCGTAGCGGCTCATCGCGAGCCACACCGCGAACAGCACGAAGCAGGTCGCCGCGATGATGAAGAGCCAGCCGAGGTTGGTCACGACCCAGTTCAGGATCACCGACATCCGAGACTGGAACGACGCCGGCGAGGCCAGGCCCCAGCCCAGGATCGCGACGACGAGCATGGCGGTGGTCCCGAACACGACCTTGTCGGTGATCGGGCGCCGGGCGCACAGCGGAACGTCGAGCTCGTCGTCGTCGAGACCGTCGGGGATCGGAATGCCGGGCCCGGGAAAGGCGTCCTGAATCTTCGCCTTGATCTCGGATTCCAGTGATCGTGGGCTTTGCGCTGTCACATCGCGCTCCTAAACCTGGCAACCAACGACGCCATTCGCGCGGCCAGTACCGCACCGGCATCGACTTGCGGTTCGCCGCGGGCGACCAGGTCAGTCAGCGGCGATCCGCTGATATATTAGAACGCGACAATCTGATATGCGACCGGAATCGCGAAATTACCCGAATCGGATTGGCGGCGACGCCGGACGGTCAGCCCTGATAGCCCATCCGGCGGCTGACATCGTCAGCGGCCGAGACCACCGTCGGCGCAATCTCCCGAGCCCGCTCCCCGGTGAGCCGGTACGCCGGCCCGGAGACGCTCAGCGCGGCGACGACCCCGCCGATGTGGTCGCGAATCGGCGCGGCGACCGCGTTGAGCCCGTCCTCGAGCTCTTCCAACGACACCACGTAACCGTTCTGCGGCACGTCGCGCAGCTGCGCTTCCAGGCCCTCGACCGACGTGATGGTGTGCTCGGTGAACCGCCGCAGCCCGGCCACCGCCAACAGGTCCCGGCGGGCATCCGCAGCCATGAACGCCAGCAGCACCTTGCCGCTCGACGTCGCGTGCAACGGGGTGAGTTCACCCACCCAGTTGTGCGTGCTGACGGCAGCCGGCCCGCGCGCCTGGTCGACGTTCACCACATACTCCGACCGCAGCACCGCGATGTTCACGGTCTCGCCGACGTCGAGCGCCAGCCGCTCGCAGACCTCTCGCCCCTGCTGCGTGACGTCGAGGCGGCCCGACACCGCGTTGGCCAGCCGCAGGATGCCGAACCCGAGTCGGTACTTGCCGCGCTCGAAAGCCTGCTCGACGAGTTCGCGGTCCTCGAGCGCCGTGAGCAGGCGCGAGACCGTCGATTTGTGCACTCCGATATCCGACGCCAGCTCGGTGACCCCGGCTTCGCCGCGGCGCGCGAGGAGCTCCAAGACCTGCAGCGCGCGGTCGACGGACTGCACTCCGCCATTGCCGGAGTCAACGACACTGTTGCTCATGGCGCAACAATACCCACGATGTGACGCTAGTGGTCACGTTCGTCGGGCACGTCAGACGATGGCGCGGACGGCTTTCTCGAATCCGGTGACGTGCTCGAGCGCGATCTGCGCAGCGGCATCGCCGTCGCCACCGGCGATGGTCCGCAACAGTTCGGCGTGCTCACCCACGTGGCGGGCCACGGTCGGCAGCCGGTCGAGAAACAGGCAGAAGATGCGGGTCGCCAGGTTGTCGTAGCGGACCAGCACGTCCTCGAGATGCGGGTTTCCGGTGGCTCGGTAGATCGCGCGGTGCGCGCGCAGGTCCCACCGCATCAGTTCGTCGCGGTGGATGTTCTCGACATCGAGCGCCTCGGTGCGATCGGCCAGCTCGAGCAGGCCGGCACGCACCTCGGCCGAGGCGTTCTCGGCCGCCGAGCGCGCCGCGACGGGCTCGAGATTGACCCGGATCTGCGAAATGTGGCGGAGGTCGGCGACATCGACACCCGTAGCAAAGGTGCCCCGACGAGGGAAGGAGACCACCAGCCGGTCCACTTCCAAGCGCTTGAGCGCCTCGCGGACGGGCGTGCGCCCCAGTTTGAGCTCCGCGGCCAATTCGCTTTCCACGATGGCTTCGTTGGGGCGGATGTCCAGCATGATGAGCTTGTCGCGGATCACCAGGTAGGCGCGGTCGGCAAACGACATCTCCTCGGAGGCAACGTCATCGAGCTGTTCCACACCCGCAACACTCATCGCCGAACCGCCTTCCCGACGTCACCGACTTCACCAGCCCGCAACTGACCTGCTCTGGTCAGGGCAATGATATATCAGGACCGGTCGCGGTTGGGTCCGCCGGATGGCGAGCAGCCGGCGGCGGACGACGGAGACGTCACAGCAACGCGCGAATGGCCGCCTCGAAGCCGGTGACGTGGGCCAGCGTGAGGGCCGCCGCCTTCGCCTCGTCGCCGACGACGACGGCATCCAACAGTTCGATATGTTCGCGGACGTGGCCGGCCACCCCGGGGAGCCGATCCAGGAACAAGCACCAGATCCGCGTGGCGTGCGCGTCGAGACTGACCAGGATCTGTTCCAGGTGCGGATTGCCCGTGGCCCGGTAGATCTCCCGGTGCACATGAACGTCGTGACGCAGGACCTCATGGGGATCGTCGGTGTCCTCGATCCCGGCGATCGCCTGCGCCAGCGCAGTCAACCTTGCGCGAGTGTCCGGCGTCGCGACCCGGGCGGCGCGCGCGGCTGCCGTCGGTTCCAGCTGCTTGCGAATCTCTGAGATGTCGGCCAGGTCCGTCATGTCGACAGCTGCGGCGAAGGTGCCCCGGCGCGGGTAGGCGACGACGAGGCGGTCGCGCTCGAGACGTTTGAGCGCCTCGCGCACCGGGGTACGACCGAAACCGAGTTCGGCCGCCAGCCGGTCGTCATTGATCGGGTCGCCCGGCCGGATGTCCAGCATGACCAGACGTTCGCGCACGATCTCGTAGGCACGGTCCGCATTGGTCTCGCCGATGGCCGGCGTGCTGTCGGGTTCGCCGAACGACAACTCCGTCAGGGTCATCGCCACTCCTCCAAGAATGTCTGCGGCCTACCTCTTGACGTGGCCTCGAGCTGATCCTAATCTAACCGACAGTTGATATATTAGTCCACTGCACACTGCAATGTCAGAAAGGTGCACATGACCCTCGACACCGCACCCACGGCCACGAACCCCACGCTCAGCGCGAGCCTCGCCGAACTGGACCCGGACGTGTTCCGAGCCATCTCCGCTGAGTTGCACCGTCAGCAGAGCACCCTGGAAATGATCGCCAGCGAGAACTTCGCGCCGGTCGCCGTGATGCAGGCGCAGGGCTCGGTGATGACCAACAAGTACGCCGAGGGCTACCCGGGCCGCCGGTACTACGGCGGTTGCGAATTCGTCGACGTCACAGAACAACTCGCCATCGACCGGGCCAAGAGCCTGTTCGGCGCTGCCTTCGCCAACGTGCAACCACATTCAGGGGCGCAGGCCAATGCCGCCGCCATGGCCGCACTGCTCTCCCCCGGTGACACCATCCTCGGGCTCGACCTGGCTCACGGCGGCCACCTCACTCACGGGATGAAGCTGAACTTCTCCGGCAAGCTCTACGACGTCGCCGCGTACCACGTCGGCGAGAGCGACCACCGGGTCGACATGGCCGAGGTCGAGCGGATCGCCCTCGAGCGTCGGCCAAAGCTGATCCTGGCCGGCTGGTCGGCATATCCCCGGCAGCTCGACTTCGCCGAATTCCGGCGCATCGCAGACGAAGTCGGCGCGTACCTGATGGTCGACATGGCGCATTTCGCGGGTCTGGTCGCCGCCGGGCTGCACCCTTCCCCGGTGCCGCACGCCCACGTCGTCACCTCGACCACGCACAAGACATTGGGCGGCCCACGCGGCGGCATCATCCTGACCAACGACGAAGCGTTGGCCAAGAAGTTCAACTCCTCGGTGTTCCCCGGACAACAGGGCGGTCCGCTCGAGCACGTCATCGCCGCCAAGGCAGTGTCGTTCAAACTCGCGGCAGCCCCGGAATTCCGCGAGCGGCAGCAGCGCACCCTCGACGGCGCGGCGATCCTGGCCGAGCGTCTGCTGCAAGAGGATTCCCGCGCCGCCGGCCTCAACGTGGTCTCCGGCGGCACCGACGTCCACCTGGTGCTGGTCGACCTGCGGGAGTCCGAACTGGACGGCAAACAGGCCGAGGATCGGTTGCACCGCGTGGGAATCACGGTGAACCGCAACGCCGTTCCGTTCGACCCGCGGCCGCCGATGGTCAGCTCGGGCGTGCGGATCGGCACCGCGGCGCTGGCGACCCGCGGTTTCGATGAGGAGAGCTTCCGCGAAGTCGCCGACGTCATCAGCCACGCGCTCCGCCCCGGCACCGACGACGCGTCCTTGGCCGCGCTGCGTGCCCGGGTGGACGTGCTGGCCGACCGCTTCCCGCTCTACCCGAACCTCACCGAGGCCTCGCTGTGACCCCATCGACGATGCCGCCGGGCGCCCATCTGCCCGACCACCCCGAATTCCTCTGGCGCACGCCAGAACCCAAGAAGTCGTACGACGTCGTCATCGTCGGTGGCGGCGGGCACGGTCTGGCCACCGCGCACTACCTGGCCAAGAATCACGGCATCACCAATGTCGCTGTGCTGGAGCGGGGCTGGCTGGCGGGCGGCAACATGGCCCGCAACACCACGCTGATCCGGTCCAACTATCTGTGGGACGAGAGCGCCCGGATCTACGAGCACGCCCTCAAACTGTGGGAAGGGCTCGAAGAGGACCTGGACTACCCGATCCTGTTCAGCCAGCGCGGTGTGCTCAACCTCGCGCACAGCCTGCAGGATGTGCGCGACAGTGTCCGGCGCGTCGAGGCCAACAAGCTCAACGGCATCGACGCCGAGTGGGTGGAGCCCAAAGAGGTCCGCGACCTGTGCCCAATCGTCAACATTTCCAGTGACATTCGCTATCCGGTACTGGGCGCCACCTACCAACCGCGCGCCGGCATCGCCAAGCACGACTACGTCGCCTGGGGCTTCGCGCGCCGGGCCGATGAGGCCGGGATCGACATCATCCAGAACTGCGAAGTCACCGGATTCGTGACCGACGGCGACCGGGTGACCGGCGTGCGCACCACCCGCGGTGACATCGGCGCCGGACAGGTGGCGCTGTGCGCGGCCGGCCACACCTCCACGCTGACCGACATGCTGGGGATCCGCACGCCGCTGCAGAGCCACCCGCTGCAGGCGCTGGTGTCCGAACTGCTCGAGCCGGTGCACCCCACCGTCGTGATGTCGAATGCGGTGCACGTGTACGTATCTCAGGCCCACAAGGGTGAACTCGTCATGGGTGCCGGCGTGGACTCCTACAACGGGTACGGACAGCGCGGCGCCTTCCACATCATCGAACGCCAGATGGCGGCCGCGGTGGAGCTGTTCCCGATCTTCGCCCGGGCACACCTGCTCCGCACCTGGGCGGGCATCGTCGACGTCTGCCCGGACGCGTCGCCGATCGTCGGCCGCGTCGGCTACGACAACCTGTACCTCAACGCCGGTTGGGGCACAGGTGGATTCAAGGTGACGCCGGGTATCGGCTGGTGTCTGGCCGACACCATCGCGGGCGGCGTCGAACACGAATACGTCGCCCCGTTCAGCATCGACCGGTTCGTCACCGGAGCCCTCGTGGATGAGCACGGCGCCGCCGGCGTCGCGCACTAGATCTGGAGGAGTCACAATGCAACTCATCGACTGTCCGTGGTGCGGACCACGCGAGGAAACCGAATTCCACTACGGCGGCCAGGCGCACGTCGCCTACCCCGAAGACCCGCAATTGCTGACCGACGAACAGTGGGCGCACTACGTGTTCTTCCGCGCCAACCCCAAGGGGCTGTTCGCCGAACGCTGGACCCACAGTGCCGGCTGTCGCCGCTGGTTCAACGCGATCCGGGACACCGCCACCTACCGATTCGACCGCGTCTACCGACTCGACGAGCAGAGGCCCACAATCTGATGAGCACATCACTGCGTACCGAAACGGGTGGCCGTATCGACCGAGATACGTTGCACACCTTCACTTTCAACGGCCGCGCGTACACCGGCCATGCGGGTGACACACTGGCCTCCGCACTGCTGGCGCACGGCGTGCACCACGTCACCTCCAGCATCAAGATGGGCCGGCCCCGCGGCTTCACCTCGGCGTGGGCCGAGGACACCGGCGGCCTGGTCCAGATCGAGTACCCCTTCCCCGAGCCTATGCTGCTGGCCACCACCGTCGAGCTGTACGACGGCCTGGTGGCGCGCGGCATCCCGGGACAAGGCCGGCTGGCCGACGTCCCCGACCCTGCGCGCTACGACTCGACCCACGTGCACGCCGATGTCCTGGTCGCCGGAGCCGGCCCGGCCGGCCTGGCGGCCGCGCTGACGGCAGCGCGCGCCGGAGCCCGCGCGGTGCTGATCGATGAGCAGAGCGAGGCCGGTGGTGCCCTGTTGGGCAGCGCGGACATCATCGATGGTCGGCCGGCACTGCAGTGGGTCGCCGATGCCGTCGCCGAGCTCGCCACCTATCCCGATGTGCTGCACCTGCAGCGCACCACGGCGTTCGGTCACTACGACGACGGCTTTGTCCTTGCGCTGCAACGGCGTACCGATCACCTCGGTGCCGATGCTCCCGCGGCGGTGAGCCGCCAGCGGGTTTGGCGGATCCGGGCCCGGCACGTCATCGTCGCCGCCGGTGCGCATGAGCGGCCGGTGGTGTTCACCGACAACGACCGGCCCGGCATCATGCTGGCGGGTGGCGCCCGGACCTTCCTGCACCGGTACGGCGTCAAGGTCGGCGAGCGGGCCGTCGTCTTCACCACCAACGACAGCGCGTATTCGGCCGCGATGGATCTGCACGACACCGGCGTGGCAATCACGGCGATCGTGGATGCCCGCAGCGACGTGGCCTCGGACCTGCGCGCGGCGTGCGCCTCCCGTGGCATCGAACTGCGGACAGGATCGGTCGTCAGCGGCACCGAGGGCGAGCAACGGGTCAGCGCCGCCATTGTCACCGGTCCCGAAGGGACACAGTCTCTGTCGTGCGACGTGCTCCTGATCAGCGGTGGCTGGAATCCCGCGGTGCACCTGTTCAGCCAGGTGCGCGGGCCTCTGCGATACGACGACGGCATCGGCGCCTTCGTCCCCGGCGCGGAACTCGACCAGGTGAGTGTCGCCGGTTCGGCCGCCGGGACCTTCGACCTGCCCGGTTGCCTGCGCGATGGGCGCACCGCCGCGACCCGGGCCCTGTCGGGTCTCGGTTTCACCGCAGCAGCTGAACCGCTTGCCGGAGAATCGGATTCAACCCGCACTGCCGAAGCTCCCATGGTGCTGTGGCGGGTTCCCGATGCTGACGGTGCGGCCACGCAATTCGTCGACGTCCAGCGCGATGCCACGGTGGCGGACCTGGTGCGCGCAGTCGGTGCCGGCATGCGGTCGATGGAACACATCAAGCGCTACACCACCATCGGCACTGCGCACGATCAGGGCAAGACCTCCGGCGTCGTCGCCTCGGGCATCACCGCCGAGCTGCTCGGCGTCCCCGTTGCGGACCTGGGCGTCACCACGTTCCGGCCGCCGTACACCCCGGTCGCGTTCGCCGCGCTGGCCGGCCGCAGCCGCGGCCGGATGTTCGACCCCGAACGCGTTACCGCAGTACATGATTGGCATGTCGCCCGCGGCGCCGTCTTCGAGGACGTCGGGCAGTGGAAGCGACCCCGCTATTACCCGCTGGCCGGCGAGGACATGCAGACCGCGGTCCTGCGCGAATGTGCCTCCGCGCGAACGAGCGTCGGCATCCTCGACGGCTCCACCCTGGGCAAGATCGACGTCCAGGGTCCCGATGCCGGCGCCTTCCTCGACCTGCTCTACACCAACCTGATGAGCACCCTGAAGGTCGGGATGCTGCGGTACGGCGTGATGTGCGGCGTGGACGGCATGGTGATCGACGATGGCACCGTGATGCGCTTGGCCGACGACCGCTTCCAGGTGTTCACCACCACGGGCGGCGCCGCGCACATCCTCGACTGGATGGAGGAATGGCTGCAGACCGAATGGCCGCACCTGCGAGTGCGTCTCACCTCGGTCACCGAGCAGTGGCACACCTTCCCGGTGGTCGGCCCGCGGTCGCGCGACGTCGTCGGCACCGTGTTTCCCGGCGTCGACGTCAGCAACGAGGCTTTTCCGTTCATGGCCTGGCGGGACACCCAACTCGACGGCGTCCACGTCCGCATCGGCCGGGTCAGTTTCTCGGGCGAGCTGGCCTACGAAGTCAACGTCATGGGTTGGTACGCAACTGCGTTGTGGGAGAGGCTGATTGCGGCCGGCGAGCCATTCGGCATCACGCCCTACGGCACCGAGACCATGCACGTGCTGCGGGCCGAGAAGGGCTACCCGATCATCGGGCAGGACACCGACGGCACCGTCACGCCGCAGGACCTCGGGATGAACTGGGTGGTGTCGAAGAAGAAGCCCGACTTCGTCGGCAAGCGCTCCTTCACTCGCGCCGAGAACCTGAATCCGCTGCGCAAGCAGTTCGTCGGGCTGTTGCCCGTCGACGCGCAAACGGTGCTGCCCGAAGGCGCTCAGATCATCGAGACCCCTGGCGACGGTGCGCTGCCGCCGCCACCGGTTCCCATGCTCGGGCACGTCACGTCGAGTTACCGCAGCGCCGAGCTGGGCCGCCCGTTCGCACTGGCGCTGGTCAAGGGCGGCCACGCCCGCATTGGAGACACCCTCACCGTTCCGGTGGACGGCACCCTGGTGGCCGTCGAGGTCACCGGGTCCGTCCTCGTCGATCCCGAAGGAGCACGCCGCGATGGCTGAAACCCTCACTCGCCGTAGCCCATTGCAGGGTTGGGCCACCCAGTTCGCGGCGACCGCACCGGCAGCGATTCTCACCGAGGAGCCGTTCGTCACGATGGTCGATCTGTGGGCCGACCCGACGGGACCCGGCGGCGCCGAAGCCGCCCGACTCCTCGGCCTGGACTCGTTGCCGGCGACGCCGGGGACCTGCGTGGCCGGCATCGATTCGACGGTGATCTGGTTCGGCCCGCAGGAGTGGCTGGTGACCTCGACGCAGCGCAGCGGCGAGGCGCTCGAGACCGAACTGCACGAGGCGGTCGCCGCCGCGGGCGGTGCTGCCGTCGACGTGTCCGCACAGCGCACCACGGTGCGCCTGCGCGGTGCGCACGCCCGCGATGTGCTGGCCAAGGGCTGTTCTCTGGACTTGCATCCGCGGGTGTTCGGTCCGGGCGCTGCCGCCCAGACGATGCTGGCGTTGGCGGCGGTCGTGCTGATTCCGTTGGACGACAAGGGCACCGACTACCGGATCATCGTCCGCTCATCGTTCGCCGGCTATCTGGCCGACTGGTTGATCGATGCGCTGGACGAATACCAATAGGAAGTACCGCCGAACGTGAGCTTGTGTTCGAAGTTTCGCAGGATCTTCGAACACAAGCTCATCTTCGTCGTCTGGAAAAAGCTGTGCGGCGGCAACTCACCAGAGTTACCGCCGCACAGTGCTATTGAATTCAGTGCCCGCGGGCGATCCACTCCGCCAGGTGCGGCGCCTCGGACCCGACGGTGGTGTGGTCGCCGTGCCCAGTGTGCACGCGGGTGTCCTCCGGCAGCGTCAGAATCGAATCCCGGATCGAGTCGATGATCGTCGGGAAATCGCTGTAGGAGCGGCCGGTGGCACCGGGCCCGCCGTTGAACAGGGTGTCGCCGGAGAACAGCGCGCCGGCCTCCGGTAGGTACAGGCACACCGACCCCGGCGAGTGCCCGGGCGTGTGGATGACCTCGATCTCGGTACCGGCGAAACCGATCCGCTGACCGGCGTCGAGGTTCCAGTACTTTTCGTCGGGATGGCTTGCCTGCCACAGCATGTCGTCGCCGGGATGCAGCAGGACCGGGGCGTGGAGGGCGGTTGCGAGTTCCGGCGCCACGGTCACGTGGTCGTTGTGTCCGTGGGTGACGATGACTGCCACGACATTGCGGCCCGCGACCGCGTCGATGATCTGCGGTGCGGTGTGTGCGGCGTCGACGATGACCACCTCGGAGTCATCGCCGATCACCCACACGTTGTTGTCGACGTCCCAGGTGCCGCCGTCGAGGCTGAATGTGCCCGAGGTGACGACCCGGTCGATGCGGAGCGCTCCACTCACAGCACGACCACCGAGCGCAGCACGTTGCCCGCATGCATGGTGTGGAACGCATCCTCGACCTCGTCGAGCTTGATCCGCTCGGAGACGAAGCGCTCCAACGGGATTCGGCCCTGCTGGTAGAGGTCGACGAGCATCGGGAAGTCACGTTCGGGCAGGCAGTCGCCGTACCATGACGACTTCAGCGATCCACCGCGGGAGAAGAAGTCGACCAGCGGCATCTCCAGCGTCATATCCGGGGTGGGCACGCCGACGAGGACGACGGTGCCGGCGAGGTCGCGGGCATAGAACGCCTGCTTCCATGTTTCTGGGCGGCCGACGGCGTCGATCACGACGTCGGCACCGAACCCGCCGGTGAGCTCCTGTACCGCCTCGATGGTGTCTGTTTCCGCGGCGTTGATGGTGTGGGTGGCGCCGAGTTCCTTGGCCCACTCCAGCTTTCGCGGGTCCCGGTCGACGGCGATGATCTTGCCCGCGCCCGCTAGCCGGGCACCCATGATGGCGGCGTCACCGACCCCGCCGCAGCCGATCACTGCCACCGAGTCGCCGCGCGAGACGTTGCCGGTGTTGACTGCCGCGCCGAGCCCCGCCATCACGCCACAGCCCAGCAGGCCGACCACCGCCGGGTCCGCATCGGCGTCGACCTTGGTGCACTGCCCCGCGTGGACCAGCGTCTTGTCGGCGAACGCTCCGATGCCCAGCGCCGGCGTCAGCTCGGTGCCATCCTCGAGCGTCATCTTCTGGGTGGCGTTGAAGGTGTCGAAGCAGTACTGGGGGCGACCGCGCTTGCACGCCCGGCACTGGCCGCACACCGCGCGCCAGTTGAGGATCACGAAGTCGCCGACCGCCACCGATTCGACGCCGGGCCCGACCTCTTCGACGATGCCGGCCGCCTCATGCCCGAGCAAGAAGGGGTACTCGTCGTTGATGCCGCCCTCGCGGTAGGTCAGGTCGGTGTGGCAGACGCCGCACGCCTGGATCTTCACCACCACCTCACCGGGACCTGGGTCCGGAATCACGATGGTGGTGACTTCGACCGGGGCGCCCTTGGAGCGAGCGATGACGCCTCGAACGTGTTGCGGCATAGGGATACTCCTTGTTTGTCAGGGGATGGTGGTGGTCAGAGAACCAGGCAGAGCCGGAACGCGTCGTAGATCGCCGCGTGGATGTTGCGGCTGGCGACGGCGTCACCGATTCGGAAAAGCTGGTAGCCGCCGCCGGGGTTGCGGACGACGTCTTGCGGCTGCAGGTTCAGCAGTGCCTGCTGGTCGACCTCACCGAGGTTGGTGGAACCCGCGACCAACCCGAAGTAGAGCTCGTCCGACGGCAGGGTGCCGTGTTCGACGACGACGTGGTCGACCATGCGCTGCCGGGTGGCGTGCGCATATTCGTTGTACAGATCCACTTCGAGCCGACCGTCCTTGCGGCGCACCGCAGTCAGCCGCTCGTTGAGCGTGACGTGCACGTCGTGCTCGGCGAACACCTTGAAGTAGCCGGGGTAGTTCACGCCACCGACGTCGGGCGCCAATGTCCGCTCCGGCGTGACGAATTCGACGGCGACGCCACTGCGGGCCAGCACCTCGGTGGCATCCAATCCGGGGTGACCACCATTGTCGTCGTAGAGCATGACCTCGCCGCGCGGATGCACCGCACCGCACAGCACGTCCCAGCCGTCGGTGACCAGATTGGCTCCCTCGGTGAGGAATTCGGTGTTCGGCACGCCTCCGGTGGCGACCACGACGATGTCGGGATTCTCGGCAAGCACCTCGTCGACGTCGACATAGCGGCTGGTCCGGATGTCGACCCCGAGCAGTTTGCACTCGTCCAACCGCCACTCGATGATGCTGATGAGATCGCGCCGGCGCGGTGACGACGCCGCGATCTTGACCTGGCCGCCCGGCGTATCGGCGGCCTCGAAAACCACGACCCGGTGGCCCCGCTCGCCGAGCACCCGGGCGGCCTCCAGTCCTGCCGGTCCTGCCCCGATGACCACCGCGGTCCGCGCTGGCCCGGTCGCCTTGGACACGTGATGCGGTAGCCGATCCTCACGGCCGGTGGACGGGTTGTGGACGCACTTCGCGTCGCGGTTCTGGTAGATCTCGTCGAGGCAGTAGGTCGCGCCGACGCAGGGACGAATCCGGTCCTCCTCGCCCGCTTGGATTTTCGCGACGATGTGCGGGTCGGCGATATGCGCGCGCGTCATGCCGACGAGGTCGAGGAGGCCGTCGCGGATCGCATGCCGGGCGGTGGCCACATCGTTGATCCGGGCAGCGTGCATGACCGGGATCCCGAGTTCCTTCTTGACCTGTCCGGCGAACGACAGGTGCGGGGCGACCGGGGTGCCCATCGGCGGGATGACGCGCGACAGCGCCTCGTCACTGGCCATGTAGCCCTTGATCACGCTGATGAAGTCGATGCCCTCGGGCACCAGGCGTTTGGCGATCTCGATGCCGTCCTCGTACTGCAACCCGCCGGGCAGGTCCTCGTCGAGTGACATCCGGATGCCGACCGCGAAGTCCGGTCCGGCGGCCTCGCGGACGGCGCGAATCACCCTCAGCGGGAAGCGAAGTCGATCCTCCATGCTCCCCATGCCGTACTCGTCGTCGCGGTGGTTGGTCAGCGGCGACCAGAACGCGTCGAGCAGATGCGTGTAGGCCTCGAGTTCGATGCCGTCCAGGCCGGCTGCGCGGCACCGTGCGGTGGCGTCGGCGTATGCCTTGACGATGCGGTCCATGTCCCACTCCTCGGCCACCTTGGGGAAGGACCGGTGGGCGGGCTCGCGGATGGCGGACGGGTACACGACGGGCAGCCAGTCGCCGTCGTAATTGCTGGTCCGGCGGCCCAGGTGGGTGATCTGGCACATGACGGCGGCGCCGTGCTCGTGGACGCCGTACGCCAACTCGCTCAGCCACGGCACGATCTCGTCTTTGTAGACGTGCAGATTGCCGAAGGCGGACGGGCTGTCCGGCGCGACGACGGCCGAGCCACCCATCATGGTCAGCGAGATGCCGCCCTTGGCCTTCTCCTCGTGGTAGAGGCGGTAGCGGCGCTTGGGCATGCCGTCCTCGGTGTAGGACGGCTCGTGCGACGTGCTCACCACGCGATTGCGCAGGTTCATGTTCTTCAGCTGGAAAGGCTGCAGGAGCGGATCGATGAGCTGATGCGCCATGGGCGAGTCCGTTTCTTTCTGATGGTTCGGACGTGCTTCACACGTCGTCTTCAACCCCACAAGTACCCCTTGACCAGCGACGAATGCTGATCTACCGTATGTGAGATAACTAATATATCACTCGTCTATCAACCCGTCTACGGACTTCAAAGGGGGAGATTCCGATGACCATCAGCGTGTTCGACCTCTTCTCGGTGGGCATCGGTCCGTCGAGTTCACACACCGTCGGACCGATGCGGGCAGCCGCGCGATTCGTCGACGATCTGCACACTCTCGGGGCCTTCGAGGGTGCCACCGGAGTCGCGGCCGTCCGCGTCGATCTCTACGGCTCATTGGCCGCCACCGGCGCCGGCCACGGCACCATGACGGCGATCCTGCTCGGACTCGAAGGCAACCGTCCCGAGGAACTCAGGACCGATGTCATGGAACAGCGCGTCGAGGAGATCCGGGCCGGCGGCCACATCATGCTCGGCGGCCTGCGCCCGATCCCGCTCACCGAGGCCGACATGACCCTGCGCCCGTTGACGGTGCAGCCCTTCCACCCCAACGGCATGACGCTGACCGCGCTCGATGCCCACGGTGCCGAGTTGCACCTGCAGACCTACTTCTCCATCGGCGGCGGATTCGTCGTCACCGAGGCGGAAAGCCTGGAACCGGCCGCGCGGACCGCCGCGACCCACACCCTGTCCTTCAACTCGGCCAAGGAGATGCTGGAACTCTGCCACCAACGTGGTTGCAGCATCAGCGATCTCATGCTCGCCGTCGAATGCGAGACCCGAACCGCCGATGAGGTCCGGGCCCGGCTACTGCATATCCGCGATGTGATGGTCGAATGCGAACAGCGCGGCATCGCCCGCGACGGCTACCTGCCCGGGTCGATGCGAGTGCGCCGCCGGGCCAAAGACTGGTACGAGCGTCTCAATGCCGAGGATTGGAACAAACAGCCCGAATTCGCCGAGGACTGGGTCAATCTCGTCGCACTGGCCGTCAATGAGGAGAACGCGTCCGGCGGCCGGGTCGTCACCGCTCCCACCAACGGCGCCGCCGGCATCGTGCCCGCGGTGATGCACTACGCCGTGCACTACACCCGGGCCGGCCGCCGGGACCCGGACGGCACCGCGGTCCGTTTCCTGCTGACGGCCGGGGCCATCGGTTCGCTCTACAAGGAGCGGGCATCCATCTCCGGCGCCGAGGTCGGGTGCCAGGGCGAGGTCGGCTCGGCCGCGTCGATGGCTGCTGGTGCACTCGCCGAAATCCTCGGCGGCACAACCGAACAGGTCGAGAACGCCGCCGAGATCGCCATGGAGCACAGCCTCGGGCTCACCTGCGATCCCATCCAGGGCCTCGTGCAGGTGCCGTGCATCGAGCGCAACGCCATCTCGGCCGGTAAGGCCATCAACGCAGCGCGGATGGCCCTGCGCGGCGACGGCGCCCATTACGTCTCGCTGGATCAAGTCATCGAGACCATGCGGACCACGGGTGCCGACATGCTGTCCAAGTACAAGGAAACGTCCACCGGCGGCCTCGCGGTCAACGTGCCGGTGAACTACGTCGAATGCTGAATGTTGTTGTAGGAGAGGGAGACAACCATGCACCTCGACTGGTACGACCGGGGCATCCTCGCCTTTGTGCTGGGTTGCGAGTCGGGTTCAGGACCATCCGACGACGCGTCCCTGGCACAGTTCGGGATCACCACGCCCCGGGTGATGCGTCGCTTCGACGCCGTCCTCGACACCGTCAGATCACATCAGATCCCGCTTGATGACGCTGACCTGACGCTCGTCCGCCAGGCTGTCGACTATCGAGACCACATGCCGCGCACGGGGTAACCCGGCCACTCCCGCCGAAACTCGCTAGGGCTGGTCGCTGACCGACTCTGCGACGCGGAACGCCACCATCCGCGCGGTGTCCTCGTCGGCGGCTTCCACCATGACCCGGACCACCTGTTCGGTTCCGGAGGGCCGCAACAGGATTCGGCCAGTATCGCCGAGTTCGGCCTCGGCTTCGGCAACCGCGGTCTGCACTGCCGGCGCCTGCGCCACCGTGGTCTTGTCGGCCACCTCGACGTTGATCAGCACCTGCGGCAACGTCTTCATGGGCGCGCACAGCCGCGCCAGGGACTCCCCCGTCTGCGCCATGCGCGACATCAGCCGCAGTCCGGTGACGATGCCGTCACCGGTGGTGCCGAGCTCGGGCATCACGATGTGGCCGGACTGTTCGCCGCCGAGGGCGAACCTGCCGGCGCGCAGCTCCTCGAGCACGTACCGGTCCCCCACGCCCGTGATGCGAACCTCGATGCCGGCTTCGCGCATGGCCAGGTGCAGACCGAGGTTGCTCATCACGGTGGCCACCAACGTGTTCGAGACCAGCTCGCCCGCGTCGCGCATGGCCAGCGCCAGCACCACCATGATCGCGTCACCGTCGACCAGCGCGCCCGACGCATCGACGGCCAGACAGCGGTCGGCGTCGCCGTCATGGGCGAGGCCCAGGTCGGCCCCGTGCTCGATGACGGCCTGTTGCAGCTGCGCCATGTGGGTGGAACCGCAGCCGTCGTTGATGTTGAGCCCGGTCGGCTCGGCGCTGATCGCGATGACAGTCGCGCCCGCGGCCCGGTACGCCTGCGGGGCCGCGGCCGAGGCGGCGCCATTGGCGCAGTCGACGACCACTTTCAACCCGGCCAGCGGCGCAACCGCGGCCTTGGCGGCGTGGGTGAGGTAACGGTCCAGCGCGTCGGCGGCGTCGAGAACGCGTCCGATGCCGGCGCCCGTCGGCCGGGTACCCGGACCGGCAGCGACCAGTTCGGCGATGCGGTCCTCGGTGTCGTCGTCGAGCTTGTGCCCGCCGGCGCCGAAAATCTTGATGCCGTTGTCCGGCATTGGGTTGTGCGAGGCGGAGATCATCACGCCGAGCTGCGCGTCATAGGAGGCGGTCAGATACGCCACCGCGGGGGTCGGCAGCACGCCGGCCCGCAGCACGTCGACGCCCTCGCTGGTGATGCCGGCGATGACCGCGGCCTCCAGCATCTCGCCGCTGGCCCGGGGATCTCGTCCAACCACCGCGACACAACGGCCGGCTCCTGAGGTCGAGCACAGCCGTCGGGCTGCCGCAGAACCCAGCGCCAGCGCCAACTCGGCCGTCAGATCACGGTTTGCGACGCCACGTACGCCATCGGTGCCGAACAGCCGACTCATAGACCCGCTTTCCTTCAGAGATGTCCTCATGAAACGCCGAAGGCGGGCGTGTCCAGACTGCGACACGCCCGCCCACGAGCAGAAACGATCAGCGCTTGCTGTACTGAGGCGCCTTACGGGCCTTCTTGAGGCCGTACTTCTTGCGCTCGATGGCACGCGGGTCACGGGTCAGGAACCCGGCCTTCTTCAGTGCCGGACGATCCTCAGGCTGAACAATGATCAGCGCACGGGCGATGGCCAGACGCAGCGCGCCGGCCTGGCCCGAGGGGCCGCCACCGTCGAGGTGGGCGTAGATGTCCACCGTCTCGACGCGGTCGACGGTCACCAGCGGGGCCTTGATCAGCTGCTGGTGCACCTTGTTCGGGAAGTAGTCCTCGAGGCTGCGGCCGTCCAGGTTGAACTTGCCGGTGCCGGGCACCAGGCGAACGCGGACGACGGCTTCCTTGCGGCGACCGACGGTCTGGATCGGACGGTCGATGTACACGGGCTCGCGGGGGGCCGACTCTTCGGCCGCCTCGAACTCGGGCGCTTCGATTACTTCTTCGGTCACTTCGGTCACTTCAGTCACGTCAACTTCAGTCACTGGGCCACCTGCTTGATCTCGAAAGGAATCGGCTGCTGAGCGGCGTGCGGATGGTCAGGACCCGCGTACACCTTCAGCTTCTTCTGCACCTGGCGCGCCAGCTTGTTGTGCGGGAGCATGCCGACGATCGCGTTCTCAACGGTGCGGGTCGGGTGCTTCACCAGCTGTTCGCCAATGGAGCGCTTGCTCAGACCGCCCGGGAAACCCGAGTGACGGTAAGCAAACTTGTCGGTGAGCTTCTTGCCCGACAGGGCAATCTTCTCGGCGTTGATGATGATGACGAAGTCACCCTCATCGGAGTTCGGCGTGAACGTCGGCTTGTGCTTGCCGCGGAGCAGCTTGGCTGCTTCCACGGCGAGCCGGCCGAGCACCACGTCTTGGGCGTCGATGACGTACCACTTACGCGTGGTGTCACCCGCCTTCGGCGTGAATGTAGGCACAGCTATACCTCTTCTTCTCGGGTTGAGTCCCGGTGCTATCCGGGTGTCGGTCAAGTGCGCGACCTGGTATTTCCCGGCGACCGACGGTGACCCGGGAACCACTGGCCTGACGGCCTGCAGCGCACCAACGTGGGAGCTTACCCGCGGGCGTCGCCGCAGGTCAAAACGCGCAGAGGTCAGTACACCCGGTCCTGCTGGTCAGGCACGACGCTGCCGTCCGGCCGGTGCAGCGGCGCCTTCGCGCCCGTCGGCTCGATGTAGCCCTTCGTCGCGCAGGCATACGGCTCGCTCTGCTTCTTGGGGTCGATGAACATCGGGTTGACCAGCCAGTTTCCGCCCGCGTTGTCGTACGCCGTGCACATCAACTCGGTCTTGTTCCGGTTGAGTACCAGGCGCAGGGCAGTGGCGTCGGTCAGGAACGTGACGTCGGTGTCGGAGTCGCCGGCGGCGAACGCGGCGCGCTTGGGTTCAGGCAGTTGGGTGAACGCGGCCGGGCCGCTGACCCCGAACACCTCTTCATTGACCCGACAGCGCTTGCCCTCGATATAGGTGATGGCGGTTTCGCCGCCGCAGGGCACCAGCCGCGGTGTCAGCACATCGCCGTCGCGTTCGGTCCGCACACCCATCACGTGATCGGCGGGGATACCGAGTTCTTCAGCCCACACCCGGGCAATCAGCTCGGGCGAGGCCGAGATGACTCGCACGTCGAATCCGTTGGCGTGCAAGGCTTCCACGAGGTCGCGCATCTGCGGGTAGTAGCGCACCCAGGCGGTCTCCACCCCGCTGCCGATCTTCTGCTCGGCGCCGACCGGGGCATCGAGGTTCTCCGTGCGGGCCGCCTTCGCGAATTCGGTCAGCTCGGATTCCGACCAGCCGGCGAGCATCTGCGCGTTCCAGGCGTACGCCGGTTCGACTCGGCGGGCGTTGAACCCGGCGAATGCGGGTTCGCCGGCCTTCGTCTCGCTGCCGGTGTAGACCGAGATGATCTCGTCGGCGCACGCGGTGTCGGTGTCGGTCGCCATCGGCTGGCCCGGCTTGGCCGCGGCGCAGGCCCGGCTGAGGGCCGAGGCGGCCTGCGGGGTCAGGAACGTGCTGGTAGACGCCCAATTGCCGTCGGACGGTGCCCGCAGCTTGCCGTTGCGCACCATCCAGAAGAACGTGGCGTCGCCGATGTCGTTCTTGACCAGGGTGTTGTCCCAGTCGAACAAAGCCAGGGGCGCACCCGCGTTCACCGAACCGGTCGCGCCGCACGTGCCCAGCTTGGCGAGCATGGCGTCGATCCGGTCGCGGTTGTCGCCGTACCAGGCCGCGCTCTCCGCCAGCGTCCGGCACGACGCCTTGCTGGTGGCCGGCGATTGCGCCGCCGGGGTGCTGTCGTGGCTGCTGCAGCCGGACACGGCGAGGAGGCCGGCCAGGGCAGCGGCACCGGCCAGTCGGGTAAAGCGGGTCACGGTTCTCCTGGTGGTGTCAGGTCAGTTCGGCGGCGCTGGGCGCCTCGAGCGAGGTGTCACGTGAGGTGTCCTTGAGGTCGACGCCGGACCGGCCCAAGGCGCGGGCACCGGACACCAACCCCGCGGCGACCCTCGCGGCCTCGGTGTAGCCGAGGCCCTCGGGCGGATGGATGTTCGAGATGCAGTTGCGGTCGGCGTCGGTACGCCCCGGGATGGGCAGATGCGTCAGGTAGATGCCCAGGCTGTCGGCGACGGACAGGCCCGGCCGCTCCCCGATGATCACCAACAAGGTCCGCACTTTCGCCGCCGCGCCGATGTGGTCGCCGAGGGCGACGCGGGCCTGGGTGGCGATCACCGGCGGCGCCAGCGTGTAGTCGTCACGCAGGGTGGCCACCAGTTCGGCGAGCAGCGCCGGACCGTGTTTGGCCAGGGCGTAGGGCGAGAGCCCGTCGGCCAGCACGAAGCCGATGTCGGCCGGCGTCTCCAGGACATTCATGGGCTCGGCCGGGATCCGGCCCAGGTCGGGACGGCGCAGATACTCGCTGCGGGACTCGGCCTGGCTGCGGACCACCGCGGGTTCACCGAGGCCGATGTCCCGGACCCGGGCCGCGAGGGTGTCGACGTCGAGCGGCTCGTGCACGGCGTCCCGGGCAGCGGCATGGGCCGCCGCCAGTTCGAGTACCTCGCGGGTGGGCAGCGCGTTCCCGGCACGGCCCAGCCCGATACGGGCCTGGGTGGTCTTGCGGAGCTCGTCCCAAAACTGTTGGACGGCGACGGCTTCAGAGTTCTCCGAGGTCATCGTCAGCCCGCCGCCGTCAGCGCACGCAGCGCCGAGCGCTGCAGATCGAAGTTGGTGAGCTTGCCGGCGTCATCGGTCATGCCGACCTTCTTGAGCCAGGCCTCGAACTCGGGCGCGGGCTTCAATCCCAAGGTGCGACGGACCGCCACGACGTCGTGGAAGGACAGGCTCTGGTAGCCGAGCATGACGTCGTCGGCGCCGGGCACCGTGATCACGAAGGCGCAGCCCGCCGCGGCGAGCAGGGTGAGCAGGGTGTCCATGTCGTTCTGGTCGGCTTCGGCGTGGTTGGTGTAGCAGACGTCGACGCCCATCGGCAGGCCGAGCAGCTTGCCGCAGAAGTGATCTTCGAGCCCGGCGCGGATGATCTGCCGGCCGTCGTAGAGGTACTCGGGGCCGATGAAGCCGACGACGGTGTTGACCAGCAGCGGGTCCAGGGCGCGGGCGACGCCGTAGGCGCGGGTTTCCAGGGTCTGCTGATCGACGGGCCGGCCGCCGGTGCCGAGGTGGGCACCGGAGCTCAGGGCCGAGCCCTGCCCCGTCTCCAGGTACATGACGTTGTTGCCGACAGTGCCGCGGTTCAGGGACCGGCCGGCCTCGTTGCCTTCCCGCAGCAGCGCCATGTCGACACCGAAGGCCTTGTTGGCGCCCTCGGTGCCCGCCACGGACTGGAACACCAGGTCCACCGGAGCGCCGGCCTCGATGAGACCGATCGTGGTGGTGATGTGGGACAGCACGCAGGACTGCGCCGGGATGTCGTAACGGCTGCGGATGTTGTCGAGCAGGTGCAGCAGGTCGGCGGTGGCCTGCGGCGAGTCGGTGGCCGGGTTGATGCCGATGACGGCGTCGCCGCAACCCATCAGGAGACCGTCGAGCACCGCGGCGGCGATGCCGCGGGGGTCGTCGGTCGGGTGGTTGGGTTGCAGCCGGGTGGCCAGGGTGCCCGGCAGCCCGATGGTGCTGCGGAAGGCCGCGTGCACCTGGGTGGCCGCGGTGACGGCGATCAGGTCCTGGTTGCGCATGATCTTGCTGACCGCGGCCGCCATCTCCGGCGTGATGCCGGGTGCGACGGCCGCGATCCGGCCTGCGGCGTCGTCGCCGGCCACCGCGTCCAGCAGCCAGTCCCGGAACGCTCCCACCGTCAGGTGGGAGATTTCCGAAAATGCCTGCTGGTCATGGGAATCCATGATCAGACGGGTGACCTCGTCGGTCTCGTAGGGCACCACCGCGTCATTGAGGAAGGTGTCCAGCGGAAGCTCGGCCAGCGCCCACGCCGCGGCGGCCCGCTCGGCGTCGCTGTGGGCCGCGCACCCGGCGAGTTCGTCACCGGAGCGCAGCGGCGTGGCCTTGGCCATCAAGTCGACAAGGCCGTCGAAGGTGTAATTCACCCCCGAAATCCGCTGGTGGTACTTCATTTCAGCTCGTCCTCGGCTTCTGCGAGCATCGCGAACTCTTCATCAGGAGAGTTTGCCACCAAACGGTGCCGGCTGTAGAGCGCGAAGTACAGCATGAACGCGCAGAACACCAAGAGACACAGACCGGCGGCGACCGGGTTCACCAGGAAGGTCGCGATAACCGCGACAACCGCGATGACGAGAGCGAACGACGTGGTCACGATGCCACCCGGGGTGCGGTACGGCCGCGGCATGTTCGGCTCGCGACGACGCAGCACGATGTGACTGACCATCATCAGGACATAGCTCACCGCAGCGCCGAAGACGGCCATGTTCAGCAGCAGGTCGCCCTTGCCGGTCAGCGACAACAGGAAGCCGATGACGCCGGGGACGATGAGCGCGAGCGTCGGCGCCTTGCGCGAGTTGGTCACCGACAGCTGGGTCGGTAGGTAGCCCGCCCGGGACAGGGCGAACAGCTGGCGCGAGTAGGCGTAGATGATCGAGAAGAAGCTCGCGATGAGGCCGGCCAGGCCGATGTAGTTGACCAGCTTGGCTCCGGCGCCGGAACCGAGTGCCTCCACCAGCGGGTTGCCCGAGCCCGACATCTGTTGGGCCCCACCGACACCCGTGGTGAGGATCAGCACGACGGCGCAGGTGACCAGCAGGACCGTCATTGCCGCGATGATGCCGCGCGGCACGTTCTTCTCCGGGTTGGCGGTCTCTTCGGCGGCCAGCGGCACACCTTCGATGGCCAGGAAGAACCAGATGGCGAACGGGATGGCGGCCCAGATGCCGAGGTATCCGTGCGGCAGGATGTCGGAAGCTCCGGCCGCTCCGGTGTCAACGGCGATGGTGGTCAGGTTCGAAATGTCGAACTGCCCGACGGCACAGACCGCGAAGATCACCAGGCCCAGCAGGGCGATCGCGGTAATCACGAACATCACCTTGAGCGCCTCACCGACGCCGGACAGGTGGATGCCGATGAAGAAGGCATAGGCCGCGAGATACACCCACCAGCCGTTGTGAATCCCGAAGAGCCCCAACGATTCTACGTACGCGCCGATGAAAGTCGCGATGGCGGCCGGGGCGATCGAGTACTCGATCAGGATCGCGGTGCCGGTGGCGAAACCACCCCATGGACCCAGCGCGCGGCGGGCGAAGGTGTAGCCGCCGCCCGCGGCGGGCAGCGCCGAGGACAGCTCGGCCATGCCCAGCACCAGGGCCAGGTACATGCCGGCGATGATGACGGCCGCGATGGCGAGGCCACCGAAACCGCCTTGCGCCAGACCGAAATTCCAGCCGGAGTAGTCGCCGGACACCACGTAGCTGACACCGAGGCCGGCGAGCAGCAGCCAGCCCGCCGTGCCCTTCTTCAGCTGACGTTTCGCGAGGTATTCGTTGCTCTCGACGTGTTCTTCGACACCGTGAGCGGAGTGCTCACTGGGTGGATTGGTGATGGACACTGCAGACTCCTGAGGGGGATGGCGGGATGCCGAGGTGGCCTGCCCCCAGGAGCTATCTGGTGCCGGCCGGAATCATTTTGTCGCCGTACGCATTTGAGATGCGTCGACCGAGCCCGAAGCGAGCGCCCGCGTATTCGGGGGTTACGCGGGCGCTCGCGGATCGGGGATCAGAAGAAACCTTGAGCCTTCGTCGAGTACGAGACGAGCAGGTTCTTCGTCTGCTGGTAGTGGTCCAGCATCATCTTGTGGTTCTCCCGGCCGATGCCGGACTGCTTGTAGCCGCCGAACGCGGCGTGCGCGGGGTACATGTGGTAGCAGTTGGTCCACACGCGACCGGCCTTGATGTCCCGGCCGGCCCGGTAGGCGACGTTGCCGTTGCGCGACCAGACGCCGGCGCCCAGGCCGTACAGGGTGTTGTTGGCGATGGAGATGGCGTCGTCGTAGTCCTTGAACGACGTCACCGACAGGACCGGCCCGAAGATCTCTTCCTGGAAGATGCGCATGCCGTTGTGGCCGGAGAAGACCGTCGGCGTCACGTAGTAACCGCCGCTGAGATCGCCACCGAGCTCGGCCCGCTCACCACCGGTGATCAGCTGGGCGCCTTCGGATTTGCCGATCTCGATGTACGACAGGATCTTCTCGAGCTGGTCGTTGGAGGCCTGCGCGCCGATCATGGTCTCGGTGTCCAGCGGGTCGCCCTGGCGGACGGCCTTGGTGCGGATCGCGGCCAGCGCCAGGAACTCGTCGAAGATGTCGGCCTGGATGAGGCTGCGCGACGGGCAGGTGCAGACCTCGCCCTGGTTCAGCGCGAACATGGTGAAGCCTTCCAGGGCCTTGTCCTGGAAATCGTCGTTGGCGGCCATGATGTCGCTGAAGAAGATGTTCGGGCTCTTGCCGCCCAGCTCCAGGGTGACCGGGATCAGGTTCTGGCTGGCGTACTGCATGATCAGCCGGCCGGTGGTGGTCTCACCGGTGAAGGCGATCTTGGCGATGCGGTTGCTCGACGCCAGCGGCTTGCCCGCCTCGACGCCAAAACCGTTGACCACGTTGACAACACCCGGCGGCAGCAGGTCACCGATGAGCGAGAACAGGAACATGATCGAGGCCGGGGTCTGCTCGGCGGGCTTGAGCACGATGGCGTTGCCGGCGGCGAGCGCGGGCGCCAGCTTCCAGACAGCCATCAGGATCGGGAAGTTCCAGGGGATGATC
The DNA here is from genome assembly GCF_000878195.1 of Mycolicibacterium llatzerense. Lineage (GTDB taxonomy): Bacteria > Actinomycetota > Actinomycetes > Mycobacteriales > Mycobacteriaceae > Mycobacterium > Mycobacterium llatzerense. Next base: position 45,278 of record NZ_JXST01000030.1, on the reverse strand, counting down.
TGGCCGACGACGCCGAGGGGCTCGTGGAAGTGGTAGGCGACGGTGTCGTCGTCGATCTCGGAGAGCGAGCCTTCCTGGGCCCGCAGCACGCCCGCGAAGTAACGGAAGTGGTCGACCGCCAACGGGATATCGGCGTTCAGGGTCTCGCGCACCGGCTTGCCGTTGTCCCACGACTCGGCAACGGCGATGGCCTCGAGGTTCTGCTCCATGCGGTCGGCGATCAAGTTGAGCACCCGGGCGCGGGCGGCCGGCGCGGTCTTGCCCCAGGCGGGCGCGGCGGCGTGCGCGGCGTCGAGCGCCTTCTCGATGTCGGATTCGTCCGAACGGGCGATCTCACAGAACACCTGGCCCGTCACCGGGGTACGGTTCTCGAAGTAGCGTCCGGCAGCGGGTGCCACCCACTCGCCGCCGATGAAGTTCTCGTAGCGGGCCGGGTAGGTCATCACCGAACCCTCGGCACCGGGACGCGCGTAAACAGTCATGGGTTCACTCCTCGCAATGGGTGACATACACAGATGTGCTGCTGGTCACTTACGGTACGCAGAAGTGGGTTGCAACACAGTTGCATCGTTCAACGCGATTGAACCGGGACCGCGTCAGCCGAGGTCGGCGTCCAGTCCCGCCAGATGTCCGACGGCCTGCGCCCGCACGACCGGGTCGGCCGACGGGTGGTTGCGCAGCAGCTGCCAGCCGTGCCGGTCGTCGCGCCCGTCGGGCAGGGCCAGCCAACGGCGCAACAGGCCGACATGTCCGGCCGCGGAGGCCGACAGCACCGCAGTGCGCAGGCTCTCCCCCAACTCGGTGCGCAGCCGGGCGATCGCCGGCGACACCGACTGCGGCAGCAGCGCACCCGAGTAGTGCGACAGGGCTGCGTCGACGTCGCCGCGGTGCAGCGCGGCGAAGACCTCGGCGACATCGCTCTCGATCGGGGTGAGCAGCCGGTAGGGCCGTGACGCCACGTACTGCGCGCCGATCACGCGGCGCAGGCGGGACATCTCGACGCGGATGGTGACCGAGTCAAGATCGTTGTCGTCCAACAACATTGCGAGATGGTCGGCGCTCAGGCCCTCGGGATGGCGGCTCAGCAGGACCAGGATGTCGGCGTGCCGGCCACTGAGGGTGTGCTGGTGGGGTTGTCCGTCGTCGCCGGTGGCGATCCAGCGCGGACGGTCGCCGCCCAGCACGGTCAGCCGAGCCGCGATCACCGGATTGGCGGCCGGCTGGAGCAGCCGTTGCAGCGCCAGGTGGTTCTCGATGGCCATCACCGTGGCGCGCACCAAGCCGAGGGTCTGCGCGGAGGCGATCTGGCTGTCCCCGGTCAGGTCGACGCAGCCGATGAGTTCGCCCGTCGTCGGATCGTGCACGGGCACCGCCGTGCAGGTCCACGGCTGCACCAGCCGGGCGAAGTGCTCCGAGCCATGGATCTGCAGTTCCCGGTCCAAGGCCAGCGCGGTGCCCGGGGCGTTGGTGCCGGCACTGCTCTCGCTCCAGTTGGCGCCGGGCACGAAGTTCATGGCCTCGCCCTTGCTCAGCGCCGTCGGGTCACCTTCCACCCAGAGCAGGGTGCCGTCGGCCGCGGCGACCGCGACCATGACGCCGCTGTCCTTGGCGTCCTCGACCAGCAGCTTGCGGATCACCGGCAACGCGGCAGAGATGGGCTGGTCAGCGCGGATCTGGTCCAGGGTCTTCGGCACAACAGGGGTGAACTGCGCACCGCCGCGGTCCGGGTCGACGCCCGTGGCCAGGCTGCGGCGCCAGCTGTCGGCGATGACGGGGCGGACCGCGGCGGGGTCCAGGTGCTGGGCGTCGATCTCACCGGTGACGAACCGCTGGTGTACCGCGCGCAGCACTGAGCCGGCCGGCGACCCCTTGGTGCGGCTGGTTCCCACGACACTCACACTCCTCGCAGGTCGGATACACACCTGCGTGGCCGCCAGGGTAGTCGACCTGGGTGTTCTACGACACGATCTTGCCCCTGGGACGTGAGTCAGGCAGCGCTGACTATCGTCGCTGTGCTCAGCAGGTCCTTCAGGCCGGCCGTGCTACGACCGAAGTATCCCGAGCCGACGAGGGCTGATGCCGCAGCAATTTCCGCCTCCGTAAGCCCATCGTTCTGCAACGCCTCGGTCAACCCGTCCAATGCCAGTAACCGCCAGTCGTGATAGTCGATGCTCGTCAACCGAACAGCCACCTGACGCTCCGACAGCGCTGGGCGCCGTCGATCAAAGATCGACCTACCGAGCTCGGCCGCGTTCACGATCCCAGTCTATCTGCGTCATTGGATGTCCAGTCGCCAAATACCAGCTGCGCGTCCCCAATACCGGCCGCACCCGAAGGACTCCGCTTACGTTCAGGTAGCGACCGAAAAGGCTGAAACCGTCCCCTCGCACTCGTTGCGGCGGCGCTTTCCGCTCGGCGCTGCCCACTCTCGTCTCCCGGTCTATCTCGCTCTGCCGGCCGGCCAGGCGAAATGACTGTGTGGCCCCGCCCCCGGCTCTCCATTCCAGGGGCAGGACCACACAGGGCTTCTGGTGGGCTAGAAAACCCAGTCGCCGGCCGCGCGCCGGTCGGTGGCCGCGATGTCGTCGGCGCCGTCCCGGACGGCGTTGCCGAGGCTGTGCAGAATCTCGTTGAGGGCGGCCGCCGACTGGTTCCAGCGGGCCTGCTCGGCCTGGAATGCCTCGGCGGCTTCGCGGGTCCACGTCTGTTGCAGAGGCGCGACCAATTGCCGAAGTTCTTCCAGCGACGTGTTCATCCGTGCCGACGTGGCATGAATCTGTTGGCGGACGGTGAATTCGATCTCGCCGAAGTGGTAGGACAGTGCTGATTGCATGTGCTGTGTCCCGTCAGATCGTGTGGCCGGTAGCGCCGATGCGCTGGGCGTGCGTGTCGGCCGCCTGGCTCAGCACCGCGGCATTCGATCGGATGGTTTCGGCGATACGTTGAAGCGAGGCATGCAGTTTCATCGACTCGCCGTTCCACCGGTTCACCACGTCCTGGAATCGGGTCGCCGCGACACCGCCCCACACCGTCGGTGGGATGGCCGTCATCTGGCCGATGAAGTTGCCGAGCATGGCCCTGATCTCCTCGTTGCGCACCTCGACCTTGCCTGCGATACCCGTCATCAGATCGAAATCCGTAGTCAGGGTGCCACTTTGCGGAGCTGTCATGATTTCCTCTCCATTGGTTTTGATTGTTTAGACGTTTCCAGGGAACGTTCGGTTCCATTGCCGCCCAAGTTTTTTCAATCGGTTCGGCGTGCAGAGCGGATGGCGGTGTCACAGGCTGCGCGGACCGACGCGCCCTGGCATCCCACGGCGATGCGCACCGGGCCATCGAGCAGCACCGTCCACTCGACGACCCGCCTGCCCCGCACCTCGCGGTACCGCACGGCCGCGCGTCCGGCACTGACACCGGCGTCCTCGAAGTCGACGATGACGCCGCCCGGCAGCTTCGTCGCCGCCGCTCGCAACGACCGCGCGGCCACGTCCAGCGTCTGGTCCGGCGCCACCACCGATTGGGTGAGGTGAATGATCTGGCCGCGATCATCGGGCGAAATGATCTGCAGCCGAGCCGATCCCGTGCCCGTCAGCGTCCGCTCGACCGGCCAGCGTGCCGGGACCTGTACCGCGATACGGCCTTCCACGAGCCACGTGAGGTCCGGATCTACGGCGGTGACGACTGCCGCCGGGGTGTCCCGGCTCGACAGGCCCAGTCCCACGGCACCGACGACCGCGACGGCGGCCGTGGCGACAATTGCAACGCGACCCCGCGCAGACCGCGAGCCGACTGCAGCGGGAGTGTTGTCCGGATCGCCATGGTCGAGCACGTCGTCGCAACTCAAGATCTGAGCGGTGACGCCTTGATCCTGCAGCAGCGCCCGTATTTCAGCGGCCAGGGCCGCGGCACCGGGGACGCCGATCGGCGCGTCGATCACCGCATGTGTGCCCCACGCAGTTCTTGCAATGACGGCCTCTGCGGTGGCGCCGTCGGTGCGTCGCACGACGAACGGGGCGGCTCCTGGCCCGGAGATCGTCACGAGGTCCTCCCCCAGTTCGACCACCGCGCAATCGGATTCGCCGGTGGCCGCACGGAGCGCCGCGGTCCGGTGCTGGATGACGACGCGTGTGCCGCCGGCGTGAGCAGCGGCTCGGATCCGGTCGACCCTCGACGCCGACCACCAGGTCGGGCACACCACCGTGGCGGCTGGTACGGCACCGATCGCCGCGGTCATCGCGTCGCGCCAGATGCGTTCGGCGGGCAGGACTGTCGCATCCAGGAGACCCAATTGCTCGTCGATGCACTCCAATGCGGACGTAACAAGTTCGGCGTCGATATCCCCCGGTCCGATGATGGTCGCCGGCCCCACCACCACGGCCGTCATGGCGGATCGGTCCAACCGATTTGGACCAGCTGATCGGGCCGCCCACGACGCGTCACGACGGCCCGGCCGGGCGGAAGCGTCATCGGGCGCGCGGTACCGAGCAGCGGCCCTTCCTCGGGACTGGTGCTCATGATGATGCCGGTGGCGCCCAGGTCACGCATGCGCGACAGGAGCGGGTCGAACATGGCGCGCGCGGCCCCGCCGGAGCGGCGTGCGACCACCACGAGGAGCCCGATGTCCGATGCGTGCGGCAGCAGGTCGAGCAAGGGGCTCAACGGATTTCCCGCCGCACTCGCGACCAGGTCGTAGTCGTCGACTACGACGTGGATTTCGGGACCGGACCACCAGGATCGGTCCCGCAGTTGCTGCTGAGTGATGCCGGGTCCCGGCAGCCGGGCGGTCAGCAGCGACAGCGCGGCCGCCAATTCTGCGGCCGCCGTGACAGTCGACATCGCATAGCCGAACAGATGCGGCGGCTCCACCACGCCCAGCAGCGATCGCCGGAAGTCCACGACCAGCAGCTGGGCCCGATCCGGATCCGTCTGTCCGATGATCGCGTGGCACAGCGTCCGCAGCGCGGAGGTCTTGCCGCAACCTGTGTCGCCCAACAGGATCAGATACGGATCGTCGTCCAAATCCAGTGCGAACGGTTGCAGTTCCTCCTCGGCCACTCCGACGACGTACCGCGGCGGCGCTTCCGCGGCGGCCACCAGCTCCGCGTAGTCGACATGCGGTGGAAGCAGTTCGATGACCGGCGCGGGACCCGAGGGATCGGTCGCCATCCGGTCGAGCTGTTGCGGCAGCGCGACCACGAACTCCTTCCCGTCTCTGGTGAGGCCGCGACCGGGTGGGCACGTGCTGAGCAGCTGGGCACGACGACGGTCCATTTCGGACTCCGTCGGGTCACCGAGCCGCAACTCGATCCGGGTGCCTATGTGATCTTTCAGCATGGGGCGCAGCTCAGCCCACCGACTGGCCGTGAGCACCACGTGGACGCCGACCGACAGCCCCTGCGCCACCACTGCGGTGATGGTGTCCTCGAGCGCATCGAAGTCGCGGCGCAGCACGGCCCAGCCGTCCACCGCCAAGACGACCTCACCGTAGTCATCCGGAAAAGGCACCCCAGGTCCGTGCTGCTGCCGAAAGTCCTGGCGACGGCGGCACAGGGTCAACAGTTGAGACGCGATGCGCCGCAGTAATTCTGGCTCGTTCCGGCCGGCGACGGCGCCGACCTGAGGATGCCACCGCAACGCCGTCAGCGCACCGTCACCCAGATCCAGGCCGTAGACGCTGAGCCGTGGTGTTGTTGCGGACAGGCCGAGCACCACTGCCTGCAGCGCAGTCGATTTTCCTGAGCGCGGGCCGCCGACGATCGCCACATGTCCACCGGAGCCACTGAGGTCGACGATCAGCGGGTCGCGGCGCTGCTGAAATGGATTGTCCACCAGACCGATCGGAACAAACAACGGATGGTCCGCGCCGGCCGCCAGCAACTCGGACAATGCGGGCGAACCTGTCAGCGGTGGCAGCCAGACCTGATGGGCTTTCGCGCCGAGCCCGGTCAGCCGGTCCAAGGTCATGTCCATCAGGGTCGGGCCGGCCGACGGCTCCGGCGACACCGCCGGGACTCCGACGGTGAACAGTCCGGGCACCGGATCGTCGTCATCGCTCGATGGGGCCGGCCCGGATACGAACGTGGACTGAAATCGCAACAACTTTCCGTCCGCGGTCCGCAGCAAGCCGGCGCCCGGTGTGCCGGGCAACTCATGCGCGTCGGTGACCCCGACGACCGCACGGGACTCGGCCGCCGAGAAGGTCTTGAGGCAGACCCGGTACGAGAGGTGGGTGTCCAATCCACGCAGGCGGCCTTCGTCCAGTCGCTGGCTGGCCAGCAGCAGATGAATGCCCAGTGATCGGCCGAGTCGTCCGATGGCGACGAACAACTCCGCGAAATCCGGATGCTGGCTGAGCAATTCGGAGAACTCGTCGACCACGATGAACAACGCAGGCAGTGGTGCCAGGTCGGCACCCGCCGCGCGGGCCCGGCGGTAGTCGCCGATGCCGGACAGGTTCCCGGCCGCCCGCAACAGCCCTTGGCGCCGGGTCAACTCGCCGGCGAGGGCGTCGTGCATCCGGGCGACCAGATGTGCCTCTTGCGCCAGGTTGGTGATGACCGCCGCGACGTGGTTCGCCTTCTCAAAACCGAGAAACGTTGCGCCGCCTTTGAAGTCGACGAGGATCAGGTTCAGCTCGTCGGGCGAGTGCGTGCTGATCAGCCCCAACGTCAGCGTCCGCAATAGCTCGGATTTCCCGGAACCCGTTGCGCCGATGCACAAGCCGTGCGGACCCATGCCGTGCTCGGCCGGCTCTTTGAGGTCGAGTTCGACCGCCGCCCCGGTGTCGTCGGTGCCGATCGGCACGCGCAGACGTTGCCGGGCCGGCCGGGGCGACCACGTGGGCGTCCAATCATGTTGCCGCCGAATAATGTTCGCACTGCCGGCCAGTTTGTAGCGCGCCAGTCTGCGTGCACAGGTCTCCGCTTGTGCTGCCGTCAGCGTGTCGGCGGTCGAGCAGGGCGGGAGCGTCGACGCTGAGCCCGGGCCACCGACCACCAGCAGCGTCACCGCCGCCGTGTCCTCGAACCGCACGGCCAGGGCGGCGTCCACCAGCACCACCAGGTGGCAACCGGCGATGGCAGACACGGCGCCGAGTTCCGGGAAGCGCAGTGGCACCCCACCGATGACGCCCGAACGGTAATGGTGCGGTAGCCATTTCAGCCAGTCCCACTCGCCCGATCGGGTGACCGCGGCGATCTTCACGTGATCAGGTCCGTGCCACAACGCCAGTTGACAGACCATGGCACGTACCCGTCCCGGGGCCTCGCCGCCGCCGATGTCGATCCGCCGATACCGGTTCACGGCGATGGTCACCGGGACATCGGCCACTGTGGCGGCGGTTCGCAGCAGCCGATCGACTGCCGAGGCGGTCAACGGGTCGGCGACTCCGTCATCGGCGACTTGCGTCGGCACCAGCGTGGTGCGGAGCGGGCGGTCGCCGATGCCGACGCGAATCTCGGTGAAATCGTCGTCGTTCCAACCGCGTTGCCACATCCGCTTGGTGCCGGCCACGGTCCACAGCGCGCCGGGCGGTGGATGGTTGTGATGCAGCCAACGATGCTGTTCGGCGGCAGTGCGTCCCGCGCACTCACCGATCGCGTCCAGATACACCAGGTACTCACGACGATCGGCGTCGATCTCACCGGCCCGGCGCGCACCGCGCGACCCGAGAACGGTGCTACCGATCATCGACAGCACCATCATGGCCGGGAAGAGCAGGAACATCGGGTTCCGTCCTGCCACCGAACCCGACCGGAAGTAGAACACCATCATCCCGGCCATTGCCAACAGCATCAGCACGGGTGCGAGGCGGGTGACGACGTTGCCCGCCGACAGCCGCGGCACCTGCGGTGGCGTGCGGACCTCGATGTCTCCCTCAGCCGGTTCGGCTGCGGGAGATCGCGCGACTCTGGTGAATTCCATCGAACTATCAGACGCACGCGGAGGTCGTTCGGTTCCATCGATTTTCCTGTCGGGCAGGGGTTCGATGGGCGGTTACGGTGGGATCGGGCACGTCGATCCGGAGGGGGTGCGATGTCCGAATCTCTTTGTCGGCTTTCGGTGCGACTCGACGGCGAACGCACCAGCGAGACCACTGATCTGGTCTTGCCAGCGGGTGCCGCGGTGGACTCGCTACTACCTGACATCGTGGCGTTGGCTCATCCCCAGGAGTCGCCCGATGGCGTGAGCTGGTGCCTGGATCGGGCGGCCGGCGACCCGATCGACGGCTCATTGTCGTTGAGACAAAACGGCGTTCACGACGGTGACGTGCTGCAACTGCTGCGCAGCATGACCCCGGAGCTCGGCGTGCTGCGGACGCACACGGCAAAGATGGCCGCCGACCACGCCCCCGCTGGTCCGACCGCTCATCTGGTCGGGCCCGTACTCGGGTTGTGGGCAGTGAGCGTCGCCGCCGTGATCCTGATCTGGTCCGCCATGCACGATGATCAACCCACAGCAGCCGTGGTCAGCTGTGGTGGCGCGCTGGCCGCGCTGATGGCGGCGTGGCGGTCCGGCCGTGGGCAGTGGCCGGTCGCTGCCGTGATACTCGCTTTCGCGGCCGGGTTCTCGGCCGTTCCGGACGGACCCGCGGCTCCGAATGTCCTCCTCGGTTCAGCGGCGGCATTCGCGGTGGCCCTCGTCCTGCTGCGAATCGGCGCACATCGCGCATCTATTGCGGCCGCGTCGTTTTCGGCGCCGATGATCGCGGCGACGGCGGTGGCGAGCGTCTGGTCGCTACCAATGACCAGTACCGGTGTGGCCATGACCGCAGTCGCTTTGGTGGCGCTGTCGGCCGCACCGCGGTGCGCTGTCACCGTCGCCGGACTCACGCCGCATTCGGCGACGGTCGCCGACGGCGACGCTCAGCGGGTCGCACGTGCGCATCTGGCGCTCACGGCGTTGGTGATCGGCGCGGCTGCGGCCGCGGCGGTCGGCACGATCGTGGTGGCGGTGGCCGCCGTGCACCGGCCCAGCACCGCGACGTTGGTGTTCAGCTGGGTGGTGGCCGCCGCGATCGCATTGCGAGCGCCGTCCTACCAGCTTCCGGCACGCCGATGGAGTGTCCTGATCGCGGGAATGATCTGCACCACTGGGGCTTTGGTCGTCACCGTGATGGTGTATCCCGCCTGGTTGGCATGGCTCGGGGGCGGCTGTGTGGCGGTGGTTCTGGGTATCCAGCGGATCGGGCCGGTGAGCGCCACGACGGGCCGGCGCCTGGTGTATCTCGAATACGCGGCGCTGGTCGCGATGGCTCCGTCGGCGCTCTGGGCCGCAGACGTTTTCCGATTGGTACGCGGCGGATGAGACACCGCGATCAGGTGATCGCCGTCGCGTTGACGGTCGCGATGACATCCGCGACTCCGTGCGCATATGCCATTGCCCCGAAGCCGGTTGATCACAGTCAACTGCCCGGACCCGCGGCACCAGCGCCGCCGGGTAGAACCGAACAGTCGGACCGGTGCTCGACGGTGAAGCCGGTCGACGAACGTCCCGCACAGCAGCTCGACATGCTCAACCTTGCTGCGGTGTGGCCGCTTTCCCGCGGCAACGGACAGACGGTGGCGGTGATCGATACTGGCGTCGCCCGGCACCGATTGCTGCCGCATCTGGTTGCGGGCGGTGATTACGTCTCATCGGGGGACGGTACTCAGGACTGCGACGGCCACGGTACGGCGATCGCCGGCCTGATCGGCGCCACGGCCACTGAACCCGCCACCTTCAGCGGTGTGGCGCCCGATGCCACCATCATGGCGATTCGCCAGTCCAGCAACAAATTCCGACTGTCCGACGATCACGAGATATCTGGTGTCGGCGACGTCGAGACGCTCGCCCGCGCTGTCCGCTCGGCAGCCGACGCGGGCGCCACCGTCATCAACATCTCGTCCGTGGCCTGCATGCCCGCCGCAGACCCGCTCGACGACCGGTCGCTGGGGGCTGCACTGGCCTACGCCGTGGATGTCCGCAATGTCGTGGTGGTCGCCGCAGCTGGCAACGCCAGCGGTGAATGCGCACAACAGAATCCACTGTCCGATCCCAAACGCCCAGGCACGCCGGACTGGGACACCGTGCACACCGTAGTCAGCCCGGCGTGGTACGACGACTACGTGCTGACCGCCGGCTCGGTCAGCACTACCGGTACGCCATCACCATTCAGCCTGGCCGGACCCTGGGTCGACGTCGCCGCACCCGGCGAATCGGTGGTGTCACTCAGCGCGCAGGGCGACGGTCTCGTCGACAGCCGGCCAGACTCCCGCCCGCTGTCCGGGACCAGCTACGCCGCGCCTGTCGTCAGTGGTGTTGTGGCACTGCTGCGTTCGCGACAACCGCAATTGTCTGCGCGGCAGGTGATGGCCCGCATCGAAGACACCGCGCGCCATCCCGCCGACGGCTGGAACGCACAGGTCGGACGCGGTGTGGTCGACCCGTTGGCCGCGGTAAGCGGCGGTACGCCGGCACCTGCCCCCGCGCGGATCGCCGCCGCACAGGCACCACCTGCGTCCGGTCCCGACCATCGGCCATCGCGCCGAATCGCCTTCCTCGGCACCGCCATCTGCATCGCGGTGGCCGCCGTCGCCGTGACCGGGCGCCGGCGATCACGACTTGAACCGTCCCGGGTTTGATGCCGCTTCCTTCTGTGAGAAAGACGGCGATTGTGCCCAAGCATTACCCGGTCGAGCAGCGTGAGCGTGCGGTGAAGATGATGCTCGATCATCTCGGTGAGTATCGGTCGGTGTACGCCGCCAGGCGATCGGCCCCAAGGCCGGGGTGGGTGTGGAGTCGTTGCGCCGGCGGGTGTTGCAGGCCCAGGTCGATGGCGCCGAGCGCCCAAGTGTCACCTCCGAGGAAGCCCACCGGATCAAGGACCTTGAACGGGAGGCCCGAGATCTGCGGGAGGCCAACGAATTTTGAAGGCAGCCTCGCTTTTCTTCGTGCGGGAGCTCGACCCGCGCCGCCGCTGATCTGCGGATTCATCGACCAGATGCGGGAGGCCGGCATCAAACCCGGGACAGTTCAGGGCGGTGTTTATGCAAGGTATCTGTAAAGCACTGCGTGCGAGCGCTATTCGCCGCAGCGCTTAGCGCGACGCGGCAGATTCACGCGACGAAGTATTCGCGAAACATCCGACAATAGACAACTGTCCAGTGACGGTTGGTGGAGACTTCCGCTTCCTTCAACGTGTCCCGGGCGCGATGCACTGTCGAAATAGATTCACTGCCAACGACATTGGCGCTGACAGTTCCCTAGCAGGGAGGGCTTCCGCGAGTCGTGGCCGCCCTCCGCAAAGCGGGAGCGTACAGCGCAGCCCCGGAGCCGACGATCGCGCTCGCACCACCGCTTGGACATTCGGCGGCCGCGAGATCGGTTGCGGGATAGCAATGCGGATTGCTCACAACTACGCGAGGAAGACATGCTGAGAAGTTGCATAGATCTCAGCAGCAATTCGCCGCCACGAGCAAGGCTCACAGTTCACGACCCGAGCAGAGTGGTCACTGAAGCGCTCGCCAGCTCGTGAGGAAGGTGCGCAGTTGCGTTTCCTGAACACTCCGGACAAAGAGCACGCGCCTGGCGGCGGTAGCGTTAGAAACGCACCGCTAGGTCTTGGGTGACTAGTCTGCGCACACCCCAGAAGTAGGTCACTAGGGGCATGGTGCACCACAGCACGTTGATCAGGACAAATTTCACCCACATCTCCAATGGCGACGACATGCTTCGGAGGTTGTTGGCGATCTCGACGCCGAAGTAGACCGCTGGCAGCGTCACCTCGACTATCATGCCGGCCATGATCAGCGACAACTGAATGATACTGAACCGCTTGCCATTTCGGAAAAACTGAAACAATGCATACGTTTCGAACAGTCCAGCGAATAAGGCGATCCATTCCAGGCAGACGATCAGCGGGTCTGCATTGAGGTAGCGGGCGTCACCTCCGAGCAGAATGGCTGACCACATGTAGGTCCAGATTGATCCGCTCTCCACTCCTGCCCGGATCTGGTTAAAGAGCAGCAGCCACGGCAGTTCCCAAATAAAGCGCGGGATCAGGGCGATGAACACCCACACGATCACCATGGCGCCGAATCGTTCAGCCCGCGTCCGCGTCCGCTGGTCGGCGAAGGCGATCCAGGGCAGGACCAGCGCGGCCACGAAACAGCCAATGACAACGAGCACCATCGCGGTCGATGCGACGTCATGTGGCAACCCGACGTGAAACTCCAAGTACCAGAACACCGGGTGTATCGCAAAAAAGAAGGCCAGCACGCCGAACAACGCCTTCTGCAGCGAAGAGAGTCCGCGGCTGGGCGATGTGCATCGGGTGTCATGGCGTCGGATTGTGTCTGTCATAAGGGGCCTCCACGTTGAGGGGACGGTGGACGATGCGAGCCTGACGCCGCGGACCTACCGCCGGCTTCGCGTGAAAAGCCTTGCGTCAATTACAAGGCCACCCGCCCATCAGTTTATACCATCTGTTATGTTATAACACGTGTTAGGGTTTGCATCTGTGACCGGTTGCGACCGCTCGCCATCACCGATTGCGGTCGATGGCGCGGGCTGCTGCGTGGACTGATCTACCTCGAAAGGAGCGCGAAGTGCGGATGTCGTTCGGGCGACGAGCGAAGGTGCGATTGGCTGCGCTGGTCTTAGTGGCCTCGTTCGTGGCAACCGTCGGCGTCACGTACCAGTCGTACCGGGGTGCATTCACGCCCACCTTCGTCGTGACCTTGACTTCGCCGCGCGCCGGCCTGGTGATGGACCGTGACGCCAAGGTGAAGTTCCTCGGCGTTCAGGTCGGCAAGGTTTCCCAGATCACGTACGACGGCGCGTCGGCTCAGCTGACTCTCGCCATCCGGTCCGATGAGTTATCCAAAATTCCGGCGAACGTGACCGCTCGGATTGCCAGCAGCACGATTTTCGGTGCCAAGTCGGTGGAACTGCTTCCGCCGGCTCAGCCGGCAAGAAACCGACTCGCGCCCCAGGCGCATTTGCGGGCCGCCGACGTCAGCGTGGAGGTCAATACCCTGTTTCAAACGCTGGTCGACACCCTCGACAAGATCGATCCGGTTCAGCTCAACGCGACGTTGACGGCGCTGGGAAATGGCCTGCGCGGCAACGGTAAGCGCGTCGGTGATGCCCTGGCCACTCTCGACCTCTACCTAGGCGCGATCAATCCACACCTGCCGACACTCGAAGACGACGTGCCGAAGGTGAGCGCCGCGGGCGACATCTACAACGCGGCTGCTAACGACCTAGTATCCACGCTGGGCAACGTCGCGCCGATCAGCCGCACCATCGTCGACGAGCGCGACCAACTCAGCGCCACGTTGCTTGCTACCACAGGCCTGGCGAATACCGGCGCCGATACCCTCACCCCCGCCGCGGCTGACTTGACCGCCGCCATCCAGCGGCTGCGCGCTCCGCTGAGCGTCATGAGCCAGTATTCACCCGAATACGGTTGCCTCATCACCTCTTTGGCCAAGGCATACAAGAAATTCGGCCCCTACATCGGCGGCGTTCAACCAGCCCTGTTTGTCAACGCCGGTTTCATCCCCGGGTCCGCGGCCTACACGTATCCGGAGAGTCTGCCGCTGGTCAACGCTTCTGGAGGCCCCAACTGCCGTGGCCTGCCCGACCTTCCCACCAAACAGGGAGCCGGCTCCTGGTACCGACCGCCGTTCCTGGTGACAGACAACGCCTACGTTCCCTATCAGCCCAACACCGAACTGCAGTTTGACGCCCCCTCGACGCTGCAGTTTCTGTTCAACGGTGCCTACGCCGAACGTGACCGCTACTGATGACCACACAACGAACCACACTGAAGGTCGGCATCTTCACCGCCGTCATGTTGCTGGTGATGGCGGGTCTCGTCGTCACCTTCGGCCAGTTTCGATTCGGCTCCGCCAACACATTTCACGCAGAGTTCGTCTCGGTGTCGCGCCTCAAAACTGGTCAAGACGTGCGTATCGCCGGTATCGCCGTGGGCACAGTCAAAGACATCGCGATCGACGGCGACCACGCAACGGTCACGTTTACCGTCGACAAGCGGCAGCAGCTCTACAGCTCCACCCGCGCAGCGATCCGCTACCAAAACTTGACCGGCGACCGTTATCTCGAGATCCTCGCCGGCCCGGGAGAACTGCGGAAGCTGCCTTCTGGAGGAACGATTCCGCGCAGCAACACCGAGCCGGCACTGGATCTCGACGCGTTGCTCGGTGGTCTGCGCCCCGTGCTCAAAGGCCTGGACGGAGCCAAGCTGAACCAAGTCAGTAACGCGCTGATCGAACTGCTCCAGGGCAAGGGGGCGACGCTGTCGACCGTGCTGGCCAACACCGCCGAGTTCACCCAGGCCGTCACGAGCCACGATCAGCTCATCGCGCAGACCATCGACAATCTCACCTCTGTACTGTCGGCCGCTGATCAGAAAAGCACCGAACTGAGCATCAGTGTCGACCAGCTTCAGCAGCTGATCACCACCCTCAATCGCGGGCGCGACCCGATCGCAAACGCATTGCCGCCGTTGGCCGATGCCCAACGCGACCTCACTGACGTGCTCAGCACGGCAAGGCGCCCTTTCCGGGCCATCATCGACGCCTCTGGGCCGCTGGCGACAGCGCTTGATGACCGTAAGAAGGACGTCAACGTCACCATCGAACCGCTGGCTGAAGACTATCTGCGGCTCAGCGCATTGGGCGCGTACGGCTCGTTCTTCAACATCTACTTCTGTGCGGTCAAGATCAAGATCAACGGCCCGGCCGGCAGCGACATTCTGCTGCCCGCCGTCAAACCACCAGCATCGGACCACGGAAGGTGCGACTTTGCTAAATGATCCTGGTAGCCGAGATCCGTTGCGTACCGGTGTTTTCGGCATCGCTATCGTCACATGCTTGGTGTTGGTGTCCTTCGGTTACACCGGGCTGCCGTTTTGGCCTCAAGGCCGTCACTACACCGCCTACTTCGCCCATGCCGCCAGCCTCGCGGAAGGTAATCCGGTACAGGTCTACGGATACACCGTGGGACACGTCGACGCCATTGATCTCGACGTTCCCGGGCAGGCAGCGAAAGTCGGTTTCACCGTGGATCGCAAAATCCGCGTCGGAGACCAATCCTTGGTAGCTATCAAGACCGACACGGTGCTCGGGCAACGCTCGATCGAGCTGACTCCCCGCGGCTCGGGGCTGATGACCCTGATCCCGCTGGCGCGCACCAGCACGCCCTACACACTCAACAACGCCTTGCAAGACCTCGGGCACAACGTTGGCGAGCTCGACCAACCCAAATTCGTCGAAGCGCTGCACACCTTGACCGCCGCCATGCGCGACGCCACGCCCCAGGTTCATGCCGCTCTCGAGGGCATCACCGCCCTCGCCAGCAGCGTCAACGCGCGAGACGAGCAGGTGCAACAGATGCTGCGCCATGCCGCGTCCCTGTCGCAGGTGGTGGCCGAACGCGCGGGCCAGATCAACCAGCTGATCACCGACGGCAACACCTTATTCGCCGAACTGGCCAGCCGGCGCAACGCCATCGACCAACTCATCTCGGGCATCAAAAGCCTTGCTGACCAACTGTCGGGGTTCGTCAAAGACAACGAACAATGCCTGGGGCCGGCTTTGGTCAAGCTGAACCTGGTTCTGGACAATCTCAACGAGCGGCGCGAACACATCTCCCAAGCGTTGACACGGCTGCCCGCCTATGCCACCGCGCTGGGGGAAGTGGTCGGATCCGGTCCCGGCTTTCAAGCCAACGTCTTCGGTGTTCCGCCCCCCACACTCGGTGGCGTCTTGTTGGACTCGTATTTCCAACCCGGAAAGCTCCCCGCCAGCCTGGCTGACTTCTTGCGTGGATTCATTACCGACCGCACGATCGTAAGGCCGAAATCGCCGTGAGCAGATTCAACGCTGCCCTGCGCAGACGCTATGTGGTGATTGTTCTGGTCGTCGTGCTGCTCGGCTCGGCTACCGGCGCGCTGGCGATGCAGTGGTCCAGGTCCGCTCCACTGACCATCACCGGCTACTTCGCGTCAACTGTCGGCCTTTATCCCGGCGACAATGTCGAAATCCTCGGCGTGCCAGTGGGATCGGTCACCCGTATCGAGCCCGGACCTGACCACGCCGTGGTGACATTCACCATCCGTGCCGGCGTTCCCGTGCCCGCCGACGTGACCGCGGTGATCATGGCACCGAATCTGCTGTCAGCGCGCACACTCGAGTTGGCGCCCGTCTATACCACCGGCCCGAAACTGTCCGACCACACCACCATTCCTGTGGCGCGCACCGCCGTTCCGGTCGAATGGGACGACGTCAAAGACCAACTGACCCAACTGGCCACGCAGCTAGGCCCACAAAACGGGACCCCTCAGGGGCCTCTGCGTGAAGCGATCGACCAGGCTGCGGACACCTTCGACAACAACGGTGTGTCGTTTCGCACCGCGGTGCGCGAACTGTCCCAAACTGCAGGGCGCCTCGGTGATTCGCGCTTCGATCTCGTCGGCACCATCAAGAACCTACGGGCGTTAGTCGACACCCTGTCAGGGAGCAACGAACAGATCGTCCAGTTCACCGACCACGTCGCCTCCTTGTCGCAAGTTTTCGCCGACAGCTCCACCGATCTCGCCCAGTCGCTGGACGCACTCAACGGCGCACTCGCCCAGGTCAAATCCTTTCTGACCAAGAACAATCCGACCATCAGCGGACAGGTGACCAAGCTGACCGACTTCACCTCACTGCTGACCCAACACAGCCAAGACATCGAACAGGTGCTGCACGTCGCACCCAACGGGCTGGCGAACTTCTACAACATCTACAACCCCGCACAAGGCTCTATCGGCGCCATTTTGTCCCTCCCGAACTTCGCCAATCCCGTCCAGTTCCTGTGCGCCGGCGTTTTCGACGCCGGTGGGACACCCGATTACTACAAGCGCACCGAGATCTGTCGGCAACGCATGGCCCCAGTTCTGAAAAGGATCATGATGAACTTCCCGCCGGTGCTGTTCCATCCGATCAACACCATTACCGCGTACAAGGGCCAGATCACGTACGACACCCCAGCCACCGAAGCCAAGGCCCAAACGCCGGTATCGCAATTGCAGTGGCAGCCGCTGCGCGGACCGAGCGGGCCCACCACGTCCTCGGCGACCGACCTCTCCAGCCTGCTCCTGCCTAGCCCATCGACGCCGTCACCTCCGGGTGGCGACGCCGCCGCAGCTGCCCCCGGCGGCCCGGCCATGCCAGCGGCACCCGATCAGCCTTCCTCTGTCACCGCACCGGGACCGGGACCGCACCAATGAGCACCGCAGCGGCCCGCCGCCGGCCGGCGCGTCTGCTCGCGACGATCGGATCCACCGTCCTCGCGATCAGCGGATGCGAATTCGGCGGGCTCAACTCCCTTGATATGCCGGGCACACTCGGCCACGACGCCGGATCGTTCACCGTCACCGTCGAGCTGCCCGACGTGTCCGCCCTCCCGCAGAACTCGCCCGTCCTCGTCGACGACGTCACCATCGGCAGCGTCTCCGGACAACGCGTCGCGCAACGCCCCGACGGCACGTTCTACGCCGCTCTGCAGCTATCGCTGAGTTCGGCGGTGCACCTGCCGGCCAACGCCACCGTTACCCTCGGGCAGACCTCGCTGCTGGGTTCTCAACACGTCGAACTTGCCGCACCGTCGGCAGAACCACCGGTGGGAGTCCTCAGCAACGGCGCCACCATCCCGGCGCAACGGGCCGGCCGTTACCCCAGCACCGAAGAAGTGCTATCCACCTTGGGCGTGGTGGTCAACAAGGGCAATCTCGGTGCGCTGCAAGACATCACCGACGAGGCCTACGCCGCCGTCGCCGGGCATGCCGGGCAATTCGCCAACCTGCTCCCACAACTGGAGACACTCACCGCGGCCGTGGACCGACAACGCAACAACATCGTCGACGCGATCGAATCGATCAACAAGGTGGCTGCCAAATTCGCCGCCAACTCCCCCACCGTCACCGCTGCACTGGCGGCCCTGCCCGAAGCAGCCCAAACCCTCAACGCCAACGCTGAGCGGATCGTCGACACCTTCACCGCGCTGCGGCGTTTCAGCGAGAACGCCTCACAGATCCTGACCCAAACCAAAACCGACATCACCGCCGACCTCACCCACTCCTACACCGTGATCAAACCGCTAGCTGACCATGCGCAGGAACTTATTGACGCCTTACCCATCATCGCGACTTACCCGTTCCCCCAGACCGGCATCAAGCAAGCGGTGCGCGGGGACTACCTCAACGCGATCGCCACGCTGGACCTGACCCAACGGCGCCTGGGCGAGAACATCTTCACCACCTCACCGCTGGACCCGAACATGAAGCACCTAGACGAAATCCTCAATCCCCCCGACTTTTTGATGGGCGAACAAGCCAATCTGTCCGGACAGGCCGCGGACCCTTTCGCCATACCCACCGCACCCGATCCCGCCACGGCTGGCAGCCGCTGATGCTCACCCGGCTCATCCGATGGCAATTGACCATCTTTGCCGTCGTTTCCGTCTTCGCGGTCGGAGCGGTAGCCATCTTTTACCTGCGCGTACCCGAGGCGTTGGGCATCGGACGCTACGACGTCACCGCGAACTTCGCCGCCAGCGGCGGACTGTATTCCAACGCCAACGTCACCTACCGCGGAACCACCGTCGGCCGAGTCACCACGGTCGACCTCACCGACAAACTCAGCGTCGACGTGCACATGCGCCTCAACTCCGGTATCGCCATACCAGCCAATGTCACCGCTTCAGCCAAAAGCGTCTCGGCGATCGGTGAACAATACGTCGATCTCATCCCCCCCGCATCCGACGGCCCGCTCGGCCCCGTGCTGCACGACGGATCGGTCATTGATCGTTCCCATACCGCGCTGAGCGGTGACATTGCGGGCCTGCTCCGCCAGGCACAGGGTCTGGTCGACTCCCTGGACCAGAGCAAACTCAAGGAACTGCTGCGCGAAACCGCGGCCGCATTCAACGGCGCCGGCCCCGACCTCGCCCGGCTCGTCAATAGCGCCAGCGCTCTGCTCGATCAGCTCAGCGCCCACGCCGAAGACACCACCGTCCTGATCGACCGCATAGGCCCGTTCCTCGACGCTCAGATCCGCAGCGGTGACAACATCGCCGCGCTAGCCGACCGATTGTCCCGCTTCACCACCAATGTGCGCACCGCCGACCCACAACTGCGATCATTGCTCGACATCGCACCGGCCGCCGCAACTGCGGTCACCCGCACCTTTGACGGTATCCGGCCGTCGTTCCCCATGCTGGCAGCCAACCTCGCCAACTTCGGCCGCATCGGAGTCATCTACCACAAGTCGATCGAGCAGACACTGGTCGTCCTTCCCGCCGTTACCGCTGTGCTCATCAGCGCCGCCGAACAGCTACCCCCCGATGAAGGCGTCAAAGTCGACTTCAAACTGGGGTTGGGTGACCCGCCGCCGTGCAACGTCGGCTTCATCCCGCCGACGCTCATCCGATCCCCCGGCGATCAGACTCTGCGCGACCTACCGAAAGACCTTTACTGCAAAGTGCCACAGAGCTCGTCGGTGGTGGTGCGCGGCGCCCGCAACTACCCTTGTCAAGAATTCCCGGGCAAACGCGCGCCCACAGTCGCGCTCTGCCGCGATCCCCAAGGCTACGTTCCGATCGGCAATCAAGCCTGGCGTGGACCGGCCGTGCCCGAAGACACACCGATCACCGATCCGCGGAACATACTGCCCCCCAACAAATATCCGTTCATTCCACCGGGCGCAGACTACGACCCGGGGCCTCCCGTCACGCAGCTACCACCGGGGGTGGCCCCGGGGCCTGGGCCCGCCGAGTACGCCCCGTACCCCTTGCCGGTGCCTCCGGCCACCCCCGGCCCTCCGCCGGCGCCACTGCCCTACGCCCCCCCAGCAGATCAACACATTCCGCCGTACGGTCAAAAACCGCCTCAGCCCCAAAAAGATCCGAGTACCAACGCCCCGGCAAACTGGCGGTCCGCCGGAGCAACAAACTCCTCGGAGGCCGCATCGCCCAATCCAATACGGCCTCAACTCGCCACGTACGACTCGGCTAACGGTCTCTTCCAAGACCACAACGGGGACATCGGCGTATTTGCTGTCGACGACAGCAAGCGCCTGCCCACCGAGAGTTGGGTTGACCTCATGCGCGCACCGCGGCAGCAGTCCTGAATGCGCTCCCACGACGTGCAGTCATCGCGCTACGGCACCCACATAGGATCGACGCGTGCAACCGCCGAGGATCGTATGTGTTGTGCCGCGCCACGGCCACAGCGCAACGCGAGACAACCGCACGCCGCGACACTGCTCCCCCAACATTTGGATAGACGGGATCGCACACCGATGACAGCAGGACCTCAAAACCGCATCACGCCGAGGCAATCCCGGCACCGCAGCCAAGAACGCGCCGAACGCACCCGGGAACTCGTCATTGAAGAAACCATCCGGTGCATCCGCGAAGAAGGATTTGCCGCAGCCAGTACCCGACACATCATCGAACGCGCCGGAGTGAGTACCGGGGTCGTCCAATACCACTTTGGCGATCGAGACGGGCTGCTCACCGCCGTCGTCGACCACGCCATTACCTCGCTCGTGGTGTCGGTAAACGACCTCGCCGACGAAGTCGAAGGAATTGCCGACACCGACGAGCGCATGAAAGCCCTCGCCGACGCCGCCTGGAAGACCTTCCTCAACCCAGCCAGCATGACGGCCATGGAAATACTCATCGCCACCAGATCACTGCGGTCAACCCTGGGAATAGAACAACTCGCCAAGCTTCAACCAGGACTACAACGCATCGCACAACTCATCGGCACACGCTCACCCCACGCCAGCGCGATCGCCGACCTACTGTGGGCTGCGCCGGTCGGACTCATGGTCGGTCAAATGGTCACCGAGATGCCCCTACCCACTGAACCGCAACGACAAGCCATGGCCCAAATGATGTCCGATCATCTGCGAACCGCCGCGCAACTTGATGGCGCACCGCAGCGCCGTCGTCCCGGCCGCCAGCGCTAACAAGGTGCGACAATCTCTTCGATCCGAGGCCATTCCGCAGCGACCTGCCGATGAACGCCGGAAGCGCTGATCCACTGCATATTTCGGCATACACGTGGTGGCCTGCGAAGCCCTTGACACCTCGTCATCCCACTGGATCTAACTGACGATGGCACGAACCAACCTGCGGTGGAATCGAATTCAGCACGCTGCGCACCGCTTGTGATGCGGCGTTCGCGGCAGCCTAATGGTCGGCAAGGATGACCGAGACCATGGTTTCCAGGTGGGTGGCCATCGTTCGGCGACCCACGAGGCCGGTCTTCATTTGCAGGAGCGCGCCCCAGAACACGGTCTCCAGGGTGGCTACCACTTCCGGCCAGGCGCCGCCGCCCAACGCGGCGGTGACGCGGCGGTGCAGTTCCTCGCCGATGCGGGTACGGATTTCGGCCACGCAGTCGTCCTCCCCGAGCAGGGCGCGGGTGCACACGATTGCCAGCTCAGGCTCGTCATCGAAGATCTCACTGATCATTCGCAGCTGTGCACTGACACGGCAGGCCAGCGGAATCGAGGGGTCGGCGTCCAGTGGCAGGTTCGTCATGCGATCCAGGTAGAGGTCGGCGAATACCGCGTCGATCGACGGAAAGTGTGCGTGCAGCGTCGACTGGGTGATGCGCGCCTGAGTCGCCAATTCCGGCGCAGTAGGCCCGCCCGCGGTCCGCGAAGACCAATGGGCCAACGCAGTGGCCGCGCCCAACACGCGACGCCGCATGAGGACGCGCTGCCGGTCTGGATCAGGCCGGGACGCGCCAGGCAGAAACGCAATACTGGACATGTGTCCAGGGTATTCAAAGGGCGCTTCAGGGGCAACAGCTGCGAGGAAGCTACCAATTATAAGAGGATTTCACGCGGATGCGACGGAGAGCATTGACGGTTATGGCCAATCGGAGCCCGCACTGCGTATCTAAATCGGACACTTGTCCAGTATCATTTGACTCGTTCACTTAGATGGCCGGAAGAGGTGTGACCGTGGCGTACGTCATCACGCAGAACTGTTGCAAGGACGCGAGCTGCATTCCGGTGTGCCCGGTCGACTGCATCCGTCCGGCGCCCAGCGCCGGCGGATTCGACGCCGCCGAGATGCTGTACATCGACCCGGACAGCTGCATCGACTGCGGCGCCTGTTTTGACGAATGCCCGGTCGACGCAATCCATTACGACGACGATCTGCCGCCGCACCTGGAGCGCTTCAAGCAACTCAGTGCCGACTATTTCGCCCTGCACCCGCTACAGGCCGATCCCACACCCGAACCGGCGCGCCACTCGCCGGTGCGGCCGGGTGGGTTGCGCGTAGCAGTGGTTGGCGCCGGCCCGGCGGCCTGCTACGCCGCAGCCGAGCTGGTCGGCACCGACGGCGTGGAAGTTGACATGTTCGAGCGGTTGCCCACACCATTCGGACTGATCCGGGCTGGCGTCGCGCCCGATCACCAGCACACGAAATCGGTAGTGCGCCTGTTTGATTCGGTTTTCGCCAACGACCGCGTGAGCTGCCACTTCAATGTTGAAGTCGGACGGGACGTCACTCACGACGAACTCTTGGCCTCACATCATGCGGTCATCTATGCGGTGGGTGCGTCGGACACGCGTGCCCTCGGGCTCCCCGGCGAGGACCTTGCCGGCAGCCACCCGGCCGCAGACTTCGTCGGTTGGTACAACGGCCACCCCGACCATTCGTCCCACCATTTCGACCTGACGGGCCGGCGCGCAGTGGTGATCGGCAACGGAAACGTCGCGCTGGATGTCGCTCGCGTCCTCACGATGGGCCCGCTCGAGCTTGGCGGCACCGATATCGCGGAACATGCGCTCGATGCCCTGCGCGGCAGCAACATCGACGAGGCGGTGATTCTGGCCCGGCGCGGGCTTGCCGATGCCGCGTTCTCGGTCAGCGAGTTCCTGGCGCTGGGCCACCTGCCGGATGTGGACGTCGTCATTCAAGGCGACCCCATCAACGAGGAGGCCGCAGTTGACTTCGATTCTGCGAGCAAGATTGCCATCGCGCGGGAGTACGCAGCGCGTCCCGTCACCCCGGGTAATAAACGGATCGTGTTCAGATTCGGCGGGAGGCCGGTTGAAATCGTTGGTTCGCAGCATGTTACCGCGCTCACCCTCGACGATGGCGAGGTCCTGGAGACGTCGTTGCTGCTGCGATCGATCGGCTACCGCGGCATCCCGATTGACGGTGTCCCCTTCGATCCGGCCCGCGGCGTGGTGCCGAACAACCAAGGTCGGGTTCTCGACGATTCAGGCGTACCGGTTCCCGGCGTCTATGTCACCGGATGGATCAAGCGTGGTCCGCGCGGCGTAATCGGTAGCAACCGCGTATGCGCGGCGGAGACGGTGGCAGCGCTGTGGGACGACTTCGATTCCGGCACACTGGGTCGAGATGTCCTGCAGCGGGACGTGTTACGCAATCTGCTGACCGAGCGCGGTGTCGTACGACTCGATTGGGACGGCTGGCGAGCCATAGACGAATCAGAGTGCGAGCGGGGCCAAGCAGCCGGACGCCACCGTTCGAAGCTGGTATCACGGCACGAGCTGATCGCCGCCGCATTGGCCCACCAATAAGCCCGACGAATCGGGCCGCACGCACACCGCCGTAGACGTGCGTGCGGCCCTACCGATTTGACCGAAACGGCTTGCGGATGCCGGGGGCTACGAGTACGTGACGTCGAGTCTCTTGACGCCGTTGATCCAGCCCGAGCGCAACCGTTCGGGCTCGCCGAGCTTGGCGATGTTCGGAATCTGGTTGGCGATCTCGTCGAAGATGAGCTTGATTTCCATCCGGGCAAGATTCGCACCGATGCAGTAATGCGCGCCGTTCCCACCAAATGCCAAGTGCGGATTGGGGTTACGGAGAATATTGAACTCGAACGGCTTGTCGAAGACGTCCTCGTCGAAGTTGGCCGAACTATAGAACAAGCCCACCCTCTGACCCGCCTTGATATGTTCGCCGCCGAGCTCGACGTCAGCGTTGGCCGTGCGCTGGAAGCAGTGCACCGGCGTCGCCCACCGGATGATCTCGTCAACGGCCGTGTCGGGGCGCCGCTCTTTGAACAACTCCCACTGGTCGGGGTGTTCAAAGAAGGCATTGATGCCGTGCGTCATGGCATTTCGCGTGGTTTCGTTGCCGGCCACCGCAAGCAAGATGACGAAGAACGCGAACTCGACGTCACCCAGCGCCTCGCCGTCGACGTCGGCTTCGATCAGGCGCGTGACGACGTCATCGGCCGGGCACCGACGGCGGTCCTCGGCCATGCTGTACGCATAACCCATGATCTCGGCGTTGGCTGCGGTCGGATCGCCGGCGAACTCGGGGTCGTCGGTGTTCATGATCGCATTGGTCCAGTCGAACAGCTTTTCGCGGTCGGCCTCGGGTACGCCGATGAGATCGGCAATCGCCAAGAGCGGGAGCTTCATCGCGATGTCGTGGACGAAATCACCGGTGTTCTTGGCCGCGGCCTCGGCGACAATGTCGCGGGCCGCGGCCGCGAGTTTGCTTTCCAGCGTCACGATGGCTCGCGGGGTGAACAGTCGTGAGACCAGCTTGCGCAGCCGTGTGTGCTCGGGTGCATCGTGATTGATCAGCAGCGCTTTGGTGAGTTCCAGTTGATCGGCCGTCACGCCATCAGGCAACCGCATTACCGCTCCCTTGCGGTTGGTTGACCACAGGTCGCCGTCGCGGGAGATCGCCTTGATGTGCTCGTGCCGGCTCACCACCCAGTAGCCGCCATCGTCAAAGATCGATTCGGGCTGCTCGTTCCACCAGACCGGAGCCGTCCGCCGAAGATGCGCGAACTCGCTGATCGGAATCCCCTTCAACAGCACCTCGGGATCAGTGAAGTCGAAGCCGAATCCGAACGGACACACTGCACTTGCCACAGAAGGCCTCCTCGTTTGCACCTTCCACTGATCATACAATCTCTTGTCAACTGTATGACCACCTTGGCGCGGGGTTCGATAACGTTTATCCACCCGATGCAACATGAAGGGCGGAGGCCGAATGCGGACCCGTGGCTGGGGTGGGAATGTGCCCGCCAGTGACGCCGAGGCGGTGTCGCGCATCCTGATGGCGACCCGCCAGACCATCGATGAACTCGGCGAGGCCACCAACATCACGGCCGTGTCGCGTCGGCTCGGAGTGACACGCCAAACCATTTATCACTACTTTGCAAGCAATAACGAGCTCATTTCGGCAACCGCAGCGGAGGCGTCGTCGTCGTTCATTGATGAGTTGGTCGCCACTCTCGCGGGTATCAGAGACCCGGCCGAGGCCATCGTGGAGGGCGTCGCCGTCGCCGTAGAACGGCTGCCGGACGACCCGTACGTGGGTCTCCTACTGAAGGAGCACCGCAGTTCGGCTTTCGCCGAAATCGTGTCGCTGGCGAATCCGACCGCCGCGCTCACGGTGCGCTCCATGTTCGAACGACTCGATGTCGACTGGTCGCTGTTCGATCCGGCCGCCGTCGACGACGACATCATCCACATCGTGCTGCGAACGATGCAATCACTCATCCTGTCGCCGCCGAATTCGCCAGGCCCAGAACTCCGCAGACTGCTCAATGTTTGGATTGCACCGGCCGTCAACGCCCTTCGCCGCCAACCCGTCTAATCATCACGACGCGAGACACTCGCACCGACGCAAGCACCACTGCAACGGAAGACCGCATCATCGCGACCGGAGTCCTTCTCCAAGTCCGTTGATTCGCTGAAGCACTTTGAGATTCGTCTGTTCCTAGTCGTCGAATTCGTGGCCAGCTGCGGTGGCAGTAGAGATGAGCGCTCCGATCGCATCGGAGTCGGTCACCGCAGGGCGCATCAGGTCGGCCAGTGCCAGCAGTTGGTCACGATTACCGTACGCGGCGAATGTTCCTGCCTCTGGGTCGAATTCGAACACATCGGACAGATCTGGGCGGTAGTTGCTGATCAGGTATTCGGCGACCCCTGTCCAGAAGTCGCCGTTGGGTGTATGGCCGTGCGCTTCCACGGCCGCGTCTACGGTCAGATCGCCCGTGCTCAGCAGCAGGGCCACCGATGCGGGGTCTTCGTCGTCGAGGAAGAACGGGTCCACTGGCGAAACCTCTGATTCTCGTTGTGTGCGTTTATTGTTCGCCGCGGATGCGGGCGGCGAGTTCGTGTTTGAACGCCCTCTGGTAGTACGGGTTGGTGGCGTCGCGGTCCAGATTGAGCATCTGGTTGACCTGGTAGCTGAGCTCGTCCGTGCGCAGGTTCGCGTCGATGACCTCCAAGGTGGGGTGGCCCGCCAGCACCATGAAATCTTCTGGCTGCAGGGTTTTGCTTTGCGCCCGCAGATACCGCAGGTTCGGGGCGTGTGCGATTGGGGTGAGATCATCGAGGCCGTTGAGTTTGGCGACCTCCAGGACCACCAGATCGCTGAGTGCGCCCAGATCGGGCAGTGCCCCAACGGGCAGGCCCTCCAGCCACGCGCTCACCAGGGATGTGCATTCCCCGATCGGGGTCAGGTCGGTGACCTTCGTGCGATACATGTCCAGCGAGATGAGATGCGGCAGCCGGGTCAGGGCAGACAGGTCATTGATCCGCCCCATAGTGAGGTACACCGATCTCAACTGTGTTGCCCCGGCGAGGAATTCCAGATCGTCGCGTTTGGCGCTGGTCAAGCTCACCGAGCGTAGACCAGGAATCTGGCCCAGGACATCAAGCTCCCGTGAATGATCAGTGATCGACACGCTCGTGAGTTCGGGGAGTTCGGTCAGCACTTCCAGCGATACCCGCCGCTTCGTCGGCCCTAACGCCACGCGCCGTAGATTGGATAGATGCCGTAGCCCGTCCACCGACTGCAGCGACATGCATTCCACCGTCAGATCGGTCAGCCATCCGAACTCGGCGAGAAAATCCAGGTCATGCAAGCCGTCCCCGGTGGTATCCACGAATAACCCCAGGTGCGGGTGCTGGGACATGTACTCGGCCAAAAGCTGCCAGTCAGCGGCCGACGGCAGGTCATCGTCATCTTGAATGATGATCCTGCGGAAATCCGGATGTTCGGGCAACTGATCCGGGGTGACCGGCCACCGCACGAAATGGGATACCGGCGGCCGCGATTTCGGGACTGCCGGAGGTTGATTGGTATTCATCTCGTTTCCCGCCTCGGTGTGCGTATTTCCCCGATCGGCGATGCTACCGCCGACCGGGGAATATTCGCCGCTCTCGTTTGCCCTACGGATGGTTATGATGCGACTTGCTCTTACGCCGTTTCGGCTTCTGTCTGCCCTTCGAGCTCTTGCCTTCCTTATTGCCGGATGCCGATGAGCCGCTCTGGGATTCTCCCCGGCGGGACTCGTTGGCTCCGTGTGCCGAGCTCATTGCTTCGGAGCGTTGCTGATCTGCAGCGGCTCTCGAACGGTCCTGCTGGTCCAGGCGCTGCTGCACCCGCTCAGGTAACTGGGTGATCTCCGGTTCTTTCTGCATACGACTCAAGTAGTCGTTGGCGGCTCGCTTGTACTGGCCTGCGCGCGGATTGCTTTTCGCGACGCCACGAACCAGGTTGCGACCCGCAGGATTACGTTCTGCGTCACGCGGGGACAACGTCTCATGCTTGTCGATGAAGTGCTGTTCAAGGCCACGCTGTTCAGAACGCACGTCGGTCCGGTAGAGCTGGATACTGTCGCCCGGCTGTAGCTTGCCATCCCGCCCCGCCTGATCGTAGAGGCGATTGTCGAGGACCTTAGCCCGACCTGTGTAGCTGACATTGCCTTCTGCGTCGTGGATGACGTACACCCCGCCTTTAGGTTCTTCGGGTCCGTACGGTGTGGCGCCCGGCATCGGGCAGTTGTGCACCAGCACAGCTGCGGTGAGGGTGGCGATGTAGAAGGTGTGGGTGTTCTCGACGCTGAGGTCCCACATATCGGCCGTACCCGACACCGGCGCGCTGGCCGCGACGTGCGCAACGCTGTCCCGGAACGGGGTGGCCAACCGATCACCGGAGCGTAGGTCTTTGGCATCAACCCAATCAGCCCCCGAGCGATTCACCGTCCCGGTGGTGGCCGCCAGCTCGGAAACCTCAGACGACGACGTCTGGGCGCGGGCCGTGCGGTAGAACGGGTGCTTGGCGGTGGTGTGCACCACCGAAGCCACATCGGCAGGGTTGGTGATTGTCAGGTCGAGCAGATCGGTGTCGTGATCGACGAGCACCGCCTGCACCAATTGTCCACTGGTGCGCCCGGTTTCCGGGTCGGTGGACCACACCCGGTCCCCGGCCTTAAGCGCCGAGATAGGGCGTTTGGTGCCGTCGGCCAGCAGCACCAGCGTGTCCGGGCTAAACGACTGCCCCGCGCACGGCGCGCGCTCACCCAGTGGCGTTGACGGTGGTTCGGAAGCCTTGACCGATACCGGCGGCGCGTTCGGCGCTTTGGGTGTCTCCACGCCGGGCAGTGGCGGCTTTCCTGCGGTGCCGGCGGCGGCGATCTCCTCGCGGAGCTGTGCCGGGTTGGGAACGGCCTTGGCGGCGTCGATGACGTCGTCGGTGTGGGTGAGAACTTGTTTGGCGGCGAGCTCAGCGCCTTCTTCGGCGATCTTCTTGGCCGCACCGGTGGGCGTGAGCATGGTCGCCGCGTTGGCCACCGTAGACATCACCCCGAGGGTTTGGTTGTCCGGCATGGCTTCTGAGGCAATCTGCAGGCCCGCGGCACTCACGTTGGCGACGGCCGCCGCGATCGCCGCGGCACCGGCCGGCCCGCCCACACCGGTCACCGCCACCGCAGCCCCGGCGACAATGATCGCAGTTTCCATCGGGTTGTTTTTCACGAACGTTCCCACGGCTTTCGCCCCGGACACCGTCGCGGAGGCTGCGGTAGACACCGCTTCCCCGACGGCATTGGCTGCGCTGGACACGGTGCTGGTGATCGAGTCGAACAACCCTGCCGGCAGCGGTCCACCACCGGGGCCACCAACATGCAGCGGCGGGTCGACATACACCGGCCACACGGTGCCCGGGCGCGGGTCGATGACCTCAGAAAGCTGATACAGGCCCGGCCGCAGCTGGCGGGCCACATACGACGAGGGCACGAGTTTGCCTGCGGCATCGCGGGTTTCGGCCGGAGCGAACATCCCGACAGTTTCCGCGGTCGGGGTCGCCCGATTGATCGTCAGATATCCGTTGGGGTGGGCCAGCATCACCGTATCGGCCGGCGTGCGTACGAAGGTGGTGACCATCCGCACCCCTGCCGGGCTGTTGATGCGAGCCACCGTGCGCGTGCCGGTGCCGGTGTTCTCGGCCAGGAAGTCGAAACCCGCTCCGGTGTCGGGGTATACGACCGATCCGCTGCTGGTGTGTTGGGCCGTGCCGAGGCCATCGGGCAGGACCAGCTGCACCGGCCCGGCCGGTGTCGCCGACGTCAGGCCGGCGACCGGGTTCGCAGGCAAGCCCGCGGCCCGCTCGCGGGCCGTCACCGCCGGATTCGGGACCGTGACCGTGGTCGACCCGCTGAACGCTTCCATTGCTGCGTCGGCGAACTGCTGCGCAGTTGATGCAGCAGGCTCACCTGCTGACCCTGACCGTCCCGAACTGGCAAACCAATGCAGTCCGCCGGCGGTGAGCGCGACAGTGACCACCAATGCCACCACCACCGGCCACCAACGAACAACACTCGACCACGGCCGGTCACCCGGCAAAAAGTCCCCCACGACGATTCCCCCTGAACGCACGCGTTCTGATAGCCGACAGCAACGTCCGACCCTTGCGCAGGTGTAGTCGGCGGCCTACTCCGAAACCGAACGCCACGCGACAGTGATCTAGCGCACAGCAAACGACACCCCCGGGACGCTAGCCGGAGGCCAAGTAGTGCGTCTGCGCGCTGCGATCCCAGTCGGCCCGCTGCGGCACGCCGGACCCGGCTCTTGCCAGAACGCCGCGGGAGATCAGCGCTCGACAGCGGTCGGGTCCCAGAGCCCTTGCGCGCCAGAGTGTTCGACGTGGGTCTGGTAGACGGCCACTTTCATTTCGATGACGTCAAGGCAGTGTTGGAGGCTGGCCAGTTGCGCCCGAACGTGAGCTTCGTGCTGGCGCAGAAGCTCCAGGCGTTGGACTTCATTTCCCGGGCCTTGGCGTACCAGGGCAGCGAATTCGGCGAGATGCGCGAGCGGCATACCGGATTCGCGTAGGCGTACGCAGATCGCCAGCCATTCGATGTCAGTTTGGGTGTAGCGCCGACGTCCTGAACTGGTCCGCGCTACCTCGCCGACCAGTAGGTTCTCGCGCTCATAGAATCGCAGGGCATGGACACTCAGGCCGGTGCGTTCTGCTGCCTTGCCAATCGTAAAAGTTTGTGTCATAAGAGCATTCATCCCCGGGGTTGACCTAGAGGACACTCTAGCTTCTAGCGTGGTGGCATGACTGAAACCACCGCACAGCAGCCCATCGCCTCTGGGTTCGGCCATGAATCGAACAGCCAGGACGTCATGGCCGGGGTGAATCTCACTGGCGCCGTGGCCGTCGTCACCGGCGGCTATTCGGGCCTGGGATTGGAAACCACCAACCATCTGGCCCGCGCAGGAGCCCACGTCATCATCCCCGCCCGCCGCACCCAGGACGCCGCACGCGCCGTCGACCACCTCGGAGATGCCGTGACCGTCTTGAGTGCCGATCTCGCCGACCTGGATTCGGTATCGGCGTGCGCGCAACGCATCAGCGACACCTGGCCACAAATCGATCTGTTCATCGGCGCTGCCGGCATCATGGCCACTCCCCTACAGCGCGTCGGCCAGGGCTGGGAGAGCCAATTCGCCGTCAATCACCTCGGCCACTTCGCATTCGTCGCGGACTTGTGGCCATCGTTGGTGCGCGGCAACGCACGGGTTGTCGCGTATTCGTCTGCCGGGCACCATATTTCGGGTATCTGGTGGAACGATCCACAGTTCACCACCGGATACGACAAGTGGGAGGCCTACGGGCAGTCCAAGACCGCGAACATCCTGTTCGCGCTGCACCTGGATTCACTCGGCGCGGCCACGGGCGTGCGCGCGTTCTCGCTGCATCCGGGGTCCATCCTCACTCCGCTGCAACGGCACCTCGAGTCCGCCGAGATGGTTGACCGCGGCTGGATCGATGGTCAGGGCAACGTCGCAGACCCAACGTTCAAGACCGTGTCCCAGGGCGCCGCAACAGGACTGTGGGCGGCGACCAGCCCGCAGTTGGCTGGGCTCGGTGGTCTGTACCTCGAAGACTGCGACATCGCAGGCCCCGCCGCGGCCGATGGCACCGGAGTCATGGACTACGCGGTGGACCCGCGAGAAGCCGAGTCCTTGTGGAACCTCAGCGTGAAGCTGACCGGCCGCGACCTGAACTGATCAGAGCTCTGGACCGGTCGGCGGCGTGATCAACCGCGGGACGACGTCATTGAACGACAACCTGCGACTCATGCCCTCTTGCGATGACATTTGATCAACGTCGGCGTGCGATGACATTCTTGTCCGAAATCAGTGATCCCCACCCGCGTGCCCGAACTCGGCAGCGATCAGGACGCCGATGTCGGCGCACGATCGGCGTTGACGACACTGATACCCCATGCTCGCTAGTCTGGCGCGATGCTGACGAACCGGATCAGTCTGGGATTGGCGATACTCAGCGCCCTGGCGATCCTGACTGCGGCTTGCCCGAACCTGCGAACCCGCTAAACACCACTAGGGGAATTCCAATGCGCACACCACAAAATCAATAGCGGCGCAACATAATCCGATGACCGAAATCGATCTAGACGCTGCGCTCCACCTGGCCCGCACCTACATCGAGTCCGGCAATGTCGAGCGCGCCGGGCAGGTCCTGCGCACGGCACTGGCCACTAAGCCAGACCATCACGAATTGCTGACCGAACTCGCCCACGTCGCCATCCGCCGCAAGGACTACACCCTCGTCCGCCACCAGAATGGCCGGATCCTTGCGATGTTAGGCGTAATCGCCACTGTTCATACGAGTGCTGGTAGGTCAGTGTCAGTCAGTGATGGAGAAACAGCACCGTATTGCAGTGGTGGCCCTTGACGGTGTCACGGCACTGGACATTGCGATTCCTCTCGATGTCTTCACAGTTGACTCTGATGTCCCCTACGCCTTGAAAATCTGCGGGATGTCGGATCGCGTCAGTACTGCATCGGGCCTGTCACTGGTGGTCGGCCACGGAATTGATGCAGTGAGTGAGGCCGATACCGTGATCGTCCCGGGGTATCAGCCGGTGGATCGACCCGTCCCCGCCCCAGTTCTCGACGCCATAGCAGCGAGTGCGGCACGAGGTGCCAGGGTGGCGTCAATTTGCACTGGGGCATTTGCCCTGGCGGCCGCTGGCGTCCTCGACGGCCAACGAGCCACCACGCATTGGCAGCATCTTGAGGAATTCGAGGCGATGTTTCCAGCGGTGCAAATCGATCGGGATGTCCTCTATGTTGACAACGGCAATGTCCTGACTTCTGCCGGAATGTGCTGCGGGATCGACATGTGCTTGTACATGGTGATGCGAGATCTAGGTGCCGCGAGCGCTAATCGTGTCGCGCGTGCACTGGTTGCCCCTCCTCATCGCGAAGGAGGGCAGGCGCAGTATGTCCCCGCGGCGGTTGCGATTGTCGGAGATACGTCCTTGGCTGCCACTCGGGCCTGGGTATTGGGCCGTCTCGCCGAGACAATCACCGTCACAGAGATGTCCAAGCACGCCAGGATGTCGGTGCGAACCTTCATGCGTCGTTTCACCGACGAGACAGGAACGACTCCGTTGCAATGGCTAGTCAACGCACGCATTACCGCTGCACGCGAACTACTTGAAACCACCGACTATTCGATCGACCGGGTCGCTCAGGCCTCCGGCTTGGGGTCGGCCGCCAATCTTCGCCTTCACTTCCGCCGCAGCCTGGCCACAACGCCAACCGCTTACCGTCAGGCCTTCTCCTGTGACTACGCCACAGCGACTGCCGTCTGAACAGTCAAACCTAGTAATCGAACAGACAGTCCGGTTGGAGTTTCGGACAGGCGATTAGACACGATGCAATCGCCTACCGACTCGGCCGTAGCGTGCGCCGCGACAAACGCGAACAACGCCCCACAGTGCGATCGCCGGCGAATTCCCGAGCAGAACCGAGGCTTTCAGCCAGTTCGTCAGGGAGCGAATCCGCTGCCCGTCTCGCTGAAACGACTGACCCGCATGGGTCACAACGAAAGGAATACGCAATGACCATCCAGGCTGTTCAGGTCCCCGAAAACTCCAAGATATTCGGCGAGACCGTAAGCGCTTTTGCGAGTTTTGGCTATTCCGCCGCGGTGCGCTCACATGGGCACCTATTCATTGCCGGCACCATCGGTCGACGCCCCGACGGCACCATCCCCGAGTGCATCGAGGAACAGACCGAGATCGCCATTGGAAAGCTGCAAGAAATTCTCCGTCTAGAAGGTCTAGACCTGTCCGCGCTCGTCGATGTCACCAGCTATCACGTCGACATCCACCAACACCTGCCCGGGTTTACCAAAGCAAAGGAGCGCCACATCAAGGCTCCGTACCCGGCTTGGTCACTTATCGGCGTCAACGGGCTCGCTAGCCCCGGACTGCTTGTCGAAATCCGGGCGACTGCAGCGTATCCCGACGAATACTGAGCGCACGTCCCCTCTTACGTCTAAGCGCACACCCAGTCGCACTGCACGCGAACTACTTGAACCGCAGACTATTCGATCGATTGTGGCCAAATCCTTTTGCGAGTTGTCGATTCCGACACTCGTGTGACGTTTGGCGGAAGAGGACTCTGGTCAGAGCAACATCAGTCGTTCGAGAGGAACCAATGTGTCGGATCTGACAGGAAAGCGGGCTCTGGTCACCGGCGCCGCACGAGGCATCGGGGCGGCCATCGCCGTGGATCTGGCCGCTCGTGGCGCCGATGTGGCCATCACGTACCAGCACTCGGCTGACTACGCGGAGACGGTCACCGCCAAGATTCGGTCGCACGGGAGGAGGGCGGCGGCGATTCAAGCTGACAGTGCAGACGCGGCTGCGGTCACGTGGTCGATCGATGAAACTGTCTCGCAAATCGGCGGTTTGGACATTTTGGTCAATAACGCTGGTGTGTTGCATTCGGCGCCGCTGGCCGAGACCACACTTGAGCAGATCGATCACATGATCGCGGTCAACATTCGCTCGGTCGTGCTCGCTTCCCGAGCCGCGATTGCCTATCTGCCGGATGGAGGCCGAATCGTCTCTCTGGGTTCGTGTCTGGCTGAGCGGGTGGCGATCGACTACGCAACGGTCTATTCGATGTCGAAATCTGCGTTGCTGTCTTTCACTCGTGGCCTGGCACGCGAACTCGGCCCGCGTCATATCACTGTCAACCTGGTTCATCCGGGACCGACGGATACCGATATGAATCCTGCAGACGGTGCCGGCGCCGATGGGTTAAGGGAGCTCATGGCGCTCGGACGTTTTTCAAATGTGGTCGACATTGCATCGGCAGTCGGATTTCTGGCTAGCCCGGCGGCCCGAAATATCACCGGTACTGGTATCACCGTTGATGGCGGCATGAACGCCTGAACGCCTGAACGCGCGGTCTACCTGCTGCATATAGAGCAGTGGCACATCGGCGAGATCCAAATCCGGTTACGGAAGGAAACGCCCCCGATCGCCACAGTCGTTGTCCTATTCTGGCTGCGCATTGCCGCTGGACGGGACCGTACGCCGCGCGTCCTGCCAACCTCTGCTGCTCGTCGATACCTGTCGAGCGGTGAAGACGCCGAAATTCGTTAGAAGGCGGCCGATCGCCAACCGACAATCTCGAATCACTACCGAGGACGCGGGGTTAGCCATTGGCGCCAAAGCGCCCCCACCGATGACTTCATCGGTGAGGGCGCTTCGCCCTGGCAGGCTCAGGGCAGGTCGACGACCTCGAACTCGAGCAGGTCGGCGCCGGTGGCCACTGGTTTGCGTCCATCGATGACCGGCCCGTGGTCAGCCGTCTTCGTCCGCCAGGCATCAAAGGACTCCTGGCTGGCCCAGATCGTCATCACGAAGTACCGATCATCACCTTTGACTGGGCGCAACAAGGTGAAACCTTCAAACCCGGGTTCGCCGTCGACCATGCGCGCCCGTGCAGCAAAGCGACCTTCTAATTCAGCGCCCTGGCCTACGGGAACATGCAGGGCGTTGATCTTGACTACAGACATCAGTCTCCTTGTGTCATCGATAATTAGTGGCAGTCGCTGAGCGGTGAGTGCCACCGATCTTCGGTGATGGACCCAGCTTGATGCTGTTCACCGACGCCATTCGATACTACTGAAGTTTCCGCTCACAGGCATTGCGACTTTCCGCGTTTGCCGATGCGAAACACGTTGGCACACAGCAGATAACGTGATGGCAGCAATCTGGCGCAGCTTGGCAATATCGCAGCTGGCAACGCCAGATCGTGCCGGCGATGATGAAGTGGCCGGATTCTTCGCAGACAAAAGGAAGAGGTCAACGCTCTTGATTGCCATGTCCCAACCGCTGGAGGACTCGTTCGTACATATTCACGCGTCCGCATCTTTCTTCCCGTTGTCGCAGTGACGAATTCGAAGCTCGTCAGTGGCGATAGCTGGTAGCGATGTCGGTATCAACACATGATGCTGGACGGTGAGAGTGGCCCCCGCAGCACGTTGGACGGCAGGAACGTGACTGCGTCACCGCTGCGACCAGACGATTCGTCGCGGTCCCTTGAAGGTCGCCGGATCGGAGTGACAGCGGCTCGGAAGGCCCGAGAACAGATCGAGATGTTTCAGCGACGCGGCGCCGATATCATATGGGCGCCCGCGCTTTCACTTGCTCCGTCGATGATCGACGAGCGGGAGCTTCGCCGCACTACGCAGGTGGTCGTGTGCCGGCCGGTGGATCTGTTTCTGGCCACAACCGGTACCGGCATAAGGTCCTGGTTCGAAGCCGCCGACTCATGGGGATTGGGTCACGATCTGGTCCGGGTCGCCTCCGGCGCCGAGGTACTAGCTCGGGGGCCGAAGTCGGCCGGTGCACTAGTCGGGCGGGGAGTACGCGTCGACTGGTCGCCGCAGAGTGAGTGCTTCGCAGATGTCCTGGCCTACCTGAACCGCAGAGACCTGTCTGGCAAGCGAATCGTCATGCAGGAGCATGGCCACTCACTGAATCACGCCGCCCAGCTCTTGCGCGCGCGGGGCGCTGAGGTGGTTATCGCCTCGATCTACCGCGTCGAGGGACCTGAGTCGCCTGCGCGGCTTGATGAACTTCTCGATCTGGTCGTCGGTCATGCTCTGGACGCACTCACCTTCACCTCGGCGCCTGCCGTTGCCTCTATCATGCGTGCCGCCGGACTCACCGGTCGTGAATCTTCCGTCGTTGATGCGCTACGTGGCGACATGATGGTCGCGTGCGTGGGACCGGTGGCTGCAGATGCATTCTCACCCTGGCGTATTCCTGTCGTCGTGCCTCGCCGCTATCGGCTCGGCGCGCTCGTCAAACTCGTCGAATCCCACCTAGCGCAACACTGACCCGTGGACCAGAGTCGATCGACACGCTCACTCACTCCGCATCCCGGTACGAGACGGCTCCCGGGTCCAGTGGGCTCGATCACCGGTCGAACAACAAGTGCCGGCAGACCCTTTGTCGATCTCTCTAATGGGAGTGGACATTTCGGCATGGGTGGATCGTTATGAGGCAATCGCATCCTCGCCATGTTCGTTGGATCGATCTGATCCGCTCCCGAGCATCGGGGATTGCTCTTCTGGTTAGCTTCGGAACGGTATGCGAGATACTTGGCTCCGCCTGTGCGGCACCGGTAGCTCCGCGCACTGAAACCCCATGGCCTACTGCGGCTAGCAGCTCTCACATAGCACGTGACGTTGTTGATGCACTGAAACGCAGCGGGTTACACGCGGGACATCCCGTGGACACCAGCGCCGCGGACTGTCCGACGATTGGTTGTGCGCAGTCGATCACCACCGAGCGCATGCAAGTCCTCTCGTTTCGGACGAGTGGTGCGGCTCAGGTATACGCAGCAGATCACGGCATGCGCCAGGTGATGACGGTAGTCGTCGCTTTTGCCCCGACGGTGCATGCCGACGAGCGTCAGGCATACTGGGCCGCCATCACTCGTCTGGTGAGTTAGATCGGGTCGCAGGGCTAGTCGCGCTTGGGTGCGATGTACGGACTTTCGGTAGGTGCCCTGATGGTGACACTGGGCTGGGCAAGACAGGGCCTGTGAGAGTCGAATTCCGGTCAATGACGTCACTGGACGCCCCTGTCGAGTGACGCCACCAACTTCTGGGGTCTGTTATGACAGGCGTTCGAGAATCATAGCCATGCCTTGGCCGCCCCCGACACACATGGTTTCTAGCCCGAATTGCTTGTCATGGAACATCATTGAGTTGATCAGCGTGCTGGTGATCCGTGCACCTGTCATGCCGAATGGATGCCCGAGCGCAATGGCGCCACCGTTGATGTTGACCTTGTCGTCGTCGATGTCGAGGTCGCGCATGGATGCAATGGCCTGGGCTGCAAAGGCTTCGTTGATCTCGACCAGGTCGATGTCACCAATGTCGAGGTTTGCCCGTCGCAGGGCTTGCTTACTTGCTTCGACGGGGCCGAGCCCCATGATCTCTGGTGACAACCCACTGACGCCCGTGCTGACGATCCGCGCCAGAGGGGTGATGCCGAGCGCGGCGGCCTTGGAATCTGACATCACCACGAGTGCGGCGGCTCCGTCGTTGAGCGGACAGCTGTTGCCGGCGGTAACCGTTCCGTTTCGCCTGAAAACGGGTGGCAGTGCAGACACAGCTTCGAGAGTGACATCAGCGCGGGGACAGTCGTCCGTGCTGACGTAGCTGCCGTCGGAAAGGAGCACGGGGGCGATATCGCGAGCCCAAAAGCCGTACGCGGTGGCAGCTTCGGTGCGATTCTGGCTGCGTACAGCGAAAGCGTCCTGATCGGCGCGACTAACTCCCTTGAAGTTGGCGACGTTCTCCGCGGTCTGTCCCATCGTGATGTAGAGATCTGGTAGCTGATCGTTGGCGCGGGGATCTGCCCATCCTGAGTTGTCTTGCGCGCGGGCGGCGGTGCGGGACTGAGCATCGACGAAGACCGGGTTTTGTCCTTCGGGGTTATCCGCGGCACCGTTGAAGTACCGACTGACTGTCTCTACGCCGGCGGAGATGAAGACGTCGCCTTCGCCAGATCTGATGGCGTGCAGTGCCATCCGGGTTGTCTGCAGGCTGCTCGAGCAGTAGCGATTGACTGTCACGCCGGGGAGCCGGTCGAGACCGGCCAGCACGGCTACCGCTCGCCCAAGGTTGTTTCCGGATTCTCCGGCAGGCTGCCCTACGCCGAGCATGAGGTCGTCGATCTGGGTGGGGTCGAGTTCGGGAATCTTGGCGAGTGCGGCGAGCACTGCGTGCGCGGCGAGGTCATCGGCACGTAGGTCTCTGAGGGATCCTTTGACTGCGCGGCCGATCGGGGTTCGCGCGGTGGAAACGATGACTGCTTCGGGCATGCCGATACTCCTGTGCTGTTCGGTCCGGGTGCGTGTGGTGATAGTCGTTGTCGGGCAGATAGATTCAGTGCGTTGCGCCGCTGAATCCCCCGTCGACAGGTAGCACGGCCGCAGTGACGAATGCGCCGGCTGCTGAGGCGAGGAATCGGACTGCCCCGACAATGTCGTCGGACTGGCCGTAGCGGCCGAGGGGAACGGTGTTGATTAGTTCGTTTTCGCGTGCTGGGTCTGCGGCGATATGGCTGAGCATGTCTGTGAGGAAAGGGCCGGGAGCTATGGCGTTGACGGTGATGCTGTCACGTGCCAGGCGGCCGGCGAGATGGCGGGTGAGCATGTGCAGTCCGGCCTTGCTGGCGCTGTAGGAGTAGTTTTCCCACTGCGGTGCCACCAGTCCGTCGACGCTGCCGATGTTGATAATCCGGGCAGGATGCTCTGGGCGGGCGCCGTTTCGAAGCAGCGGTAGTAGTCCGACGATGATTCCGAACGGGGAGACGAGATTGGTGTTGAGTACTTTGTTCCAGCCAGATAAGGGGTACTCCTCGAGCGGTGCTCCCCACGTGGTCCCTGCGTTGTTGACAAGAATATCGATGTGCTCGTGGCGATCGTTGACCGAGTTGACCAGATGTTCGATGCCGGTCGACGTCGACAGATCGGCACTGATGTAGCTGCAGCGCCCGGAGCTATCGAAGGCCTCTGCCTCGCTGTTGATGTGATGCGCTGTGGCGCGGCATTGTTCGACCCTTCTGCTGGTGATGATCACCTCGGCGCCGGCGGCAACGAGGCCTCGGGCGATCATGGCGCCGATACCGCGCGACCCTCCAGTCACTACGGCTGTGCGGCCGCTGACAGAGAACAGGGTGTCGTTATCGGCGAGAGGATGAGTTGTCGATTCCATGCTTCGACGCTAAGAGATGGTTCGGCGTACCAGCTTGGAGCCTTGCGCACGTATGTTGTTGTGCGCGCGGTGTTTAACTGATAGTGGCGGCACAATTCAGTGAGCTGTGCGGGTGTCTGATGGTCGTTCGCCGAAGCTGCGGTGGTAGGCGTTGCTGAAGGTGCTCAAATCCCCGAATCCTGAGGAGAAGGCGATCTGGGTAATGCTCTGTGCCCGCCAACCGGGATCCTGAAGGCGAAGTCGCGCCAGTGCGAGCCGTTCCTCGCGGATCAGATCAGAGGGTGTGGTGCCCACGCGTTGCAGTTGGTTTTGAATATGGCGCAGTGACCAGCCCAGGCCCGCGGCGATGCCT
This sequence comes from Mycolicibacterium llatzerense, assembly GCF_000878195.1. Lineage (GTDB taxonomy): Bacteria > Actinomycetota > Actinomycetes > Mycobacteriales > Mycobacteriaceae > Mycobacterium > Mycobacterium llatzerense. The sequence goes on along the minus strand of NZ_JXST01000030.1, from coordinate 5,491 downwards.
GCGCCGGTCAGCGCTGGATCGTGTGCGTTGCTGCGCACATAGCGGCGGATTGAATCGACTAGCGCGTCGGTCGGAACACCGTCCAGCGGTGCGCTGAGATCGTTGTAGGCGATGGCGATGAGGTCGACGATCCGGTCCATGACTGCGTCGAACTGGAAGCCGTCCAGCTGATCGCGCTCGCCACGTATCGTGCGTAGCTGATCGACGACGATCCGGCCGAGCCCACGCCTCGCATCAAGCGCTATTGGACGGTCATTGGTCGACCGCGTCAGCCGAGAGTCGAGGTGATCTCGTGGAATGACAAGGGCTACCGCCGACACGTTGTCGCCATGTCGCATATCCATCGCAGCATCCAGCGAGGTGAGCGTCAGAGTGTGCGGCACCGCCACGACGTCACTGTCCCCTTGTGCAAGCTGCAGATGACCATGGACTGGGATGAGCAACTCGTATGATCCGTGCGGAGATCGCCGAATCTGGGTGGAATCTCGAGTTAGTGCTTCAGCGTCACCCCACCAGCGGACCAGTCGATAGCGACCCGACTGCTGATATTCGATCCGCCCGGAGTAGTCATCGGCGAGCGCGAAGGACATCGGACAATGAATCTCTGACACGCGCTCTCGCCACCAGTCGCTGCGTTCCTTGGCACCCAGATCCTGGGTACTAAGGGCCTGCACGATGTAACTCATGTCCGAACGTCGCTTCCTCGTCGTTGGCGCCTCTGCCAATGGCCAAGCGGGCTGCGCTGGTCAGGCTTGGTGGCAGCGCACCCACTCTAGAAATGTGATCTGGAACACGTCTTGGCTACATGCGCAGCCTACCTTTCGCTGTGCGCATGGCCGCGTAGCGAACTGCATTCGGCCGATTGCTGAGCAGCTGTTGCGCGTTCAGGCGAGCTCACAACCGGACAGCGGCAAACGTCACATGTCAGGACGGAGCCGGAATCTGTCCGCAGTTGGGCGCGCTGGGTATCCCATTGAACCGGTCGGCGATCCACCCCATACTTCGCTCTCCGTCGACAAAGACGGGCAGCATGGAATTGATGTCCAATTTGTTGAACAGCGGTGGCTGTTCATTCGTCCACAGCGTTACGTCGGCGCCCATTGCACACCAGTCGGCTGCGGTTTGTTCTACGGCGGAGTACGGATCAAAGGGATCCCACCGGTTGTGCGTCAGATAGACAGGGCCGGTGGGTTTGACGTTGCCGATCCGCTGAGCCCACAGCAGGGACTTGAACGGTTCTGCGGCGGCGGTGGCGAAGATGTCCTGTTTGAACCAAAACTGGATATGCCGAAACATGTAGTCGACACCGGTCTGCAGCAGGCATTGACGGCCGGTATTGGCCAGCATTTCCGCGCCGCGCGGGGTGAGCGCATCCCAGATGGGCTGCTCGGTCGCAGGATAGGACGCCATGATTCCTCGCAGGACATAGCCGAGTAGACCGGCCAAGAAGTTGCCATCCATGGCGGGCAGGACTGGCGCGATATCTGTTGGTGCCGCAGCGGCGTAGGTGCCGACGACGTGCAGCTCGGGGCCGTAGTTCGCGGCCAACTCTGCCGCCGACAGCGCCGCGTGTGCGCCTGCGAGCCACCCCCAAAAGGCGACGGGGCCGTGCGGATCCAGGGAGGTGCCGGGCAGCTTCATTGCAGCGCGGGCGGCGTCTATGAGTGCAGCTCCGCCAGCGTTGCGGTTGAGGAATTGCGGAGACCCAGAGTCATGGATACCCATCCCGACACCGTCAGTGATGACGATAGCGAAGCCACGCGCCAGCAGGGTCGCGACCCATCCCTCCTCCAGGTTGAACATCACATCGAAACCGGTCTGCAAGGAGGCGTGGATGCCCTGATTGAACATGCGCGATGGTGCACACTGCTCGCCCATGCCAAAGCCCATGACTGCGTATGCGAGAAGGGGGCGGGGGCCGCTGCCTGGCCAGGGGACGTCGGGTTCTATATAGGTGCCAGTCACCGCCACGGGCTGCCCTTGGGCGTCGGTGCTGCGGTACATGATCCGGGTTCCGGTGCCGACAAACGTGCCGAGTTGCCCGGATGGTTCGAGCACCAGTCGCGACGGTTCGGTGCGGATGAGGTCGCCCGGCCGGCCGGGCGGGAGTGGACTAGGTGGCGTGTAGAACGGGAGATAGGCAGTTTCGTCTGCACGCACGACCGGCGGCATTGCCGATCCGCAGACGGCGAGCACGATGACCGCGACGGCCAACCCGACCATGCGCGCCAGGCAACTCGTCACCCGAGTGCGCTCGAAATCTGCCACCTCAATGGTTTGAGACCAGGTCAGCGGTGTGGCAGTGCATTCGGGCGTGAGATGAGCCATGTTGGTTGCTCCGGGGATTGAGGTCTAGGTCATGAAATTCGGGAAGCAGCACAACCCGCAGTCGGATCGCTCGGCCTGCGGTTAAGGCGTCTGCTGCGATGGCGGGCGCGAACGAGTGATGCGGCGCTCATCGCCATGGTGCTGCGGTCCGGGCGCCGATTGTGAAACCCCGGGACCAGCGGTTCCGTCTGCCCTCCGAGCACTAGCGATGCTCAGGAAACGCGTTGTGGCGCAGTGTTGTTGATCCGAGCCGCGACTATGCGATGGTGGCGCTGCTCGCGTCTTTGAGCTGTTGTTTGAGCACCTTGCCCGTGGCGTTGAGCGGAAGCTCGTGGCAAAACTGAACTGTGCGTGGGCATTTGTATACCGCCAGGCGGTCACGGCACCACGCGATAACTTCAGATTCGGCAAGCGTCGTACCCGGCCGAGTGATCACGAAGGCTTTGATCTCTTCGCCGACGCGTTCATCGGCAATCCCCACCACCGCGGCAAGGGTGATGTCGGAATGAGCCATCAAGGTCTCCTCGACCTCGCGGGGGTAGACGTTGAACCCGCCGCGCACGATGAGATCTTTGGCACGATCGACGATGTAGAAGAAATTGTCTTCGTCGCGAGTGGCGATATCGCCGGTGTGAAACCAGCCGACAGGATCGATGACCTCATCAGTCGCGTCAGGGCGGCCGATATATCCCTTCATGACGTTGTGCCCGCGGACGATGAGTTCACCGCGTTCGCCAGGAGCGCAGTGCTGGCCATCGGCACCGAGCAGCGCGAGTTCAACTCCCCACGCCGGCATCCCGATGGAGCCTGGGCGGCTGGGTCGGTCGAGTCGATTGAAAGCCACCACCGGACTTGTTTCGGACAAGCCGTACCCTTCGCGGATACCTACGCCGAAGACGGTCTCGAATCGCTTGAGAAGCTCGACGGGTAGCGCGGCGCCACCGGACATGGCCACTTTGAGCTGCCTGCCGAGTGCTGTGATGTCGTCGCGGTTTGCGGCCGCGCCCAGCAGCGCCCAATACATGGTGGGTACGCCGGCGAACACCGTGATCTGATGATCACTGATCAGGTTCAATGCGGTGTCGGCATCGAATCGGGGCAACAGCACCAGCGTTCCACCCTGGCTGAAACCGGCGTTCAACTGGACAGTTTGGGCGAACGAGTGAAACAGCGGCAGTGTCACCAGTTGCGACTCACCGAGGACGTCGAAAAGGCGGTGACACGTCAGCGCATTCAGGACAAGGTTAGCGTGTGTGAGCTCGGCGCCCTTGGGCTTACCTGTGGTGCCGCTGGTGTACAGGATGACCGCAGTATCAGTCGCTTCGGTCGGGACCAACACGTCCTCGCCAGAGTGCTCGCCGAGGAGTTCAGCCAGGTCGCTGACGCCAATGGCGAATTCGCAGGCGGCCACGTCGTCGAAGCCACGCCATGCATCGTCGGGCAGGTAGTCATCGGCGAAGAAGTAAGCACGCGCGCCCGAGTCGCCAAGATGGTAGGCGACTTCGGCGCGTTTCAGCATGGTGTTCATCGGTACGACGACCGCACCCGCCTTCAGAATCCCGTAGTAGATGACGGGGAACTCGAGAACATTCGGGACACTCATCGCGACTCGATCACCGACGTTCACTCCACGGCGAATCAACAGCGCCGCAATCTGATTGGCCGCAGCATTGACCTCACCGTAGGTCATCCGCCGGTCCCCTTCGAGCACCGCTGTCGTCGCGGGTCGTTCCCGCGCGGTATCAGTGAGCATGACAGAGAGATTGAGCACGAGTTACTTTCGCTTTCTTATGATGTGACGGCCTCGACAGCGCACCGCGGTTACGACCAGTCCCATAGATAGGGCGATCCCACGCGATCAGCGATCGGCTTAAGGACCTTCTCGTCGTAGTACTGAAGGGTGTCCATCCCGTTAACCGGGCACTTGAACAGGATTTCACCGAAAAGACCTTCAGAAAGGTCGGGTTTGGAGATGCCGGCCGCCATCGCATAGCGCTGAAGGTGGTTGCTAAAGGAATCCTCGACGGGCGGCATGCTGAAGTTCACCGGATGCTGCATTGCCTTCTCAAGACTGACGAATTGCACACCTCGCTGCTTGTACGCCTCGATAATGCGTCCGATAGTGCGTGCGGCCAGGGGCGTGCCATGCACCATCCAGATGTGCGGCACGTCGGTGCCGAACATAGCGCGGGCAGATGCAGCATGCGCCTCCAGCCCTTCGACGGCGCCCTGGACGTGAAGGTCTTCTAACCTGGCCTGTGCGTCAACATCTCCGGTGATGAGGGACCGCTGATACGGCACGATGTAAACGAAGTCACCAAACCAGCAGGTGATCGGCGCGTTTCGATATCCGTTGTCGCGCAAGAAGTCCTCAACTTGTCCGCGTTTGCCCTCCGACCCGGACGACATATCCATCGGGTAGCGGAAGTAGCGCTCGGGAGCTAGGTCGACAAGCGAGCCGATGAGCTTCTCGGCCTGATCAACGTCACGACAGAAGTCGTCAGCGCTCATCCAGCGCAATGGAGCGTGTTGATGGGTGTGATTACCCAGGTGATGGCCGGCCTCCAGCCACGCGTCCCAGCACGCCAAGCTAGCCGGATCCTTGGCGATGCTGTAGGTGTGCGCGAATCCGTAGACACCATTCTGGCCGGCACCGGTCAACGCCTCCGCGAGTGCGCGGGTCACGTCGAGCGAGCTATGCCCTTCGGGAAGCGGCGTACCGTCCCACAGCACGAAATCATCGACCGTAATGGCCACTTGGACGTTACTGAGCGAAGCCTGGCCAGTCATAGCAAAGTTCCTTCTGCTGACGCTGTGGCGGTCCGGCTGAGCGCCACTCGACATTGAACCTATGAATGTGATGGGGAGCACGTCTTGGGTTCAGGCGCACGCCCACTTTCACCCCGCGCACGGCGCCGGACGCCATTCACGTCGATATGTGATGCAGCGCTGGAATCGAACTCTGTGCGCATGTAGCCAAGCCGCACGGCTCCGCCGGTTTCTACCGTGGCATGGGCGGCCGCGCGAGCCGGCCATGAAAGGACTCTCAATGACGTTGTCAAGCCGCTGCAGAGGCGATTTGATGCGCGTCGGGTTCCCAGGTCCGGTTGTCACGAATGAGTGCGTAGAGGACGTTCACGCGGCGGCGGGCCAGGCAGATGGT
>NZ_JXST01000029.1 GCF_000878195.1 Mycolicibacterium llatzerense | reverse complement strand
CTTGCCTTCATGCGAGGGCATCAAGGGTTCCACGACAGCCCAGAACTCGTCAGAAATCACATCCATCCGTGTCACCGATCAATCGTCGCCGATAACACCCTCACATTCGGGAGACACGCCCTAGGCGATCTGTCGATCCTGACCGTCCGTTGGCCGAGTACGGCCTCGATTCGCTCGGGGCGCTTGAACTGCGGACACGTATCGAGGCCGAGACGGGAGTCCGGATCGGTTCTTCGGACATCACGAATGTTCGGGCTCTGGCAGACCGCCTGGGGGAGGCGATTTCGACGGCGATTTCGACATGACGGGTCAGGGTAGGGCGTCACAGAAGCCGCACGCTGAATTCACCGAAGCACAGGAGAGTGAGCATGGTTGCGATTAGGACCATCCATGACTGGATGGGTTCCTCGGGCGTTCTGACTTCCTGGAACCCTTCCTCTGCGTCGCTCACCAAGCTGCGCAATGCACCGGTCAGTTCGGTTCCGGTCAGCTATCAGCAGAGCCAGCACATCCGCGCGTTCCGTTCGCACGAGCGCAACGGCACCGACATGGCCCGGCTCAACATCGCGGCCTGGGACATGCCGGGTAAGTGCGACGTCCGGGCGATGACGCACGTCATCAACGCCTACGTGCGCCGGCACGACACGTTCCACAGCTGGTTCGAGCTCACGGACGACGACGCGGTGGTCCGCCGGACGGCGAAGAGCCCGCGGGACATCAAGCTGGTGGCCACCGAGCACGGCGAGATGAACGCGCAGCAGTGGCGTGACCACGTGCTCGCGACGCCCGACCCGCTGCAGTGGGACTGCTTCCACTTCGGCATCATCCAGCGCGACGACCACTTCACCTTCTACTTCAGCATCGACCACGTGCACACCGATGCGTTGCTGATGGGGCTGGTGCTGGTCGAGATCCACCTCATGTACGCGGCTCTGGTCAGCGGCGCTCCGCCGATCCCGTTGGCCGACGCCGGCAGCTATGACGACTACTGCGTCAAGCAGGCGGATTTCACCGCGGCGCTGACGCTGGAGTCGCAGGAAGTCAAGGACTGGATCAAGTTCGCCGAGGCCAACGACGGCACGCTGCCGTGCTTCCCGCTGCCGCTCGGTGACCCGACGGTGGCCTGCGGTGGCGAGATGCTCACCGTCCGGTTGATGGACAAGCATCAGTCGGAGCGGTTCGAGTCGGCGTGCATCTCCGCCGGGGCCCGAGTCATCGGCGGCGTGATCGCCTGCGCGGCGCTTGCCGAGCACGAGCTCACCGGCCGGCCGGTCTACAACGTCATCACCCCGACCACGACGCGCCGTACCCCGGCCGAGTTCATGACGACGGGTTGGTTCACCGGTGTCGTGCCGATCAGCGTCCCGGTGGTGCCGGAGTCGTTCGGCGACACGGCCCGCGCCATGCAGAAGGCGTTCGACGCCGGCATGGACCTCGCGCACGTCCCGTTCGAGCGCGTGCTGGAGCTGGCAGAGGGCAAGGTGGACTCGATCCGCAAGGCGGACCCGGGTGTGCCGATGGTGTCGTACCTCGACACCAACCTGCCGCCGCTGTCGCCGGCGATCATGAACGAGTGGGAGCGGCTCAACGGCCGCGTGTACAGCGATGCCCGCTCGGCGTACCAGATCGGCATCTGGGTGAACCGGTCCGAGAAGGAAACGTCGGTCACCATCGCCTACCCGGACAACCCCATCGCCCGCGAATCGGTGGACAAGTACCTGCACGCGATGCGTGCGGTGTACTTGCGGGTCGCCGACGGCGGTTCTGGTGCCGGCCGTTCGGATGCCTTGCGCCACAACGGTTGCCGCAGCGAACTGATTCGAGCTGTGAAGGGCTGATCTGTGACGACCTCCACGCGTGCGTCGCGTGTGCCTTTGTTGCGCCGCTGGCTGGCTGACGGCAACGCCGACGACCAAGGCCGCGTGCTCGACTACGTCGATCAGGCGATGTTCCTGGGCCTGCGGGCCACCGGGCAGGCAGCCGTCATGCAGTGCGTCTGGGTCTATGAGCACCCGGTCGACATGGAGGGCCTGCGCCGGTTCCACTACAACTTCGGTCACGGTCTGGCCGGTCGGCGCATCGAGCCGTCGATCCTGCCGTTCGGCCGGCACCGATGGGTGTCGTCGCTGGGGCCGCCGGCGCCGCTGCGGGTGTACGAGACCGTCCGTCCGCGCGCCGAGCTGGGCGACTTCCTCGACGAACACGCCCAGATCCCGGTCGACCCGGAGTTCGGTCCGGCCTGGCACATGGGAGTACAGCCGCTCGACGACGGTGCCACCGTGGTCAGCCTGGTCGGATCGCACTGCATCGGAGACGGCGGCGGCGCCATGCTGACGGTGTTCGAGTCGGTGACGGGCCAGGTGCGCGACCTCGGTCTGCCCCAGCCGCGGTCCCGCTCGTCGTTGAAGGCGCTGCGCACCGACTTCCGCCAGACCTTCCGTGACCTGCCCGAACTCGGTCGTTCGATGAAGTCGGCGGCCAAGCAGGCGTACCAGAAGCGCAGCGAGCTGCGGGGCTCCGGAAAATCAGCCGCGGCCCATCTGGATTCGGCCAGTGCCAAGGAAAACCTGGTGGTGCCGGCGATCTTCGCGTTCATCGACGCTGCCGAATTCGAGGCCAGGGCCAAAGCACTCGGCGGAAACAGCTATGCGCTGATCGCCGGGTTCGCCGCTCGGTTGTCCGAGCGGGTGGGCCGCTTCAGCGAGGCCGAAGGCGTGGTGCCGCTGGTCGTGCCGATCAACGACCGCACGCTCGAGGACACCCGCGCCAACGCGGTGCTGATCGGTGACGCCCGGGTCAATCCGAAGGGTGTCGCCGAGGACCTGACGGAAACGCGGGCGATCATCAAGGAAGCCCTGCGGAAGATGCGCGAAGAGCCCGACGAGAAGTTGGAGCTGCTGCCGCTGACGCCGTTCATCCCCAAGCGGGTCGTCACCCAGGCCGCGGACATCGCGGTCGGGTTCGGTGAGTTGCCGGTGTTCTGCTCGAACCTCGGCGTGCTGCCGGACGATCTGGCGCGCGTCGACGGAACGCCGGCCGAGTACGTGATGGCACGCGGCGTGGACGGTCAGGTTCCGCGCGCGGTGATGGAGCACCGAAAGGGCATTCTGACCGTCATCTCCATGCAGATGATCGGCCGGGTGTCGATGGCCGTGATCGGTTACCAGCCGGGCGCCGAGAACACCAAGGCCGCTCTGCGCGCGCACGTGGAAGCGACGCTGGCCGAGTTCGGCCTGTCTGCCGTCTACGAATAACTCCCCGCCAATCCCAGTTTCGACAATCGAAAAGTGAAGGGCCAGGTCTATCTTGTCCACTGATACCCGGTCGAAGAGGACCGGCAGCGGCCGGTTCGGCAAGCTGCCGCAGGAGCTGGACCGTCCGCAGGACCGTCTGGACTACATGGACGAGGCGACCTTTCTGTCGTACCGGGCCAGCGGCCGGGTCCAGGTCATGCTGGCGATGTGGTTCTACGAAGGGCCCGTCGATCTCGACGGCCTGCGCCGTTTCCACGCGAACTTCGGCCGGAGCCTGGCGGCCCGGCGCATCGAGCGTTCGCCGCTGCCGTTCGGTCGCGCCCGGTGGGTCGCCGCGCCGGCCGTCGAGCGGCCGCTCGACATCGCCGAAACCGCCCGCCCGCGTTCGGAACTGACGGACTGGCTGGAGGAGCGGTCGCAGATCCCGATCGATCCCGAGCACGGTCCCGGCTGGCACCTGGGCGTCCAGTCGTTCAGCGACGGTTCGACGGCTGTGGCGCTGGCGCTGTCGCATTGCCTGATCGACGGCACCGGAGCGGTGGCCGCGATCATGGAATCGGTCCTGGGCCAGAGTCGGGAGCTGGGTTACGCCCAGCCGGGGTCCCGGACCCGGTGGCAGGGTATCCGCGCCGATCTGCGTCAGGCCCGGCGTGACTGGCCCGAGGTCCGGCGGACCGTGGTGGCCGCCGCGAAGATGCTCCACCGCAGGCGTCACGAGCTCTCCAAGTCCGGGGACACCCGACCTGCCCCGACCGGGAGCAACCCCGACGAGCACGTGCTGATGCCGTTCGCCGGCACCCACATCGACGTCGAGCAGTGGGATGCGAAATGCGATGCCCTTGGCGGCAACACCTACTCGCTGGCCGCGGCGTTCGCGGCCCGGCTGGGTGTCCGGATGGAACGGCACCGCAAGCACGACAACAACATTGCCCTCATGGTCGCGGTCAACGACCGCACCTCGATGGACGACACTCGCGCCAATGCCATGGCGTTCGCCAATCTGACCGTCGACCCGACCCACGTGGCCAAGGACCTGACGGACCTGCGGGCCGCGCTGCGCACCTCGCTCAGCACGGCCAAGGAGCAGCCGGACGAGTCGTTCATCCTGCTGCCGCTGACGCCGTTCATTCCGCTGCGCGCGGTCGACAAGACGGCTGACCTGGTGCTCGGTGACATGCCGGTGACGTGCTCGAACTTCGCCGAGCTGCCGGACCTGATGTGCCGGCCCGACGGCGTCAACCAGGCGACGTTCCTGAACTGCTGGGGTGTCGAGCAGAACGTCAAGCGGGCCGACATCGAGCGGCCCGGGGGTCTGCTCGTGGTCGCGTCCGGCCGCTACAACGGCCGGGTGAACCTCGGGATCGTCGGCTACCAGGTGGGGGCCGAGAACACCCGGGCCGTGCTGCGCGAACTCGTCCAGCAGACGCTCGACGAGTTCGGCCTCACGCCGCTCACCCTCTACTAGAGGCGGCCTTCTCCAACAGATCCGCGGTGCGTGCGACGCTGTCCGCGGGCTTCGTCATGCGCGCGGCGGCGGCCCGGACCCGCTCCGCACACTCCGGCTGCAGCGCGGTGCGCAGAGCGGCCTTCAGCGATGCGGGCGTGGTCTTCGAAAAGCGGCCTGACGCCCCGAGTTTCAGCTTCTTGATCTGCCCGGCCCACACCGGCTGGTCGGCGCTGACCCACAGCACCACGGTCGGGACCCCGGCGCGCAGCCCTGCCGCGGTGGTGCCGGCACCGCCGTGATGGACCAGTGCCCGGCACAGCGGGAACACCGCGGCATGGTTGACGGCACCGACCAGCTTCACGTGGTCGCCCAGCACCGTGTCCGGCAGGTCCCAGACACCCGAGCTGATCAGCGCCCGCTCGCCGAGCTCGGCGCACACCGTGTCGATCATCGCCACGGCGTCGGCGGGGGATTCCACCGGCATGCTGCCGAAGCCGAAATAGATGGGCGGCTTTCCGTTGGTGATCCAGTCCATGACGTCGGCGTCGGTATCGGTCTGCAGTTCCATCGACATGGACCCGACCAGGGGCTTGGCGTCGCCGTATTCGGCCGCCAGCCCGGGGAACAGCACCTCGTCGTAGGCCTGGATTTCCAGCGCACCGCGGTCCTCGATGCGGCGGACGGCCCGCACCGTGGCCGGTGGCAGCCCCAGGCTGCGCCGCTGGATGTCCTCGGCCTCCTTGAGCATGCGCCAGTGGAACCACTCGCCGACGGCGAAGCCGCGGCGGATCAGCGGCAGCGGCAGCGGTACCGGCAGCACCTGGCTGTTGGGGCGGAACGGGAAGTAGTGCAGGGCGGCCAACGGGATGTCGAAATGCTCGGCGACGTTGGCGGCGACCTCTTGGTAGGTGGTCCCGGCGAGGAGCAGATCCGCGTCCGCGGCGACCTCGGTCAGGGTGGCGTTCATGTCCTGCCAGCCCTGCGTCATGTAGTCCCGCAGTTCGCGCACCGCATTGATGGGGTTCTTGACGCTCAAATGGTCGCGAAAGATGTCCGCATCGAGTTGCTGCTGAGAATCCACGCCGTAGCTGGCGGGTTCGGGAAGACCCGCCGAAGCGACGAATGACACCAGATTCGGCGGCACGGCCATGCGCACTTCATGGCCGCGGCGCAGCAATTCGCGGGCCACGGCCCCGCTGGGCTCGATGTCTCCGCGCGTGCCGTGGATGGCGATAGCAAACTTCACAGGACGCCACACATATTGATCTGCCGCTGATCTCCGCATTGCTGGGACATGAATGGCAACAAGGACGCTCCGCGCCCGGAGGCGTGGCGGAGGGCGGATGACTTCATCAGTGGCACACCCGATTACAGCATGGCGGCAGGATTGTGGCTCTCTGGCGGCGTCGATATTGGGGTGCCGGTCGGTGCATCTGATCGGTTTGCGGCGTGTAGCCTGTCGGGGATGCTGAAACGTGCCAGGCCAAGCGGTGCTTTGGCACATGCGGGTTTCGCCGCACTCGGCAAGTTCGTGGTGCGGCGCCCCGTCATGGTCTTGGCGGCCTGGATCGGTGTGGCCGTCGTCTTGTTTCTCGCGCTACCGACGTTGGTCGACGTTGCCAGCCGGCGCCCACCGCCCTTCCTGCCCGACGATGCGTCGACGCTGATCGCCAGCAACGCGATGAAGAACGCGTTCCGCGAAGCCGACGCCGGCAATATCGCGGTTGTCCTGCTGACCAACGACAAGGGCTTCAGCAAGGACGACGAAGAGGTCTATCGCCGACTCGTCGACAAGCTGAACGCCGACAAGACCAACGTCAAGTCCACGCAGGACTTCATCCACATTCCCGAGCTGCGCCAGGTGATGGCCAGCAAGGACGGGAAAGCGGTGCAGCTACCCGTCAGCCTCGTCGGCAGCATGGGTACCGGGCCGGGCCAATTGGCTTACCGCAACGCCCAGAAGACCGTCCAAGAGGTGGTCAAGGGCAGCGATCTGACGCTGAACATCGTGGGTGCGTCGGCCACCTTCCAGGACATCAACGACATCGGTGCCCGCGATCAGCACATGATCGAAGCGGCCACCGGCATCCTGGTGTTCTCGATCCTGATGATCGTGTACCGAAGCCTGATCGCGATGCTGTTGCCGCTGGTCACCATCGGCGTCTCCCTGATCGTGGCGCAGCAGCTCGTGGCCGGACTCGGCCTGTTGGGACTCGCGGTCGGGCCACAGACCCTGGTGCTGATGACCGGCATGATGCTGGGCGCGGGGACCGACTACGCCATATTCCTGTTCAGCCGATATCAGGAGTTCATTCGGCAAGGAGTCACCAGCGATCAAGCGCTGGTCTCTTCGCTCACCTCGATCGGCGAAGTCATCGCCGGCTCGGCCGGCACAGTCGCGATCACCTTCCTGGCGCTGTCGTTCGCCACCCTCGGCGTGTTCGCCACGATCGGCCCGGCGCTCTCCGTGACGGTGCTGGTCGGCTTTTTTGCCTCGGTGACGATGCTGCCCGCCCTGATCGTTCTGGTCGGACGGCGCGGCTGGATCAAGCCGCGCAAGGACATGACGGGCCGGTTCTGGCGCCGTTCGGGCGTCAACATCGTCCGTCGCCCCGTGACCCACCTCGCCGGCAGCCTCGCGGTGCTGCTCGCGCTTGCCGGCTGCGCGACGATGGTTCGCTACAACTACGACAACCGCAAGGACCTCGACCCCGATGCGGCCAGCAACATTGCCTACGAGGCGCTGAACAAGCACTTCCCGGTCAGTACGACCATGCAGCAGTTCATCCTCATCCAGTCACCGCGCGACCTGCGGGCCCCGAAGTCGCTCGCGGACATGGAACAGATGGCGCAGCGCGTCGCCCAGTTGCCGCACATCGACGCGGTCCGCGGTATCACCCGTCCTACCGGTGATGTGCTGGAACAGGCCAAGGCCACGTATCAGGCCGGTGAGGTCGGCAGCAAGCTCAAAGACGCCTCGAACCTCATCAACAGCAATGACGCCATCCTGCAGAAGCTGGTCGACGGCGAGTATCAGCTGGCCGATGCCCTGAACCAGATCCGCACGCAGGTGCTCGGTTCGATCGGTCCCGTGCGGTCCATGTTGACCCAGATGTCGGCGCTGCAGAAGCAGTACGGCGGCTCCAAGACGCTGGACGATCTGGACAAGTCGGCCAAGATGGTGTCGCAGATGACGTCACTGGGCGACGCTGTGGGTGGGCAGCTGGTCCGCGTCGGAGACGTCTACAAGTGGTCAGGGAAAGCCCTCGAGACGCTGAACGCGACGCCGTTCTGCAACTACTACCCGGCGTGCAACGACCTGAAGATCGGTCTGCAGAACGTCAACGACGGCAACGATCCCGAGACCGTGCAGAAGGTCATCAACCTCGGCCACATGCTGCAGCAGTACAAGAGCGACCCGGGCATGGACGACAAGGTCCGCGGCATGGGCACCAACATCGAGGGCATCACCAGCCTGCTCAAGCAGCTGCGCCTGTACGACACCGCCGACCTGGAGAAGCGCCTGCAGCAGGCCATCGACGGCGTCAACCTGCTGGCCGATTCGAGCAAGCAGCTCGCGGACGGCGTGAAGCTGTTGGTCGACCAGGTCCGGGGGATGGGCGGCGGCCTGAATCAGGCTTCGTCGTTCCTGCTCGGCATGCGGCGCGACGCCAACACGCCGCAGATGGCCGGTTTCTACGTTCCGCCGGAGATTCTGAGCCGGAACGAGTTCGAGAAGGCCGCGACGCTGTTCGTGTCCCCGGACGGCCACACGGTGCGCTATCTGGTGCAGACGGCGCTGAACCCGTTCGGCACCGAAGCCATGGACCAGACCAACGCGATCGTCAAGGCGGCCCAGACGGCGCTGCCCAACACGACGCTGTCCGATGCGAAGGTGTCGATGGTCGGTCTGTCCGCGGTGAACCGCGACATCCGCGACTACTACAACAGCGACATCCAGTACATCGTGATCGTCACGCTGATCGTGGTGTTCCTGATCCTGGTGCAGCTGCTGCGGTCTGTGGTGGCACCGCTCTACCTGGTGCTGTCGGTGGTGCTGTCGTACGGCTCTGCGCTGGGCATCGGGGTGGTGTTCTTCCAATTCATATTGGGCTATGACATCTCGTGGAGTGTGCCGGGCATCGCCTTCCTGGTGTTGGTGGCGGTCGGCGCCGACTACAACCTGCTGCTGATATCCCGAATACGTGACGAAGCGAAATGGGGCGTGCGCTCGGCGATCGTGAAAACGGTCGCCGCGACCGGCGGCGTCATCACCTCAGCCGGTCTGATCTTCGCGGCGTCGATGCTCGCGATGACGGTCAGTAGCATCCTGGGCGCCGTGCAGCTCGGCTTCATCATCGGTGTCGGCCTGCTGCTGGACACCTTCATCGTCCGCACGGTGACCGTGCCGGCGATGGCGGCGTTGCTCGGCGACGCGAACTGGTGGCCCTCCAAGTCGCCGCGACGCAAGCGCGAAGAGGCCGAGGAGGCGGCGGCCCTGGCCGCCACCGAACGACTGCTGGCCGAGCGGCAGGCCCGCCGGGAGTCCGACGAGGTCGAACCCTGCCCGGAGTGCGGCTACGCGGCGACCTGTGATGCGTGCCAGATGACGACGGCCTTCGAGGCGGCCGGGTCGGTACAGCACCGCGGCTTCTTCGGCTGACGCCGAGCGAATTCCGAGAAATTCATCTTTCTCGTCAATAAATCTGGTTGAATTCCTGACGTCCGGTGGGGGGAATTTAGCGTCGATGTTTGTGCGACGGCCTGGCGCGATCGCACCGCGACTCTAAAGACGAACAGGATATTCGATCACTGATGGATCCTCGGAAATTCGCTGACGCATTGCGGCCACTACCAGGATGGGTCGGGGGTGGCATTCTCGACTGGTACCAGCTCGGCCTCAGAAAGCCGAGAGAAGCGACCAGCTATTACGGCGCCACCTTCCATTGCGACCCCGTCGACTCAATTCAGCGGAGCATCATCTACTACGGCGTGTGGGAACCCGCCATCTCGCGAATTATCGAGAACACTCTCGATCCGGGAGATCTGTTCGTCGACATCGGCGCGAACATCGGCTACGACGCCATGCTCGCGGCGACCCGGGCCGACGTCGTCGCCATCGAGGCAGCGCCCCACATCTACCAGAAGATGCTGCGCAATCTCCGCCGTAACCCCGAGCTCGCCGGTCGTATCCGCCCCGTGAACGTAGCGGTTTCCGACCATGCCGGCGAACTCGACCTCTATGACTTCGGCCCGCGCAACATCGGTGCCACCACCACGTTGCGGTCGCGCAACGGAAAGAAATGCGCGACTGTTGCGGCAGCTCCGTTGCTGGATATTCTCTCGACCGATGAATTGGCACGTATCCGGCTGATCAAGATGGACGTCGAAGGTGCTGAAACGACCATTCTGAATGACATTCTCGACCACATCGACGCGTTCTCCGCGAATATGAGCATCATCTTCGAGGCCAACCCCGAAGACGACCAAGCGGCTTTCGGCGTGCTGTTCAAACGAATTCAGCAAAACTTCGCCGCTTACGAAATAGCGAACGGCTACAGCAATGCCTGGTATCTGAAATGGAAAGATCGCCCGCTCAAAGAACTTCATGCCGCACCGGCGCGGCGTACAGATATTCTGCTGACTCGCTCATAGCGCCGGCACCGTCCACCTCCGGACGCAGGCCGCAGTACCGATACCCCAGATACGGCTGTGGGCCGCAACGCCGGTGACGTTGCGGCCCACAGCCGTATCGGGCGTCAGGCGTCGAGCCGCGCCAGTTCACCCTTGCGGTACAGCTCGGTGCAGGCCTGCCGGCGGATCTTGCCGCTGGTGGTGATCGGGATCGAGCCCCGGCCGACCAGCACCAGGTCGGCGGCGTTGACGCCGTGCACCTGCGAGATGGCCGAGGTGATGTCGTGCTTGACCTGAGCCAGGTTCTCGCGGACCTCGTCCTCGGTGTCGCCGCGCTTCTTCATCTCGATGACGACGGCGAACTGCTCGACACCGTCCTCTTCGAAGCCGACGGCGGCGGTGCGGCCGCCCGAGACCGCGCTGACGGTGGCCTCGATGTCGTCGGGGTAGAGGTTGCGACCGCGGATGATCAGCAGGTCCTTGATGCGGCCGATGATGAATAGCGAGCCTTCGGAGATGAAGCCGAGGTCGCCGGTACGCAGCCAGGTGTCCGACGGGGTGCCTTCGGGGGCGTCCTCGAGCACTCCGCGGAAGGTCTTCTCGGTCTCGTCGGGCTTGTTCCAGTAGCCGGCGCACACGTTCTCGCCGTGCGTCCAGATCTCGCCGACGGTCCCCTCGGCGGCCTCGCGGCGGGTCTCCGGGTCGACGATGCGAACCAGCGGCGACGGCGAGAAGCCGTAGCTCACCAGCGGGCTACCCGACTCGACGCGCTCGACGATGCCGTCGGCCAGCTTCTCGGTGTCGAAGTCGACGACCGTCGGCGGCTCACCGGATTCACGCGACGCCACGTAGAGGGTGGCCTCGGCCAGGCCGTAGCTGGGCCGGATGGCCTTGCCGGGCAGGCCGAACTTGGCGAAGCGCTGGATGTAGCGCTTGACGGTGGTCGGCTGCACGCGCTCGGCGCCGCTGAAGACCGTCAGGACGCTGCTCATGTCCTTGCCGGCCATGTCCTCGTCGGTGGTCCGGGCGGCCGCCAGGTCGAAGGCGAAGTTCGGCGCGGCGGTGATGACGTTCTTGTGGCTGCCCATCAGTTGTACCCAGCGGGCGGGCTTGACCAGGAACGAGATGGGGCTGGTCATCACGGTGTGCCAGCCGCCGAGGATCGGGGTGCAGACGCCGAGCAGCAGGCCCATGTCGTGGTACAGCGGCAGCCAGGTCACGACGGTACTGCCGGCCGGCGCGACCTTGCCCCATTCGGAGAAGAAGACCGCGATCATCTGCTCGTAGTTGGCCGAGACGTTGCGGTGCGACACCATCACGCCGGCGGCGGTGCGGGTCGAGCCGGAGGTGTACTGCAGGTACGCGGTCTCCGGGCGAACCTCGCGGCGGGAGAACGGCTTACGGCGGGTCTCCAGGTCGAGCTCGTCGACGGCGAGGACGACTGGGGTGCGGCCGTCGTCGTTCGGCGTCGCGTATTGCGCGACGGCGTCCTTGCTGGCGGCTGTGGTCAGGGCGACGACGGGCTGCGCATCCTTCATGACCGAGATGACGCGCTCGTCGTGGTGGCCCATGATCGGCTGGGTCAGCGGGACGGCGATCATGCCGGCCTCGAGGGCGCCGAGGAACCCGACGACGTA
This sequence comes from Mycolicibacterium llatzerense, assembly GCF_000878195.1. Taxonomy (GTDB): domain Bacteria; phylum Actinomycetota; class Actinomycetes; order Mycobacteriales; family Mycobacteriaceae; genus Mycobacterium; species Mycobacterium llatzerense. The sequence continues at coordinate 77,350 of NZ_JXST01000029.1, read as the reverse complement.
TTCGAGGCACTGCGGGGCGACGATCACCACGCGGTCGCCGATCTCACCGTGCTGGCGCAGTTCGTGCGCCACTGCGACGCTCTGCTGGTACAGCTGAGCCCAGGTGAGGGTCTTGGCCACGCCATCGGGGTCGGTGTCGTAGTCCATGAACGTGAAAGCCACGTCGTTGGGTTGCAGGCTGGCGCGCTCGCGCAGGACGGCCGGCAGAGACGACTCGATCACGGACACTTCCTCCTCGGGGATGTTCGGGCAGGGGTGAAGGCCGGGTGTCGTCGAAGGTGGTGAAACACAGTCAAACTGACACCGGGTGCCGGATAGCAGAGTAAGGCATCCTCGCAGATTTTGACGGATCGGGCCTTTTGCTGACGAGTCTCCGACGGTCAGCGCTGGAGGCTCAGTGGGCCGCCTTCGAGAACCACTTGGTCTTGATCAGCCACGAGTGCGCGGACGCCAGCGCGAAGACCCCGCCGCACATGCAGGCGAAGACCCAGACGAACTTGCCGTCTTCGAGGGGCTGCAGCTCCGGAACCAGCGACGTCAGGATGCGGGTGGCGCAGGCCATGATGCCGCTGGCGGTGGCGAACAGATAGATGTTGGCGATGCGCCGCGAGTCGGGGTTCTTGCGCAACACCAGCAGGGCGCGGCCGCCGAACACCAGCAGGTAGGTCAGGGTGCCGCACAGCACCAGCCAGTACGCGGCCAGCCAGCCGTCGGTGGGCATGGTGAACAGGTCGGGGGAGTACTCGCGACCGGCCACGCTCATCGAGAAGAGCGCGAGCAGCACCGGGATGCACAGGGTCGCGGGCCGCTCGATGTACTGCGTGAACATCTTCTGCATGGCGGCGTCGTCGGCCAGGCGGCCGATGGCGTTGTAGACGATGGCCGAGGCGGCCACGATGTAGCAGTCATGTCCGAGGTAGGCGGGCAGGTTCCACACACCGGTTGCCGAGTGGATGGCGCGGCCCAGGGTGTCGGCGGCCATCGGGGACATCAGGGCGACGGCGGCGGCCTGTAGCGCGATGTTGAGGGTCGCTGCCACTTCCCAGCGGCACGACCAGGTGACGCGACGAATCCACAAACTCCACGCCATACAGGCGAGAGTGATGGTTATGAGCAATGTGAGAGCCATGGTTGGAGCCTTTGCCAGCGCCTGCGAACGCTCAGATTCTACTGGTCATAGCGGCGGCGCATCAGCACGTCGCGTCATTTCCGACAACTTTGTGGCGCGTTTGGGGACCGCCGGCGCCGCCGTGGCAACCGCGAGGGGTGCCGATTGGATGTAGTTGATGACCTCATCGTGGCTCATCAAGCCGAACCGAACCTGCAGGTCGGGATAGCTCAACCGGAAGTGATCGGCCACCAGGCGGAGCTCTTCCGCGTTGGGATAGTCGGCCTCTTTGATTCGCCGGTAGTACGTACTGCTCGACGTTCCGAGCGCACCGTAGATCTCCCTCGCTTCGACGTCGCCGTCGAAGATGTAGTCGAGCAGCGCCTTGAGCTGTCTGCCGTTCTGGTCTGTTCGGGGCACCCTGCCACGATAGACCCTTCCCCCCTTTGGTTGCTAGCAACTGTTTTTGCGACACATAAGCCGTAATTGACATGGGCGTCACAGTTTCGGGAGCTATGTCCCAAATTTGGGAATCGTGTTGTAGTGTGCATCACATGACTGTTGCGTACGCCGGTGAGATCGATGCCGTTCTCCCTTCTGCTGCTGCGGCGACGGTGCACGTCGCCGACTACGAGTTCGGCGGCTTCGACACCGCCGGTACTGCGGTTGATATGCGGCGCCTCGAGGCCCCGCTGTCGCCGGTGATCACCGCCGAGCTGGAGGGCGCTGTCGAATACCTGGGAGTGGATGCCGAGGTGCTGCTGATCGCGGCGCTCGGCCGCGCTATCGAGCGGGTCGTCGGACCCGGCCGAGCCGCGGTCGACGTGGCTGCAGCGAAGGAACGCTCCGGCGGCGGACTGGCCGTGATCCGCCGGCTCGAGGTGGATGCCGTCTCGGCATCGGACGTGGATGCCACCGAGATGGTGCAGACGGTGCGGGGCGCCCTGGCGGCCGCCACCGCCGACCCGAAGGACGTTGCCGACGTGTTGTTCAGTTACGGCATGTCCGCGATCGACGGCGAGCATCCGGGCCCGGCGCACACGCTCGAGGTGCGGGTGTTCCACACCGACGACGTACTGCACGTCGATTGGTGGTACGCCCGGCACCAGTTCGAGCCCTACACGGTGGAAGAACTCGCCGAGCAGTTCTCCTACGGCGTGATCGAGCTCGCCTCGGAGGCCATGCCGGTCTCCGAGTAATCCGCAGTGACCCGCGCCCGTTAGAATCCCTGCATTCGCATCGATCCGGCCATCACCGGGGAGCATTCGGAAGAACGGCTGCGCCGGCCTTGGCTGCGGCAGCTCAGTAGAACCGAACGGGTAGGCCCGTCATCGCCTGCAGTTGAGCGGCGCACGTGTGCGACCTTCCGGGTCGGCTGTGCGCAAGCGGGGTGGTACCGCGGCGCTCGCGTCCAGACGCGAGATCGTCGTCCCCGTGCCTGGAACTGAGCACCTGTTGGTGCTGACGGCACTGGAGACCCTGACGTGAGCGCGTACCCCAAGACCGCCAGCGGCACACCGAACTTCCCCGACCTCGAAACCGACGTCCTGGAGTTCTGGGCCCGCGACGACACCTTCCGCGCCAGCATCGCGCGCCGCGACGGCGCCCCCGAATACGTCTTCTATGACGGCCCGCCGTTCGCCAACGGCCTGCCGCACTACGGCCACCTGCTGACCGGCTACGTCAAGGACATCGTTCCCCGGTACCGCACCATGCGCGGCTACAAGGTCGAGCGCCGGTTCGGCTGGGACACCCACGGCCTGCCCGCCGAGCTCGAGGTGCAGCGCCAGCTCGGCATCTCGGACAAGGCCCAGATCGAGGCCATGGGCATAGGCGCGTTCAACGACGCCTGCCGTGCGTCGGTCATGAAGTACTCGAACGAGTGGCAGTCCTACGTCACCCGCCAGGCGCGCTGGGTCGACTTCGACAACGACTACAAGACCCTGGACCTGACGTTCATGGAGTCGGTGATCTGGGCGTTCAAGCAGCTGTGGGACAAGGGCCTGGCCTACGAGGGCAACCGGGTGCTGCCGTACTGCTGGAACGACGAGACCCCGCTGTCCAACCACGAGCTGCGCATGGACGACGACGTCTACCAGAGCCGGCAGGACCCGGCGTTGACCGTGGGCTTCGTCGCGACCGACGGTCCCGTCGCCGGCGCCCGTCTGCTGGTCTGGACCACCACGCCGTGGACCCTGCCGTCCAACCAGGCCGTCGCGGTCAACCCCGAGGTCACCTACGTGCAGGTGGTGGGCCCCGACGAGCAGAACTACGTCCTGGCCGAGCCCCGGCTGGCCGCCTACGTGCGCGAATTCGGCGAGGAGCCGGTCGTCGTCGGCAGCTATCTCGGCGCCGAACTGCTGGGCACGCACTACCTGCCGCCGTTCGCGTTCTTCGTCGACAGCGACCGGGCGCAGAACGCGTTTCAGGTGCTGCAGGGCGATTTCGTCACCACCGAGGACGGCACCGGCATCGTCCACATGGCCCCGGCCTATGGCGAGGACGACAAGGCCACCTGTGATGCCGCGGGCATCGTCGCGGTTACCCCGGTGGACTCCACGGGCCGCTTCGACTCGACTGTGCCCGACTACCAGGGACAGCAGGTCTTCGAGGCCAACTCGCAGATCATCAAGGATCTGAAGAACGGCACCGGCCCGGCGGCGGTCAACGCACCGGTGCTGCTGCGGCACGAGACCTACGAGCACTCGTACCCGCACTGCTGGCGGTGCCGCAATCCGCTGATCTACCGCGCGGTGTCGTCGTGGTTCGTCAAGGTCACCGAGTTCCGCGACCGGATGGTCGAGCTCAACCAGCAGATCACCTGGTACCCCGAGCACGTGAAGGACGGCCAGTTCGGCAAGTGGCTGTCCAATGCGCGCGACTGGTCGATCTCGCGAAACCGATACTGGGGCAGCCCGATTCCGGTGTGGAAGTCCGATGACCCGGCCTACCCGCGGATCGACGTCTACGGCAGCTTGGATGAGTTGGAGCGCGATTTCGGCGTCCGCCCGGACAATCTGCACCGGCCGTACATCGACGAGCTGACCCGGCCCAATCCCGACGACCCGACCGGGAAGTCGACGATGCGCCGCATCGAGGACGTGTTCGACGTCTGGTTCGACTCGGGCTCGATGCCCTACGCGCAGGTGCACTATCCGTTCGAGAACGCCGACTGGTTCGACGGCAGCGCAACGGAATCCGCGCACTTCCCGGGCGATTTCATCGTCGAGTACATCGGCCAGACGCGCGGCTGGTTCTACACCATGCACGTGCTGGCCACCGCGCTGTTCGATCGTCCGGCATTCAAAACCTGTGTGGCACACGGCATCGTGCTGGGCAACGACGGCCAGAAGATGAGCAAGTCGCTGCGCAACTACCCGGACGTGTCCGAGGTGTTCGACCGCGACGGGTCCGACGCCATGCGCTGGTTCCTGATGGCCTCGCCGATCCTGCGGGGCGGCAACCTGATCGTCACCGAGCAGGGCATCCGTGACGGCGTCCGGCAGGTGCTGCTGCCGGTGTGGAACGCGTACTCCTTCCTGGCGCTGTACGCGCCGAAGAAGGGCACCTGGCGCACGGATTCGACGCACGTGCTGGACCGCTACATCCTGGCCAAGCTCGCCGACCTGCGCGACACCCTGACCGCCTCGCTCGACGCCTGCGACATCTCGGGCGCCTGCGAGCAGTTGCGCCAGTTCGCCGAGGCCCTCACCAATTGGTATGTGCGACGGTCGCGTTCGCGGTTCTGGGAAGAAGACACCGACGCCATCGACACCCTGCACACCGTGCTGGAGGTGACCTGCCGCCTGGCCGCGCCGCTGCTGCCGCTGGCGACCGAGATGATGTGGCAGGGACTGACCGACGAGCGTTCCGTCCACCTGACCGACTGGCCGGAGGCCGGCGTGGTCCCCGCCGACCCCGAGTTGGTCGCGGCCATGGACCGGGTGCGCGAGGTGTGCTCGGCGGGCTCGTCGCTGCGCAAGGCCAAGAAGCTCCGCGTGCGCCTGCCCTTGCCGAAACTGACTGTGGCGGTGGACAACCCGGAGGCGCTGCGGCCCTTCGTCGACCTCATCGCCGACGAGCTCAACGTCAAGGCCGTCGAGCTCACCGACGACATCGACGCCTACGGCAAGTTCGAGTTGACGGTCAACGCACGTGTTGCCGGCCCGCGCATCGGCAAGGACGTGCAGGCCGCGATCAAGGCGGTCAAGGCCGGGGCAGGCGTGGTCAACGCCGACGGCACGCTGACCGCGGGGCCCGCTGTCCTGCTGCCGTCGGAGTACAGCTCGAAACTCGTTGCCGCGGAACCGGAGTTCACCGCGGCGCTGCCGGACGGTGCCGGCCTGGTGGTGCTCGACGCCACCGTCACTCCCGAGCTGGAGGCCGAGGGCTGGGCCAAGGACCGCATCCGCGAACTGCAGGACCTGCGTAAGGCCACGGGGCTGGACGTGTCCGACCGGATCACCGTGACGTTCGCGGTGCCTGCCGACAAGCAGGCGTGGGCGACCACCCATGCCGGCCTGATCGCGGGCGAGATCCTGGCCACCGACTTCACCGTCGTGGCCGCCGCGGAGCTGGCCGACGGCGCCGACGTCGGTGACGGGGTCCGGGCCGCCATCGCCAAGGCCTGACGACAATTCCCGCGAGCGTGCCGTCGGCGCACGCTCGCGGTCAGGTGCGCAGCCGTCGGCCGGTGACGACCGCCCAGCCGAGAGTGGCCACCGCCAATCCGACGTACGCCACTGCGGCCCACGCCAGGTACCACGGGCGGCTGATCTGCCACAGGCTCGGTTCAGCCATGGCCAAGACGCTGGGGACGCTGACGAGCGTCAGCGCGATCCAGCCCCAACCGAAGAACCGGGCGCCAGGTTCGTCCCGCCACGGTCCGCGCAGCAGCCAGATGATCAGCGGCAGTATCCACACCCAGTGGTGCACCCAGGAAATGGGCGACACCAGAAGGCCGAACAGTTCGACGACCAACAGCGACCCCAACCGGTCGCGGTCACCTGCGCTGTTCCCCAACGCCCACCACGCCAGCGCGGCGAGCACAGTGGTCCCGACGATCGCGGTGAGTACCAGGGCGCCTTCCCCCGCGTCATGGCCCACGATCCGCGATATGGCGCCTCGCCAGGATTGGTTGAACGCGATGCCGATCGGGTTGATGCTGGTATCGCCCATCACTTTCGTGAAGTAATGCCACACCTGATCGCCGACCATCAGCCAGGACACCCCGACCGTCGCGAAGAAGACGATGGCCGAGCACGCCGCGGCGGCCCAGCGTCGCACGCCGGCGAAGTACAGCCCGGTGATGGCCGGAGTCAGCTTCACCCCGGCAGCCAGGCCGACCAGCAGGCCCGAGAGCCACCATCGCGTGCTGTAGGCCGCGTACAGCACGGCCAGGGTCAGGAAGACGCCCACCTGTCCGAGGTCGAGAGCGACACGGGCCGGCTCGAGCCAGATCAGGCCCGCGGTCCACACCATGGCCTCGCGCGCACTGCCGCTGCCCACCATGCGTTGGGATATCCGCACGATCGCGTATACCGCGGCGACGATCGCGACTTGCCACGCCAGCCCAACGGCTGCGAACGGCAGGAAATGCAAGGGGTAGAACATGATTGCCGCGAAAGGTGGATAGACGAATGGCAGCGGCTGAGTAGGGGACTGGTCGGAGTAGGCGAAGGCGTACAAGGTGTCGGGGCGGTCCAGCGCGGCGCCACCGAGGACGTACACGTGGAAGTCGACCAGGTCGGGCCGGCTGGGAATCGTCACCGCCAGCAACGTCACCGTGCTTACCAGCAGCAGCGCAGGTGCCAGCAGTCGCCGGTCAGACAGTGTGCGCAACGTGACCACGACGCCCCGTTCGGACTATCCAGGCCATGGTCGCCAGCGCGGCGACGATGTACACGGCCTCACCCCAGGCCAGGTACCAGGGCCGGCTGATCTGCCAGATGTCGGGCTGGGCCAGGGACAGCAGGCTGGGCACGCTGAGCACCATCAGTGCCACCCAACCCCAACCCAGGATGCGGGCACCCGGCTTGTCGTGCCAGGGACCGTAGATCAGCCAGATCATCAGCGGCAGCGCCCAGACCCAGTGATGGACCCAGGACACCGGTTCCGCGAGCAACCCGAACAGCTGGACCACCAGTAGTGACCCGAGCCGGTCCCGCTCGCCACCGAGGGCTCGGAAGGCCAGCACCGCGAGCACGGCCGTGCCGACGATCGCGCCGATGACCAACGGAGACATCCCGGCGTCGTGCCCGAGGATCCGCGACAGTCCGCCGTGCCAGGACTGGTTCCATGCCGAGCCTGCCGGCAGTGTCTTGCCGGCCGCGATCATCTGGCCGGGGAAGTAGCGGCGAGTTTCCTCGGGCGCCACCAGGTACGCCAGCGCGACCGTCGCGAAGAACACCACGGCGGAGCACAGCGCGGTGCCCCAACGCCGCACTCCTACGAAGTACATGCCGGTGATCGCCGGTGTCAGTTTGATGCCGGCACCGATACCGATCAGCAGCCCCGACAGCCACCACCGCGAGCTGTAGGCGGCGTAGAGGACGGCCAACATCAGGAAGATGCCGATCTGTCCCGATTGAATGCTGCTGCCGGGAGCCTCCATCCAGATCGCGCCGGCGGTCCACAGCATCGCGGTACGCCGACCGCCGCCGCCGACGACGAATTTCTGACTCAGCCGCACGCTCGCGTAGATGGCGGCGATCAAGGCGACCTGCCAGCCGAAGGCGACCACCCCGAACGGCAAAAAATGTAAGGGAGCGAACAACATCGCCGCGAAGGGCGGATAGGTGAACGGCAGGTGTTCGCCCTTGGTCGGGTCGACGTAGAAGAAGTCGTACAGGCTGCCGGAATGCGCCAACGCGGAGCCGCCGAGCACATACACCCGAAGATCGAAGAAGGCGTCACCCTTGACCAGGTAGTAGCCCATCGTCGAGGCGACCCGCAGGGTTGCACTGACAGCGAGGATGACCGGCGCCAGCGTTTGCCAGCGGGACAGCTCCGACCGCAATGTCGAGGCAGGCCCGGCGGTCACCGGCCGACTATATCGGCAGCGCAGCCAATACCGCCTGTGGAGATGCTGGTGCCTGCCACGTGCGCCGGCGGAGAGAGCTGCCGCCGGGCGGCCATGCCCGTGGCAACCATCCACCCGAGCGTGGCCAGCGTCAGCGTCGGGTAGACGAGTCCGGCCCACGCCTCGTACCAAGGGCGCGCGATCTCCCATCGGTTCACCTGCAGCTGCGCCAGCATGTTCGGCACGGCCGCGCAGGTGACCACGATCCACGCCCACCACAGCATCCTGGCGCCGCGCTTGTTCCGCCACGGTCCGTGTCGCAACCAAACCAGCAGTGGCACAAGCCATACCCAGTGGGCAGTCCACGACACGGGAGAGGACAACAGCTCCAAGAGCATCACCACGAGCAGTGAGCCCAGCTTGTCACGTGCCGACCCGGCGGCGCCCAAAGCCCACCAGGCCAACGCGGCCAGCACGCCGGTGGTGGTGATCGCAGCCCACACCAGTGCACCCATCCCTGGGTCGTACCCCAAGATTCGGGCGATGCCACCGCGCCACGATTGGTTGTACACGTTCCCGATGGTGAACAGCTTGTCCCGGCCGATGAAGTCGGTGAAGAAGTAACGCACCCGGTCGCCGGCCACCAGATACGAAACTGCAAGCGTGGCAACGAAAACCAGTGCAGCGAAGAGTGCGGTCGCCCAGCGTCGCAGTCCGACGAAATACAGCCCGCTGACTGCCGGGGTCAGCTTGATTCCCGCGCCGAGCCCGACGAGCAGCCCAGACAGCCACCATCGGGAACTGTATGCGGCAGTCATCACGAGAACCATCAGGAAGACGCCGATCGTGGCGTGTTTGATGTTGCCGACGATGGGCTCCAGCCAGATCGACCCGGCCAACCACAGCATGGCGACGCGGCGGTCGGCTACACCGATCATGTTCTGGCACAGGCGAATTACCACGAACACCGCCGCGATGATGCCCAGCCGCCAGAGTGTGACGGCCAGTCCCAGCGGCATCAAGTGGAGCGGATAGAACACCATGGCGGCGAACGGTGGATAGACGAACGGCATGGTTTCGTGGTGGGCGGGATCGAGGTACGCAACCTGATAGAGCGCGCTCGGCTGGTCCAGTGCAGCGCCGCCGAGGACGTAGATGTGGAAATCGATGGGGTCGGTGGCCGAGTTGACGATGACGGACACCGTCACGCTGGCGACCATCAAAGCGGGCGCGAGTGCCCGCCATCTGTCGGCTCTGCTCCGAGACTGCCCATGACTTCGATCCGCCACCAACCCCGCCCCCCCAGAATTGTGACCACCCGGGCCGATGCTGAGCGTAGGCACAGCCGCCGCTGGGGCGGCACAATTCTCAGGTCATTCAATGGTGGCTCACAGCAACACGATTGGCCTCAGGCTACGACAGCGTGCCCGAGACGAGGAGATACACACCCAACAGAGTCAGCGCGGTCGCCATCACCCAGATGCGCCTGGCCCGCAACCAATTCGGCACCAGCTCCAGGTACTGCTGCGTCTTGGCGGGCGCTATCAGATAGCACAGCAGCGGGATCTCGGCGAATGCGAACGACACGATCGCATACACGACCACGGCGGCGACCTGCGTTGACTTGCACTGCCCGGCAGCGAGGATCACGCCGAGTGCGCCGACCAGTTCGACGTGGGGCCCCGGGCCGGCCCATAGTCCGGCCAGAAACGCCATCCACAACGACTGGCTGCGCATGAGCTTGCGAGCCCAGGTCGTCAGCCGTGCCGTCAGGGACGACGACTCCGGTTCGGCCTCTTCCTGGACGTCAGCGCCTGAATCGGTACTTCCCGTCACCGCTGCGGGCACCGGGGTCTTCGTCCCGGCTCGAAACAGCAGCGCCACCGCGACCAGCAGCACCAGCCCGCCGATCGCCAGTTTGGCGTCCGCAGGATCGATGGAGTCCGTGGTCGAGTTCATGTCGGCGATGAGCCGCTTGGTGGTGCCGTGCAGCAGGTAGACCGCGCTCAGGCCCACGAGCAGGCTGGACGCGATACCGCCGAGGCAGAATACGAACAACGCTGGGATCGGCCGATGTCGGATCACGATGAACACCGCCACTCCGAGGCGGACGGGATCCCACATCGCCATGACGGCGAACATCACTACGGCGGCCCACACGGGGCGGACCATACAGACGCTAGCTGGTGACTCTTGCCAGACTTCCGCCGCAGGAGACGACGTCGCCGGTCCGCAGCTGCCGGCCGCGCCGCGTCTCGACCTCGCCGTTAACCTCGACCAGGCCGTCGCTGATCACCGCCTTGGCATCGGCGCCACTGTCGATCAGCGAGGCCAGCTTGAGAAACTGGCCCAGGCGGATCGACTCGTCGCGGATGGGCACGTCGTTCATGACCAGAAGGGTAGCCACCTAGCATTGGCCACTGTGGATCGCTGGGTCCTGCATCTGGACATGGACGCCTTTTTCGCGTCCGTCGAGCAGCTGACCCGACCTACCTTGCGGGACCGTCCGGTGCTGGTCGGCGGGCTCGGCGGTCGTGGCGTGGTGGCCGGCGCCAGTTATCAGGCCCGCAGATTCGGCGCCCGCTCGGCGATGCCCATGCATCAGGCTCGGCGGCTGGTGGGGGCGTCCGCCGTCGTCCTGCCGCCGCGCGGCGCGGTGTATTCGGTGGCCAGCCGACGCGCGCTCGACGCGGTCCGCAGCGTGGTGCCCGTGCTGGAACAGCTGTCGTTCGACGAGGCGTTCGGCGAGCCGATCGAGCTGGTCGGTGCCGAGCCCGACGAGGTCCGGCAGTTTTGCGAGGACCTGCGCGCCACGGTGCGCGCCGCGACCGGGTTGGTGGCCTCGGTCGGTGCGGGGTCAGGCAAGCAGATCGCCAAGATCGCGTCCGGACTGGCCAAGCCCGACGGGGTCCGGATCATCAGCGGTGCTGAGCAGGGGCCGCTCTTGGTGGCGTTGCCGGTGCGCAAGCTGTGGGGGATCGGGCCGGTCGCCGAGGAGAAGCTGCACCGGCTGGGCATCGAGACCGTCGGCGCGTTGGCGGCGCTCACCGACGCCGAGGCCGCCGACGTCCTCGGCGCGACCATCGGACCGGCGCTGCACCGGCTGGCCCGCGGCATCGACGACCGACCGGTGGCCGAGCGCGCCGAGGCCAAACAGATCAGCGCCGAGTCCACGTTCCAGGTCGACCTGACCACCCTGGAGCAGTTGCGCGAGAGCATCGGGCCCATCGCCGAGCACGCCCACCGGCGGCTGCAGCGCGACGGCCGAGGAGCGCGCACCGTGACGGTCAAGCTCAAGAAATCCGACATGAGCACGCTGACTCGTTCGGCCACGCTGCCGTACGCGACCACCGACCCTGCTGCGCTGACGGCGACGGCCCGCCGGCTACTGCTCGATCCGGTCGAGATCGGTCCGATTCGCCTTGTGGGCGTGGGCTTTTCGGGCCTGACCGATGCTCAGCAGGAGTCGTTGTTCCCGGAACTCGAGATGGCTGATGGCTCTGATCTCGCGACGCCGGCGGGGGAGGCCGGGCCGGTGAGTGCCCCGCCGGCCGAATCCCCGTGGCGCGTCGGCGATGACGTCCAGCATCCGGACCACGGCCACGGCTGGGTGCAGGGGGCCGGGCACGGAGTCATGACAGTGCGATTCGAAACGCGGGCCACCGGTCCCGGCGTGGCCCGCACCGTCGCGTCCGATGATCCGCAGATCACCCGCGCGGACCCGATCGACAGCCTCGACTGGCAGGACTATCTGGCGCAGTTGCCGAGCGACGACGGAGCGGCCTAGCTCTACCCCCGGTGGGGTTGAAGTCCGCGGTTCTGCTGAGGTGGTCCGCTGCTGGGGGCGAGCAAAGCCATCACATCTGCGCCGATGACGGGAGCCAGGGCTGCGCTCATGTGCACGGTGAGATGGTGGCCGTCCCGGTAGACCAGGGTGTCTCCGAGAATGCTGGGGCAGACGGTGTCGTTGCACAGGTAGTCGCTGTAGTCCAGGTAGCTGAATGCGCCCCGGGTGGCCAGGTCGTGCTCGGCCTGGCGGACCCGCGCGTCGAGTGCCTTGGTGCGCGGCAGCGCGCACCGCTGCGCATTGTCGGGGAACAGGCCCAAGCAGAACTGGGGCGCGACACCGATCGACGGAGTGTCGGCGAGCACCGCGACGCGCGATTGCGACGGAAGCTCGCTGACGGTGTCGGTCAGGGCCTTCTGCCAGTGCGCCGTCGGGTCGGCATCGTGCAGCATGTAGCTGGACCCCCACGCGCCGAGAAGGATCAGTGCCGGTTTGGCTGCGACGAGGCTGGCGAGCACGTTTTCGCGCCATTCGGCACACCGCGGGTAGCTGGCGATATGAATATGGGCCGACGGGCAGTGACTCTTGGTGCGATTGTCGAGGCGGATCAGGCCTTGATCGGCCAATGCGGAAAGGGCCGGATACCAGTGCGCCGCATGGGAATCGCCGAACAAGACGACAAGCGGTGCCTCCGGGTTGCTCCCCACCGTGCAGCCCGCTGGATTGGTGGCCCATTGGCCGCGGTGACAGCCATTCGCGTAGATGACGGGTTCACCGCCCGCGCTCTCGGAGAGCTGCGGTGTGAGGTTGCTCGGCACGTACGCAGTCCCGGCCGGCTTAAGGCTCAGCGTCAGGTGAGCCGCGGTGCGGCGTGCGTTCAGCAGTGGGTCCTGCACGACGGCGACCGCGAGGACGACCGCACACACGGCGGCCATCACGCCCGCGGTCGCGGCGAGCGTCCGGCGGGGGCGCGAGGCGTTCAGCCACCTCAGGCGCTGGCCCGGTTGCTCGACATACGTGTAGAGCAGCCACGCCAGCGGGACACAGGCCACGACGATCGCGACGCGCAGCCACATCGGTGATGCCTGCATGTAGCCGGTGGCGGCGACGGGCAAGACGAGTAGCGGCCAGTGCACGAGGTACAGCGAGTACGAAATGTCGCCGATCCAGGTCAGCGGGCGCAGGCTCAGGAGGGCCGCTGGACCCCAGCGGACGGGGCCGGCGGCAATCAGCAGCGCGGTGCCGATCACCGGGACCGCGACGGCGTCGCCCGGGTATTCGGTGGCCGTGGAGAACAGCACGCCGCTGCCGACGACCGCCGCCAGTCCAGCCCAGCCGGCGACGGCGCCGCTCCGGTCTCCGAAGACGCGGCCACGGCTGAGTAGCACGACCGCGACCAGGCCACCCACGCCGAATTCCCAAATCCGCGCGAACAGGATGAAGAACGCGTTCGGCTGCGAGAAGCCGGTCAACCACACGCACAGGACGAACGACGCCGCGACGATCGCGCAGATGGCCGCCACCCGGCGGCTGCGCAGCTTGAACAGCCCGAACAGGCCGACGAGCAGTACCGGCCACAGCAGGTAGAACTGTTCTTCCACGCCGAGTGACCAGTAGTGCATGAACAACGACGGCGTCTTGTCGGCCAGATAGTCGGTCGCGCGGTAGGCGAACACGACATTGGGGACGTAGAACGTGGCGGCGATCGCGTCCTTGACGACGTAGCCGAATTGCAGCGGTGACACCCAACAGGCTGCAGCGGCCACCGTCGCGACGATGACGGTCAAGGCAGCCGGCAGCAGGCGCCGGACCCGCCGCGCATAAAACGCGCCGTACGCGATGCGCCCACGGTCCCGCAATTCGCTGAACAGGTGGGTGCTGATCAGGAATCCGGAGATCACGAAGAAGACGTCGACGCCGACGTACCCGCCGCCGAATCCGGGAATCTCGGCGTGGAACAGCACGACCAGGGCCACCGCGATTGCGCGCATGCCCTGAATGTCGAGGCGCTTGTGTTGCTTGAGTTGGTTACCGACCGCCGGCAGTTCCAATGTTGTTCCCTCCGGAAGATCGGCGTGGCGAAATTATCATCGCTTCGTCAAATTGATGCGCGTCGACAGCACAAGTGGCCCACCCTGTGGGACGGTTTCGCTACGCCCACTCAGCGAACAGGTCCGCGGCTGGGATGTCGGCAGCAAGGGCCGCCATCAACAGCACCCGTGCTTGGGCGGCCCGCAGCCCGCCCGCGGACACCGCCCCGGCGTCCAGCAATGCCCGGCCGGGTCCGTAGCCCGACGTGACGCGCGTGCCGGGCACCCGGGTCGCAATCGCCACTGCAATGCCGGCCGCGCACAGCCGCTGCACGCCCGCGAGCACCCTGGACCCCGCGTTACCCGAGCCGAGGGATTCGAGCACGATGCCGCCCGCCCCCGCCGCCGCAAAGGCGTCCATGGCCAACGCATCACTGCCCGCATAGGCGGCGACGATGTCGACGCGCGGCGCCGATGCCGCTGACAGGTTGCCGATCAGCGGCCGCCGTTTGACCGTGTCGGGGACGAACGAGGCGTCCCTGATCGACCCGATCGCGGCGCCGACCAGACCGTGTCCGGCCTTCGTCATACCCAGCGGTTGCCATACCCGGCCGGCCATGCTGACCAGCACCCCGAGGTCGCGAGCGGACGGACTGGCGGCCACGGTGATGGCGTCCCGCAGATTGGCCGGGCCGTCGGCATCGGGCGCGTCGCTGCTGCGCATGGCGCCGGTCAGGACCACGGGAACCGCACCGGCGTACGTGATGTCGAGCCACAGCGCGGTTTCTTCCATGGTGTCGGTGCCGTGCGTGATGACGATTCCGTCGGCATCGCCGGCCGAGCGCACGGCGGCCCCGATCCGGTCCCAATCGGTCGGGGTCAGCTCGGAACTGTCGACGGACATGAGGTCGACGGTGTCGACCTGGACGCCGGCGCCGAGATCATTGACCAGGTCGGTGGCGCTGCGCGTCGGCCGGGCTATTCCGTGTTGGTCGGTGCTGGTGGCGATGGTGCCTCCGGTGGCGATCACGACGACGCGAGTCATGGGCGAGATTGTTCCTCACGGCGTCTTTGGGATGATGGGGGAGTGACTGATGAATCCACCGAGCCCGAGGCGACTCTGGGAACCGAGCCCGAGGCGACCGATAACACCGGGCCGGAGGCAACGACGGGGACCGGGTCCGCGGTGACCGCGCGGCCTCAGACCCCGCCCACCGCACGGCGGCTGCGGCTGTTGCTGGTGGTGGCAGCGCTGGTGCTGGGCCTGGATGTGGTGACCAAAGTGCTTGCGGTCAAGCTGCTGGTGCCCGGCCAGCCGGTCGAGATCATCGGCGACACCATCACCTGGACGCTGGTCCGCAATTCCGGGGCGGCCTTCTCGATGGCCACCGGCTACACCTGGGTTCTGACGTTGATCGCCACCGGTGTGGTGCTGGGCATCATCTGGATGGGTCGGCGCCTGGTCTCGCTGTGGTGGGCGCTCGGCCTGGGGATGATCCTCGGCGGGGCGGTGGGCAACCTGATGGACCGGTTCTTCCGGTCGCCGGGGCCGTTGCGTGGGCACGTGGTGGATTTCCTCTCCGTCGGCTGGTGGCCGGTGTTCAACGTTGCCGATTCCGCGGTGGTGTGCGGGGCCGTGCTGCTGGTCGGCCTGTCGATGTTCGGCTTCGATTTCGACACCGAGGGCAAGCGGCCACCCGAGGATTCGGCTCCTTCGTCGGGGCCGGAGCCGGCACCGGCCGCGGTCGTCGACGAGGCTGAAACCGGCCGATGAGTAGCCGTTCGATGCCGGTCCCCGAAGGACTGGCCGGGATGCGGGTGGACGCGGGCCTGGCCCGACTGCTGGGGTTGTCGCGGACCGCGGTGGCCACGATCGCCGAAGACGGCGGGGTCGATATCGACGGCGCCCCGGCGGCGAAGTCGGACAAGCTGGTGGCGGGCTCCTGGCTGGAGGTGCGGCTGCCGGAGGCGCCGCCGCCGGTGGAGAACACGCCGCAGGACATCGAGGGCATGGGGATTCTCTACTCCGATGCCGACATCGTCGTGGTGGACAAGCCTGCCGGGGTCGCGGCGCACGCCTCGGTGGGTTGGACCGGCCCGACGGTCCTCGGCGGGCTGGCCGCCGCGGGCTTCCGGATCAGCACGTCGGGTGTCCATGAGAGGCAGGGCATCGTGCACCGCCTCGACGTGGGTACCTCCGGCGTCATGGTGGTGGCGCTGTCCGAACGGGCCTACACGGCGCTCAAGCGGGCGTTCAAGCACCGCACGGTCGACAAGCGCTACCACGCGCTCGTGCAGGGTCACCCGGATCCGTCCAGTGGCACCATCGACGCGCCGATCGGCCGCAGCCGGGGCAATGACTGGAAGTTCGCCGTCACCGAGGGTGGCCGGCACAGCATCACGCACTACGACACCGTCGAGGCCTTCGTGGCGGCGAGCCTGCTCGACGTGCACTTGGAGACCGGCCGCACCCATCAGATTCGGGTGCACTTCTCGGCGCTGCACCACCCGTGTTGTGGCGACCTGACCTACGGCGCCGATCCGACGTTGGCGAAAAAGCTCGGGCTCGAACGGCAGTGGCTGCATGCCCGGTCGTTGGGATTCGCGCACCCGGCCGACGGCCGGTGGTTCGAGATCACGAGCGACTACCCGCCGGAATTGCAGCACGCCCTCGACGTGTTGCATCGGCAGTGACCACTACCGCGACGGCCACTGCCAACCAGAACCGGGGATTGCTGCTCGGGCTCGGCGCCTACGGCTCCTGGGGACTGTTTCCCGCGTTTTTTCCGCTGCTCAAGCCGGCCGGCGCGTTCGAGGTGCTGGCCCACCGCATCGTGTGGACCGTGCTGCTGATGGTCGTGGTGCTGGCCGTCGGCCGCCGCCTGGGTGACCTGCGCAGGCTGTCGGGCCGCACCTGGGGCCTGCTGGTGTGCGCGTCGGCCCTGATCTCGCTCAACTGGGGCATCTACATCTACGCGGTCAACAACGGCCACGTGGTCGACGCGGCACTCGGCTACTTCATCAACCCGCTGGTGAGTGTGGCGCTGGGCGTCGCGCTGTTCGGTGAGCGGCTGGGTCGAGCTCAGGCCGCGGCCCTGGCCATCGCCGTGGCCGCGGTGATCGTGCTGGCGGTGCAGGGCGGGGAGGTCCCGGCGATCGGCCTCGGCGTTGCGGTGTCGTTCGGTGTGTACGGTGCGGTCAAGAAGGTGGTTCGCGCCGACCCTCGGGTCAGTGTCGGCGTCGAGGCCGGGGTGGCCGCCCCATTCGCGGTGGCCTATCTCGTCGTCCTCACCGCTGCCGGGCAGGCGACGGTTCCGTCACTGGGAGCGGGCCATACGCTCCTGATGATGCTGTGCGGCCCGGTGACGGCACTGCCGTTGCTGATGTTTGCCGGTGCGGCGCAACGGCTCCCGCTGGTCACCATGGGTCTGCTGCAGTACCTGACGCCGGCGCTGCAGATGGCGTGGGGCGTTGTCGTCGGCCATGAGCCCATGCCGGCCGGACGGTGGGTCG
The DNA here is from genome assembly GCF_000878195.1 of Mycolicibacterium llatzerense. Taxonomy (GTDB): domain Bacteria; phylum Actinomycetota; class Actinomycetes; order Mycobacteriales; family Mycobacteriaceae; genus Mycobacterium; species Mycobacterium llatzerense. The sequence goes on along the minus strand of NZ_JXST01000029.1, from coordinate 59,891 downwards.
GCTTCGTCCTGATCTGGGTCGCACTAGCTGTGTTCACCGGTGACGCGGTGCGGCGCTCCCGTACGCCGGTGCCGGAACCTCCGGAGAAGGACCCGGTCGCGACCTAGCCGACGCTAGGACGCCGCGGCGTGGCGGTAGTCGCAGGACTGCTGGTCGACGGTGCTCGGCTGCGGTACCGGGCGGCCGTCGACGAAGCTGCGCAGTCTGCTGCGGAGCCGGTCCAGTTCTGCGCGCGCCGCGGCGATGCGCGAGGTGACCGACGCGCTGTCCGACAGCATCTCGTCGAGATAGGCGTTGATGGCGGCCGGTTCGTCGCTCGGCAACGCGAAGCCACCGGGTTTCAGGGTGCGGACTGTCTTCTCGGTGGTCCAGTTCGATACCGCCAACGGGACAGCGCCTTCGGTGGCACCGATGATCAACGCGTGCAGCCGGTCGCCGGCGACGATCGCGGACTGTCGATGGAGGGCGCGAATCTTGTCCTCGCACTGGGCATGTGACTGGTTGCCGAAGAGCAGCGGCTCGGTCCCGGGATGAAGTTCACGGGCGAGCTTCGCCATGGCCTCGTCATCGTCCCGGACCTGGCTGAACACCTGAATTCGCAGCCCGCGTGCGTCGGCAATCTCGCGCAGGAGGCGAATCTTGCTTGCGCTCAGGGTATCTCGGTCCCACCGAGTCGTCACGGCCAGGACCTTGCGCTCGCAGGGCGGGGCGCCCAGACCCTCAGCGAGCGGATCAGGGCCTTCGCCGAATGCCCAGTCCGGCGCCACGTCGCCAACGCCGAAGGAGTCCGACGTGCCCGGATCGCGCCAGACGACGACAGCCATCTTGCGTCGCGCGTAGCGCTCCATCGCCGGAACGTCGACCGATTTGCGGACCCGTCGGGTGCCGCGACTGGCGGCCTTGCCAACTGTCGACAAACGCACGCCGGCACCGGCCTGCACCGCCGTGCCACGGTGGGCCAGCGGGAGCAGCGCACAGAGCGCCGTCCACCAGCCAAAGTAGAAGCGAGTGCGCTCGGGGTAGACGATTTCGCCCGCCGGCATGACCATCACCGTGCGGTTGGTCATCGCGCTCGCGGCGTAGCGGGCGAGCCAGCCGATCGGGGTGTTGTGTACAGCTTCGTCGCCGCGCAGTCCGACCGCGGAGAGATACCTGTCATCGTTGGGGATCGGCATGTACTTGCGGCCGACATGGACGTGCAGTCGGACACCGTCGATTCCGTGAAATGTCCGGAGCATGCCGCGCCTGAGGATCGAATCGCCGATGTTGCCGTTATCGCCCCATGTCGACAGGAAAACTCGCGCCAACGTCACTGCTCCCTTCGGCATCCCCGAGTGTCAGAAATTGTGGTCCCTGTGAGGATGTTCAGGACCCTAACAGGTAGCTACCAGCTTGCGCGCCGAGACGGGACGCCCATTTAGTGTTAGCTGGTCGCGTGCGGGTGCGCGCCGGCGACGCCGATGCAATTGACGAATTCGTCGATTTCGGCCGTCGCTGGGGGTGGTGCCAGGCGCGCGGTGAGCTACCCGGTGCCCCGGGGGTTCTGGCCGGCGTTCACCGGCCGGGGAAGACCTGACGGATGCTCGCCAGCTGCGCCGCGTTGTCAGGGTGAACAAAGATGAAGTTGTTCACGTAGTCGGGCGAGCGTTTGCCGCCGACCGACTTCGCGGCCTCGGGCCGCTGTAGCGCTGCGAGATCGAATTCGGCCGCATTCCGGAGCACGCCCCGGTGCAGAAAATAGCCCTGATATCCCACCGATTCGAAAAAGGCGAAGGTCTGTGCGACACCCCCGGCGTTATGCCGCTCCTCGCATTCCACGATGCACGTCGGCTTCGATGTTTCCAGGGTTTGAATACCGCCGCGAAGAACTGCCGATTCGTGGCCTTCCACGTCGATTTTTATCACGCCGAGTCGGCTGAGATCGAGTTCATCAATTGTCGTTATCGGCACGTTGATCGTGCGCAGACTGAAGCCCGGATTTGCATCTTGCTGCAGTGAACTGCGAGTGAGGACCTCGCGACCGCCGCGAGTCGGGATGTGAAAGGTGGTTTCACCAATTCGGTCCGACAATGCCACCGGCAGAACCCGATTATCCGGCTTGATGATCCGGCGCAGGCCGGCCGCCATACCCGGATGCGCCTCGACGGCGATAACTTTGCGGAACTGATTGAGCGCGCAGTATGAATAGACGCCCACATTGGCGCCGACGTCGAGAAAGTCCCGGCTTGAATCCTTGAGTAGGGCAAGAAGTCTGAGCTCGGGTTCACCTTTGCGCAGCTCCCATTTGACGAGCTGGCGGGCGCGGATGGCGTGTGCTGAGATCATGTTTGCTATTTGCCGCATTCTCCGACGAATTTGTAACGTGTTTCAGTGGCCGTCGGCACCATTGCGGAACACGGCCGCGGTGCGCGCGGCAGCCTCGCTCCAGCTGCTGTAACTACCGGCCCAAGAGCGCATCGATTCGCGGTCGACGGTGCCTGCCTTCGCGCGCGCTTCGGCGAGGCCGAGCGCCAGTCCGTCGACGCCGAGCTCGACCGGGTAGAGCCGCTGTCCGCCGGCGAGATCGACGAGGTGGTTGACCTCGGGTCCGATGACGGGGCAGCCCATGCTCAGTGCCAGCAGGGCGCTGCCGGACGTGAAGAAGCCGCGATGCGCAATGACGGCGCCGTCCGCCGCGGCGAAGTACAACGGCACGTCATCCTTCGAAATCCGCTTTGCGCACACCAGGATTCGCGGGTCTGCCCGGGCGAGCTCGAGGTCCGCCGACACGTCACCCTGCGGGTTTCCGGCCAGGATCAGGCGGTCCTGGTCCCTGGCGACCTTCTGGAAGGCGCGGATGATGTCGCCGATTCCCTTGTAGGGGCGCAGCAATCCGAATGACAGGGCGACGAAGCCGTCGATGGGCAGGCCGAGCTTGGTGCGGGCTGCCAGCTGCGACGGCGGCGCCGGGTGTGAGTCGATGTAGTGCGGGTGCCGAACCACGGTGCATGGCCCCGTGTATCCGAATTCCGCCGCGAGCGTCTCCTGGGCGCTGGGGAAATGGATGAACACATGGTCGACGAGCGCGAGCAGGTCCTTGCGGATACTGCGGCCCAGTTCGGGGTGTGGATCGTCGTGTGGCACGAGATTGTGCGCGGTCCAGGCAATGCGCACGCCGCGCCGTTTCAGTATTTGCAATTGCCGGTTGAATGCCGCGGCGCGCGCTTCGTATATCCAACGCACATGGCTGGTGTGCGCTTCTGTGGACCAATGCAGATGCAACCAATCGCCGGCATGTAGGCGAGCGGATTCGATGCTCAGAATATGGGGCGCAGAAACTTCCAGGCCTTCGGTGCGTAACCCATCGATCATGTTGGGCAGATACGGGTTGTCCAACCAGTGTGGCCACACCGCCACTCGAATCGGCTTTGTGTCCTTGGCGGCAGAGGTATCCAGAGCGTGCGGTGCAGGCCGAGTAAGCGGGCGAGCCATGCAGCGGACTCTACAGTTCGATGCGGCAAATCTGCCATATATCTGTGAATTACGGCCGGGCACGGATATTTCCTTTTGGTTACCAATGCGAACGGTCTCTGAGCAGCGACTTCGGGCTGGCCGGAAATTGTCGGAGTTCGACCGTCGAATACAATTCTGACGCGCACAGCAATTGCGTTGCCCGCATATCTCTGGCAAATAACGGACAGTGCCTGGGCGGTTGGCTCGGGTGTCGATCGGCAATCCTGTAACGGCGCCCACCGTGATTTTTCGGTCGTCAATCGGCGACATCGCACCTGTTGCATGACCACGGCAACGACGCGACGGGCGGATTCGGGCCCATCGGTGTTGATCGAGCAAACCCGAGGGTCCATGCCCAAATCCCCGTCCCAGGCCGGCGCCGCAGTGCTCGCGGTCAGGGGTGGCGTCGCCCAGTTGGCCGAACGGCAGTTCGCGGCGACTCGACGAGGCCCCGGCGAGATGGTGTGGTGTACTTAGCTACGACGGCTGCTGCTCTCGAATATTCCCGGGTCCGTGCGTCCCGACCGTGCGTGGAGCGCGCTCAGAATGATTGACCGGCGACCCCTCGGTGGTCGGAAAATTGCTGCTACGACGGGGAGTTCGGCTGTATGAGATTGAGCGTGATTGGAACGGGTTATCTGGGCGCCGTTCACGCCGCTTGCATGGCACACATCGGGCATGAGGTCGTTGCTTACGACACCGATGCGTCGAAGATCGCCGCGTTGTCGGCCGGCACCTCGCCGTTCTACGAGCCGGGGTTCGACGAGCTGCTCGCTACCGTGCTCGCCACCGGGCGGCTGCGCTTCACCGATTCCGCGCAGGAAGCGGTGTCCGGCGCCGCGGTGCACTTCGTCTGTGTCGGAACGCCGCAGTTGGCCGGTTCCGACGCCGCGAACATCGAGTACGTCAACAGTGCCTTCCGCGCGGTGGTGGCCAACGCTGACTGCGACGGGCTGATCGTCGGCAAGTCCACCGTCCCGGTCGGTACGGCCCAGCGCCTGGCCGCAGAGGTCGCGAAGACGTCATCAGGTCTCGAGGTCGCGTGGAATCCGGAGTTCCTCCGTGAGGGCAAGGCGATCGAGGACACGTTGCAGCCGGACCGTCTGGTGTTCGGGGTCACTTCCGAGTACGCAGAGAAGGCGCTGCAAGAGGTCTACGGGGCCCTGCTCGATGGCGGCACGCCGTATCTGACGGCGGACCTGCCGACGTCGGAACTGGTGAAGGTCGCTGCCAATGCTTTTCTGGCGACCAAGATTTCGTTCATCAACGCCATGGCCGAGGTGTGCGAGATCGTCGACGCCGACGTGACGGTGCTGAGCCGCGCGCTGGGGTACGACGATCGCATCGGTAAGCGATTCCTGAACGCGGGCCTGGGTTTCGGCGGCGGCTGCCTGCCCAAGGACATCCGTGCGTTCAGCGCCAGGGCCGGTGAGCTGGGGGCCTCGGACGCGCTCAGGTTCCTGCACGAGGTCGACAAGATCAACCTGCGCCGGCGCGAGAAGGCAGTGTCCGTGGCGCGCGCGGTCGTGGGTGGGGAATTCCTCGGCAAGAGCATCGCCGTGCTGGGGGCGGCGTTCAAGCCCAACAGTGACGACGTGCGTGACTCGCCGGCGCTGAACGTGGCTGCCGCGATGCACTTGAAGGGTGCGGACGTCCGCGTCCACGATCCGAAGGCGATCGACAACGCCAAAGCTCGGTTCCCGACGCTCGGTTACTTCGACACCGCCGAGGACGCCTGCCGGAACGCGGATCTGATCGTGCTGGCGACTGAGTGGGACGAATACACCAACATCGATCCGGCGGCGTTTCGCTCGGTCGTGAAGGAGCCGCGCCTGCTGGACACCCGCAACGTCATCGACCGGGAGAACTGGTCGCGCGCCGGATGGCAGGTGTATTCCCTCGGCCGCGGCGGATTGCACGTCTGATCCGCGGCCGCGCCGCTGCTCGACGAACTTGCGATAGAGGAGATTGATCCATGGCGGGTCAGACGATCGACGTGATCATTCCGGTCCGCGACATGGCTGATCACCTTCCGAACCTGCTTCGGCCGTTGCTCGATCAATTGTCCGAGGGTGACCGGGTCACGGTCGTCGACGACGCTTCGGCCGACGACACAGCTGCGGTCGCGCGTTCGCTGGGTGCCAACGTGGTGACGCTGACGAACAGTCGCGGTCCGTACTACGCGCGGCAGGTTGCCGCGAGCCGGTCGGACGCCGACATCCTGCTTTTCATCGACGGGCGCTGCCGGCCCCTGCCGGGTCTCCTTGATGCGCATCGGGCTCTCCAGGGGCTACCGAGAGTTGCGTTGTCCTGCACCAACGTTCGTACTTTGTCGGGGCCGACGGTGGCCGCCCGGATGGCGGCGAAGATGCAGCCGTTCATGTTGCCCCGCGGGGGCGGGGCGATGAAGGCGGTCGTCGGGATGGTGCCGGCGCGGCCCGACTACTACCCGACCTGCAATCTCGGCATCGACCGGATCGCCTTCGAGAAGGTGGACGGGTTCCGGGCCATGCGTGGCGGCGGTGACCTCGACATCTGCTGGCGGATCCAGGATCAGTCGCTCGGCATCATCGCCACCGACACCCGGGTGCTGATGGAATGGGAGCCACGGACGGCGATTCGCGATCTGGCCAGCCAGTGGAAGCGTTACGGCAATAGCAACGCGTACATCCGCTGGGCGCACCGCAACGACACTCTCGGCAAGGGCACCCAGGCCCCGGCGCGGGTCTCACCGGCGGTGGCCTGGACGACGCTGCGGGCCGAACTGCGGCGTCCGCCGTCGGAGCTGGCGGCTACCGCGATCCTCGGAATCGCTTTCCAATACGGCTATTTCGCCGCGCAGTTCAAGCGCAAGGAGTTCGAGATGCCGGTGCATTTCGACGTGGCTCGGGACACCGACTCCGCCTAGGCGAACGCCGGCCCGCGACGGCTGACCCGACTGGCTCAGCCGTCGACTTTGCCGCCTTCGACGGCGGCGCGGTACGAGCGCACGGCCATCGGGACGACGACCGCCGCGATCACCACCATCCACAACGACGCCACGGCCAGGGGCTGCCAGAACGCGCCACCGGAGGACAGCGCCCGCATGGCCGCCGCCGCTGGTGCGATCGGCTGGTAGTCGGCAAGGGGACGCAGTGCGGCCGGAATCCGCGCCGGCGGGATCAGGGTGGCGAACGCCAAGCCCATGCAGGCGGTGTTCGTCCAGGTGAGGATCATGCGGCCCTGCGGTCGCAGGGCCAGGGTGATCACGATGGTCGCGAAGACGAGCACGATGACCACCGGGACCAACAGGTAGACCAGGAACGCGATCCAGTTGCCCGAGAAACGGAATCCCATCAGGTAGCCGGTCGCCACGACGAACGCCGATGCCGCGAAGGTGCGCAGCGCCTCGGCCAGCAGGGCGCCGGTCAGGGGAGAGGTCCGTCGAACGGGCATGATCCACAGCCGGGTGAGCAGGCCGCTGTCGCGGTCGTGGGGCACGGCCAGACCGGCCCCGATGGCGCCCGACATGGCGCCGGCCAGCGTGCAGACCGGGATCAGGATGTCCAGGCCGCTGTTGCCGGTGAGACGGACCATGGACTTGCCGACCAGGATGCCGTAGATGAGGAGCAGCAGGGTCGGAAACACCAAGGCCTGCACCGGCACCATCGGGTACCGACGCCACTGGATGAAGAGTCGGCCGGCGAAGATCCAGCTCTCGGTGAGCAGTGAATGTTGGTGCTGCGAACTCCGATTCACGATGATCGCTCCTGAAGTCGAACGGCGAAGGCGCCGAACACGAGCAGCAGCCCGACCGTCCACGCCAGGCTGGCGCCGAGGTTGCCCGTATCGATGTGGCCGCTGGTGAATCCGCGCAGTGCGTCGGTGATCTGCGAAACCGGTTGGTAGCGCACGAAAGAATGCAGCCACGAAGGAAATGCCTCGACGGGCGCCAGGCCGGTCGACAGCATCACGAGGAACAGTTGGGGGATCAGCAGCAGCTGGCTGGCCACCTCGGCGCGTCCGGCCTTCGATCCGGTGGCGTCGGCACCGAACGACACGGCCAGGGTCAGGGTCAGCGCCAGCACGATGAAGGCTGCCGCATAACCGATTCCGGTGGTCACCCGGAAGCCCAGCAGATACGCGGCCAGCACTGATGCGACCAACGCCAACAGGCCGCGGATCAGGCAGTAGGCCATCCGGGCCATCAGCGGCGCATAGGGGGAGATGGGCAAGGTGCGCATTCGGGAGCCCAGGCCGCTGGCCTTTTCTCCGGCGGCCCGATCGGTGGTGGTCAGCGCACCGAACAGCATCGCCTGCACGACCACCGCCGGCAGGATGTACTGCACATAGCTCATGTCGCCGGTGGCGATGACACCGCCGAGCATGAACGTGAGGCCGATCAGCGTGGAAACCGGCACCAGTACGGCGAAGACGAGGTCCAGCCAGCCCTTGCGGAGGAGGCGGCCCGTCAGGAGTCCGAACGCCGTCACTTGGACTTGACCGGGGTGGTGAGGTGCAGGAACACCTCGTCGAGCGAGGGCCGGCGCAGCGAGATGTCGATGAGGTCGACGCTGATCTCATCCATGCGCCGAAAGACCTCGGTCAGGGTCGCGACCCCGTTTGGCGCCGGCACGGACACCGTCGTGGCGTCGGTGTCGACCTCGACCTCGTCGAAGTCGGCCAGGGCAGTCGCGATGCGCGGCAGGTCATCTGGGTTGAGCGGGGTCATCTCGCAGTAGCTGGAGCCGGTCTGGCGCTTGAGCTCGTCGGCGGTGCCGCGGGCGACGATCTGACCGGCGTTGAGGATGACGATCGAATCGCTGAGGATGTCGGCTTCTTCCAGGTACTGCGTTGTCAGCAGCACGGTGATGCCCTGGGCTTTCATGGACGACACCAGATTCCAGACGTCGCGGCGGCTGCGCGGGTCGAGGCCGGTGGTCGGCTCGTCGAGGAACAGCACCTTCGGTGGGACGACCAGGGACACCGCGATGTCGATACGCCGGCGCATGCCGCCGGAATACCCGCTGACCTGACGGTCCGCGGCGTGGCCCATATCGAATTGGGTGATCAGTTCGTCGGCCCGGCTGCGGGCTTCGCCGCGTCGCAGGCCTCGCAGGCGGCCGAACAGGACGAGGTTCTCGCGTCCGGTCAGCCGCAGATCGAGCGCGGCGTCCTGCCCGGTGACGCCGATTGCCTGACGAACTTTCCCGGGCTCCTTGGCCACGTCGTAGCCGGCGACGATCGCCTGGCCCGAGCTCGGCTTGAGCAATGTGGACAGGATCTTGACCGTCGTCGTCTTGCCGGCACCGTTGTGTCCCAGCAACGCACACACAGAGCCGGTGGGGACGGAAAAGCTCACGTCGCGGAGTGCGGGAACGGACCCGCCAAAAGTCTTGGCGACGTTAATGAGCTCGATCACGGACTCATACGATACAGAGAGCCACAGCGCATTCAATTCGCACAGCGCTCGCCGCGATGTGGACATCGTCACTATGCGCGGCTGTTTGCCCGGTGCCTCGAGACCGCGATCGGTTGCCGGATCTCTACGTCGGCGACAAATTTCCGGGCAAATGCATTGCGGCGCTCGGCGGCGTGGCGGAAGACAGTGCTGATCGGGCGGCGAACGTAGCGCCGTCTGTGCCGGTCACCGGACAGAATCGACGGATCCGGACGGTCTCGGACGGCAAGTTGGCTGAGCGTTGATGGGGTAGCGGTTGACCAGGCATCAGCTATGTCTTAGAGTTTGCTGAATTCGAAAATATCCCTTCCCTGTGCGAGGACGTGGCATGGTGCAACTCGAGGTTCTCCCAGTGAAGGCGACGCGCCGGAGGGGTCGCCCGGCGGGCACTGATTCTGCTCAGACCCGGGCCCGTATCTTGGATGCCGCGCGCGAGGTGATTGCCGTCCGTGGCTACCATGCCACCACCATCCAGGCCATTGCCGAGATCGCGGAGTTGAGCCGTCCGACGCTGCATTACCATTTCCAGACGCGCGAGGACATCTACCACTGCCTGCTGAATGAGATCGCCACCACGATCGATCTCTGCATTACCCGCGCGGGCGCGGAATCCACGCTGCCGTCCCAGATTTCGGTGCTGATCACCGAATTCCGCAATGCCGGCGTCCATGAACCGGACAGCGTCGCGCTGCTCGTCAGCTCCTACCTCGAGGCCGACCGATTGCCGGCCCCGAGGCGGGATGCGAAGGCCGCCGTCCGCAAATTCATGGATCAGGCCGTGCGCGACGCCGTGGCGCGCGGGGAGTTGCCCGCCGAGACGGCTGTGGCTCCTGTTGCCGATCTGCTGTACACCATGGTGTGGGGACTCGGGTTCTACGCCGGGCTGGTGGCCGACCGGGACCGCGTCGAGGCGGTAACTAAGCAACTGCAACTGGTGTTGCACAAGGGGTTGCTGGTGGCTCCGGTGGCAACTGAAGTATGCGTGGCCGAAGAGCGCGTCCCCGCGGGCGTCGCCGCCTTGTCGTAGTCGTCCTGACGACACAGCACCCGACACGCCGAACCGTGTCGGTGGCCCGTTTTAGACTGGCAGCCCTATGAGCCAGTTCGTGCACCTCCACAATCACACCGAGTACTCGATGCTGGACGGTGCGGCGAAGGTCAAGCCCATGATCGCCGAGGCTCTGCGGTTGGGCATGCCCGCCATCGGCATGACCGACCACGGAAACATGTTCGGCGCCAGCGAGTTCTACAACATCGCGACCAAAGAGGGCATCAAGCCGATCATCGGCATCGAGGCGTACATCGCGCCCGCGTCCCGCTTCAACACGAAGCGCGTCACCTGGGGCGATCCGAGCCAGAAGGGCGACGACGTCTCGGGTAGTGGTTCGTATACCCACATGACGATGGTCGCCGAGAACGCGACCGGCCTGCGCAATCTGTTCAAGCTGTCGTCGTTGGCTTCGTTCGAGGGACAGCTCGGTAAGTGGTCCCGCATGGACGCGGAGATCATCGCCGAGAATTCCTCGGGCATCATCGCCACCACCGGCTGCCCGTCGGGTGAGGTGCAGACGCGGCTGCGGCTCGGCCACGAGCAGGAGGCGCTCGAGGCCGCCGCGAAGTGGCAGGACATCTTCGGCAAGGAGAATTTCTTCCTCGAGCTGATGGATCACGGCATCGAGATCGAGCGCCGGGTTCGCGAGGGCCTGCTCGATGTCGGCAAGAAGCTGGGCATTCCGCCGCTGGCGACCAACGACTGCCACTACGTCACGCGCGAGGCCTCGCACAACCACGAGGCGCTGCTCTGTATCCAGACCGGCAAGACGCTCTCGGACCCGACTCGGTTCAAGTTCGACGGTGACGGCTACTACCTCAAGTCGGCCGCGGACATGCGGGCCATGTGGGACCACCAGGTACCCGGTGCCTGCGACTCCACGCTGCTGATCGCCGAGCGCGTCCAGTCCTACGCCGACGTCTGGAAGTTCCACGACCGGATGCCGATCTTCCCGGTGCCCGAGGGCGAGACGCAGGCCAGTTGGCTGCGTAAAGAGGTGCTGCGTGGCCTGGACCGGCGCTTCCCGACCGGCCCGCCGCAGGAGTACCTCGACCGTGCTGACTACGAGATCAACGTCATCGTGCAGATGGGCTTCCCGGCGTACTTTCTCGTCGTCGGTGACCTCATCAGCCACGCGCGCGAAGTCGGTATCTGGGTCGGCCCGGGCCGAGGGTCGGCAGCAGGTTCGCTGGTCGCGTGGGCGATGGGCATCACCAACATCGACCCCATCCCGCACGGTCTGCTGTTCGAGCGGTTCCTCAATCCCGAGCGCGTGTCGATGCCCGATATCGATATCGACTTCGACGACCGCCGCCGCGGCGAGATGGTGCGCTACGCCAGTGAGAAGTGGGGCAGTGACCGCGTCGCCCAGGTCATCACCTTCGGTACCATCAAAACTAAAGCGGCACTGAAGGATTCGGCGCGAGTCCACTACGGGCAGCCGGGCTTCGCGATCGCCGACCGCATCACCAAGGCGCTGCCGCCGCCGATCATGGCCAAGGACATCTCGGTGTCCGGGATCACCGATCCCACCCATGAGCGGTACAAGGAAGCCGCCGAGGTCCGCGCACTGATCGACACCGATCCCGACGTGCGGACCATTTACGAGACGGCCCGCGGTCTGGAGGGCCTGGTTCGCAACGCCGGCGTGCACGCCTGCGCGGTGATCATGAGTTCCGAGCCGCTGATCGACGCCATCCCGATGTGGAAGCGGGCCCAGGACGGCGCCATCATCACCGGCTGGGACTACCCGTCGTGTGAGGCCATCGGCCTGCTGAAGATGGACTTCCTGGGTCTGCGCAACCTCACCGTCATCGGTGACGCCCTGGAGAACATCAAGGCCAACCGCGGCATCGATCTCGATCTCGATCACCTGGGTCTGGAGGACCCGAAAACCTACGAGCTGCTGGCGCGCGGCGATACCCTCGGGGTGTTCCAGCTCGACGGGTCCGCGATGCGCGATCTGCTGAAGCTGATGCGCCCGACCGGCTTTGAGGACATCGTGGCTGTCCTGGCGCTGTACCGGCCAGGCCCGATGGGCGTGGATGCGCATACCGACTACGCGAAGCGAAAGAACGGGCTCCAGGAGATCAAGCCCATCCACCCGGAGCTCGAAGAGCCGCTGCGCGACATTCTTTCCGAGACTTACGGTTTGATCGTTTACCAAGAACAGATCATGCACATCGCGCAGAAGGTCGCGGGCTACTCGCTCGGCCAAGCAGACCTGCTGCGTCGCGCGATGGGTAAGAAGAAGAAGGAAATCCTCGACGAGGCCTACGGCGGATTCGCCGACGGCATGAAGCAGAACGGCTTCTCTCAGGCGGCGATCACCGCATTGTGGGACACGGTGCTGCCGTTCGCCGGCTACGCGTTCAACAAGTCGCACGCTGCCGGGTACGGCCTGGTGTCGTTCTGGACCGCCTATCTCAAGGCCAACTTTCCGGCCGAGTACATGGCAGGTCTACTGACCTCGGTCGGCGACGACAAGGACAAGGCCGCGGTGTACCTGGCGGATTGCCGCCGCCTGGGAATTACGGTGCTGCCGCCGGACGTCAACGAGTCGGTGCACAACTTCGCCTCGGTCGGTAAGGACATCCGCTACGGGCTGGGCGGTGTGCGCAACGTCGGCGCCAATGTGGTGCAGTCCATCATCGCGGGCCGCACTGACAAGGGGAAGTACACCGATTTCTCCGACTACCTCAGCAAGATCGACATCACGGCCTGCAACAAGCGCGTCACCGAATCTCTGGTCAAGGCAGGTGCTTTCGACTCGCTGGACCATGCCCGCAAGGGCCTGTTCCTGGTCCATGCCGACGCCGTCGACTCGGTGCTTGGCACCAAGAAGGCCGAAGCCATGGGCCAGTTCGATCTGTTCGGCGGCGGTGATGCCGGCGACGCCGGCGATGCGGCGTTCACCATCAAGGTGCCCGAGGACGAATGGGACGACAAACACAAGCTCGCCCTGGAGCGAGAGATGCTCGGCCTGTACGTTTCCGGTCATCCGCTCAACGGCGTCGCGCACCTGCTCAATGCGCAGGTGGACACCCAGATAACGGCCATCCTCGAGGGCACCGTCGCCAATGACACCCAGGTTCGCATCGGCGGCATTTTGGCGGGCGTGGTACGGCGGGTCAACAAGCAGGGATTACCCTGGGCCTCAGCACAATTGGAAGATCTCAATGGTTCGGTAACGGTGAACTTCTTCCCGAAGACCTACGCCGTGTTCGGTGCCGACATCATGGACGACGCCATCGTGCTGGTGAGCGGCAAAGCCCGAGTCGAAGACGAGCGGATCTCGATCTTCGCCAGTGACCTTGTGGTGCCGGACTTTTCGAATGCGCAAGCGGACCGTCCGCTCGCGGTCAGCCTGCCGACCCGGCAATGCACCCCGGAGAAGGTCAGCGCGCTCAAGCAGGTGCTGGCACACCATCCGGGCACCTCGCAGGTGCACCTTCGGCTGATCAGCGGGGACCGGATCACCACGCTGGAACTGGACCAGACCCTGCGGGTCACACCATCTTCGGCGTTGATGGGCGACTTGAAGGCGCTGCTGGGTCCGGGCTGCCTCGGCGGGTGATGACAGGTCCGGGCGAATTCAGAAGCGGTATCGCAGAATCCGCGCCTTACGCGCGCCGGCTTTGGTGAGCCCGGTGAGCCGAGTTGCGATACGCAGGGCACCCGGAAATAGCTCGACCTCAGGCTGGTGCGCCAGACTGGTCTCTTCGAGCAGCTGCATTCGTGGATTCCACGTCAGCGGATGCCGTGCGTCCTTGAATCCCACGTAACCCAATTGGCTGCCAACGTCTTTGAACATCTTCTGCGGTAGGTACTTGAACGCGGCCAGGCTCAGCGGTCCGAACTGCCCGTAATCGTTGAACGCCAGCTCGCCACTCTGAAAATGTTCGGTGATGCTGCGGAAAACGCCCGCGATCACCGGCTCGGTCAGGAATGCGAACAATCCGTCCGCGACGATCATCGTGGGTCGGTTGGCGGGAATCGTTGCGGCCCAGTCTGGTTCGGCTACCGATGCCACCACGGTGTGAGAGTGACCATTCGGTGGTAACAACTGGTCGCGCAGCGCCGAGATGCCTGCCAGGTCCACGGTGTACCAGTCGACTGTCGGTGCGGGAGACACCCGGTAGTAGCCACTGTCGAGACCGCCGCCCAGATCGACCACCACGGCATGGGGATTCGATGCGACGAATGCGCGTATCCGGTCGTCGAGCATCTTGGCTCGCAGGGCAGTCTGGCAGGCCACGCTGGTCTGGACCCGTAGGCCGGCGAAGTCGTAGTCGACCGCCGCCACGACGGATTCAGCCCAGGTGTCGCCAAGAATCGGGCGTGGCCCCCGACTGTCCAAGGCTCGGGCATACACGGTCAACAAGGCCGTCTGTTCCACCGGCGTCAGAGGCGTAACGGATATTCCCATCGTTCCGACGATACGCCGCCACGCGGACTGAACGATGAGGCCAAAATGTTTAGCGCCGTGCGGATTTCGCGCTGACGTCCGGCAACGCGATGCGGTTGCGGAAGGCTGCGCCGCATCGGATTCGCCAACCACTCCAGGTGCACCACGAGTTTGTGCTTCGATCATGAGCCGACCGAGGAGGCTCCCGAATGTCCGCAGCGCAGCGTCCGACCACCTTGTGTGAAGCGTTTCAACTGAGCGCGGCGGTCGATCCTGCAGCGGTCGCGTTGCGCACCGCAGACGGCGGGCCGACCCTGACCTGGGTGCAGTACTCCGATCAGGTGCGTGCCGTGGCAGCAGGGCTGAGCGGTCTCGGCGTGACCCGCGGCGACACCGTGTCGCTGATGATGAGCAACCGGGTGGCGTTCTATCCGCTGGAAGTCGGTGCGCAACATGTCGGCGCCACGTCGTTCTCGGTATACAACACCCTGCCGGCGGGCGATCTGGCGCACGTCTTCGGCAAGACGAGATCACTCTGACCATGAAGCTCAAACGCCGCCCCATCGCCGAGAAGTACGCCCCGCAGATCGACGCCCGGTACGCGCCGGAACCCGGCCCCGTCGTCCACGAGCCGACAACGACCGTCGCCGCGGCGAATTGACCGCGCGGCCCCGGATCAGGCGGTCGTGCAGGCGAACTTCAGGCCGACGCCTTCCGGCGCCGGGAGGACCGGTGTCAGACAACCGAAGGTCTGGATGCCGGCGTTGCTGAACCGGATCGCCGTGCGGCGCGCGTAGTTCACGCACACGGGTCCGGTCGCGTCGGCGCGGCACAGGTATTCGCCGAACCGCAGGCTCTGGCCGTCTTTCAGTTTGGCTCCGGTGCCTGCGGAGAAGCGGCCCGGATCGCCATGCACCGAACCGACTTCCGCGGTCGGACCTTCGAAATCGACCCAGCCACCCACCCAGTGGCCGTAGGTGTCGGCCGGCTGTGGCGGCGGGGAGGTCAGATGCGTCAGGCACGCCAGCGTGCCGTTGAAGTCCTTGTCGGTCATGCAGTTCGCACCCGATGCGGTGGTGAACGCGATGTCGGTACCCAAATTCGTGGGGGTGCCCTCGCGCGTGGCGGTATGGAATCCGGCCGGGTCGGTCGGGGTGCCGGCCTCCACCCAGGCGATGACGTCGGCGACGGGCGCGCCCGCGGGCGGCGGCGTGGTAGGTGCGGCCTTCGGCGTCGGAGCTGCGGCACGGCTGGACGGGGCGGCGGCGGACAGCGACGGCTCCGAGATCGCCACGCCGGGCTGTCCGTGCTGGTCTGACCCGGCCGAACAACCCGCAACCAGGGCACATGCCGCGAGGGCTACGGGAAGTCGCATGCCCGCCAGGGTAACCGGCACTGCCGCAACACGCGGCTCAGGCACCCCGATGATTACAGATTTTCGATAGTGTCCATTTATGCACGAACGTACCGTCCGCGTGACCATCGACAGCGGAACCATCGAGGGCTTCACGCGCGACGGTGTGCACCGCTGGCGCTCCGTGCCCTACGCCCGGCCGCCGGTGGGGCCGTGGCGCTATCGGGCGCCGCAACCCGTGCAGCCTTGGCGCGGCGTGCGCTACTGCCATGGCTTCACCTACTGTGCGCCGCAGGAACGCAAGTTCACCATGCTCAGCGTGGGCAAGTACCAACCCACGGGTGAAGACTGCCTGACCCTCAATGTGGTGACGCCCGAGCAGCACACCGGCGAGCCGCTGCCCGTGATGTTCTTCATCCACGGTGGCGGCTACATCCTCGGCAGCTCGGCCACCCCGATCTACGACGGGGCCGCACTGGCCCGCCGCGGCTGCATCTTCGTCTCCGCCAACTACCGGCTCGGCGCGCTCGGCTGCTTCGATGTGTCGGCGCTGTCGACACCCGACCAGCCTCTTGACGACAACCTGTTCCTGCGCGATCTGGTCGCGGCACTGAAGTGGGTGCGCGCCAACATCGCCGTGTTCGGCGGGGACCCGGGCAACGTGACCATCTTCGGGGAGAGCGCCGGGGCACATGCCGTGGCCACTCTGTTGGCCGTGCCGGAGGCGAAAGGCCTTTTCCACCAAGCGATTGCGGAGAGCCCGGCCAGTGGCATGGTGCGTTCGCCCGATGCGGCTGCCCAGTTCGCAAAGCACTTCGCCGAGCAGTTGGGTGCCGGCGAGCGTGACGGTGCCGCCGCCCTGATGTCGGCCAGACCGGCCGAGTTGATGGCGGCCCTGGACCGCGTGATCCACGGCGCCGTCGTCGACATGCCGGGTGCCTTCCCTGCCGGACCGACATGCGGCACCGAGTTCCTGCCGGAGGATCCGCTGATCGCCATGCGGGAGGGGCGGGCGCACCAGGTGCCGCTGATCGTGGGCAGCAATGCCGACGAGGGCCGTCTGTTCACCAAGTTCATGCAGCTGCTGCCCACCACTGAGGCGACGATCGAACGGATTCTGGCGCACGTCCCGGCGGAGCAGCGTGCCCGCATCACCGCGGCCTATCCGGGCTATCCACAGTCGGCCGACGCGTGCATCAAACTCGGCGGCGACTTCGCATTCGGCACGGCATCGTGGGAGATCGCCGCCGCGCACATGCGCCACGCACCCACGTACGCGTACCGCTATGACTACGCCCCGCCCGCGCTGCATTGGACGGGTCTGGGGGCTACGCACGCCACCGAACTGCTGGCGGTCTTCGACGTGTACCGGACACCCTTGGGTTCTGTGCTGACCGCGGCCATGGACCGTAAGTCCGCGCTGCGGATCAGCAATGACGTGCAGAACCGCTGGCGCGCGTTCGCCCGGACGGGTGTCCCCGGCGAGGGCTGGCCGCGGTACGACGCCGACGAACGCGCCGTGCTGGTGTTCGATCGCAAGACCCGCGTCGAATTCGATCCCCGTGCCGAGCAGCGCCAGGCCTGGGAAGGCTTTTCACTGGTTCACGGCTGAGTGACGGCGCCCGGGCCGCCTACTTCTTGACCACCTGGGTGCCGCCGGCGAGTTCGTCGTGCCGGCCCTGCTTGCACGGGCTGGAGCTGATGGTGACGGCGATGAAGATGTACGCGATGAACGCCAGCAGCCCGCCGACCCACGGGACGATGGTCAACAGGGTGAACGAGTTCCGGATGGCCGACTGCTTGAGGTCGGGCTTCGGCATGCCGTTGGGCCCACGCACGTGCAGGCCCAGCAGCATCTTGCCGGGTGTGGCGCCCACGGTGACCTCGAACAGCACGAAGTAGAGGAACATCCCCAGCCCGGAGAACAGGCCGGTGACCATGATGTCGGACATGGAGCCGATCGAGAATGCGCCGAAGAAGGCCAGCACTCCGACGATGATTCCGTCGATGAACCGCGCGAAGAAGCGGGGCAGCAGGTCGCCGGGATGCACCGGGGTAGGTGCGCCGTAAGCGCCTGCCGCGGGGTAGTTCTCGCCGTGAGTCATGCCGCCAATCTACTGCCGACCGGCCAGCAATATCTGGCTTAAGCGCGTAGTGGTCGCCTGGCCATCGGCGTTGCCGCCGGCGCCGTTCAGCGCATTCATGACAGCCAGGGTGAAACGTTGTCCTGGCCCGGCGAAACCGACGGTGTTGGTCACCCAGCCGCCTTGCTCGTCGGACCAGCCGTCTTTGTTGCCGGGCGCCATGTTCGGGCCGGCGCCCCAGACACCCCACTGCTGAATGGGGTCGACGTTCTGCATGGCGCTCACGATCCACGCGGTTTCGTTGGGCCGCAGCCGGGTCAGCATGTAGTTGACCATCTGGTCCAGGTCGTCGGTGGTCGACTTCTGAAAACCCCAGTAGGGGAACATGTCTCCGAATCCGCGTTGCGGTTGTACCCGGGTCATGCCGAAATGCGGGAAGTCGTTGTTGAAGATGGTGTGGTCCGGTCCGCCGTACCGGGTCCACAGGGTATCGGCGGCATCGTTGTCGGACGTGTGAAGCATCTTGCCCATGAGGGCGACGTCGTTGTCGGTGAGCCGCAGCAGGCCGGCGCTCTGCCGGGCGAACAGATCCACCACGATGCCGAGCTTGATGGTCGAAGCGGTCCAGACCATGTCCCCGGCGTGCGAATTGCGATACACCGCACCGGTTTTGCGGTCGCGCAGCACGTAGCCGACGGTGCCCGGCCGGGTCGACAGGTAGGCGTCTGCTGCCGCGACGCGTTGTTGGGCATCGCAGGCGGCAGTGCATTCGGCCCGCGCGGTGGGCAGTGCGGGCCCGGCCAGCAGTGCCGCGACCAGTACGGCCCTGATCAGTTTCACGCCGGTAGCCTCCCAGATCTCGGTCAGTCTCATTCGATGCCGACCGCCTCGGGACGAGGCCACGTCGGCAGCGGCACCGGCCCGTCGCCCGGTCGCAACCGGTCGAGCACCGCCCGCAGCGGCGGCCAATTGGTGCGGCCCTTGCGGGTGACGGCATAGGCGGTGTGGATCACCGTCGGCCCGGCCAAGGGGACGACCTTGATGCCCGCGCTGGTGGGCCGCTCCAGCGGCAGCAGCCCGACGCCGTAGCCGGCGACGATCAGGTCCTCGACCAGCTCCAGGCTGTCGATCTGGTGGGCGATGCGCGGGGTGAATCCGCTCAGCGCACCCAAGGTGCGGACAGCGTCCTCGTCAGCGGTGTTGCGGGAGTTGACGATCCAGGTCCGGTCCGCGTACTCGGACAGTTCGGCGGGGCCGTTCGCCTCGTCGGCCCGCAGCCCAAGGCCCCACGGAATCGACCACAGCGCAAAGCCTTCCAGCAGCGGACTGGGCGAGGCCGGGGCCAGGTTGTAGTCGTAGGTCAGGGCCAGGTCCAGGTCGTCGTTGGTCAGCAACGCGAACGCCTCGATGGGCTCGTATTCGCTTATCGCGACGTCGATTCCGGGATGCTCGCGGGTCAGCTCGGCCAGGATCGGCAGCAGCGAGACGCGGATGCCGGTCGCGAATCCGCCGATCCGCAGGGTGCCGACGGGTTCGGCGCCGGAATCGAGGTCCAGGCGCGCCGCGTCGACGGCCGCCAGGATCGTCACCGCATGGTCGGCCAGGCGTTGTCCGGCCGGGGTCAGCCTGACGCGGCGGCCCTCCGGCTCGATCAGCTGCGTGCCGGCTTCCTTGGCCAGGGCGGCGATCTGTTGCGACACCGTCGACGTCGTCAGATTGAGGTTCTCGGCGACGGCCCGCATCGACCCGAGGCGCGACAAGGCCAGCAAGAGGCGGAGCCGGCGGGTGTCCATCTAACTATTGTCCAGGAAATCTGGACGGTTCCGCGTGGTGTGGCCCGAAGTTATGAATATTTAGCCAATGTGCGACGATCCGAAAATGACCGCACGTCCTGCGCACTTCACCCCGATCGACGCTGATCGGGTTCAGCCGACCCGATTCGCCCAAAGCCTGTGGGGTGAAGACCACCTCAACGGCCCGGCGGTGGTCGGCCTGGCTGCCCATGCGCTCGAGGTCGCGTTCGGCTTGCCTGACTTCCTGCCGGCCCGGCTCACCGTGGACCTGTTCCGGGCCGCGCGCGGGGTGCCGACCACGACCGTGGTGAAGTTGGTGCGCGACGGGCGCCGGGTGCGCAATTCCGAGTGCGATGTGGTGCAGGACGGCGTCACCGTCGCCCGGGCGACGCTCGTGCAGTATCGGCTCGCCGCGGCGCCGCCAGGTGAGGAATGGTTCCGCGCAACCGATTTCGAGCCGCCCGCGGTGATCGACGACGACCTGCCGCCCTACATGAATAGCGACGCCGTCGGCTGGACGCGGGCCATCGCCGAGCACCAGAACACCAGTCGCAAGCGCTACGTCAACCGGTCCATCGACGTCATCGAGGGCCAGATCAACACGCCGTTCGTGCGGGCCGCGATGGCGGCCGAGGGCACCAGCCTGGTGACCAATCTGGGCACCGCAGGCGTCGGATACATCAATGGCGACCTCACCGTGGCGTTGTCCCGGTTGCCGCGGGACACCTGGGTGGGTGCCGAGGCTGATTCGCACTGGGCGGCCGACGGCATCGCGGTCGGCACCACCACGCTGTACGACAGCGCCGGGCCGTTCGGCACCGGGCTGACCACGGCAGTCAGTAACCCGGGCGCGCAGATCGACTTCGGCCACAGCCGGTTCCCCGACCGGATTCGGCGCGAGCTGTAGCCTCAGGTCCGTTCACGATTTGCGAACGATATGTCCACGATTATCACGTGGACATGAACGTTCTGGCTCCCGTTCAATACAACGATGACCACCGCAGCGGCGCGCAACGGCGCACTCATGACCGTCGCGTCCATGATGTCGGTGCAGCTGGGTGCTGCTCTCGCGGTCAAGCTGATGGACGGTATCGGCCCGGCCGGTGTGGCCTGGCTCCGCCTGGCCTGGGCCGGCGTGTTGATGCTGCTGTTCGTCCGACCACGGCCGGCGTCGTTCACCCGATCGGCGTTCGTGTCCTGCGTCCTGCTGGGAATCACCACCGCCGGATTCACCCTGCTGTTCATGGTGGCGGTGTCCCGAATCCCGCTCGGCACGGCCAGTGCCCTGGAATACCTTGGCCCCCTTGTCATTGCGGTGATGAAGGGGCGTGGACGCGGGCGGTGGCTGTTCCCGGCGATGGCCGGCACCGGCGTCGTGCTGCTGACCGAACCGTGGGCGGCTGCCGTCGACCCGGTGGGCGTGCTGGCCGCGCTCGCATCGGCGGTCTGCCTGGCCGCCTACATCCTGCTGACCCAGCGCGTGGGTGACGAGGTCACCGGCATCACCGGTCTTGCGGTGTCCATGCCGGTCGCCGGGCTGGTGGTCACCATGGTGGCCGGTCCGTCGGTCATCGGGCACCTGACGCCGCACCTGCTGCTGGCCGGTCTGGGCCTGGCCATCCTGCTGCCGGCGATCCCATTCACCTTGGAGATGCTGGCCCTGCGCCGCCTCACCGCGGCAGCCTTCGGCACGCTGATGAGCCTCGAGCCCGCGTTCGCCATGATGCTGGGGCTGCTCATCCTGCATCAGGTGCCGGGGCTGCCCGCCCTCGCCGGAATCGCACTCGTCGTGCTGGCCGGTATCGGTGCCGCGCGCGCCGGCGCCCGACCCGCAGCCGAGGCTGGCCATCGGGAACCGGCGCTCGTGGTCGAATAGGGGTATGACGCCACCGGCCACCGCGCTCACCGCCGCACCGTTCACCGGCCGCACCCCCAGCCGTGCCGGGGACATGTCGGTGGAAACCCATGGCATCGCGCCGGTTCCGGCAGACCGCCGGTACGGCACCCCGGGCCGGCTGTTCACGGTCTGGTTCGCCCCGCAGATCAACATGACGTGTGTCTTCACCGGCGCGATGATCGGTGCGCTGGGCCTGGGCTTCTGGCTGGCTCTGCTGGCGATGATCGTCGGCACGGTCCTCGGCTCACTGGTGGTCGGCTACCTGTCCACGCTCGGCCCGCGCACCGGTACTGCGCAATTGCCCGGCGCGCGCATGGCTTTCGGCGGTCTGATCGCGGTTCCGGCTGTCCTGCAATGGCTCTCGTCGGTGGCGTGGGACGCGCTGGTCGGCCTGTTCGGCGGCGAGGCGCTGGCGGTGCTGCTGGGTATCCCATTCTGGGTGGCGGTGCTGATCGTGCTGGGCGTGCAGGGCGCGGTCGGCTTCATCGGTTACGAGTTGATCCACCGGTTGCAGGCCGTGCTCACCGTGGTGTTGTTCGCGACGTTCGTGGTGTTCGCCGTCAAACTCGTTGGTGGGCATCAGGTCGTGACGCCGCCGACCGCGCACGGCGCGGACCTGACCGGGGCCTTCGTGCTGGCAGTGACCATCGCGCTGAGCCTCGCGGTGTCCTGGGCCAGCTATGCCGCCGACTTCAGCCGCTACCTCCCCGTGGACTCCGCGCCGCGCAAGGTGTTCGGATTCAGCTTCGCCGGACTGGCTGCTGCGTACGTCTTCGTCGAGACCATCGGCATCGCCGCGGGGAGCCTGATCACCGACCAGACCGCCGAGGGTGTGCGGTCGGTGATGGGCGGGGGAGCACTGGGGGCTGTCGCGCTGCTGATCATCGCCCTGGCGTCGGTCGGCTCGGGCGTGATGAACGACTACAGCGGATCCCTGGCCTTGCAGACGCTGGGCGTGCGGGTGCGGCGCCCGATCTCGTCACTGGTGGTGACGGCGCTGGCGTTCGGGCTGATCCTGTGGCTCCACACCGGCGACACCGCAACGCGATTCACCAATGTGCTGCTGCTGATCAGCTACTGGATTCCGGCCTTCGCGGCCATC
Source organism: Mycolicibacterium llatzerense (assembly GCF_000878195.1). GTDB lineage: Bacteria > Actinomycetota > Actinomycetes > Mycobacteriales > Mycobacteriaceae > Mycobacterium > Mycobacterium llatzerense. The sequence continues at coordinate 37,270 of NZ_JXST01000029.1, read as the reverse complement.
GTGATCATCGACTGGCGCCGCCGCAGCCGTGGCCGGCAGACCGTGGACCCGGCCGCGGAGACGACGCCGCGGCGCGACGCAGTCGCCGCCTTGGTCGCGTTCGTCGTGGCCTACGGTGCCGCGATCCCATTCATGAACACCACGCTGCTGCAAGGACCTGTCGCCGTTGCGTGGCATGGCGCCGACGTCGCCTACTTCGTGAACTTCTTCGTCGCGTTGGTGATCTACGGGGGATATCGACGCTTCCGGGCAGCGTGACTCAGCGCACCGTCGCGAAGAACGCCCGCACGTCGTCGACGAAAAGCTCGGGCTGCTCGAAGGCGGCGAAGTGACCGCCGCGCGCCATGGTGGTCCAGTGGGTGACGTTGTACCCGGTCTCGCACCACGACCGCGGTGCCCGCAGAATCTCTTTCGGGAACGACGCGATGCCGGTGGGCAGCTCCACTTTCGAGCCGCCACCGAAGACGCGGAAGCTTTCCCAGTACATCCGGGCTGACGACGCCGCCGTGGCGGTGGCCCAGTAGATCATCACGTCGTCGAGCATCTCGTCGCGGCTCAGCGCGCTCTCCACGTTGCCGTCGTGGTCGGTCCAGGACCAGAACTTCTCCACGATCCACGCCAATTGCCCCACCGGTGAGTCGACCAAGCCGTAGCCGATGGTCTGCGGGCGGGTGGACTGCTGCTTGGCGTAGCCCGAGTCCTGGTCCTGGTAGTGCTTCAGCGCCGCGAGCGCGGATTGCTCCTCGGCGGTGAACTCCGTGGTGCCGGCCGCGGGACGACCCATCGGCATGTTGAGGTGAATCGCGATGCAGTGTCCGACGTTTCGCCCGATCTGAGTGGTCACCGCGGCACCCCAGTCGCCGCCCTGGGCGCCGTACCGGGTGTAGCCGAGGCGCACCATCAGTTCTTCCCACGCGCGCGCGGTCCGTTCGACGTCCCAGCCGGTGGCAGCTGGCTTGCCGGAGAACCCGTAACCGGGCAGCGAGGGACACACCACGTGGAAGGCGTCCTCGGCGCGGCCGCCGTGCGCCGTCGGATTCGTCAGCGGTTCGATGATCTTCTGGAATTCGGCGATCGAGCCGGGCCAGCCGTGCGTGATGAGCAGCGGCAGGGCGTCGGCGTGCCGGGACCGTTGATGAATGAAATGGATGTCCAAGCCGTCGATTTCGGTGACGTACTGGTCGAACCGATTGAGCGCGGCCTCACGGGCCCGCCAGTCGTAGCCATTGGCCCAGTAGTCGGCCAGCTCGCGGGTGTAGCTCAGCGGGATGCCCTGGCTCCAGTCGTCGACGCACTCGGCTTCCGGCCAGCGGGTGTTGGCCAGCCGGTGGCGCAGGTCGTCCAGCACCTCGTCGGGCACGGCGATCTGAAACGGTGCAATGTCGGTCACAATCAACCATTCTTACCGGCCGGCTCCGACGATCACCACGTCGAGGGTGCGCGGACCGTGTACGCCTTCGACGCGCTGCAGTTCGATGTCGCTCGTCGCGCTCGGCCCGGAGATGAACGTCAGTGGACGCGACGGGTCCAGGGCCGCGAAGGCCTGCGGCACGGTATCGACGATCTGGTCGGCCCGGATGACGCAGATGTGATGGTCGGGTACCAACGTCAGCGCACGACGGCCCTGTGCCGCACCGGCATCCAGCACGATGGTGCCGGTGGCTGCGATCCCGAGGGCACAGCCGGTCACCACCGCATCGACACTGTCCAGCACGTCGAGGCCGACGGGTGGTTCGTCGACGACGGTGCGGATGCCGCTCACCCAGTCCGGTGGCAGGTCCGCGGGCATCACGGCGATCCCGGAGACCAGCGCGCCGATCGTCGTCGCCGCCTCGTCCGGTCTGACGCGATGCACCTGCGCCCGGTAGTCGGCCACCGTCTCGGCGAACCGCTCGACGTCACCGCTGCCGGTCGACGGCTGCCGCTCGTAGTCGCGTGGCACCGGCACCGCGGCCGGGGTGTCCGTCCCGAGCGCGGCGCGGATGCGTCCCAGTACCACCGCCCGTGCGTCGCTCATCGGTCCGCATCCCGGTTGCGGGCCCACCACTGCCGGAAGGTCTCCGCCGGTGGCGCCGGAATGTCGCGACTGCCAGTCCATTTCGACGCCGGCCAGGGCAGCCTGCGGATGCGGTGGTCCTCGCCGGCGATGAGCCGTCCCGCGCCGAGGGCCTTCTCCGCCAACTCGAACCGCGACGCGGATCCCATGGCCCAGCCCGCCGCCTTCATCGCCAGATCCTGTCCGGAGGGCAGGACCCCACGCCCTCCTCTTTCCTGATCCACCTGCACCGCACGCAGATGCACCAGGATCGACGGGATGTCGATGAGCACGGGGCAGGCCTCGAAACAGGCGCCGCACAGTGTGGAGGCGTACGGCAGGCTGGCGTTCGGATCGTCATGCCCGGTGGTCCCAGTCAGCTGCGGACTCAGGATCGCCCCGATGGGTCCCGGGTACACCGAGCCGTAGGCGTGCCCGCCCGTGCGTTCGTAGACGGGACAGACATTCAGGCAGGCGCTGCACCGAATGCAGTGCAGCGCAGAGCGTCCCACCTCATCGGCGAGCACCCGGGTCCGGCCGTTGTCGAGCAGCACCAGGTGGAACTGCTGGGGGCCGTCGCCGGGATGCACGCCGGTCCACATCGAGGTGTACGGGTTCATCCGTTCCGCGGTCGACGACCGGGGCAGCAGCTGCATGAACACTTCGAGATCGGTGAACCGGGGGATCACCTTCTCGATGCCCATCACCGTGATCAGGGTTTCGGGCAACGTCAGGCACATCCGTCCGTTGCCCTCGGACTCGACGACGGCCAGCGTCCCGGTCTCGGCGACCCCGAAGTTGGCGCCGCTGACGGCCACCTTGGCGGACAGGAACTTTCGCCGCAGATGTGCCCGCGCGGCCATCGCCAGCACCCGGGGCTCGTCGGTGAGCTCACCGGCGCCGGGCATCTCGCGTTCGAAGATCGCCCGGATCTCCGCACGGTTGCGGTGGATGGCCGGCACCAGGATGTGGCTCGGTTTGTCATGTCCGAGTTGGACGATGAGCTCGGCCAGGTCGGTTTCGATCGGTGCGATGCCCTGGTCTTCCAGGTATTCGTTGAGCCCGATCTCCTGCGTGGCCATCGACTTGACCTTGACGACCTCGTCGCTGCCGGTGGCCCGGATCAGCTCGGCGACAATGCGATTGGCCTCGAGCCCGTCGCGGGCCCAGTGCACGGTGCCGCCGCGTGCCGTGACATTGGCTTCGAGTTCCTCCAGCAGTTCCGGCAGCCGGGCCAGCACGTCCTGCTTGAGGGCGCTGCCGGCCGCCCGAAGCTGTTCCCAGTCATCGCACTCGGCAACGGCGGCAAGACGTTTGGCGCGGATGGTCGCGGTGGCATGGCCCAGATTGTGACGTAGTTGCGGATCCGTCAGTGCGGTGCGGGCGGCCTGCGGAAAACTCTGCTCGCCGCGCAGATTGCCCACGCCGGGCTGCCCGAGAAACACCGCGGTCATGGTGTGGCCGCCAGGATTTCGGCCAGATGCACGGTGCGGACGTCGCTGCCGGCGCGGCTCAGGCCACCCCCGATATGCATGAGGCACGACGAGTCGCCCGCGGTGCACACCTCGGCGCCCGTCGTCGCGATGTTCGACATCTTGTCCGCGAGCATCGCGGTGGACACATCGGCGTTCTTCAACGCGAAGGTGCCGCCGAAGCCGCAACAGGATTCGGCCTGCGGCAACTCGACCAGGGTCAGGCCCCGGACGTTGCGCAACAGGCGCAGTGGCTTGTCGCCGACACCGAGCATTCGTAGCGAGTGGCACGTCGGGTGGTAGGTGACGCGGTGTGGATAGTAGGCGCCGACATCATCGACGCCGAGCACGTCGACCAGGAACTCGGAGAGCTCAAAGGTTTGTGCCGCAACCGATTCGGCTCGGGCGGCCAGGTCGGTGTCACCGGCACGCCGGGCCACCATCGCATGCTGGTGGCGCGCCGACCCGACGCACGATCCCGAGGGCGCCACGACGGCATCGAAGCCGCTGAATACGTCGACGTGGTTGCGCACCAGGGGCACGGCCTCGCGCAGGTAGCCGGTGTTGACGTGCATCTGCCCGCAGCAGGTCTGCCCGGCGGGAAACGCCACCTGGTGGCCGAGGCGTTCCAGGAGCCGCACCGTGGCGATGGCGGCAGCCGGAAACATGGCGTCGGCGAGGCAGGTCGCGAACAGGGCTATCCGCACCGGCCGACAGTACCTCTAACCGGCGTACCGGTCCGCCACGTCGAGCGCGCGGTCCAGGATGGCGAGTCCGGTGCGGACCTCGTCGTCGCTGGCATTGCACGGCGGCACCACGTGGATGCGGTTGAAGTTGGTGAACGGCATCAGGCCGTTCTCCTTGCAGAAGGCGACGACCGCGTTCATCGCGTCGCTGGTGCCGCCGTAGGGCGCCAACGGTTCCCGCGATGTCTGGTCCTTGACCAGTTCGACGGCCCAGAACACGCCCGCGCCACGCACCTCGCCGACGCTGGGGTGCCGCTGCGCGAAGTCCCGCAGGGCAGGTCCGATGATGTCCGCACCCAGGCGGGCGGCGTTCTCGACGATGCCTTCGTCACGCATGGCGTTGATGGTCGCGACCACTGCCGCGGCGGCCAGCGGGTGCCCGGAGTAGGTCAGGCCCCCCGGATAGGCGCGTTCGGCGAAGGTCTGGTTGATGGCGTCGCAGATCGCGACGCCGCCGAGCGGCACGTAACCGGAGTTGACGCCCTTGGCGAACGTCAGCAGATCCGGAACGACGTCAAAGTGGTTGATGGCGAACCATTTTCCGGACCGGCCGAAGCCGGACATCACCTCGTCGGCGATCATCATGATGCCGTACCTGTCGCACAGTGTGCGCACGCCCGCCAGGTAGCCGGACGGCGGCACCATGATGCCGGCGGTCCCCGGGATGGACTCCAGGATGATCGCGGCGATGGTCGATGCGCCTTCGAGTTCGATGACTCGCTGCAGCTCGTCGAGGGCCCGCGCCGATTCCTGCTCCTCGGTTTCGGCGTGGAACACCGAGCGGTACAGGAACGGTCCGTTGAAGTGCACGACGCCGGCCGCGCCGCGATCGTTGGCGAACCGCCGCGGGTCGCCGGTCAGGTTGATCGCCAGGTCGGTGCCACCGTGGTAGGAGCGGTACCGGGCGAGCACCTTGTGCTTGCCGGTGTGCAGCCGGGCCATGCGCACGGCGTGCTCGTTGGCGTCGGCGCCGCCGCCCGTGAAGAAGATGTGGTTCAGGTCGCCGGGGGTCAGCTCGGCGATCAGCCGGGCGGCCTCGGAACGTGCGGCGTTGGCATGCTGCGGCGCGATGGTGCACAGCGTGGCGGCCTGTTCCTGAATCGCCGCAACGACTTTCGGGTGCTGGTGGCCGATATTGGTGTTGACCAGCTGAGAGGAGAAGTCGAGCAGCCGGTTGCCGTCGCCGTCCCAGAAGTAGCTGCCTTCGGCCGCGGTGACGGTCATGGGCTTGAGCGCGGCCTGGGCCGACCACGAGTGGAAGACGTGGGCGCGGTCCAGCGCGTAGGCGCGCTCGGCTTCGGCGCGCATCGAGTCGACGGTGTGGCCGGCGGGCAGGAGGTGGTCTGTGGCGAGGGTCATGTCAGGTCCTCTGTCTGGGTCGCGCGATCAGTTGTTCTCGGGGAAGCCGAGGTTGATGCCGCCGTGGCTGGGGTCGGCCCAGCGCTGGGTGACGGCCTTGGCGCGGGTGAAGAACTGCACGCCTTCGGGGCCGTAGGCGTGGGTGTCGCCGAACAGCGAGGCCTTCCAGCCGCCGAAGCTGAAGAACGCCATGGGAACCGGGATCGGGACGTTGATGCCGACCATGCCGACCTCGACCTCGTTCTGGAACCGGCGGGCCGCGCCGCCGTCGTTGGTGAAGATCGCGGTGCCGTTGCCGTAGGGGTTGTTGTTGATCAGTTGCAGGGCCTCGTCGTAGGTTTCGACGCGGACGACCGACAGCACGGGGCCGAAGATCTCGTCGGTGTAGACGCTCATCTCGGGGGTCACGTTGTCCAGCAGGGTCGGGCCGAGCCAGAAGCCTTGGGAGAGATCGTCGGTGCCGTCCACCACAACATTGCGGCCATCGAGCACGACCTTGGCGCCCTCGGCTTCGCCGGCGTCGATGTAGGAGGCCACCTTGTCGCGGTGCACCTTGGTGATCAGCGGACCCATGTCCGAGTCCTTGGTGCCGTCTCCGGTCTTGATGGAGGCGGCACGGTCGACGATCTTGGCGACCAGGTCGTCGGCGATCGGTCCGACCGCGACGCAGGCCGAGATGGCCATGCAGCGCTCACCGGCCGAGCCGAAGCCCGCGTTGACCATGCTGTCGGCGGCCAGATCCAGGTCGGCGTCGGGCAGGATCACCGCGTGGTTCTTGGCGCCGCCGAGGGCCTGGACGCGCTTGCCGGAGGCGGTGGCGGTCCGGTAGACGTACTGCGCGATCGGGGTGGAGCCGACGAACGAGACGGCCTTGATCGCGGGGTTGGTCAGCAGCTCGTCGACGGCGGTCTTGTCGCCCTGCAGGACGTTGAAGACGCCGTCGGGCAGGCCGGCTTCCTTCCACAGTTCGGCCATCCACAGCGACGAGGACGGGTCCTTCTCCGACGGCTTGACCACGACGGTGTTGCCGGCGGCGATGGCGATGGGGAAGAACCACATCGGGACCATGGCCGGGAAGTTGAACGGCGCGATGATGGCGACCGGGCCGAGGGCCTGCCGGATGTTGTAGACGTCGACGTTGGTGGAGGCGTTCTCCGAGTAGCCGCCCTTGAGCAGATGCGGGATGCCGCAGGCGAATTCGACGACCTCGATGCCACGGGCGACCTCGCCCATGGCGTCGGAGAGCACCTTGCCGTGTTCGGCGGTGATGATCGCGGCCAGCTCCTCGCGGCGGGCGTTGAGCAGCTCGCGGAAGGTGAACAGGGTCTGCACGCGCTTGGTGATCGAGGTGTCGCGCCAGCCGGGGAAGGCGGCGACGGCCGCGTTGATGACGGCCTGCGCGTCCTCGACGCCGGCCAGTGTGACCTGACCGGTGACCTCGCCGGTGGCCGGGTTGGTGACCGGTGCCGACTGTCCCGAGGATCCGGTGAAGATGTCGTTGTTGATCCAGTGCGAGATGGTCTGCGTGGTGGTCATCGTCGAGGTTTGCCTTCCTGGTCGGTGCGGGGTGTGCACTCAGCTTGCCCCGCGGCAAGCCCCGAAATGGCCGTCAATCTGTATCAAGTTGCGTCTCTAGATTTACACTTTGTAAATGCCGACCGTCGCCGAGATCGTCGCCCTGCCGGTCATCCAGCAGGGCGAACCCGAGATTCTCTGTGCGCACGGGCTCGACCGCCCGATCCGCTGGGTCCACGTCAGTGACGTCCCGGACCTGTCGGACGTCCTGCAGGGTGGCGAACTGGTGCTGACGACCGGCGCCGCGCTGCGGGCGGCGCCGCTGGACTACCTGCGGTCGGTCGCGGCGGCACACGCCGTCGGCGTCGTCGTCGAACTGGGTGCCGGCGCCGTGCCGCTGCCGGTCAATGTCGGGGCCATCGCCGAGGAACTGGGGCTGGCCCTGGTGGCGGTGCGCCGGGTGATCAAGTTCGTCGAGGTGACCGAACAGGTGCACCGGGTGATCGTCGCCGATCAGTACCAGGAGGTCGATTTCGCGCGGCAGACGCACGAGGTGTTCACCGATCTGAGCATGCGCCGGGCCACACCGGCCGGGATCGCCGAGGCGGCGGCGAATCTGCTCGGTGCGCCCGTCGTGCTCGAGGACCTCACCCACCAGGCGATGGCGGTGGCGACTGCGGGACATCCGACCTCGGATGTGTTGCGGGACTGGCAACGTCGATCCCGCCAGCACGAGACCGGGGCCGAACGGACCGACGACTGGGTGATCAGCGAGGTGGGTCGCGGCGAGGACGCGTGGGGCCGCCTGATCGCGCTGAGTCCCTCCGACGACGTGGCCGCCAGGTTCACCATGGTGCTGGAGCGGGCCTCCCAGGCGCTGGTGCTGCACCGCATGGCAGAACGCGGCCGCACGGACATCGAACATCAGGCGCAGGCCGGGTTGCTGGAAGACGTTGCGCGCGAACGCATCCGGTTCGAGGACGAAGCGACCGCACGCGCGTTCGCGCTGGGTCTGCGTCCGGCGTCGCAATACCTGCCCGCGACCTTGCGGATCGCGGGATGGGCCCCGAAGGATGGTGCGGACGCCGATCCCGTTTCAGAGCAACGTCGCAGTGCCCGTCTGCTCGACGCCGTGACCCGGTCGGTGAAAGCGTTGGGCCACAGCGGATTGTTCTCGTTGCGCGGGCCCGGAGAGATCGCCATGGTGCTGTCGCTGAACATGCGCCCGGGCAGCGCGCTGGAACCGCTGGGTCGGGCGTTGCGCCGGGATGCCGAACGTGCCGTCGACGCCCATGGCCTGGTGCTCGGCGTCGGCACGCCGGCGCCGGGGTTGATCGATGCCATTCACCGCATCACCGACGCCGCGCACGTCGCCGAGGCCGCGCTGTCTTTGCCTGCCTCGCAGCGGGTCTGCTTTCGGGTCGCGGACATCAGGCTGCGTGGCTTGCTGTCGATGCTGCGGACGGACCCGCGGCTGCAGCGGTTCGCCGAAGGGGAGTTGCGCGCGCTGATCCTGCACGACATCGAGTCCGCTGCCGGTCTGCTGGACGTGCTGCGCGGATACCTGGAACTCGGCGGCAACAAGTCGGCGCTGGCGTCGCGCCTGCATCTGAGTCGGCCGTCGCTCTATGCGAAGTTGAACCGTATCGAGCAGATTCTGGGCGTCGATCTCGCCGACGGTGAGTCGGCGACCTCACTGCATGTGGCGCTGCTGATCCTCGAGACACGAAACGCGTTCAGTGGCGGCGGCGCAACGCTGTGACATGCTTTTCGACGTGTCGGGCACATCGCAGAACCGCCAGGGCAATGCCACCCGCGCCAAGTTGGTGAAGACGGCCGAGAAGCTGTTCGCCGAGCTGGGCGTGGACGCCGTCTCGGTGCGTTCGGTCAACGCCGCGGCCGGCCTCGGCGCCGCGTCGGTGCACTACCACTTCGGTTCCAAGGACGAACTGCTGCGCGCGGTGGTGCTGGACCTCGGCGCCGCGGTGGGCTCGGCCATCCAGGCGAATGTCGATGTGCTGGCAGCGGATTCGGCCGCGCCGTCGCCCGACGCGTTGGTCCGCGCCGTCACCGCACCCTATCTCGATCTGTTGCGTCGCCAACGCACCCGCGGGATGCGCTGGATCAAGATCATGGCGCAGATCACCCAGGCCGGTCCGGCCGACGAAACCATCGAGCCCAAGCTGCGCGTCGCCCTGCTGGCGCAGGTCCGCCGGACCTTCCCGAACGCGGCCGAGGACCGGCTGGAGGCGCGCTGGGCGGTGTCGATCATGGGCTTCGTACAGGGCCTGAGCCGGGCCGACGAATGGGACCGGGCCAAGCTCTCCTCCCCGGCTCTGGAAGCGTTCTACGAAGACCTCGTGACGTTTGTCGTCGGCGGCACCGAGCGCCTGCTCAATTCCTGACGCCGAAGGTGAAGTAACTACCTGAAAATTCGCGGATAGCTCGCGACCTCCCGCGCGCCCGTATGCCTCTACCTGCGCAAAGCCGGACCCGGCGCGGCTGATATTTATGGATCACTTGATCCAATCGAGTGATCGGATTACAGTCGGCCGAGAAAGCCGAGACATCCCTCACCGAGAACCAGGAGACCACCGTGAGCAGCGCTGCCCAGTGGAGCCCGACGTCCATGAAATTCGGGGCGTTCCTCGCCCCGTACCATCCGCTCAACGCCGACCCGGCGCTGCAGTTGCGCCGCGACATCGACCTGATGACCCACCTGGACCACCTCGGTTTCGAAGAGGCGTGGATGGGGGAGCACCACTCGACCGGCGCCGAGATCGTCCCGGCGCCCGATGTGTTCATCGCCGCCGCGGCCGAGCGCACCGAGCGCATCCGCTTCGGCACCGGTGTGATGTCGCTGCCGTACCACCACCCGCTGATCACCGCGGACCGCATCACCCAGCTGGACCTGCAGACCCGCGGCCGGCTGATCGTCGGTACCGGCCCCGGCAAGATCCCGCTCGACGCGCACATGATGGGCATCACGACCACCAACCAGCGCCGCATGCAGGGTGAGGCCCTGGAGGCCGTGCTCGCACTGCTGCGCGGTGAGGTCGTCAACATGGAGACCGACTGGTTCACCCTGCGCGACGCCCGCGCTCAGCTGCCGACCTACAACCCGGCCGGCATCGAGGTCGCCACCGCTTCGACCATCTCGCCCAACGGTTCGGTGCTGGCCGGCAAGCACGGCCTGTCGCTGCTGTCGCTGGCTGCCAGCTCGCAGGCCGGCTACGAGTCGCTGGACCGCAACTGGGGTGTGTACGAACAGGTTTCGGCCGAAAATGGCTACGTCGCCAACCGCGAAACCTGGCGTCTGGTCAACCCGATGTTCATCGCCGAGACCCGGGAAGAAGCCGAGCGCGCCGTCAGTCGCCGCATCCACGCCATCGCCGAGTACGTCAACCGCCAGCAGGGCATCAACCCCGACTGGGCGCAGACCCCGGCCGGCATCATCGACTACTGGCGCAATGAGTCGCTCGGTGAGTTCGGCCAGGCGATCATCGGCACGCCGGAAGACGCCATCGCCCAGATCGATCGCTTGATCGAGAAGACCGGCGGCTTCGGCACCCTGCTGATCATGCACGTGGACCTGGCCGACTGGGAGAACACCAAGCGCAGCTACGAGCTGTTCGCGTCCGAGGTCATCCCGCACTTCCGCCGTCGCAACGTCGCCCGTCAGGCCAGTCTGCAGTTCGCACAAGACAACTCAGAGGTGCTGATCGGCAACCTGGTCGGCGCCATCACCAAGGCGTACACCGACTACTACGGGCAGCCGACTGACCTGCCCGCCACTCCGGCGCCCGGTGGCGGAGCCGCCGATCAGGCAGGCGCAACGATCTCGATCTCGACAGGAGCGCACGCATGAGGGCAGCACAGTTCATCGACGGCCAGTTCACCGTGACCGACGTGCCGGAGCCGCCGGCCACCGGTGCGGGCCAGCTGCGGATCAAGGTGGCCGCCTGCGGCATCTGTGGCAGTGACCTGAGCATGTCCAAGGACCCCTGCCGGTTCGTGGCCGTCGCCGCAGGCGCGGGCTTCCCGTTCGCTGTTTTCGACGCCACTCGTCCGGTCGTGCTCGGCCACGAGTGGGCCGGCACCGTCATCGAAACCGGGCCGGGTGTCGAGGATTTCGCTGAGGGCGACCGGGTCACGGGGCTGGGTATCACCACCGAACAGAACGGGATGCCGACGATCATCGGCTACTCGAACGACTACCACGGCGCCTTCGGTGAGTGCATCGTCGTCGACGCCTTCTGGGTCCGGCACGTGCCCGACGGCTTGTCGCTCGAACATGCCTCCTTGGCCGAGCCGCTGCACGTCGGCGAGATGCACATGCAGCAGTCGGGCCTGAAGCCCGCGGACACCGCGCTCGTGATCGGCTGCGGCTCGATCGGTTTGGGCACGATCCTGGCTGCCAAGGCCGCCGGGGCGCACCTCGTCATCGCCTCGGAACCGTCGCCGAAGCGGCGTGAGTTGGCCGCCAAGATGGGCGCCGACATCGTCGTCGACCCGAACGAACAGGACCCGATCGAGGTCTACAACGAATTGCTGGCCGGCGGCAAGACCGGCGGCGGGCTGCTGATCGCCTACGAATGCAGCGGGCGTGTCGGCACGCTCAACACGCTGACCCACACGCTGCCGTGGGGTTCGCGGATTCAGGTGGTGGCCTCGCCGTTCGCCGAGGAGACCATCATCCCGGTGGTGGCCCAGATGCGGCAGATCGCGATCAACTTCGGGCACGGCCCGTACGAGCAGGCCTACGAGAAGGTGCTGGCCCGACTGGCCGCCGGCGAGATCGACGCCGAGGCCCTGATCACCGGACGTACCGGGCTCGACGGCATCGCAGATGCGTTCACAGCACTGCGAAATCCCGACGAGCACGTCAAGATCCTGGTACTGCCGTCTTGATCGTGAGCAGCGTTACCGACGTGTAGCCGTGTCGATCACGGGACAGGCGGGCCTGGGTGCGGCACAGTTAACTGTATGGCCGGTCAAATGATTCCGAAGCCCAGCGACCTGAAGGCCGCAGCCCAGTCCGCGGTTGATGCCGCCCAGTCCGCCGTCGAGATGACGCAGGCGGTGGCCAGCGGTGCTTTGCGCATCCCGCCGGCCTCCGTCCAACTGGCCGCCCAGGTGCCCGATCTCATCGAGAACCTGGCGGTGGCCACCGAGCGGCTCAACACCACGATCGACCGCACCGAGCGGTTCATGGCCATGGCCGACCCCATGTTCCGCACGCTCGACGCCCTGCTGCCGCAACTCGAGGCGCTGGTGAATACCGGCAATGAGGTGTTCCGGCTGCTGTCGAACATCCCGGGGGTGTCGAGGCTGAACCCCTTCAGCGGCGGCGCCAAGCCGCAAGACAAGTGATTTCGGCGTGATTTGTAGCGTTCGCCGCTACAAATCACGCCGAAGTCGCAGGGCGCAGCAGATTTCCGCGAGGACCCTGTCGGGATACTCGGTCAGGTCGAGCCAGGTGAACCGCAGCACCTGATAGCCGGCCAGCGCGATCTTGTTCTGCCGTTCACGATCGTTCTGAAAATCGGCCGCACTGCTGTGAAATGCGAAGCCATCGGTCTCGATGGCGATTCGTTCGCGGCGGAATAGGGCATCGACCTTGTATCCGGCGACCGGATGGTTGGCCTGCCAGCCGGTGATCTTGTTGTCGCGCAACAGCTGGACCAACAATCGTTCGGCCGCGGATCGCGCTCCGTCGGCAGCGGCCACAAGGAGTCGGCGCGATGCCGGCGAACCATGGCGACCTTTGTTGCGTAAATGTGCGTCCCACAACGGCTGCAATGCGACGTGACGCTGCAGAGCAGTGTCCATCAGCCGCACGCCACCGCCGCGCCGCACTGCAGCCTCGACCACTGTCAGTGGCAACGCGGTGACTCGCATGCCATTGCGGTCAACGATGTCGGCCGGATGTAGGTCTCGACGCCGTACCCGGGTACCCGTGCGTCCTCGGCCGTTGCTGTTGCGTGGCACCGTGACTTCGACGATGTCTGGTGAGTACTTGCAGAGCTCGTGCCACCAGGCGGCTGCCAGGCCGCTCGCGGTCGCTTGTGGTCCGTAACCCCATACGGCAATACGGATCCGGGCCGCATCGGTGAGCGGCCGGTCGTCGACGAAGAAGACACCGGGCGAACACCGCAGCCAGCGGCCGGTCTTCACCCTCCGCTCGACCGCGTGGCGGTCGAGCCCGGCCGTGGACGCTTGAGCCAGCGTGATGACGCCGTCGTGGGCTCGCAAATAGCCGTCGAGAACGTCGTGATCCACATGTTTATGGACGCGCCGGGCCGCCGGCTGGTTCCACCCAAGATCCGCGAGCGATTTCGGCGTGATTTGTAGCGGCGAACGCTACAAATCACGCCGAAATCACTGGAGGGCGGCGAAGCGGATTGCCAAACCGTCGATGAACGACGTCAGGGCCAGTTCGAAACCCGCTGCGTCGATCTGGTCGGCCTTGCCGCGCAGTAGGTGTGCCTGGCCCATGTGCGGGTAGCGGTCGCGGTAGACCTGCACGTCGTCGGTGAAACCGCGGGAGAACGAGCCGACGGTCGAGCCGAGGACCAGTGAGCGGGTCGCGGCGCCGATGAGCGTGGCTTCGCGGGGCGGCCAGCCGGCCCCGACCAGGCCGCCGTGCACGGCATCGGCGATCCGCAGACTCACGTCGCGACGGCCCGGCCCGGTCGCCAGGTAGGGCACGAGATTCGGGTGGGCGGCCAGGGCCGCGCGGTGCGAGCGGGCCCACGCCGTCAGCGCGTCCTGCCAATCGTCGCCGCGGTCGAACCCCGACGTGTCGATTTCTCTCGCCACCTGGCTAGCGACGGCGTCGAGCACGTCGTCTTTGGTGGGGTAGTGCTTGTACAGCGACGACGCCTGGACGCCCAGTTCGGCAGCCAGCTTGCGCATCGACATCTCCGCGAGGCCGTCGCGATCGATCAGTTCCAGCGCGGTGTCACGGATGAGTTCGCGGTTGAGCAGTGGTACGCGGGGCCTGCCCATCTGCGTCTCCCTTGAATTAGCGAACGTTGTTAGCTTATTGTGACAGCAACAAGCTAACACTGTTCACCACTTTTGAGGAGATGTCTGTGAAACGCGAGGTCTACAGCGAAGAGCACGAGGATTACCGGTCGATGATCCGGTCCTTCGTTGAGTCCGAGGTGAGCCCGGTCTACGACGAGTGGTTCGAGAAGGGCCTGGTGCCGCGCGACTTTTACTACAAGCTCGGCGAACTCGGCATCTTCGGCGCGGAAATCCCGGAGGAGTACGGCGGCGAGGGCCTGACCTCGTACAAGTTCCAGGCGATCCTCACCGAGGAACTGGCGCGTGCCGCGGTGTCGTTCGGTGGCTCCAGCGTGCACGTCGGCCTGTGTCTGCCCTACATCCGCGACATCGGTAACGAAGAGCAGAAGAAGCGCTGGTTCCCCGGCATGCTCAGCGGCGAGATCATGTTCGCGATCGCGATGACCGAACCCGGCACCGGCTCCGACCTGGCCGGAATGCGCACCACCGCAAAGCTTTCCGAGGACGGCACCCACTACGTCCTCAACGGCTCGAAGACCTTCATCACCGGTGGCGTGCACGCCGACCGCGTGATCGTCTGCGCCCGTACCTCCGCTCCCAAGGAAGACGACCGTCGCTTCGGCATCTCGCTGCTGGTGGTCGACACCAAGCTGGAGGGCTACTCGGTCGGCCGCAAGCTCGACAAGCTGGGCCTGCGCTGCTCGGACACCGCCGAGCTGAACTTCACCGACGTCAAGGTCCCGGTCGAGGACATCCTCGGCGAGGCCAACCAGGGCTTCAACTACCTCGGTCAGAACCTGCCCCGTGAGCGGCTCGGCATCGCCGTCAGTGCCTACGCGCAGGCCAAGGCCGCCGTCCGGTTCGCCGTGCAGTACACCAAGGACCGCACCGTTTTCGGTAAGCCGGTCTCCTCGTTCCAGAACACCAAGTTCGAGCTCGCCGCCTGCCAGGCCGACGTCGACGCGATGGAAGCCGTCGTCGACCGCGCCATGGAGGCCCACGACCTCGACGAGCTGTCCGCCGCCGACGCTGCCAAGGCCAAGCTGTTCTGCACCGACGCAGCGGCCCGCGTGATCGACCGCTGCCTGCAGCTGCACGGCGGCTACGGCTACATCAACGAGTACCCGATCGCCCGGCTGTACGCCGACAATCGCGTCGGCCGCATCTACGGCGGCACCAGTGAGGTCATGAAGATGATCATCGCCAAGGACATGGGTCTGTAAATTCCTGCTGTCGCAGTGTGCGAAGGCGCCCGCCGGAGTAACTTCACTCTTGGGCGCCTTCGGCATTCGGGCGGGTGCCCGGATCGAAGGAACGACGTAAGTGGCAGCCCCGCGACACCACGTGCACGTGTGCGACCACCCGCTCACGCGGGCGCAGGCGCGCCGGCTGAGTCGGCGATTCGCCGTCGCCGGAGTGCAGATCGAGCCCGGACGCCTGCAGGAGATCGCGGCGGGCGCGGCCACTGTCGGGGACGAACACATCGACGTCGCCTTCGCGATGGTTGCCGTCGGTTATGTCGAGGAATGCCACAACGCAAAATTGACGCGCATTCGCCGACGAATGGGCCGCTGGCTGCTGGTTGGTGCGATGATCGTGTTGAGTCTGTGTCTGCTCATCAGTTTGGCGATGGCCATGCTGACACTGATGCAGCCCACATTTACCGGGAGTTGAGCATCGAGAACGTATTGACGCGCTGGGCGATGGGGGTCATCGCCTTCGCGATGATCGTGGTCGCGGCTGTGCTGCCGTGGTACACCGCGCACAACGACCATGGCCGCGGCGCCATGAGCGGCTGGGGGATCTGGGACATCAGCGGGCACCTCGGCGCCGAGCTGCGGCCGCTGCCCTTCGCGGTGCTGATCCTGCTCGCGGCCGGCAAGATGATCGCTGCCGCCGTGCGCGCGATGTTCGGCACCGCGTTGGCCGCGGCCATCGCCTGCTTCGTCGTCAGCCTGCTGCCGTTGATGACGGGCGGCGCGGTCGACCGGCGCTTGGCCGGAAGTGATTCTGTCGCAGTGGTTCTCGGTCAGGCGGTCTACCCGATGATCACCATCGCCTTTGTGGCCTGTGTGGTGAGCTGGATCGGCTATGCCCGATGCGTGCTGCGCGCGGCGCCGAAGGCCGAAGTCGCGGTGCAGCCGGTCTGACCGGCATTCCACTGATCGGACTTTCTGCCTGCCCGAGCCCCCGCCCTGCGATTTACTTCGGCCATGGGTGCACAGGAACTGTTCAGTGGTGGGGTTGCGGTCATCACGGGGGCCGGCTCGGGGATCGGGGCCGGCTTGGCCCGGTACGCGGCCCAACTGGGTATGACGACCGTGCTGGCCGACGTGAATGCCGATGCGGTCGCCGCGCTGCGTGACGAGCTGACCGCGGCCGGCGCGACCGCCGTGGACGCGGTGTGCGACGTCCGGGACGCCGAGGCCGTGCAGGCCCTGGCCGACCGGGTCAACAGCGACATCGGCCCGGTGCGCCTGTTGGTGAACAACGCCGGCATCGAACAGTTCGGCTACCTGTGGGATACCCCGGTCGCCAACTGGGAGCGCGTCATGGACATCAACGTCAGCGGCGTCTTCCATGGCGTGCGGGCCTTCCTGCCCGCCATGTTGGCGTCGGGCGAACCGTCGTGGGTATGGAACATGTCGTCCGTCGGCGGCGTGTCGACGGTCCAGCTGCAGGCGCCGTACATCGTCAGCAAGCACGCCGTGCTGGCGCTGACCGAATGCCTGCGAGTCGAGATCGAACTGGCCGGCCACGACAACCACGTCTGTGTACAGGCGGTCTTGCCGGGCCCGGTTCAGTCGAACATCTTCACCGCCGCCGGTGGCGTCGAGAGCACGGCGGATGACGACGCCGCCACAGCCTCAGCGTCTGAGCGCACCGCCATGCACCAGCTCTCCGCCATGGATCCGCTCACCGCCGCCGAGGTCATCTTCGACCAGTCGGCGGCGGGTGGCTTCTACCTGACCACGCACCCCGAGGCCATTGCCGGCGCCATGACCGAACGCGCCCGCGTGCTCAGCGAGCAGGCGGTGCCCAAGCTGCGCAACCGCCGGTTCGCCGCCAACTGAGCTCGCCGGCTCACACCAGGGACGCCAGGAGTGCGGCCAGGCCGTACTCGAAAACCGCGTCGTAGTCGGTGGGCGAGCGCAAGGCCTCGACAAGCTTCTGATCGGGCCAGTCGTCGCCCCACAGTGACGCGTCTTCCTCGTCGTGCTCACCGCTGCGGATGGCCGAAAACTGCATCAGCGCAGACGAAATCACGTGCACCTCGATGGACCGCAAGGCCAGGGCCGCCTGATTTCCGGTGATCCCCAGCGCGGCCAGTTCGGCGGCGAGGGTCTGTTGCACTGGCTGGAACAGTGACGGTGTGCGGTCGCGTTCGTGCGCGATCGCCATCAGGTGCTGGCGTTCGATGAGCGCGGTGCGCTGCGCGCGGGCCAGGGCGGTGATGCGGTCTTTCGGGTTGTCGCCGACGGCGGGCAGGCTGGCCATCACGTCGATCAGCCGGTCGATCAGGTGGTCGAACAGTTTGTCCCGTCCACCGACGTGCCAGTAGATGGATGTGACGGCGACACCGAGATGCTCGGAAAGGCTCCGCATGGAAAATCCGGAGACGCCATCGCGTTCCAGCAATGCCGCGGCGGTATCGAGGATCAGTTGAGCGTCAACAGTTTTCGACGTGCCGTCGGACCCACGCTGGGATGCCTGCGCCATGACCACCTGCTTCCGGTATGCCGAACACCTAATCACACCCAATCGCGACCAGTCGCTAGATCTACGTCTCATCACGGTGTAACACTGTTACAGTACTGCCGCTGACTGATGGTCGCGGGTGGCAACGAGGGAGCAGATGTGTTCGATCTGAAGATCACCGGT
Organism: Mycolicibacterium llatzerense; assembly: GCF_000878195.1. Taxonomy (GTDB): domain Bacteria; phylum Actinomycetota; class Actinomycetes; order Mycobacteriales; family Mycobacteriaceae; genus Mycobacterium; species Mycobacterium llatzerense. Next base: position 19,229 of record NZ_JXST01000029.1, on the reverse strand, counting down.
GGCACTGTTGTCGACGGCACCGGCGCCGACCGGTTCACCGCTGATGTCGCGATCAAGGACGGCAAGATCGTCGAGGTTCATCGGCGCGGTCCGAATGACCCTGTGCTGTCCGGTGATTCGGCCGAGACCATCGATGCCGGCGGCAAGATCGTCGCTCCGGGGTTCGTGGACATCCACACCCACTACGACGGCCAGGTCAGCTGGGACAGCGTGCTGGAACCGTCGAGCAACCACGGGGTGACGACGGTGGTCGCGGGCAACTGTGGCGTCGGCTTCGCGCCGGTGCGTCCCGGCCAGGAGGAATGGCTGATCCGGCTGATGGAAGGCGTCGAGGACATTCCCGGCACCGCCCTCACCGAGGGCATCACCTGGGGCTGGGAGACTTTCGGCGAATACCTCGATGTCGTCGGCCGGCGTGAACTCTCGGTCGACATGGGTACCCAGATCGCCCACGGTGCGGTCCGGGCGTACGCCATGGGGGAGCGCGGCGCCCGCAACGAACCCGCCAACGCCGACGACATCAAGGCCATGGCGAAACTGGTCCAGGAAGCGATCGAGGTTGGGGCACTGGGCTTTTCGTCGTCGCGCACGCTGGCACACCGCGCCATGGACGGCGAACCGGTGCCGGGCACGTTCGCCGCCGAGGACGAGCTGTTCGCCCTGGGCCGGGCCACCGCGGCCGGCGGGGCAGCGGTCTTCGAGCTGGCGCCGCAGGGCGCTGCCGGCGAGGACATCATCGCGCCGCGCAAGGAACTCGACTGGATGCGCCGCCTCGGCGAGGAGATCGACTGTGCGTTGAGCTTTGCGCTCATCCAGGTCGACGCCGATCCGAATCTGTGGCGTGAGCAGCTCGACCTGTCGGCCGCGGCGCATCAGGCGGGCAGCCGGTTGTTCCCCCAGGTGGCGGCGCGGCCGTTCGGCATGCTGCTGGGTTTCCCTGGCCATCACGCATTCACGCACCGCCCGACCTACCGCCGGCTGGCCGCCGAATGCACGCGCGAAGAGCTCGCCGAGAAGCTGGCAGAGCCCGCGGTGCGGGCCGCGATCCTGGCGGAGGACGACCTGCCGATCGACCCCACAAAGCTGTTCGACGGCATGTTCATGCTGGCGCAGAATGCGGCAAATCGCTTGTACGACATCGGTGAACCGCCGGACTACGAGCCGACCGTCGAGCGCACCGTCGCGGCCATCGCGCAGCGGCGCGGCATGGATCCACTCGCCGCGATGTACGACCTGATGCTCGAGGCCAACGCCGGGGCCATGCTCATGTACCCGATGTTCAACTACTCGGACGGCAACCATGACGCCATCCGCGAGATGCTCACGCACCCGGCCGGGGTGCTGGGGCTCTCTGACGGCGGCGCGCACTGCAGCATGATCTGTGACGCCTCGTACCCGACGTTCCTGCTCACGCACTGGGCCCGGGACCGTCACCGTGGCGAGAAGCTGCCGTTGGAGTACGTCATCCGGAAGCAGTCGCACGACACCGCCCAGCTCTACGGCATGTCCGACCGCGGTGTGATCAGCGTGGGCAAGAAGGCCGACATCAACGTCATCGACCTCGATGCGCTGACGTTGCACGCACCCAAAATGGTGCATGACCTGCCCGCCGGTGGAAAACGCTTGGTGCAGGGCGCAAGTGGCTACGACGCGACGATCGTCAGCGGCACCGTCACCCGCCGTCACGGCATCGATACCGGCGCCCGTCCGGGCCGGCTGGTCCGCGGCATCCGCTAGGTCGATGCGGCGGCCCGGCGGCGGGTTTGCAATCGCGATGATTTCAGGGGGCTGCGGTGTCTCCATTCGGCGATGGCGTCGGATGGCAAGCGCTGAAAGCTGCGGCGCAGATTCTCTGGTCGACTCCGCGATGTGGGCCCCCGAATTCTGCTGAGTCGCGCAACGGGCGCACGCCAGTGCTGGGGCGATGGCGTCAAAGTTGCTGACCTGCAGCTGTTTTGACGGTACGGCCCCTATGTACCGCGGCGTCGGGGGTGTCGTCGGCGACCCGGCCCGCGCGACTCTGGGTGTGGTGGTGCGATCGGTCGATGCGCGTCGGACCGAACCTGCCCGCCGGTAGCGCGATTATTCCCTTTCCCTGGCGCTGACGGTGTCGCAGCTGCCGCGATCTGCGCGCGGCTCGGCAAAGTGGTCGTATCCCGTCAGGAAAGCAGGTCGCGTGATGCCCGATTCGTCGAACCGATTCCATCTGGCAGTGGCTTTGGACGGCGCCGGATGGCACCCGGCCGCGTGGCGGGAAGCCGACGCGCGACCCGCAGACCTGTTCGGTGCCGGGTACTGGACCGATCTGGCCGTCGAGGCAGAACGCGGCTCAGTGGATCTGGTGACCATCGAAGACTCGCTTGCGGTGCAGTCCGACGATCCGTTCGAGCCCGACGATCGAACCGATCGGGTCCGCGGCCGGTTGGACGCCGTGCTCATCGCCGCCCGCGTCGCACCTCGTACTCAGCGGATCGGGCTGGTGCCGACGACGGTGGTCACCCATACCGAGCCTTTTCATGTGTCGAAGTCCATCGCCACGCTGGACTACGTGAGCGCCGGGCGGGCCGGCGTTCGTGTGCAGATCGCGGGCCGCCGAGATGTGGCCGCCCATTTCGGGCGGCGTGAACCGGCAGTCGAACGACAGATCCGTGAATACTTCACCGAGACAGCCGATTACGTCGAAGTGTTGCGTCGCCTCTGGGACAGCTGGGAGGACGACGCGGAGATCCGCGACGCCGCCACGGGACGATTCGTCGACCGGGACAAGCTGCACTACATCGACTTCGAAGGCCGCTGGTTTTCGGTCAAGGGCCCGTCGATCACGCCGCGCCCGCCGCAGGGCCAGCCGATCGTCGCGGCCCTGGGCCACGGCGGCGCCTCCTACGAGTTGATCGCCGGCAGCGCAGACATCGGGTTCGTGACCCCGCGTGACGCCGAGGATGCGGCAGACATCGTCGGTGAGATCCGTGCCCTACAACAGGCTGTGGGCCGGGGTTCCGAGAAGCTGCACATCTTCGGCGACCTGGTGGTCTTTCTCGACGACAGCGAGTTGGCGGCCCAGGCCCGTCGGCGTCGGCTCGATGACCTCGCCGGATCCGAATATCGCAGTGACGCGCGAATTTTCGTCGGTACCGCGGCTCACTTGGCCGACCTGCTGCAGGAATGGCACGCCGCTGGGTTGACGGGCTTCCGGCTGCGGCCGGCGACGCTGCCCCACGACCTGCGCCAGATCACCGAGCAGCTCGTGCCCGAACTGCGCCGACGGGCGCTGTTCCGCGGCGAGTACGAAGCGAACACGCTCCGCGGGTTGCTCGGCCTGCCGCGTCCCGCCAACCGCTATGCGCTCGCCTGAACCACTGAAACACGCAGAATCCGAGGATCAGCCAATGAGCAAGCCAGTCAAGCAAACTCACCTGGCCGCGCACTTCCCCGGGGTGAACAACACCACCGTGTGGAGCGACCCGGCCGCCGGCAGCCACATCGAGTTCAGCTCGTTCATACATTTCGCCGAGACCGCTGAGCGCGGGAAATTCGATTTCCTGTTTCTGGCCGAAGGGCTGCGGCTGCGGGAACAGAACGGACTCATCTACGACCTCGACGTGGTGGGCCGTCCGGACACCTTCACCGTGCTGGCGGCGCTGGCTGCGGTGACGGAGCGAATCGGGTTGACCGGCACCATCAATTCGACATTCAACGAGCCCTACGAGGTAGCCCGCCAATTCGCCTCGCTGGACCACCTGTCCGCAGGCCGTGCCGCCTGGAATGTCGTGACATCGTGGGATGCGTTCACGGGGGAGAACTTTCGCCGTGGCGGCTTCCTCGCCGAGGACCAGCGTTACGAGCGGGCCAAGACGTTCCTGGCGACGGCGCTCGAGCTCGTCGACTCGTGGCGCGGTGGCGAGATCGTGGCAGACAAGGCTGCCGGCGTGTTCTTGTCCGATCCCGACGCCGGGGCCTTCGATCACACGGACAGTCACTTCGACATCCACGGCCGGTTCAACGTGCCACGCAGCCCCCAGGGCCGGCCGGTGATCTTCCAGGCAGGCGATTCAGACGAGGGCCGGGAGTTCGCGGCATCGGCTGCCGATGCGATCTTCTCCAGGCACAGCACGCTGGAGGCAGGCCAGGCGTTCTACACCGATGTCAAAGGCAGGCTGGCTCGGTACGGGCGCCGTCATGACGAGTTGCTGATCCTGCCGGCCGCCACCTTCGTAATCGGCGACACGGACCAGGAGGCGGCCGACATCGCGCACGAGGTCCGGCTTGCCCAGGTCTCTCCACAGACCGCGATCAAATTTCTCGAACAGCTCTGGAACCGGGACCTTTCCGACCATGATCCGGACGGCCCGCTGCCCACCGTGGATCCGGTCGTGGGGGAGAACACCATCGCCCGCGGTCGGGCCAGCGTGCGCATGTTCCGCGACCCCCTCGCGACCGCCGCCGAGTGGAGGGCCAAAGCCGAGGCGCAGAACCTCAGCAGCCGTGAGCTGATCATCGAAGTCACCGGCAGGCAGTCGTTCATCGGGTCGGCTCAGACGATCGCGTCGACCATCGACGACTTCGTTCAGGCCGATGCCAGTGACGGATTCATCCTGGTCCCGCACATCACGCCCGGCGGACTCGATGTGTTTGTCGACCAGGTGGTGCTGCTGCTGCAGGAGCGCGGCACGTTCCGCACCGAATACGCGGGCAGTACGTTGCGCGACCACCTGGGGCTGGCGCCGCTGCCGCGACCGGCGCGCCGCACGAACCCGTCCACCGAGGTGGCGTCGTAGACCATGGCGACTCCACTGACAGTGCTCGATCTGGTGCCCATCTCGTCGGGTTCGACTGCGCCGCAGGCGTTGCGCAACAGCATCGACCTCGCAAAGCGCGCGGAGGCGCTCGGCTATGCGCGCTACTGGTTCGCCGAACATCACCTCAATCCCGGTATTGCCGGCACGTCGCCGGCGGTGCTGCTCGCGCTGACCGCTGCGGAGACCTCGACCATCCGGCTGGGTTCGGGCGCGGTACAGATGGGGCACCGGACCGCGGTGGCGACGGTGGAGGAGTTCGGCCTGCTCGACGCCCTGCATCCCGGCCGGTTCGACCTCGGCCTGGGGCGCTCCGGCGGCAAGCCGCGGGAAGCCAAGGTGCCCGTACCCGCCGCGGCAGCCACCCGGGTCAATGGCACTGGCGGAAACGGACTGCTGATCCCCGGGAAGTTCGATCCGTTACCGCTGTTGAAGTCCCCGCGGTTCGCACTCCAGCGGGCGCTGCTCCAGCTGCCGGGCGCGCAATCGCAGGACTACACCGACCAGATCGACGACATTCTTGCGTTGATCGCAGGCGGCTACCGCAACGCGGATGGGTTGACGGCACGGGTTGTGCCGGGCGAAGGTGCTGACCTCCAGATCTGGATCCTGGGCAGCAGCGGCGGTGAGAGTGCCGACGTTGCCGGCACGCGAGGGCTGCGCTTCGCCGGCAATTATCACGTCGCGCCGGCATCGGTCCTGGAGGCGACCGACGCCTACCGGGCCGCGTTTCGGCCGTCGGCCGAGCTCGCCGAGCCCTACGTCGCGGTCTCGGCCGACGTCGTCGTCGCCGAAGACGAGGCCACCGCCCGGGAACACGCCGCCGGCTACGGCCTGTGGGTGCGCAGTATCCGGACGGCTGAAGGCGCGATCCCGTTTCCGGCCCCGGCCGAAGCCCGGACACACGCCTGGACCGCCGCCGAACGCGACCTCGTCGCCGACCGAGTGGATACCCAGTTCGTCGGATCGGCCGCCCAGGTCGCCGACCAGCTCGAGCGGTTACGCGACGCCACGGCGGCCGACGAGCTCATCATCACGACCATCACTCACGACCACAACGACCGGGTGCGGTCCTATGAGCTGCTGGCCGAGGAATGGTCCCGCAGGTGACCTGTCTGGCCAGAACCCGGACGGCCCAGTCATTTTCGACGGTTTCGGGGCGGCTCGTCCCCTGGGAGTGTCGAGCGCCACTGCCGTTGGGTTGATCTGCCCCCTAATCTGGACACATGACATCGAGCAGCGCCCTGTTCCAGATCGAGGACTGCATCGACGAGGCGGGGCGGGTGAAGCTGCCGCCCACCGCGACGCTGATCGCCTTGATCGACGGGAACATCGCACATCTGCCCGACATGGTGGCCTACCGTTACCTGGATTACTCCGGCTCCGATGTGCGGACGACAGAACTGACCTGGTCCGAACTCGGGGTGCGCCTGGCGGCCATCGCGGCCCGGGTACAGGCGGTCGCCGCGCGTGGTGATCGAGTTGCCATCATGGCGCCGCAGGGCCTCGACTACGTCGCCGGGTTCTTCGCGGCGATCAAGGCCGGCGCCATTGCGGTGCCGCTGTTCGCGCCCGAATTACCGGGGCATGCCGAACGTTTGGACACGGCGCTGCACGACGCGCGACCAGCTGCGATCCTGACGACGGCGTCGGCGCGGTCCGCCGTCACCGAATTCCTGTCCGCCCACCCGGATTTGGGCAGTCCGACGGTCGTCGCCGTCGGTGAGGTGCCGGACGACGAAGGCGTCGCGTTCGATCCCGTCCACATCGACATCGACGACGTCTCTCACCTGCAGTACACCTCGGGCGCAACCCGACCGCCGGTCGGCGTCGAGATCACGCACAAAGCCGTGGGCACCAATCTGATTCAGATGATCCTGTCCATCGACATGCTGGACCGCAACACCCACGGCGTCAGCTGGCTGCCGCTGTATCACGATATGGGTCTGTCCATGATCGGCTTTCCTACCGTGTACGGCGGACACTCAACGTTGCTGTCTCCCACCGCATTCATCCGTCGGCCGCTGCGGTGGATCCAGGCGTTGTCCGACGGGTCGAAGGTCGGCCGGGTGGTCACCGCCGCACCGAATTTCGCCTACGAGTGGTCGGCGCATCGTGGTGCGCCGGGCCCCGGCGACGACATCGACCTGGCCAACGTGGTGATGATCGTCGGTTCGGAGCCGGTCAGCATCGACGCCATCAAAACGTTCAACGCGGCGTTCGAACCGTACGGGCTGCCGAAGACAGCGATCAAGCCGTCCTACGGCATCGCCGAGGCAACACTTTTCGTCTCCAACATCGCACCTGACGCGGAGGCGACGGTGCGGTACTTCGACCGCGACCAGCTCGCGGCGGGCTTCGCCGTGGCGGTGTCCGAGGATGCACCGGGCGCGGTCGCGCAGGTCTCCTGTGGGCAGACGGCCAGCAGCCTGTGGACGGTGATGGTGGACCCGGCCACCGGAACCGAGCAGCCCGACGGGCGAGTCGGCGAGATCTGGTTGCAGGGCAACAACATCGGCCGCGGCTACTGGGGTCTGCCGGACGAGACGCGTGAGGTATTCCAGGCTCGGCTTCGGTGCGTCCTACCGAAGGACAGTCACGCTGACGGCGCCGATGTCGACGGATGCTGGATGCGCACAGGCGATCTGGGCTTCTATCTCGACGGCGAGTTGTACGTGACCGGGCGGCTGGCCGACATCATCACGATCGACGGGCAAAATCACTATCCGCATGACCTCGAGGCCACCGCTGCTGACGCGTCAGCTCTGGTGCGGCGGGGGTACGTGGCCGCGTTCACCGTGCCCGTCGATGGTGGCGACCAGCTCGTGATCATCGCCGAGCGCGCATCAGGCACGGCCCGCAGTGATCCGCAGCCGGCGATCGACGCGATTCGCGCGCTGGTGGCCGAGCGCCACGCAGTGACCGTCGCCGACGTCCGGTTGCTGCCCGCGGGCGGTATCCCGCGCACCACCAGCGGGAAATTGGCCCGCCGCGCCTGCCGCGCCGCGTATCTGGACGGGACGCTCTAGGCCGGTTCTCCCGCGAGCAGACGCAAAACTGTCGTTTCTGGACGTGATTCGACAGTTTTACGTCTGCTCGCGCTTACTGCCATCCGACCCGCTATGAGGGGACTCATAGTCAAGCGGGTAATCGTCCTCAGGTGGAGCGATCATGTGCGGATTGTTGGGCGCCATTGACTCCTGGTTATGATTCGGATCATAATTCGGACCGAATGATCCGCCCGCCAGGAGCTGCCCATGCCGACCGATACCCGTCAGTCGATGGTGCTTGCCGCCGTCGAGCTGTTGCGCGAGCGCGGCGTCGACGGTGTCACGCTCGACGATGTGCTCAGCCGGAGCGGGGCACCCCGGGGGTCGATCTATCATCATTTTCCGAGCGGGCGTGCCCAGATCATCGACGAGGCCGCGCAGCTCAGCGGTGATGCGATCTCCCGGCTCATCTCCAATGCCGCGGACAACGGACCCGCCGCCGTCGTCGATGCAGTCACAGCCTTCTGGCGAAAACTACTGCGCCAGAACAATTTCGCCGTCGGGTGCCCGGTGGTGTCCATCGCCGTCAGCGCCCAGCCGGACTCGGCACTGGCACAGCACGCCAATCAGATTTTCCGCACCTGGCACGAGTTGGTCACCGATTGTCTGACGGCGGATGGCCTCGACACCGCGGTCGCGCGACGGCTCGCCACCACGTCTCTCGGCGCGATTGAAGGTGCGATCACCATGTGCCGGGCCACGTCGAGCCTGCGGCCACTCGAGGACGTCAACACCGAACTGAAGGTCCTGTTGGCGGCCCGGACACTTTTCGCCGCAGAACCTGCGGCCGAAACCGTGAGGCGCCCAGCCAAACGGACTGCACGGAAGGGAAGTTGAAATCGTGGAATGGACCGGTGCGGTGTATGCCGACGCCCCGACCGTCGAGGTTTCGACGTGGATCGACGCGCCCGTGGCACGGGTATGGGAACTGGCATCCGACATCACGGTGATGCCCGAGTGCAGCCCGGAGCTGCAGCGAGTCGAGTGGCTCGACGGCTGCGACGGACCTCGTGCCGGCGCCCGATTCGTCGGCTACAACAGCCACCCCGCACTCGGTGAATGGTCGACGGAATCCGAGATTGTCGAGTACGAACCACAACATGTGATGGCTTGGGCCATCGGAGATGCCGAGAACCCGACCGCGACCTGGCGGCTGAGCCTGAGCCCCGAGGGCACCGGAACCCGGCTCGCGCAATGGGCTCAGCTGGGACCCGCGCCGTCGGGCTTGTCTCTGGCGATCGCCCGGATGCCCGACAAGGAACAGAAGATCGTGTTCAACCGGCTCCGCGAATTCGAGTCCGGTATGCAGTGCGCACTGGAGCACATCAAGCGACGGGCTGAAAGCTGATGCGCGCGGCGACAACCATCGAGGCCGCCAGCCTCGGAACCTGGGACCACCAAAGGATTTTCGTCTCCGAAGCCGAGAAGATGGGCCTCGACATCTGCTGGGTGGCCGAGGCCTGGGGATCCGACGCGCCGTCGGCGTTGGGTTACTACGCCGCGTGCACCGACCGGATGTTGTTGGGCTCGGGCATTATTCAGCTCGGCACTCGTACCCCGGTGGCCATCGCCCAGGCGGCGGTCACGTTGTCGAACCTGTCGGGCGGACGCTTCTTGCTGGGTCTTGGCGCCTCGGGACCGCAAGTGATGGAAGGTTTGCACGGCGTGCCGTTCGCCAAGCCGCTGGGCCGGATGCGGGAAACCATCGACATCATCCGGCAAGCCATCGCGGGCGATCGGATCACGTACACCGGCAAGCAGTTCCAGATCCCGATGCCCGGTGGCGACGTCAAGCCGATGCGCTTGTCGATGCGGGCGGAGCACGAAATACCGCTGTACATAGCCAGTCTCACGCCCGCCATGCTGCGCCTGACCGGCGAGGTCGCCGACGGCTGGCTCGGCACCAGCTTCGTGCCGGAGGGCGCAGACGACGCCTACTTCGCCCATCTCGACGACGGACTCGGTCGCTCTGGCCGGACCCGCGCCGACTTGGACATCTGCCAGGGCGCCGAGGTGTCCTTCGCACGCGACGAAGCGCAGCTGAAAACGATGATCGACGCGCGGAAGTCCGAACTGGCGTTCAGCCTCGGTGGAATGGGTTCGGCCTCAACCAATTTCTACAACCAGGCGTACAGCCGCCAGGGCTGGGCTGACGTCGCCGCGGCGGTTCGGGAACGCTGGCAGGCCGGGGACCGCGACGGTGCGGCGGCGTTGATCACCGACGACATGATCCTCGCGACCACCCTGATCGGCACCGCGGACATGGTGCGCGATCGTCTGCAAGTCTGGTGCGACGCCGGCGTCGACACCGTCCGCATCTACCCGGCGGGCGACACCATCGAGGAACGATTCACCACTCTCGGCGCGGCGATCGACCTGGTGCATTCGATCAACCGGTAACCCGTCACGTGTAGGCGACGTGGACGCCGTGGATGTGGCCTTCGAACGGGAAGGGTGCGCGTTCGCGGTAGTCCATTGACACCGGCGAGCCGAGGCAGGTGCCGATGTCGAGGCAGTCGTTCGCGGTGAACAGCAGCGGGGCACTGATCGGAACCTGGCCCGAGGCCACTGTGTCACCGTCGACCGCGATGACGATGTCCAGCGGGCCGCCCGCACGTGGCTCGGCGTACTGGGTCGTCACGGTAATGGTGTGCCGCCCCGGCGCGATCACGCCATCCGATTGGATCTTCGTCTTCTGCAGGATGAACAGGTTGTACTCGTAGCGCACCTGGCCGTTCTCGAAGTAGCACGTCAACCCGCCCGCGCCACTGCCAAGGGCGTACAGCACGCCGGACGCGTCCTCCGGGATATCCGCGTCGATGGTCACCACGTTGTTCTTGTTGCCCAGCCCGGGCGCGCAGAATTCCGGCATCCGGATCATGTCGCCGGAGAACTTCCACTCCCTGAACGGCGGCGCGATCCGCAGCTCGGGGTGATACACCGGCACCCACAGGCCGCCACCGATCGGCAGCACCGCGTTCTTCGCCGCCTCGATCGCGAACATCTCGCGCATCTGGGCCAGCTTCTCAGGCATCTGCGCCGCGAGATCGTTGGCTTGCGTCCAGTCCTGGTCCAGGTGGTACAGCTCCCACACGTCCTGGTCGGGGGTCCAGGTTGCCATGCCGGGCGGGAGGCCGGGGATCCACGGCAGCCGCGGTCCGACCGCGCCGGCGAACCACCCGTCGTGGTAGATGCCCCGGCTGCCCATGATCTCGAAGTACTGAGTCTTCTTGCCGCCCTGGGCATCCCGATCAACCAGCGTCTGCGCGAAACCCGCACCCGCCAGCGGCATCTGCGCCTCCCCGGACACGGTGCGCGGTGGTTCGATCCCGACCACCTGGTAGATGGTCGGCACGACGTCATTGCAATGCAGGAAATGCGGGCGCGGCGTCGGATCGGCCGCCACCTTCGCCGGCCACCGCACCGCGAGCGGATTGCGGGTGCCGCCCAGGTGCGAGGCCATCAACTTCATGCCCTTGTACGGCGTGGACCCGGCCCATGCCCAGCCCGCGTGGTACTGGTTGTCGACCAGCGGAGAACCGAGGACGTCCAGCCCGCCGAGCTCGTCGAGGGCGTCGATGTGCTGACGGACGGTCGTCGGAATTCCGTTCTGCGCCAGCAATTCCGAGATGGTGCCGTTCTGGCCTTCGCCCGAGGAACCGTTGTCGCCCCAGATGTACAGGAACAGCGTGTTGTCGGCGTAGCCCAGCGCTTCGAGTTCGTCGGTGATCCGGCCGACCTGAACGTCGACGTGCTCGGCGTACCCGGCGGCGACCTCCATCAGGCGCCGCTGGAACGGCTTCTCGTCCTCGGGGATGTCATCCCAGGCGGGCAGCTGCTCGTCGCGCTCGGTGAGTTCGCAGTCGGCGGGGATCCAGCCCTTGTCCTTCGCCCGCTCGAATACTCGCTGCCGGTAGGCATCCCAGCCGTCGTCGAACTTGCCCGCGTACTTGTCTGCCCAGTCCTTCATGATGTGGTGCGGGCCGTGCAGGCAGCCGCTGGCCCAGTACATGAAGAACGGCTTGTCGGCGTTGAACGCCTTGTGTCGCCGCAGCCACGAAATCGCGTCGTCCGCCAGATCTTCGGACAGGTGGTAGCCCTCTTCGGCAGTCTTCGGCGGGGCGACGACGGTGGTGTTGCGGACCAGGTTGGGCTCGTACTGCGACGCCTCACCGGCGAGGAACCCGTAGAAGTACTCGAAACCCAAACCGGTGGGCCAGTTTTCGAACGGACCAGCGGCGGTGGTCTCCTCGGCCGGGGTGTTGTGCCACTTGCCGAAAGCCGACGTCGCGTAGCCGTACTGCTTGAGCACTTCCGCGACGGTGGCGCTGGACCGCGGAATCTTGCCCGCGTACCCGTCCCAGTCATTGGCGAGTTCGGCGATCTGTCCGTTGCCGATCTCGTGGTGGTTGCGGCCGGTCAGCAGCGAGGCCCGGGTCGGCGAGCACATCGCGGTGGTGTGAAATCTGTTGTAGGAAACGCCTTCAGCGCACACCCGGTCCAGTGTCGAGGTGGTCACCTCGCCGCCGAACGTCGATGGCAGGCCCGGACCGGCATCGTCGACGAGGACGATGACGATGTTGGGGGAGTCGTCGTGCAGGTGCTTGGGGACGGCGCGCGGTTGGTACGTCGACTCCTGCAGCGTCCGGCCCGCGATGCTGGCGGACGGAACCGGTGGGAACGGCAACACACCACCGCCGGGCAGCACCGGCGCGACGACACCTGTGTCAGACAACTCGACCCCTCTTTCTGCGAATGACCGCAAGCGGATTTCCCCGATCGTGCCGTCCACTGTGCCGCATGTCACTGACGGTCACGTCAGCGGGGCGTGGTGAGCGCCGGGAAACTCAGCCCCGGTAGCCGTCCAGGAAACCGGTCAGCCCGGACGGCGTGTGCGGGCCGATGGCGATCTGTTCGACGACGCCGATCCCGGTGCGCGCGCCCATGGTGGCCTTCACGACGTTCTGCAGATGCAGCGACGTGAAGTCGGTCGGGTCGAAATCGTCCAAACGGATTGATTCCCGGCCGATTTCGTACTGCCCATGGTTGGAGCCGTGTCCCCAGTGCGGGTGCCAGTAGCCGATGCCACGCATCCGGAACGTGTAGAGCTTCTCCAGCTCGATGTGGGTCTCACCCTCGATGGGGTCGGTGAACCACAGATGGGCACGCCGGATCTCGCGTCGCCCGGGCTCCCAGTCGAGTTCGTAGCCGATGTCGTAGCACTCGCGTACCCCGACCCGGCTCCACGGTGCGGCACCGGCCGGCAGCGGATCCAGAATTTCGGCGGTCTCGAGCCATCGTCGCCCGTCTTCGTGCTCGTGGAACGCGTAGTGGGTGAACCGATCCTCGAAATGCAGTGGCGCCCAGAGCCAGAAGACCTGGAATGGCATGGGCTGTCGCACCATCGGCAGCTGCTCGCCGACCGGCCGGATTCCCCACGAGCGATCCCGCGTCCCCGGGACGTCACCAGCCGCGACCGCCAGGTCCTCGCCGTCGACCGTGATCGTCCCTTCCCACGACCCCCACTGGGTGAGCCTGGTGTGGTCGGTCAGCACGATGCCTTCGGCGGTGCGTCGCTGCTGACGTGGCTCCTCCACGGCCACTGTGGTGGCACGGAAAGTCAGGTCGCAGGAGATGTTGTGCTCGTTGGAGTCGACGACGTAGCGGATGGTGCGCAGCGGCTCGAGCACCTCGATGCGGAAGGGGCCGACGGTCGCCGACCGGTCCAACGGCATCGCGCCCGACCCGAAGATCGAATGCTCGACACCGTCTTTCACCACGCTGAAGGCGGCGTCGATGATTCCGCGAACGGGGTAGAACCCCATGGCCGCACCGAAGTAGAAGTCGCCATCGCGCTGGTGGCCGTTGAACCAGTAGCGGTCGTAGTGGTTGGGGTCGCCACTGGCCGGCACGCCCACCGGGTCGGCCGAGGCGTGGATCGGATAGTCGTCGAAGGGAGTCAGCACGGTGTCAGCTCCCCGGCTCGCTGATCTTCACCAGCATCTTGCCGATGTTGGCTCCGGTGAACAGACCGTTGAGTGCGTCGATGCTGGATTCCAGTCCGTCGTAGACGGTTTCGCGATGCACCAGCAGGCCCTGCTGCTCCCAGCCGCTCAGCGCGGCGAAGGCCTCGTCGAAGCGTGCCCACTCTTCGAGCGCGATGAAGCCCTGCATCGTCGAGGCCGTGGCGAGCAGGTTCACGTAGTTGGACGGACCGGGGTGATCACCGTTGAGGTACGTGGTGATGATCCCGCACATGACCACGCGAGCCCGGTGGGCAAGGTTGCCCAGCGCGGCATTGAGGATGTCGCCGCCGACGTTGTCGAAGTAGACGTTGATCCCGCCCGGGCAGGCCGCCTTCAAAGCGGCGGGGAAGTCGTCGGCCTTGTAGTCGACGCAGGCGTCGAAGCCGAACTCCTCGACCACGACGCGGCACTTCTCCGGACCGCCTGCGATGCCGACGACGCGAGCGCCGGCGATCTTGGCGATCTGGCCGGCCACCGAGCCGGTGGCGCCGGCCGCGGCGGACACCACGACCGTCTCGCCGGGCTGGGGTTTTCCGACGCCCGTCATGCCGAAGTAGGCGGTCGCGCCGGTGGGCCCGTAGATCGACATCACCGCGAGGGGGTCGGTGTACCCGACCACCGGCGTGCTGAACAGATCGTCGCGGATGATCGCGTAGTCCTGCAGCCCGGTCAGTGTGGTCACCAGGCCGCCAACTTTGTATGCGGCACAGCGTGATTCGACGACCTCGCCGATACCGGCCACGCGCACCACCTGGCCGAGTTCCAGCGCCGGGAGGTAACCGGGTTCGCCGTCCAGCCAGGTCCGGGCGGCGGCGTCGATGCCGACATACCTCGTCCGCAGCAACGCCTCGCCCTCCGCGGGGACCGGAGCGGGCGCCGTCACCATCTCGGTGTCGTCGGGGGAGACCAGCCCATTGGGACGGCGGCGCAGCAGGACTTGACGGTTATCTCGGTTCATCGTGTCGTTTCTATGGGAAGCGATTTTTCATATTGATTATTAAAAGTCGCCTCGGTTATCGTCAACCCCGAATGTGAAAGTGGTCGCCAGGAGGGTCGGATGAGCGTGCCCAACGCAGCACCCCGCCGCGGGAGGCCGCCGCGCATCGACCAGAGCGCCATTGCCGCAGCGGTTTTGGAGATCGGCACCGAGAACGCCACCATGCGTCGGGTCGCCGAGCATCTCGGTGTCAGCCTGCCCGGGCTCTACCATCACGTGAAGAACCAGCACGACCTGCTGCGGCTGGCCACCGCCAGTGCCCTGACGAACTCGCCGCCGCCGCGCTACACCGGCGGGCACTGGGCGACGTGGCTACGCGACTACGCGTCCTACATCCGGACCGTGCTGGCGTCGGAGCCAGCGCTGGTGGAGAAGTTCGTCAGCGGGGCCGTCGGCCACGACGTCGAGATGGAGTACACCGCGGAGGCGGTCGAAGCGCTTGCCGCGCAAGGCTTGTCGCCGAGCGACGCCCTCGCGGTGTGGGCGTCGGTGAGCACGATGGCGGTCGGCAGCGTCACCGAGGCCCATCGGGAGTATCTCTACGCCGAGGGTGGGCAGCCGTGGCTGGCCCGGATCCTCGAACTCACCGACGCGCGCCCGCCCTCGGAGTACGCGACGTTGCGTGCCATCGCGACATCCGGCGACGATCCGTTCGGCGACGAGGCGTTCCAACATCGAATGACGTTGTTGCTGGGCGGGATCGCGGCCCACTACGGCCTGCCAGCGGAACCCTGACCGCAACGCCACACCGACCACAAACGCCGAAACGGCATACCAGCAGAACAAGTTTCGAGAACTTGCCTGCCGGAATGCCGTTTCGGCGGAAGTTGGATCAGCTGCGCGGGTACGTCGGGTATTCGATACCTGACAGGAACTGCACGACGCGGACCACCTGGCACGAGTAACCGAACTCGTTGTCGTACCAGCAGTACAGGATCGCCTGGTCGCCATCGACGATGGCGGCGTTCGCGTCGATGATCGATGCGGCACGCGAACCGATGAAATCGCTCGACACGGCGTCGGTCGCGGCGGTGTAGTCGAGGTTGCGGCTCAGCGGACCCGACAGCGACGTCTCGCGCAGGTGCGTGAGCACCTCCTCCTTCGTCGTCTCCTTTTTGAGCTGCAGGCTCAGGATCGCGATCGACACGTCAGGGGTGGGGACGCGGATCGAGTTACCCGTGATCTTGGCCTTGAGCTCGGGCAGGGCCTTGGCGACGGCCGAGGCGGCACCGGTCTCGGTGATCGTCAGGTTCAGCGGCGCCGAACGGCCACGACGGTCGGCCTTGTGGTAGTTGTCCAGCAGGTTCTGGTCGTTGGTGAACGAGTGGACCGTCTCGACGTGGCCGCGGATGATGCCGAACTTCTCGTCCATCGCCTTGAGCGGCGGCACGATCGCGTTGGTGGTACACGACGCGCACGAGAAGATCTGCTGGCTGACGTCCTGGCCGAGGTGGTTCACGCCGTGCACGATGTTCGGCACGTCGCCCTTGCCCGGTGCGGTCAGGACGACCTTCGAGATGCCCGGACGCAGGTGCTGCTCCAGGCCCGCGCGGTCGCGCCACTTGCCGGTGTTGTCGATGAGGATGGCGTCGTTGATGCCGTGCTCGGTGTAGTCGACCTCGGACGGGTCGTTGGCGTAGATGAACTTGATGACGTTGCCATTGGCGATGAGGAGGTTGTTCTCCTTGTCGACCTTGATGGTGCCGTTGAAGTGCCCGTGTACCGAGTCGCGGCGCAGCAGGGATGCGCGCTTCTTGAGGTCGTCGGCGCCACCGCTGCGGACCACGACGGCCCGCAGGTTCAGGCCGTTGCCGCCACCGGCCTTCTCGACGAGCAGCCGCGCCACGAGGCGACCGATCCGGCCGAAGCCGTAAAGCACCACGTCGCGCGGGCACTGCGGCTCACCCTTGTTGTCACCGGTGACCGCGGAAAGCGAGTCGGCGACGAAGTCGGCGACCGAGAGGCCGCGTTCGTCGGCGCGGTACGCGTGCACCAGCAGGCCGAGGTCGATCTTGGCCGGACCAAGGTCCAGGTTCGCCAGAGCCTCCAGGAACGGGAAGGTCTCGACCACCGACAGCTCTTCGCCGGCGATCTGCCGGGCGAAGCGATGCGTACGCAGGATGCTGATGACCGACTTGTTCACCAGTGACCGGCTGTGCAGCAGGACGGTGACGCCGCGCGTGCGGTGCAGAGTGCCGACGATCGGAATCATCGCCTCCGCCAGGGCTTCCTGGGTGTTCCAATTGGCAAGTTCTGGTGTATTCAACTCATCTGTCCTACGGGTCGCTTGGCCGATCGCGCTGAGCAGCGCATTCATGTTAGCGATCGGCATTTCCGGCTCTGCAGGTTGCTCCCGCTGGCAGGGCACGTAGGGGTTGACAGCTGCCCGAACAGGGCTTATCTACGCCGCCACGCTGGGCGCTCAGTGAATGGCGGGCTGAATCCGGCGGAGGACCGGGACCAGTCCGGCGAGCGCCGCAATGTTCGCCACCACGATGAGCGCGATGGTGTACGCGGGGGAGATGTCGTAGACGGTGCCGAGCACGCCGCCCGCGATGAGCAGCGCGACACCGCGCAGCAGGGCCAGCCAGCCGAACGCGATGGCCCGCAGGTTCGCCGGGACGAGCTCGGTGACCACCGACTTGACCGTCGAATCGAGCACCCCGTTGACGACGCCCCAGACCGCGACGCCGGCCCAGACCAGGGTGCGGTCGCCGGTGAAAGCGATCGCGGAAAATGCGGCGGCGATGGGAACGGCGAGCAGGGTGACCGGTCCGCGCTTGTCATAGACCCGGCCCATCACCAGGCCCGAAGCGCCGTCGACGGCCATCGCGACCGCGAACAGGATCGGTACCTGGGCGTCGGTGAGCAGCCCGGTGCGCTGGGCGTGGAAGGCCAGTAGCGGGAATGACGCGACGCCGCAGGAGAGCAGGCCGATGGCGACGACGTACTGCCAGAACTGGACCGGCAGCGCTGACTTGGCGCCGGCGGGCTGGGCCGCTGCGGTGTCGCGGGACGTGGCGTCCGTAGCCGTGGGCTCCGCGTGCACCGGTTCGTAGTCACGGGGGTCGGGAACGCGCAACCGGAGCCAGCCGAGCAGGGCCAGCACCAGCACACCGGGGACGATGAGTACCCCGAACGCCAGCCGATAGTCGCCGGCATGGGCGCTGAGCACCGCCGCCAGCAGCAGCGGCCCGGCGATCGCGCCGGTCTGGTCGAGGGCCTGGTGCACGCCGAACGCGCTGCCCCGACCGGTGCTTGTCGACGCATGCGAGAGCAGGGTGTCCTTCGCCGGTGAGCGCACTGCCTTGCCGAGGCGCTCCGTTCCGTACAACAGCAGTGCCGGCACGAGCGAGCCCGTGACGCCGATCAACGGGACGCTCAGCACCGTCAGTGCGTAGCCGGTGATGGTCCAGGCCCAGTAGTGCTGCGTGCGTGACACGGCGTAGCCGGCGACAACCCGTAGTCCATAGCCGATGAATTCCCCTGCGCCGGCGACCAATCCGACAATGGCGGCCGACGCGCCGAGGGTGGCCAGGTAGGGACCGATGATGCTGCGGGCGCCCTCGTACACCATGTCCGCGAGCAGGCTCACCACGCCGAAGACGAGGACGAAATGCCAGGGCTTGAGCGGTCGGCCGGTCACTGGTCGATTGTGCACGGGGGTCCGGCGGCCACCAAGGCAACCCGAACTGTCACCGATGTCCTGATGCAGAACTGTGGCGCGTGTCAGACCCCTCCGGTAGACTCGAACGCATGTTCGATCATTGCGGTATCGGTGGCACGGGAGTCCTCGCGCACGATGCCTCGACGGTCGATGCCATGGCGCATTTTGCGCGAGTGGAAGCGGTGGCCGCGTCCGGCCGGTTCGTGGCGATCGCGGATCTGGTGGAGCTGCGGGTCGACAATCAGGGTGATCGGCAGTGGTGGGCCTGCGATGGCTGGGACGCGGCCTGCGCGGAGGTCGGTGCCGCGCTGGGGATTGGCCCGAAGGAAGCATCGGGCCAGCTGTCGATGGCGATCGCGTTGCGGTACCGGCTACCGCGGGTGGCCGCGGTATTCGCCGCTGGTGGAGTGTCGGCGCGGACGGTGGGCACGATCTGTTGGCGCACCCGTCTGGTTGAGGACCCGAACCTGATGGCGGTGATCGATGCCGCGCTGGCCGGGGCGCTGTCGGAATGGGCGGGCCTGTCGCGCAAGAAGATCGAGAAGAAGATCGACGGCTGGGTGCACAAGTTCGACCCGGCCGCGGTCCTCAAAGTGCGGTCCGCCGCGCGTCGCCGTGGGGTCGGGGTCGGCAAACCCGATGACGACACCGGGGTCGCCTCCATCTGGGGTGCCCTGCTCGCGACTGATGCCGAAC
>NZ_JXST01000028.1 GCF_000878195.1 Mycolicibacterium llatzerense | reverse complement strand
AACCCATCCAAAGACAGGTGAATTCGAATCAGAAAAATCCGATCACAAACAAAAGACACCAAACAAACTGGCATCAAAAAAACAACCACACCCCACAAACGGGAAAACAAGAGGTGCAGTCAAAAAAACAACAAACAAAAACCACCAAACACACTATTGAGTTCTCAAACAACACGCCCGGCCTGACCGCGCAACAAACCCGCGGCTTAAAAGCCGCGGTCCGTGTGCGGGCAGTGAGGAACTCCCAACTTAATGGGTGTTACTCTCGGATTTGGTCTTCGCTCTCCGGCGCTTGTCCGTGTCGCTCTGACCTGGAATAAGTTACGGCAGGGCTAACAGCGAGTCAAATCGCCAGGTCAGCGGGCCGTTTCCCCTGGTCACAGGGGGTGATTCCCACTGGTCGGGCCCGTAACCCGGCGCACCCCCGCGATGTGGCGCTTGCCACGCCGCAACACCAGCCAGCGATCACCCAGAAAATCAGTCGGCTGTGGTACCCACTCGTCGCTTTCCACGCGTGCGTTGTTGACGTAGACGCCGCCCTCGGCGACCGTCCGGCGCGCTTCACCACGACTCTTGGACAGTCCCGTCGCCACCAACAGGTCGGTGATCCCGTCCGGACCACCGGGCGCCAGCTCCGCGACCTGGCCATTACTGGCCTCGGTCAGCGCCGCGGCCAGCGTCGATGCGTCCAGATCCCTCAGTTCGGCACGGCCGAACAGCGCCTGACTGGCCAGTTCAACGGCGTCGGTTGCGGCCTGGCCGTGCACCAAAGTGGTCAATTCCCGAGCCAGCCGGCGTTGAGCAGCCCGTTCGTGAGGACGCTCCGCCGTGGCGGTCGCCAGTTCACCGAGTTCGTCGGCGGACAGGAAGGTGAACCAGCGCAGATAGCCGACGACATCGGCATCGGCCGCGTTCACGAAGTACTGGTACCAGGCATATGGGCTGGTCAGCTCAGGGTCGAGCCACAAATTTCCGCCACCGGTCGACTTGCCGAACTTCTTTCCGTCAGCCGAGGTGACCAGCGGAACCGTCAGCGCGTGTGCCGTCGCACCGAGCTTCTGACGCACCAGCCGGACGCCCGCGATGATGTTTCCCCACTGGTCGGAGCCACCGATCTGCAGGCTGCAGCCGTGCTTCTTGTGCAGCTCCACGAAGTCATTGGCCTGCAGGAGCATGTAGCTGAACTCGGTGTACGAAATACCGTCACCTTCGAGTCGCCGCTTGATGGTGTCCCGGTCGAGCATGACGTTGACCGAGAAGTGTTTGCCCAGGTCACGCAGGAATTCAATGGCCGACATCGGACCCGTCCAGGACAGGTTGTTCTCGACGATCGCGCCGTTGCCGGAGTCGTTGAACTCGACAAATCGCTCGAGCTGGCCACGAATGCGTTCAGACCAGTCGGCGACGGTGTCGGCGGTGTTCATGGTCCGCTCCCCGTTGTCCCGGGGATCGCCGATCATGCCGGTCGCACCACCGGCCAGCACGATGGGACGGTGCCCGGCCTGCTGGAATCGCCGCAGCGTGAGCAGGGGAACCAGGTGTCCGGCGTGCAGGCTGGGCGCGGTCGGATCGAAGCCGGCATACAGAGTGAGCGGCCCATCCGTGGTCGCGGCGGCAAGCGCTTCGCGGTCGGTCGATTGCGCGATCAGTCCGCGCCAGTCCAGTTCATCGAGGATGCCAGTACTCACGACGTCGATCTTCCCCTATCGCAGGTCAGCGGCTGCCATCAGTCGCTATCCCCCGGCGCGGCCGCCCGGGGACTGCGCCGGTAGGCCGAAACCTCCGGAGTGTCCGCCAGCCAGAATCGCCACGGCCGGTCGGCGGCCTGGCTTACACCCACGCGCGGCCCGGCACTCCCCACCTGCAGCGCGTTCAGTTCCAGCCGGACCGGGGATCGTCGATCCATCAAGTCAATACCGTTGTCCGCCAACGTGATTCCCAGCGCCTCGCACAGATTTCCGGGCCCGCGGGCGATCGCGGCCGGCGTAACGCCGGCGCGTCGGCGGCCTTGAGCGGCGCCACAACCGTCGAAGACGCGGGCCGCACGCAGCAACACGGCTCCCGCCACCTCGTCCGCGCAGCAGACGACGTTGGCGCACACGTGAATTCCGTGACTGCGATAGGTGTACAGGTGGCCGGCCGGTCCAAACATCACCGCGCTTCGAGGTGTCGGGCCGCGGAACGAGTGTGCTGCCGCATCCGGCCAGGGCCCCGACGGTGGGCCGCCGTAGGCCTCGACCTCCACCACGGTGGCGACCACGTCGCGGCCGTACAGCGTGGCCCCGAGCAGGCGCCGGGCCGCGGTGACCGGGTCGACGGCGAGTTGCGCGGCGCTCATGGCCCGTCATTCTGCCCGCTCGAAGACTCGCCGTTGACATGTCCACGCCGCGAGCGGATTATTCATCCTATGATGAGTTCATCGAGTGATGAATTAACGGATCATGCCCCTGACGTTGCGATTCGAGTCGACAGCCTGACCGTCGTCCGCGGTAAGCGACTCGCGATCGACGAGGTGTCCCTGCAGGTGCGGCACGGCAGCATCACCGGACTGCTCGGCCCTTCGGGCTGCGGCAAGACCACCCTGATGCGCGCCATCGTGGGTACCCAGATCATCACGAAGGGCACCGTCACCGTGCTCGGGAAACCCGCCGGATCAGCGGATCTGCGTCGCCGCGTCGGCTATGTGACGCAGGAGCCGACGGTCTACAACGACCTGCGCGTCATCGACAACGTGCGCTATTTCGCCGCATTGACGGGCTCCGGCAAGGCCGCGGCCGACGACGCCATCGCCGCCGTCGGGCTGCAGGATCACCGAACCGCGTTCTGCGGCAACCTATCTGGCGGCCAGCGGACCCGCGCATCACTGGCGTGTGCGCTGGTGTCCAAACCTGACCTGCTGGTGCTCGATGAGCCGACCGTCGGGCTGGACCCGGTGCTGCGCGTCGACCTGTGGGAACAATTCGACCGGCTGGCCCGCGGCGGCACCACCCTGCTGGTGTCCAGCCATGTGATGGACGAGGCCGACCACTGCGGGGAACTGTTGCTGATGCGCGAAGGCCGCCTGCTCAAGCACACCACGCCCACCCATCTACGAGAGGACACCGGATGTTCATCGCTGGAGGAAGCGTTTCTGACCATCATCAGGCGCAGCACCGCGGCCAAAGCCGGCTGACTTTGCAGCCCTATCTGGCCACCACTGCCCGCATCCTGCGTCAGCTCGCCGCCGACCATCGCAGCATGGCGATGATCCTGGTGGTGCCGAGCGCCGTCATCACGCTGATGTACTTCATGTTCGACGATCTGCCGCACCGGCCTGGCACGCTGTCGCCGTTCAACAACGCCTGCCTGATCCTGCTGGGCGTCTTCCCGTTGATCGTGATGTTCCTGATCACCTCGATAACCATGCAGCGCGAACGGGTTTCGGGCACGTTGGAACGAATCCTGACCACTCCCCTGCGCCGGCTGGATCTGCTGGCCGCCTACGGATCGGCGTTCTCCGTGGCCGCGGCCGCGCAGGCGACGCTGGCCTGCCTGGTGTCGTTCTGGTTCCTCGGGTTCGACACCGCGGGCAGCCCCGCGCTGGTGTTCCTGATCGCGATCATCAACGCCGTGCTCGGCGTCGGACTCGGCCTGTTGTGCAGTGCGTTCGCGCGCACCGAGTTCCAGGCCGTGCAGTTCATGCCGGTCGTGATCGTGCCGCAATTGTTGTTGTGCGGCATCATCGTTCCGCGTGAGATGCTGCCCGAGTGGTTGCGGTGGATCAGTGACGCGCTGCCCGCGACCTACGCGTTGGAAGCGCTCCGCGAGGTGGCCGACCACGCCGAGATCACCGGCACCACGGTGCGGGACATCGTCATCGTGATCGCGTTCGCGGTCGTCACCATGTGCCTGGCCGCCGCGACCCTGCGCCGTCGGACCCCATGACCGCGACGCAGCCGCGGCCCCGCCGCAAGCCCCCCGGCCGTCCGACCGGACCATCGGACACCAAGGAGACGATCCTCGCCTGTGCGCGGGAGCTGTTCGCCCGCAACGGATTCAACAACACCTCGGTGCGGGCGATCGCCGCCGCCGCGGGCGTCGACGCGGCGCTGGTGCATCACTATTTCGGGACCAAGCAGCAGCTCTTCGCAACCGCGGTACACATTCCCGTCGACCCGCAGATGGTGCTGGGACCGCTGCGGAACACCCCCGTCGAAGAACTCGGGCACACCCTGCCGGCACTGCTGCTCCCGATCTGGGACTCCGAACTCGGCGTCGGCTTCATCGCGGCGCTGCGCTCGATGCTGGCCGGCGACGACGTCAACCTGATCCGGATCTTCCTGGAAGACGTCATCACCACCGAAGTCGGTGCGCGCGTTGACAATCCACCCGGCACCGGACGAATCCGGGTGCAGTTCGTCGCATCCCAGCTGATCGGCGTGGTGATGGCCCGCTACATCCTGGAACTGGAGCCGTTCAAATCGCTGCCGGTGCAACAGATCGTGGAAACGATCGGCCCCAACCTGCAGCGCTATCTCACCGGCGACCTGCCGGGCTGAGCTACCGCTGGGCGGCGTCGATCAGTCGCTGGTGTTCGGCGTCGTCGGTGATGTCGACCGCCTCGTCGATGAGCAGCACCGGGACCCCGGCGTCGATCCGGTACGCCCGACGCAACCGCGGGTTGTACAGGAATTCGTCCCCGACCAGCAGCAGCTCGCCGCGGTCCTGCGGGCACACCAAAATCGCGCGCAACGCTTCGTCGATCATCGTGCGCTAGCCACCCAACGGAATCTGCGAGCCACCGGTGCCCGGCACCAGGCCGGGCGGCAGGCCACCCGGACCACCGATGACGATGGGGTTCTGCGGCTTCGCGCCGGCAGCACGGGCCTGATTGCGCTTCTGGAACTTCACGGTGTCCTGCAGCGCGTGGATCAGGGGTACCTGGTTGGGACGATCGTCAAGGGCCGCCTGGATATCGGCGAGGTTGCCCCTCGAGGGGCCGAAGCCCTGGGCGCGCAGCTTGAGTGCGGTGTGCAGCAGCTTCGAGAGGTCGCCGCCACTGGCACCGATGTCGTACTCGGCGTCGAGGTCGTCGAGGACATCGGCGTGCGCCGCGGCAGGAGTGATCATCATGCCGGCAGCCACCGCTCCCGCCAGAATCGCGCCGGCAACACCGTGCCGGCGACGGCTGGTGTGTGACGTCATGCGTCCTCCATTCGATATGACCAAGCGCAGCCTAACAGCGCTGACCGGCACCGGCAGGCTGTCACGACAGACTGCCGTCCCCGGTCAGCTCCGTGTGAGCGGCCGACGTGAACTGCACGAACGAGTCGGTGTCCACGTCAAACTGCCACGCGTTGTCCGACGACTCGGGCACGCCCGCGGCCCGCAACTCGGCCAGAACCGGGCGATACGACGCGTTCAGCGTCATCTCCGGCACCACGTGGATGAGGTCAGGCACCACGCCGACCGGCAACTCGATGAGCGCCTCACGAAGGTCGGCGGCGAGCACGCTGCCGCCCGGACGCAGGCTCAACGCCGTGACCGCCAGCTCGCGATCGCCGACCGGCACGCGGTAGGTGACGGCGATGTCGACCGCGTCGAGGCGGCCCAGCGCATTGCCGACCTCCTTGCCGAACACCGGGCCGCGTGGGGTGCGGATGACCGAGCGGCGGTTGTCGACCATCCAGTAGTCGCCGTCGTCGTCCCGGCGGAACAGGAACTCGGTGGACACCCAGGTGTCGCCCGGTGCGAAGACGCCACGCTTGACCGACGCCGTCGGGTCGACCGGGCCGCGTGGCTTCGCCAGCAGCACGCCCACCTCGTTGGGTTCCGCGATCGCCACGAAACCCTCATCGCCCTCGAGGATCAGATCGTCGTCGACGTCGTAGGCGGCCAGCGCGATCTGGCCGCCGCCCGGCAGCGGACGGCCCTCGCTGCCGATCTTGAGGCCCGACACGTTGGCCAGCACGGCCTGACCGTCGGTGGTGGTGAAGAACTCCAGAATGTGCGCGGGCTGGAACGCCTCTTCGACACGGCGCCACAACCCGGCCGGCATGCCTGAGCCGATGAACAAGCGCACCGGGTGAGTGCCGTTGAGTACGAACGACGGATCGTCGATGACGTCACGCAGCATCGCCCAGGTGTAGGACACCACGGTGACGCCGTACTGCCGCAGTTCGTGCACGAAGCGGTCGGGCCGCAGACCGCGGGACAGCGCGATGCGGGCACCGCCGACGACCGCGCCGCCGAGCGACACGAGCAAGCCGGACTGGTGGTGCAGCGGGGTCAGGCAGTAGACCGTGTCGCCGCGGCCCAGGTTGGCCGCCGAGGCGGTGCCGAATGCCGAGAGCGCCCAACGGAAGTTGGTGATCTGCCGGGCCACCAGCTCGCCGCCGACGTTCGCGAACGCGACGTACGCCAGGTCCTGCGCGTAGCCCGGGTTGGGCCGGTACCAGCCGGGCAGCTCGACGACGTCGGGGTTGATCTTCTCCATGTCCACGACATCGTCGTCGTCATCGAGATTCAGGTCGCGGTTCTCGCCGCCACCGAGCACCAGCACGCGGGTGCGCAACCGGCGGGCGGCGGCGAGATTGGCCGGGTCCGAGATGATGTCGGTGACGCCGCCGAGGCGGGCCGCCACGGCCAGGTCGGCATCGGGCGGCATCAGCACGGCCACCGCGCCGAGGCGCGACAACGCCGCGATGGCGACCAGCGCACTGGGCCGGGTTTCCATCAGGACGCCGACCCGAACACCTTGCCGGACACCGACTTCGATCAGACCGCGGACGACGTTGTTGATGCGGCGATCTACCGCCTCATAGGTGTGCACGCGACCGTCGAACAGCAGGAATTCACCGTCCGGCGCGCCCTCGGCCTGCTCACAGATGATGCGGCCCAACGAGATTCGCGTGTGGTCGTTGATCTGACCCAATCGGGCCAGACGAGGCAGGGTGCGGACCGTCTCGATGGCCAGCGCCCGCGTGGACTTGCCTGCCGACACCACGGCGTCGGCCGCGGTGCTGGCCAGGGTGAAGGCCATCTCGGTGGCAGCCGCGGCACCGTGCGCGACACGGGTCGCCAACGGCACCGACTCGCGCGGCAGTTCGGACTGCAGCGGCATCGGCACCACGTCGGTCGGCATCGGCCCGCCGGCGTCGAGCCACTTGACCCACGACGCCACCGTCGGCCAGCTCTGACTGGCCGCTTTGGAACCCACGACGAGCCCGAAATGCCCGACGCGGATGAGGTATTCGTAGACGTCGGCGTCCTGTGCGGCCCGCTTGATGCCGCGCACCGCGGCGGGCTGGCCGATGTCGTCGACCTCGCCGACCACGGCGAGCACCGGGCAGGTGATGTCGGCCAGCGTCACCAGATTGCCGTGGATGGCGAAACCACCGGTCATCATGCGGTTGTGCGCGATGAACTGCTTGAGCAGCTCGGCGATGGCCGGCCCGGACCAGGCGATCCAGCCGTCACTGGCCAGGAAGCGGCGCTGTTGTTCACGCGGCAGCAGGGCCTCGCGGTCGTGCAGCTGGCGCAGGAAATCGAGCCGTGATTGCGCGGTCTTGATCGGGTCCAGCATCTGGAAACCGTTGCGCGCCAACCAACCCGGGATGTTGAGGCGGCTGAAGACATGGTCGGCCATGAAGTCGGCGACGTTGGTCGCGAGGCCGGCCGGCATGTTCATCGGCAGTGCGGCCAGGGTGTCCACCGGCGAGCCGAAGGCCACGATGCTGGCCAGGTCGCGGGACTGCCGGTAGGCGGCGGTCTGGTAGGCGAACATGCCGCCCTGCGAATAGCCGGCCAGGTGCACGTCCTTGCCGGTGGTGGCCTTGACGGTGTCGATGGCCGCGCTGAGGCCCACCACGTGATCGGCCAGGTTGCGGTCCATACCGCCCTCGACCTGATCGGGTGAGCCGAAGTCGATGACCCACGGATCGAGTCCGGCGGCATGCAGGATGCCCACGGCGCCGTCGTCGCGCGTCACATCCCACATGTCCGCGGACATCATCATCGGGTGCACCATGAGCACCGGCGAGCCCGCCGCGGCGGCACCCGGGCGGGTGTCCGGCGGGAAGTAGCGCCGCAGCCGGTACATCGGCACGCTCTCGACGATCTGGAACGGCGATGGCACAGCACCGGTCTCCAGCCCGCCGTAGCGAAGCACTTCCAACCCGTTCTGGGCGGTAGCCACCAACCGCTCCACCGGAGCGGTGATCGCTGAAAAGTCCACCACCGGGCACTCCCTTTTGGTCAAATAAGTACAAATCCGCTGATTACGTCGCCATCATGGCACAACGCGCTGGTTACCTGGCGGTCGTGGCCTTGCTGTTGCGGTGAGTGCGGACGACGCTGCGCACCCCATATGATCGGCGCCTGATGGCGCATCTATTGGGGGCCGAAGCCCTGCATCTCGAGTTTCCGACCCGTGTGGTTTTCGATTCGCTGACGGTCGGGATCGAGGAGGGCGACCGGATCGGCATCGTCGGCCGCAACGGCGACGGCAAATCCAGTCTGCTGGCGATGCTGGGCGGCCGGCTGAAGCCCGACTCCGGCCGGGTGACGGTGCGCGGCGGCGTCCGCATCGGGATGCTGGACCAGGCCGACACCCTCGACCACACCGACACCGTCGGGCACGCCGTCGTCGGCGACGTCCCCGAGCACGAATGGGCCGGCGATCCCCGCGGCCGCGACGTCATCGCCGGACTCCTCGGCGACCTCGACTGGAACGCGGTGATCGGCACGCTGTCCGGCGGCCAGCGCCGCCGCGTCGCGTTGGCCCAGCTGCTCGCCGGCGACCACGACGTCCTCATCCTCGATGAGCCGACCAACCACCTCGACGTCGAGGCGATCACCTGGCTTGCCGCACACCTGAAGAAGCGGTGGAGCGCCAACGCCGGTGGCCTGCTGGTGGTCACCCACGACCGGTGGTTCCTCGACGAGATCTGTACCGCCACCTGGGAGGTGCACGACCGCATCGTCGAACCGTTCGAGGGTGGCTACGCGGCGTACATCCTGCAGCGCGTGGAGCGCGACCGCCAGGCGGCCGCCAGTGAGGCACGACGGCAGAACCTGGCCCGCAAGGAACTCGCGTGGCTGCGCCGCGGTGCACCGGCACGGACGTCGAAGCCGAAATTCCGCATCGACGCCGCCAACGCCCTGATCGCCGACGTCCCCGAGATCCGCGACAAGGTGGCGCTGCAGTCGCTGGCCGTGACCCGTCTGGGCAAGCAGGTCGTCGACATTCTGGACGCGTCGGTGACCTACGGCGAGCGGGAGGTGCTGCAGGACGTCGAGTGGCGGATCGCCCCCGGCGAGCGCACCGGCATCCTCGGTGTCAACGGCGCCGGCAAATCGACGCTGCTCGGACTGATCGACGGTTCGGTCGAGCCGACCGGCGGCCGGGTCAAGCACGGCAAGACGGTGCAGATCGCCACCCTGACCCAGGGTGTGGAGAAGCTGGCCGAGCATCTCGACGAGCCCGTGCGGGTGGTGCTGAGCCGGCTGGCCACCACCTACGAATTCGGATCCGGTTCCAAGGCAACCGAACTCACCCCGAGCCAGCTGCTGGAACGTCTCGGCTTCGCCAGCGCCCAGCTGTCCACGCCGGTCAAGGATCTGTCCGGTGGGCAACAGCGCCGGCTGCAACTGCTGCTGATCCTGTTGGAACAGCCCAACGTGCTGATCCTCGACGAGCCGACCAACGACCTGGACACCGACATGCTGGCCGCCATGGAGGATCTGCTGGATTCCTGGCCCGGCACCCTGATCGTGGTCAGCCACGACCGGTACTTCCTGGAGCGCGTCACCGATCAACAGTTCGGCATCCTCGGCGGCCGGCTGCGGCACCTGCCCGGCGGGGTCGATGAGTACCTGCGGCTGCGCGCTTCGCACGCGGCCCAAACCGGCACCGCCGCAGCCAAACCGGCCGCTGTGGTCTCCGAAGGTCTATCGGGTGCGGAGCTCCGCGCCGCGCAGAAGGAAATCACTGCGATCGAGCGG
This sequence comes from Mycolicibacterium llatzerense, assembly GCF_000878195.1. Lineage (GTDB taxonomy): Bacteria > Actinomycetota > Actinomycetes > Mycobacteriales > Mycobacteriaceae > Mycobacterium > Mycobacterium llatzerense. Next base: position 79,854 of record NZ_JXST01000028.1, on the reverse strand, counting down.
CGACTGGAGAAGCTGGCCGGCCAGATCGACACCGCGCACCAGCGATTCGCCGAGCACGATCAGGGCGATTACGAAGGGCTGCAACGTCTTACCAGCTCGCTGCGGGAGCTCGAAGGCGAAGTGACCGAGCTGGAGGAACGCTGGATGGAGCTGTCCGAAGAGGTCAGTAGCTGAACGTGGTGGCCGGCTCGTCGCCGATCCACTGCCACAGGGGGATGGTGCCGCCGAGGTCGGCATTGGCCACGACCCTTTCCGCCTCAAGCCCTTTGGCGTTGAAGCAGATCGGGCAGATCAGGAACTTGCCGCCGGCGGCTTCGTAGCGCGCCATCAGGTCCGGCAGCGGCGGCCAGCCGTCACACGCGACACCGAGGGCGAACCCGGGTTGGGCGAGCCGCACCGCTTCCTTGGTCAGGAACATCATCGTGGGGTGGCCCTGCTCGGCCGCGCCGACAGCCACCAGCAGCGCGATGGTGACCTTCTCGGCGTCTTCCAATCCGGTGGTGAGGCTGATCGCCACTTTCGAGCTCATGAGCGGTTCTCCTTCTGTTCGGGCTGAAATCCTGAGCACAGCAAGTCGATTGAATGGATGCGGTCGTCGGCGGCGGCGAACATGCGCTGTTCGACGAGCCTGGCGACGGTCGGATCCCCGGGCGGTGATGTGCGGACGCGCCAGCTCAGCGCAACGCGGTCTCCGACGCGGCCGACGGAGGCGTCGACCAGTTCGAAGTTGTCGGCGCCGAACCAGTGCCGGAACCGGCCGACGGTGTCGTCGACTCCGGTCAGGTCGACGAGGCCGGGAGGGATCAGGGCGCGGAAATGTACGTCGGGATCAAGGCATTCGGCCAGCGAGACGAAATCCTGGCCGGCGAACGCCTCCAGGAAGGCGCCTGCCACTGCCCATCCCGTGTCGGTGTCATTGCTCATGTATCGGTTCTACGGCCTGCGGCCCGACCGGCACATCGGGTGAATGCCCGATCTATTCGGCGGCGTTGACCAGCCCGTGGCGCATCGCGAACATCGCGGCGGCGCCGCGGGTCGATACCCCGATCTTGGTGTAGATGTGTTCGACGTGAGTGCCGACGGTTCGTGGCGTGATCGAAAGATGTTGGGCGATCTGCCGATTCGACCAGCCCCGGACCAGCAGCTCGAGCACCTCGAGTTCGCGGCCGGTCAGCCCGGCGACCATTTTGGGCCGACGCGTGGTGCGGCACCCAGCCGCCGTCAGCACTGCACCGACCGCCGCGCCGTCCAGCCGTCCAGCCGTGACCTCGCCCTGCATGACTGCGGCACGGTCGGCCTGCGACAACGCGACCCGGTGTGGACGATCCTCGCCGAGGGCCTGATAGACCGCAGCGGCGGCCAGCAATCTGGCGGTCGCGGGAATGGCCGTGCCGGTCAAGCCACGTGGATAGCCGCTGCCGTCCATTCGTTCGTAACTCGCGGCGGCGACCGCGCCGATCTCGCACAGCCGCGGTTGGCGGCACAGCACCCGTTCGGTGAGATACGGGACGGTGCGGACGCGTTCGCGTTCGGCAATGGTCAAGGGACCCGGCTTGTTCCAGATGCCGGTCGATATGCCAATCGCTCCGATCCGGTGCACCAGCGCCGCGCGCTCGGCGAGGACGACGTCGTCATCGCTGAGGCCGGCGGATCTCGCTGCGGCCGCGGCAAGTTCCGCGACTCGGCGCGAATAACCCAGGAACCAGGGCGATTTCAGGTCGGCGTAGTCGGCGAAGACGCGGAGCACGGCCGTCAAGTCAGCATCGCGGATGGTGCCATCCAGCGGCGCGCAGCCGTGGATCACCGAGCCCCAGGCATCCACGGTGTCCAGTCCCCCGAAGATCTCGTCGGCGCGGTCGCAACACAGGTCGACCAACTCCGGGTCGAATTCGGTTTCCCGTCGGCTGCGCAGCATCTCCAGCGCGGCCTCGACGCCACCCGTGCGGTGGTGGACCTCGGCGTCGTCGGCAATGTGCACGACGCGCATCACCGGTTCGATCTCCGTGCCCCGCGCCCGCCCGGGTACGCCCTTGCCGTCCCAGCGCTCGAAGGCATCCAGCAGGGCGGCCCGGACCTCGGCAGGCAGGTCGAGCCGGTCGGCGATGTCGCTGGCCGTCTGACAATGGCTGACAAAGAGTTTCGGCATGTCCGCGGCGCCCTGGGCCAGGAAGCGCCCGACCATGGTGATGCGTTGCAGCGCCGGTTGGCCTTGTGCGAGGTGCCCGAGCAGAAACCGCGCCATGCCGGGGCCGGCCTTGTCGACCTGGTAGCTGTCGGCGCGCATCTGGAGGTCGTCGCCGAACCAGTGGGCCAGCTCGTGCGAGTCGGCGACACATCCCATCCAGGCCAGCAGCGATACGTAGAAGGCGGCGGCCTGATGCTCGGGCGCCATCCCTGCGGCGGCAGCCAGCCGCGTCGCGATGACCGTCTGCCGCAGCACATGCTCCTGCGGCTGCCCCAGGCCCAGATCGGTGGCCAGCGAGAGCGAGGCAATCAGCTCAGCCAGCCGCACGTCGGGCGTCCGGGTACCGGCCATCGGGTCAGCGTAGGCGCCGGCCCGCGTCAGGATCCGGATTCGGCCTGACTGGAGTGGTCCGCGGAGATCTCGTGGCCGACCAGTTCCCTGGCGATGGTCGCCGTCCTCAGCAAGAACCTGCCTTCGTCCAACTTCTTTCGGCGCAGCCACCCGGTGACCTCGGCATTGCACTTGCTCGCATTGCAGGACCGGCAGGCCGGCACCACATTGTCGAGCGTGTACCGCCCGCCGCGAGAGATGGGCTGCACGCAGTCTTTCTGCAGGTCAGCGTCCTGCGCCTCGCAGTAGGCGCAGCCACCCCAAACCTGTTGCAGGACAGCCCATTGCTGTGCTGTCAGGTCGTGGTCGACCTTCGCCATCCGACGCTTGCGACGTCTGGCGTACACCGCGGCGCGGCTGCGAGTTGGCACCGCCCGAGCCTACGGCCGCCGGCGGGCTCAGCCGTGCAGGCGGGTCCGCAAACGATCGGCGGTGTCGCGCACAGTGACGAGCTGCTCGGCGACCCGAGCGGGTGATGTGCCGCCGCGAGCGTCGCGCGACTCAACCGAACCGGCGATGGTCAGCACGTCCCGCACCTCGGCGGTGAGTCCCGGATGGATCCCCGCGAGCTCGTCGGCAGCGAGCTCTTCGAGCCCGACTCCCCTGGCCTCGGCGGCCTTGACCGCAGCACCGGCCGCCTCGTGCGCCACCCGGAACGGAATGCCCTGGCGCACCATCCATTCCGCGATATCGGTGGCCAATGTGTAACCCAGCGGTGCCAGCGCGGCCATCCGGTCGGTGTCGAAGGTCAACGTGCCGACCAGTCCGGCCATCGCGGGCAGCAGCAGCTCGAGCTGGGCGACGGAGTCGAAGACCGGCTCCTTGTCCTCCTGCAGATCCCGGTTGTAAGCCAGCGGCTGCGCCTTGAGCGTGGCCAGCAGACCGGCCAGGTTGCCGATGAGACGGCCGGACTTGCCACGGGCAAGTTCGGCGATGTCGGGGTTCTTCTTCTGCGGCATGATCGAGCTGCCCGTCGACCAGGAGTCGTGTAGCCGGACGTAGCCGAATTCCGTTGTGCTCCAGAGGATGATGTCCTCGGACAGCCGGGACAGATCCACGGCGATCATGGCGAACACGAAGGCGGCCTCGGCGGCGAAATCACGCGAGGACGTGGCGTCGATCGAGTTGTCGGCCGCGGAGGCGAAGCCGAGTTCCGCGGCGATGGCGTCGGGGCTCAGGCCGAGCGAGCTACCGGCGAGCGCGCCAGATCCGTAGGGCGACACCGCCACCCGCTTGTCCAGATCCAGCAACCGGTCGGCATCGCGCAGCAGCGGGTGCGCATGCGCGAGCAGGTGGTGGGCCAGGAGCACAGGTTGCGCCGACTGCAGGTGCGTCTTGCCGGGCATGATTGCCGTCGGGTGCGCCTCGGCCTGGCCGGCCAGCGCGGCGGCCACGTCCAGCACGCCGTTGCCGATGACCTTGATGGCGTCGCGCAGCCACATCCGGAACAGCGTGGCCACCTGGTCGTTGCGGGACCGGCCGGCGCGCAGCCGGCCGCCCAGGTCGTCGCCGACGCGGTCGATCAGCCCGCGCTCCAGCGCGCCGTGCACGTCCTCGTCGGTCGCGAGCGGCCCGAAGGTGCCGTCGGCGACGTCGTTGCCCAGGCTGTCCAGCCCGGCCAACAGGCCGTCGCGCTGCTCATCGGTCAGCAACCCGGCGTTGTGGAGCACACGGGCGTGCGCCTTGGACGCCGTGACGTCATATGGCGCCAGTGCCCAGTCGAAGTGGGTCGACTTGCTCAGTGCGGCAAGCGCCTCGGACGGGCCGGAAGCGAACCGTCCGCCCCACAGCGAACCTTCGTTGGTTCCACCGGTGCTCATGTGGCCTACAGACCCAGATCGCGCTTGGCGGAGATCTTGGAGCTCAGGCCGTGCAGCTGAACGAAGCCCTTGGCCGAGCTCTGGTCGAAGCTGTCGCCCTCGTCGTAGGTGGCGAGGTTGAAGTCGTACAGCGACTCGTTCGAGCGGCGGCCGTTGACCGAGATGTGCCCACCGTGCAGGACCAGGCGGATGTCGCCGGAGACGTGCTGCTGGGTGTGCTCGACGAACGCCTCGAGCGAGGCCTTCAGCGGGCTGTACCAGAGACCGTCGTAGGTCAGCTCGCCCCACTTGCGGTCGACGCCGCGCTTGTAACGGCCGAGCTCGCGCTCCAGGCAGACGTGCTCGAGCTCGGTGTGCGCGGTGATCAGCACCATGGCGCCCGGGGCCTCGTAGATCTCGCGGGACTTGATGCCGACGAGGCGGTCCTCGACGACGTCGAGTCGCCCGACGCCCTGCGCACCGGCGCGGGTGTTGAGCTCCTGGATGATCTGCAGCACGCTCAGCGGGCGGCCGTCGATGGCGACGGGGCGACCCTTGTCGAAGCTGATGATCAGCTCGTCAGGGGTGTTGAAGTGGACCGTCGGGTCCTCGGTGTAGTCGTAGACGTCCTTGGTCGGCGCGTTCCACAGGTCCTCGAGGAAGCCGGTCTCGACGGCGCGGCCCCAGACGTTCTGATCGATGGAGAACGGCGACTTCTTGGTGACGTTGATCGGGATGTCGTTCTCCTGCGCGAAGGCGATGGCCTTCTCGCGGGTCCAGGCGTAGTCGCGGACCGGGGCGATGACCTCGAGCTCGGGCGCCAGGGTGTTGAAGCCGACCTCGAAACGGACCTGGTCGTTGCCCTTGCCGGTGCAGCCGTGCGCGACGACGGTGCCACCGTGGCTGCGGGCGGCCTCGACGAGATGCTTGACGATCAGCGGCCGCGAGATGGCCGAGACCAGCGGGTACCGGTCCATGTAGAGCGCGTTGGCCTTGATGGTGGGCAGGCAGTACTCGTCGGCGAACTCGTCGCGCGCGTCGACGACGACGGCCTCGACGGCGCCGCAGTCGATGGCACGCTGCCGGACGACCTCCATGTCCTCCCCGCCCTGGCCCAGGTCGATGGCCACGGCGACGACCTCTTTGCCGGTCTCCTTGCCGATCCAGCTGATCGCGACCGAGGTGTCCAGGCCACCGGAATACGCCAGGATGACGCGCTCGGACATGTGTCAATCTCCTTGTCTAGTACTGCTACAGGTTCTCGAAGGTGGCGGCGAGCTCGGCGCCGCTCATCGGTTCGCGGGCAACAACCAAGATGGTGTCATCCCCGGCGATCGTGCCCACAACATAAGGCAGAGACGCTCGATCTATTGCACTGGCCAGGTAATGCGCCGCCCCAGGTGGCGTACGTAACACCGCCAGGTTGGCGCTGGCGTCGGTGGACACCAGCAGCTCGCCGAGCAGACGGGACATCCGCTCGGTGCCGCCGGAGACGCCTTTGACGGGGCTGCCGTCCTCGGGGACGACGTAGACGCCGGTTCCGCCATCGGCGCCGCGCAGCTTGACCGCACCGAGTTCCTCCAGGTCCCGCGACAGCGTGGCCTGGGTAACGTCGATGCCCTCCTCGGCGAGCAGGGCCGCGAGCTCGGTCTGGCTGCGCACCGGGTTCGACGACAGCAGCGCCACGATGCGCGACTGCCGTCCGGCCCGGGTCGGTGCTGTCATCGGCCGTTACGTTCCAGCAGCCACACCAACATGGCCTTCTGCGCGTGCAGCCGGTTCTCGGCCTCGTCGAACACCGCGCTCTGCGGGCCGTCGATGACCTCGTCGGTGATCTCGTCCCCGCGGTGCGCCGGCAGGCAGTGCAGCACGACGGCATCGCTGTTGGCGCGGCCGAGCAGCGCGGTGTTGATCTGGAATGGGCGGAACGGGCGCACGCGGTCCAGGCCGTCGTTCTCCTGGCCCATCGAGGTCCAGGTGTCGGTGACGAGGACGTCGGCGCCGTCCGCGGCGGCCTGTGGGTCGGTGGTGACCGTGACGGTCGCCCCGGTCTCGGCCGCGCGCTTCTTGGCCGCCTCGACGAACTGCGGGTCGGGCTCGAACCCCTTCGGCGCGGCGATGGTCACGTTGATGCCCGCCGTGACGCCGCCGACCATCAGCGAGTGCGCCATGTTGTTGGCGCCGTCGCCGAGGTACGACATGTTGAGCCCGGCCAGCTTGCCCTTGCGTTCGGCGACGGTCTGCAGATCGGCCAGCACCTGGCAGGGGTGGAACTCGTCGGACAGGGCGTTGACGATGGGGACGGAAGCACCACTGGCCATGGCCGTGAGGCGCTCCTGCGCGAAAGTGCGCCAGACGATGCCGTCGACGTAGCGGGACAGCACGGCGCCGGTGTCCTCGAGGGTCTCCTCGCGGCCCAGCTGGGTGCTACGGCCGTCGACGACGACGGCGTGCCCGCCGAGCTGGGCGATACCCATCTCGAAGGAGAACCGGGTGCGGGTGGAGTTCTTCTCGAAGATGACGGCGATGCCCCGCGGCCCCTCGAGCGGGCGCCGGCTGAACGGCGCCTTCTTGAGCTCGGCGGCCAGTGCCAGGACCTCGGCCTGTTCCTCGGGGCTCAGGTCGTCGTCGCGGAGAAAATGGCGGATCACTGGGACTCCCCTGCTGCGGTGTCGAGAACGGTGGGTAGTGCGGTCAGGAAGGCGTCGATCTGGGCGTCGGTGATGACCAGCGGCGGCGCGAGCCGCACGACGTCGGCGGCCGCGGCATTGACCAGGAAACCCGCGTCGCGCGCAGCGTTTTCGACGGCCTTGGCCTGCGGCGCGGTCAGGACGACGCCGAGCAGCAGCCCACGGCCGCGGACGTGATCGACCAGCGGATGGGCCAACTCCTCGATACCGTGCGCCAGCGTCTTGCCCGCGGCGTCGGCCCGGTGCACGAGGTCGTCGTCGGCCAGCGTCTTGACCACGGCCAGGCCCGCGGCGGTGCACACCGGATTACCGCCGAAGGTGCTGCCGTGCATGCCCGGCTGCAGCAGGTCGGCCGCGGGTCCGATGGCGATGCAGGCCCCGATGGGCAGGCCGCCGCCGAGGCCCTTGGCCAACGTGATGACGTCGGGGGTGATGCCGTCGTGCTGGTGGGCGTAGAAGGCACCGGTGCGGCCGATACCGGTCTGCACCTCGTCGAGCACCAGCAGCGCACCATGTTTCGTGGTGAGCTCGCGCGCCTTGGCCAGGTACCCGGCCGGCGGGGTGACGACGCCGCCCTCGCCCATGATCGGTTCGAGGAACACCGCCGCTGTCTCGTCGGTGACGGCCGCTTCGAGCGCGGCGGCGTCGCCGTAGGGCACGTGGGTGACGTCGCCGGGCAACGGCAGGAACGGCTCCTGCTTGCCGGGTTGGCCGGTCAGCGCCAGCGAGCCCATGGTGCGGCCATGGAAAGCGCCTTGCGCCGCAACGATTTTGGTGCGTCCGGTGAGCCGGCTGATTTTGAACGCGGCTTCGTTGGCCTCGGCGCCCGAGTTGCAGAAGAACACGCGGGCCGGTGCGCCGAGCTGGGCGACGAGGGCTTCGGCCAGGGCGATACCCGGTTCGGTGGCATACAGATTCGAGGTGTGCCCCAGCGTGTTCAGCTGGTTGGTGACGGCCTCGATCACCGCCGGATGGCGATGGCCCAGCACGTTCACCGCGATGCCGGCCAGGAAGTCGACGTAGCTCTTGCCGTCGGCGTCGGTGACCACGGCGCCGTCGCCGCTGACCAGAGCGACCGGCGGGGTGCCGTAGTTGTTGGTCATCACCGCTTGCCAACGGGCTTGCAGCGCTTCAGTTTCGGTCATGCGGGTGCTACCACCTTGGTTCCGGTTCCGTCATCGGTGAACAGTTCGACCAGGACGCAGTGTTCGACGCGGCCGTCGATGACGTGTGCGCTCGGGACACCGTTCTGCACGGCCCGCAGGCACGCCTCGATCTTGGGCACCATGCCGGATTCGAGCTTGGGCAACAGCTGCGCCAGTGCGGCCGTATCGATTTCGGTGACCAGTGAGTTGCGGTCCGGCCAGTCGGTGTACAGGCCTTCGACGTCGGTGAGCATCAGCAACTTCTCGGCGCCGAGTGCCTCGGCCAGTGCGGCCGCCGCGGTGTCGGCGTTGATGTTGTGCACCACGCCGTCGACGTCGGGACCGATGGTGGACACCACCGGAATGCGGCCCGCGGCAATGAGATCCAGGATGGCGTCGGTGTTGACGTGGTCGACGTCGCCGACCAGCCCGATGTCGGTGAGGACCCCGTCGACCGTCACGCTCCGACGCACCGCGGTGAACAGCTGCGCGTCCTCGCCGGTGATGCCGACCGCATACGGGCCGTGGGCGTTGATCAGGCCGACCAGTTCGCGGCCGACCTGGCCGAACAGCACCATCCGCGCGACCTCGAGAACCTCGGGTGTGGTGACCCGGAAGCCACCCTTGAAATCGCCTTCGATACCAAGACGTTTGAGCATCGCGCTGATCTGCGGGCCGCCGCCGTGCACGACGACCGGCTGGATGCCGCAGTTGCGCAGGAAGGCCATGTCGGCGGCGAAGGCCGCCTTGAGGGTGTCGTCGGTCATGGCGTTGCCGCCGTACTTGACCACGACGATCTTGCCGTGCAGTTGCTTGAGCCAGGGCAGCGCTTCGGCGAAGACCGACGCCTTGACCGCGGTGGAGAGTCCAGCTGTGCTCACGAGCTGTACGCCGAGTTCTCTTCGACGTACGCGTGCGACAGGTCGGTGGTCCGGATCGTCGCCTCGTGCTCGCCCAACTTCAGGTCGACGATGACGTCGATGTCCTGGCCCGACAGGTCGACGTCCCGGGCGCCCGGCGCGCCCGCGCCGTCGATGCACACCGCGGATCCGTTGAACGACACGCTGATCCGGTCGGCCACGAGTTCGATCGGCGCGATGCCGATCGCGGCCAGGACGCGGCCCCAGTTGGGGTCGGACCCGAACAGCGCGGTCTTGACGAGGCTGTCGCGGGCCAGGGCCCGGGCGCCCACCAGAGCGTCGTCCTCGCTGGCCGCGCCCGTGACAGTGATCGCGATGCGCTTGGTGACGCCCTCGGCGTCGGCCTGCAGCTGCGCGCACAGGTCGTCACACACGGTGAAGACGGCCTCGTCCAATTCGCTTTGGCTGGGCCGGATTTCGCTGGCGCCCGACGACAGCAGCAGCACCGTGTCGTTGGTCGAGCAGCTGCCGTCGATGTCGAGCCGGTCGAAAGTCTTCGCGGCGGCGTTCTTCAGCGCGAGGTTGAGTGCCTCGGCGTCCGCGACGGCGTCGGTGGTGATGACCACCAGCATGGTCGCCAGCGACGGGGCCATCATGCCGGCGCCCTTGGCCATGGCCCCGACGGTCCACTTGCCCGGGTGGTGCAGCGCAACCTGTTTCGGCACCGTGTCGGTGGTCATGATGGCCCGCGCTGCCTCCTCGCCGCCGGACAGGCCACCGGCCATCTCGTGCACGATCTCGGTGACGCCGGCGAGCACCTTGTCCATCGGGAGCCGGTCACCGATCAGCCCGGTCGAGCACACCGCGACCTCGATGGCACCGGTCTCGGTACCCCAGTCGCTGAGCGCCGCGGCGAGGGCCTCGGCCGTCTGGTGCGTGTCCTGGAAACCGCCCGGGCCGGTACACGCATTGGCGCCACCGGAATTCAGGATCACGGTCCGCAACCGGCCGGACTTGAGCACCTGCTCGCTCCACTGGACCGGAGCGGCCCGCACCTTGTTGCGGGTGAACACCCCGGCCGCCGAAAGATCGGGCCCCTCGTTGAAGACCAGGGCCAGGTCCGGTTTCCCGGAAGCCTTGATGCCGGCGGCGATTCCGGCTGCCCGGAAGCCTTCCGGTGCGGTGACGCCCTGGTTGCGATGCAGGGACGGGGTCGGCGACGTTGAAGTCACGGTGCTACTCCCACGGTGGATAGTCCTTCGGTTTCCGGCCAGCCGAGCGCGATGTTCATGGACTGTACTGCCGCGCCGCCGGTGCCCTTGGTCAGGTTGTCGATGGCGCACAGGGCGACGAGAGTCTTCGCATCCTCGTCGACGGCGACGGCGATCTGCGCGGCGTTGCTGCCGATGACCGAACCGGTCTTGGGCAGCTGCCCTTCCGGCAACAGGTAGATGAACGGCTCACTGGCATAGGCCTTTTCGTACGCGGCCCGGATCTCCTCGACGGTCGCGGTGGTGCGCGCGGTGCAGGTGGCCAGGATGCCGCGCGACGTGGGGATCAGCACCGGGGTGAACGACACCGTCACGTCCTTGTCGGTGACGGCCCGCAGGCCCTGCGCGATCTCCGGGGTGTGCCGGTGCGCTCCGCCGACGTTGTAGGCCCGGGCCGAGCCGATGACCTCGGCGGCCGACAGGTCGACCTTGCCCGACTTGCCGGCGCCCGAAGTGCCACTGACCGCCACCACGGTGACGTTGGGTTCGACGAGCCCAGCGGCGACGGCAGGCACCAGGGCCAGCAGGGCCGAGGTCGGGTAACAGCCCGGTACCGCAATACGTTTCGTGCCGACCAGCTTGTCGCGACCGCCGGGCAGCTCGGGCAGGCCGTAGGGCCAGCTGCCTGCGTGCTCGGAGCCGTAGAACTTCTCCCAGGCGGCGGCGTCGGTGAGCCGGAAGTCGGCGCCGCAGTCGACGATCAGGGTGTCCGGGCCGAGTTGCTGCGCCAGCGCGGCCGAATGTCCGTGCGGCAGACCCAGAAACACCACGTCATGCCCGGCGAGAACGTCGACCTCGGTGGGCTGCAGCACCTGCTGCGCGATGGGCAGCAGGTGCGGGTGGTGGTCACCGACCGTGGTTCCGGCATTACCCGCGGCGGTCAGGGCCCCGATGGTGAGGCGACCGTCCGCGTAAGCCGGATGGCCCAGCAGAAGCCGCAGAATCTCGCCGCCGGCATACCCACTGGCGCCGGCCACCGCCACAGAAGTCATGCAAGCAATTCTGCATGGTTATGCATCAACTTGCAAACCAATTAGTAGGGCGTGTTACCGGCGGTGCTCGGCACCGAGCCGCTCGGTGGCCAGGGCCACTGCCGCGTCGCGGGCCGCACTCGCCTCGTCCTCGGTCAGCGTCCGGTCGGGCGCCCGGAAACGCAGGGCCAGGGTCAGCGACTTGCGCCCCTCCCCGATCTGCGGGCCGGTGTAGACGTCGAACAACCGCGCGTCCTCCAGGAGTTCGCCGGCGCCCTCGCGCACGACGTCGACCACTGCCTGGGCCGCGACGTCGTCGGCGACGATCAGGCTGACGTCCTGGAACACCGCCGGGTACGGCGACACCGACGGCACGATGGCGCGCTCGATGACCGGGACGGCATCCAGGTTCAACTCGACGGCGCAGGTGCCCTTCGGCAGGCCCGTGCGTTCGATGACCGCCGGGTGCAACTGTCCGGCGTAGCCGACAACGGTGTCACCGACCAGCACCTCGGCGCAGCGCCCCGGATGCCACGGCAGCTCCTGGGCCGCGCGCAGCGTCACCTCGACGCCGCAGGCCCGGGCGACGATCTGCACGGTCTCCAAGGCGTCCGTGGCCTCGACCGCACGACCCGCGCCCCACGGCCCGGCCGGTTCGCGCAGGCCGGTGAGCACCGCGGCGACGTGCAGCGGCTGATACGGCAGGGCCGCGTCGATCTCGGCCAGCTCAGCATCGGTCGGACGACGATCCACCGGGATCGGCGCGAGGGCCTTGGTCTGCGGTGTCGCCTGCACGACCTGCTCGATACCGAACAGCGCGACGTCGGCCGCGCCGCGAGACACATTGCGCACCAACGCCTCGAGCAGGCCCGGCAACAGCGTGGTCGCCAGTGCGGGCCGGTCGGCTTCGAGCGGGTTGAGCACCGAGATGGTGGCGCGCCGCGGGTCGTCAGCCGGCAGGTCCCAGGCGTCGAGCACCCCGGCAGGCAGGAACGGCGTCGGCAGCACCTCGACGAAACCATTGAGCGCCAACGACTTACCGATCGCACGGCGCCGCTGCTGGGCTGCGGTCAGGCCGCGGCCGGCCGGCGCCTGTGGCAGCACCGACGGGATGGCGTCGAGGCCCTCGAGCCGCAGCACTTCCTCCACCAGGTCCGCGGGCTGTTTCATGTCCGGCCGCCAGCTCGGCGGGACCACGGTGGCACTGTCGCCGTCGACGGTCACCACGGCACCGATCTGAGTCAGCCGCCGCACTGTGGTGCCCTCGGGGTAGCTGACGCCCGCGAGCCGATCCGGCAGATCCAACGGAATGGCAACCGGCGGCTGCGACCAATCGTGTGCGGCATCGCCGTCACTCCAGTCCGTCAGCGTGGGTTCGACTGCGCCCCCGGCGATTTCGGCGAGCAGCGCGGCACAGCGGTCCAGCGCGGCCCGGGAGATCGCCGGGTCGACGCTGCGCTCGTAGCGGCGGCTGGCCTCACTGACCAGGTGCAGGCGGCGCTGAGTGCGCGACACCGCGGCCGGATCCCACACTGCCGCTTCCAGCAGCACGTCGGTGGTGGTGTCGCGGACCTCGGTGGTACCGGCGCCCATGACGCCGCCGATGGCCGCGGTGGCGACGTCGTCGACGATCAGTACGTCGCCCGGATCCAGTTTGCGCTCAATGTCATCGAGGGTGACGACGGTCTCCCCCGGGTTGGCGAAGCGTACGTCGAACCCACCGGTGATCAGCTTGCGATCGTGGGCGTGCATCGGGTGGCCGAGTTCGAGCATCACGTAGTTGGTGACGTCGACGGCCGGCGAGATGGCGCGGATACCGGACAGCAGCAGGCGACGCTGCAGCCACCACGGCGACACCGCGGCCGGGTCGATGCCGACGACCGGACGCAGCCCGAAACGCTGCACACCGGTGCCCGGTTGCACCGTCAGCGGCCAGGCCTCGCCCTCGGCGGGCAGGGCCGGCACATCGGCAGGGTCGACGAATTCCAGGTCGAAGGCGCAGGCGATCTCGCGTGCCATGCCGCGGATGGACAGGCAGTAGCCGCGGTCAGGGGTGATGGCGAGGTCGAACACCACGTCGTCCAGCCCAAGCACCTCGGCGCCCGAGGCGCCGGGTTCGGCGGTGCCCGGCGGCAGCACGATGATGCCTGAATGGTCGGAGCCGAAGTTCAATTCGGCCGCCGAGCAGATCATGCCGTCGGACACCCGGCCATAGGTCTTGCGGGTCGCGATCTTGAACTCGCCGGGCAGCACACAACCCGGCAGTGCCGCGACAACCAGGTCGCCGACGGCGAAGTTCCGTGCCCCGCAGACGATGTCGCGCGGCTGCGCCTCACCCACGTCGACCTTGCAGGCCCGGATGGGCTTCTTGAACTCGGTCAGTTCCTCGATCTCGACGACACGGCCGACGGTCAGCGGACCGGTGACCGGCCCCGCGGCGATGATGTCCTCGACCTCGTGGCCAATCCGGATGAAGGCTGCTTCCAGCTCTTCGGGTGACACGTCCCAGCCCGGAGCTCCGGCCTGGACGACTTCCCGCAGCCAGCTGTAGGGAATGCGCATCAGGCACCCACCCCGAACGGCAGGGAGAAGCGCACGTCGCCCTCCACCATGTCGCGCATGTCGGGAATTCCGTTCTGGAACTGCAGGGTTCGCTCCAATCCCATGCCGAAGGCAAATCCTGAGTACTCGTCGGGGTCAATACCGCAGGCCCGCAACACATTCGGGTTGACCATGCCGCAGCCGCCCCATTCCACCCAGCCGGGACCACCCTTCTTGTCCGGGAACCAGACGTCGACCTCGGCCGACGGCTCGGTGAACGGGAAGAAGTGCGGGCGGAACCGCGTGCGTCCTTCGGGGCCGAACTGGGCGCGCGCCAGCGCATCCAGGGTGCCGCGCAGGTTGGCCATGGTCAGGCCCTTGTCGACGGCCAGACCCTCTACCTGGTGGAACACCGGGGTGTGGGTGGCGTCGAGTTCGTCGGTGCGGAAGGTACGACCGATCGAGACGATGTAGACGGGCAGTTCCCGCTCCAGCAGGGCGCGGATCTGCACCGGCGACGTGTGGGTGCGCAGCACCTGTCGCGAACCGTCGGGCGCGATGTGGAAGGTGTCCTGCTCGCTGCGGGCCGGGTGGTCCGGCGGGAAGTTCAGCGCATCGAAGTTGAACTGTTCGGTCTCGACCTCCGGCCCTTCGGCCAGCTCCCAGCCCATTGCCACGAAGGTGTCGGCGACGTTCTCGGCGAGGATCGTGATCGGGTGGCGGGCACCGATGGGCTGGCGCGTGGTCGGCAACGTCACGTCGATGCGCTCGGCCACCAGAGCGGCGGCGTCGCGCTCGGCGCGCAGCACCACGATGCGGTCGTCATACGCCTGCTGTGCGGCGGTGCGGGCGACGTTGACGCGCTTGCCGGCGTCGGCCCGGTCTTCTTTGGCCAGCGTGCCCAGCGCCTGACGGGCCAGCGCGATGGGCGCCTTGTCACCGAGGTGCTCGGTCTTGGCGCGGGCCAGGGCGTCGAGGTCAGCGGCCTGGTCGAAGGCGAGACGGGCGGCGTCGACCGCCGCGGTCAGTGCTTCTTCCGATAGGGCGCCAGAGGGCCCTCCACTGCGTTCTTCACCCTGCTCAGCCACCCGGAGATCATAGCGACGAGCGCGGCGCCCACCGCACTCGCAGGGACCCCGACCATCGCCAGCTCCGGTGTGTGGACCAGGACGGCGTAGCCGAAACACACACCCACCCCGAACACTGCGGCCTTTCCGCGAGTCCAATGCACCGGCGTTTGAAGTCGACTCGAGATCACCAGGCCCAGCACCAACGCGACCACATGCCCCACTTCGATGAAGTCGTCACTGACGACCACAACGGCGACCGAACCGGCCAGCCACCAGCACGACCAGGCCGGTTTCAGCCGGGCGGGTACCACCGCGGTCAGCGCTCCGACCACCGTCAACACCCCGTAGCTCACCCCGACGTCGGCAACCCGGCCGATCGACCACGGCAGCCGGCCCAGCTCGATGGCCACCACCAGCCCGGCCGCGACGACCAGCGTCGTGCCGATGTGCCCGACGAGGAACACCACCAGCAGGCGGCGGCTGCGCCAGAGCAGTTCTGCGATCGCGAGCAGGCAGATCAGGCCGGGCAGCCACAGGAAGAACCGACCGTCGTCAGCGATCAGGGCGCTGGCGATCAGCGTGCCTATGCGGCCCTCACCGAGATTGTGCAGATTGGTACTGGCGTACCCGATCACCCGGTCGTGCACCGCCGGACCGAGCGCCGCCAACGTGACCGTGACGGCGACCAGCAGCGCGGCGTAGACGACGGTGACCGGGACGCGAGGCAGGTGGCGCCACGCCGGGCCGACCCTAGGCTTCAGCGAGCTCCCCGTCATCGGGTTCGGTTGCGGCGTCCTTGCGCGGCCTGATCCAGTACATGGACAAGTCCTCGGGCACACCCGAGGCCTTGGCGGCGAACAGTTGCTTGCGCACCTTCTTGGGCGTCACGCCGAGAGCGTCCAGGTACTGCTCGTCGACCCGGTCCAGGGTGGCCTGCGAGATGATCAGCCCGCCCTTGGTGGCCCGCTCCATGACGCGCGCCGCGATGTTGACGTCGACGCCGAGCAAGTCCGACCCGATGCGATGCGGGTGCCCGGTGTGGATGCCGGCACGCATCTTGGGGTGGTACCCGTCGATCTCGACCTCTTTGAGCGCGTCGAGCGCGCGAACGACCGACCGCAAAGCGGTGACGGGGTTGCTGAACACTGCCATGGACCCGTCGCCCATGCGCTTGACGATGTGCCCGCCGGATTCCAGCAGCGGCGGTTCGAACACCTGGGCCACGCGGCGCAGCAGCCGGAGAGTGGTGTCGTCGCCGACGCTCAGCGACCATTTCGAGAAGCCGACGAGATCGGTGAACACGATGGTGACTTCGGGGTTCGCCGGCCGTCCGGAGACCCTTTCGGTGAGCGCCTGCCACACCTGCAAACCGGCCAGACTCACTTCGTGCGACGCGCCACCGCGCGGCAGCAGCCGATCGGCGGCCCGGGCCGCGGCACTCGGACCGCCGACGCCGGCGACCGACAGCGGATCACCGAACTCCGGGTCCCCCGGCAGGGAACGGCGCGCCCGCCTGATGAATTCGATTACAGCCGGACTGTGATTGGTGTTCTGCAACCAGCCCAACGGTCCACTTGATCCTGGCCCGGCGTGTGACACCGGGCCGATCTCGCCCACACCGTCGGATCGTTCTTCGAACGATTCGACTTCCACGACGCCACCCTAGGTGGCGTCGCGCGGCAGCGGCAACGATCGCCGCGGTCCGGCCGAAAAATACCTGGTCACCGTGTTGTGGCGCGCCGGTAGACGGTCCGTAACAGTGCCGGCGACACCAGTATCAAATCGTGGACAACATGCGTTGTCACGATTATCGTGGCGCGCAGAACCCTCGGTATCAACGTTGAGCGAGGCACACGATGACCGCACGCAAGACTCCCGCCACCCCGCCCATCGCGCCACTGGGCCCCGATTCCCTGACCTGGAAGTACTTCGGCGACCTACGCACCGGCCTGCTCGGCGTGTGGATCGGCGCGATCCAGAACATGTATCCCGAACTGGGCGCCGGCGTCGAGGACCATTCGATCCTGCTGCGGGAGCCGCTGCAGCGGGTGGCGCGCTCGGTGTACCCGATCATGGGCGTGGTCTACGACGGCGACCGCGCCGCAGACACCGGAGCCCAGATCCGGGGGTATCACGAGACCATCAAGGGCGTCGACCACGACGGCCGTCGCTATCACGCGCTGAACCCTGAGACGTTCTACTGGGCGCACGCGACGTTCTTCATGCTGATCATCAAGACCGCCGAGTACTTCTGCGGCGGGCTGACCGAAGCCGAGAAGCGCCAGCTGTTCGACGAACACGTGCAGTGGTACCAGATGTACGGCATGAGCATGCGGCCGGTTCCGGAGACCTGGGAGGACTTCCAAACCTATTGGGAGCACAAGTGTTCCGAGGAGCTGGAGATCAACCGGGCGACGCTCGACATCTTCACCATCCGGATTCCCAAGCCGTGGTTCGTGCTGATGCCCACCCCGGTGTGGGATCAGATGTTCAAGCCCTGGCTGGCCGGGCAGCGCTGGGTCGCGGCCGGGGTTTTCGACGCCGCCGTCCGCGAGCGGGCGGGCATGCGCTGGACGCCCGGCGACGAGGTGGTGCTGCGCCTCCTCGGTAAGGCCGTCGAGCTGGCGTTCCTCGCCATTCCCGAGGAAATCCGTTTGCACCCAAGGGCATTGGCCGCGTACCGCCGAGCTGCCGGGCAGCTGCCGCCGGATGCGCCACTGGTCGAGGCGCCGGCGTTCATGGCCCCGCCCAAAGATCGCTGGGGACTGCCGATGCATTATGTGCCACGTCACAAGTCATTGATGGAACGCGCCGGGTCACTGGTGCACACCACGTTCTCGTTGGCCGGTCTGCGTCCCGCGCGCAACCGCTCTGTCCCCGGAAAGGCTGCCTGAATACATGCTTGATTGGTCCGACGTCGATATTGCCGTGCGCGACGCCGTTCGCGAGTTCGTGGACAAAGAAATCCGCCCGCACCTCGACGACCTCGAGGGCGGCGACATGGAGCCGTACCCGATCATCCGAAAGCTGTTCGCTACCTTCGGAATCGACGTGATGGCGCGAGAGTCGCTGGAGCGGCGGCTGTCCCGTCTGCGTTCGGGCGAGGCGTCGGAAGGCAAGCAGCGGGCGTCGGGCGGGATGTTCGGCGGCGGACCCGATCAAGCCGGCATGGGCATGGTGCTGATCAGTGAATTGTGCCGCGTCAGTTCGGGTCTGGTCACCGGCGTGGGCGTCAGCCTGGGCCTGACGGTGCCCACCATCCAGAGCCGCGGCACCCTGGCCCAGCAGGAGCGCTGGCTGCCCGGCCTGGTGACCTACGAGAAGGTCGGTGCTTGGGCCATCACCGAACCAGACTCGGGCTCAGACGCATTCGGCGGCATGAAGTCCTACGTCGTGCGCGACGGCGAAGACTACATCCTCAACGGCCAGAAGACGT
Organism: Mycolicibacterium llatzerense; assembly: GCF_000878195.1. Taxonomy (GTDB): domain Bacteria; phylum Actinomycetota; class Actinomycetes; order Mycobacteriales; family Mycobacteriaceae; genus Mycobacterium; species Mycobacterium llatzerense. The sequence continues at coordinate 61,496 of NZ_JXST01000028.1, read as the reverse complement.
TCATCACCAACGGTCCCGACGCCGACGTCGTCGTCGTGTACGCCAAGCTGGATGAGGGCGACGGCGCCGACAAGCGCGACCGCAAGGTGCTGACCTTCGTGCTCGACCGCGGCATGGAGGGCTTCGTCCAGTCAAAGCCATTCCGCAAGATGGGCATTCACTCATCGCGCACCGGTGAGCTGTTCTTCAACAACGTCCGGCTCGGCCGCGACCGGCTGCTCGGTGAGACCGAGGACAACAAGGCCGGCGACGGCCGCGACAGCGCCCGGTCGAGCTTCTCGGCCGAACGCGTCGGCGTGGTGTCCATGTCGCTGGGCATCATCGAGGAATGTCTGCGGCTGTGCATCGACTACGCCAAGACCCGCACGCTGTGGGGCAAGGAGATCGGGCAGTTCCAGCTGATCCAGCTCAAGCTGGCCAGCATGGAGGTCGCCCGGATGAACGTGCGCAACATGCTGTTCCGCGTGATCGAGTCCGGTCAGGCCGGCCGCCAGATTCCGCTGGCCGAGGCGTCGGCGATGAAGTGGTACTGCTCGCAGGCCGCCACCGACGTGGCCATGGACGCCATCCAGCTGTTCGGCGGCAACGGCTACATGACCGAGTACCGCGTCGAGCAGCTTGCGCGCGACGCCAAGTCGCTGATGATCTACGCCGGCAGCAACGAAGTGCAGATCACCCACGTCGCCAAGGGGCTGTTGGCCTAGGGCCGAATCAGGAGTGGGCGCGGGAGCTCTCGTACAGGCAGATCGACGCCGCGGCTGCGACATTGAGGCTCTCGGCGCTCCCCCGCATCGGAATGTGCACCCGCTGCGACGCCAGGGCCACCAGGTAAGCGGGCAGGCCGTGCGCCTCGGGCCCGAACAGCCACGCGGTGCGCGCCGACAGATCGGCGGCGCGGATGTCGACAGAAGCATCCAGCGCCGTCGCGAGCACCTCGATGCCACTGCCCCGGATCGCCGAAACCACTGCGGCCGCATCGGGATCCACCACCACCGGTAGCGAGAAGATGCTGCCCGCCGAGGACCGCAGGCACTTGCCGTTGTAGGGGTCCACGCTGTGCCCGGCGAACACCACCGCATCGGCGCCCATGGCGTCTGCGATGCGGATCAGGGTGCCGGCGTTGCCCGGCTCCGACATGCCCACAGCGACCGCCAACAGCCGCGGCTCCGTGGCCAGCACGGACTCCAGGGACGACTCGGGCAGCGCGCAGACCGCAACGAGCCCGACGGGAGTGACGGTCTCCGACAACGCCTTTGCGGCCTTCTCGGTGACCACCGAAACCGGGGCACCGTCGAGCAGCGCGCCGAACCGGTCCAGCGCGGCTTCGGTCGCAAAGACCTCAGAAACAAGACCGCGCCGCAGCGCTGCCTCGACGAGGTTGGGTCCCTCGGCAAGGAAGCGCCCGGCGCGTTTGCGCCCGACGTGGCGCTGCAGCTTGGCTGCAGCGACCACCCGGGCAGATCGCTCGGTGAGCGCTGAGTCTGTAGTCAGACTCAGGCAGCCTCTCCGGACGGAGCGTTGACGTCGGCGGGCAGAGCGGCCTTGGCCACCTCGACCAGCGCGGTGAACGCGGCGGGATCGCTGATCGCGATCTCCGACAGGTTCTTGCGGTCAACCTCGACGCCGGCCAGCTTCAGACCCTGGATCAGGCGGTTGTAGGTGACGCCGTTCTCGCGGGCCGCCGCGTTGATACGCGTGATCCACAGCTTCCGGAAGTCACCCTTGCGGGCACGACGGTCGCGGTAGGCGTAGGTCAACGAATGGAGCTGCTGCTCCTTGGCCTTGCGGTAGAGCCGCGAGCGCTGCCCACGGTAGCCCTTCGAGGCCTTCAGTACTGTGCGCCGCTTCTTCTGAGCGTTCAGTGCGCGCTTCACGCGTGCCATGAGAGTGTTCCTATCGTTCGTTCGGGTAGCGGGGCTGTACTAGCCGGCCAGCATCTTGGCGACACGCGCGGTGTCGTTGGCAGCGACCACGGCGCGGCCGTCGAGACGACGGGTGCGCTTGGTGGCCTTGTGCTCCATCAAGTGGCGACGGTTGGCCTTCTGGCGCACGATCTTGCCGGTTCCGGTCTTGCGGAACCGCTTCGATGCGCCACTGTGGGTCTTGGCCTTGGGCATGTGTCCTCAGTTTCTTTCCAAGCGGTCGCCCGCGGCGGCGGGAACCGCTGCGGGCAATCGCGACTGCTGTTACGCGGTTGCGTCAGATTCAGGTGCCTCAGGCGCCGGCCGGCCGGCCGGTGCGTCGGCATCGTGCGCCGCCTTTGCGCGAGTCTTCGCGCCGCGGTGCGGTGCCAGCACCATCGTCATGTTGCGGCCGTCCTGCTTGGCGGACGTCTCGATGAAGCCGAATTCGGCGACGTCGGCGCCCAGCCGCTGCAGGAGTCGGTAGCCCAGTTCGGGCCGCGACTGCTCACGTCCGCGGAACATGATGGTCACCTTGACCTTCGACCCGGCCTCCAGGAAGCGGACCACGTGGCCCTTCTTGGTCTGGTAGTCGTGATCGTCGATCTTGGGTCGCAGCTTCTGTTCCTTGACGACGGTCTGCTGCTGGTTCTTGCGAGACTCGCGCTCCTTCAGAGCCGTCTCGTACTTGAACTTGCCGTAGTCCATGATCTTGCAGACCGGCGGCTTGGCGCCTGGCGCAACTTCGACAAGGTCGAGATCGGCGTCTGCGGCGACGCGGAGGGCATCTTCGATGCGCACGATGCCTACCTGTTCGCCGTTCGGTCCAATCAACCGAACTTCAGGTACTCGAATGCGCTCGTTGACGCGTGTCTCAGTGCTGATGGGGCCTCCCGGGTTGTTCCAGTACTTGTTAAGTAGAGGTCACACCCGGCCCGGCCATCTGTTCGCATGAACAGAAAAGCCCTGCATATAGCAGGGCCCAATGCCGACCGATCCCGGCTCACGCCGTCTGCGCACAACGCAGAACAGGCACAATGTGCCTGTGACCGGACCGTCAAGCCGCGAGGCCGACGGTGGGAGTGGGACTCCACTTGCTGTCCTGACGTAAGCCAGGACGGTCGCGCATGACACTCTAGCAGTCATGACCGACCCGAACCTAACCAGTGACCCCACCGCAAACTCAGTGACCGAAGCTGAGGAAGCCCAGGTACGGGAGCTGGCCGCGATCCCCGCCGTCGAGGTGATCACCCGCGCCGCCGTCATGCTGATGAGCGCCGCCGCCGAGAAGCTCGGGCTGGCTGACGCGGATCCCGACGAGAGCCCGCACCGCGACCTCGACGAGGCCCGTCGCCTCATCACCGCGCTGGCCGGCCTGGTTCAGGCCTCCGCCGAGTATCTGGGAATGCACGCCGGCCCGGTCCGCGACGGCCTCAAGAGTCTGCAGCTGGCCTTCCGTGAGGCGAGCGTCGCGCCCGACGAGCCCGGCCAGGGTCCGGGCGAGAAGTACACCGGCCCAGTCTGGTAGCCGTGACCAGGGCTCTGCAGACACTCCCAGGTTTCACCGCATATTGTCCGAACTTATGACGTTGACGTCGAGCAGACCACAACAGCGCCCGACGACATTGGGGTGGGTTCCGGCCGCCGCCGGCTGGACCGTCGGTGTCGTCGCGACGCTGGCGCTGTTCGCCAGCTTGTCGCCGCTGATCCGGTGGATGATCCACATCCCCCGCGAGTTCGTCAACGACTACCTGTTCAACTTCCCGGACACCAGCTTCGCCTGGTCGTTCGTGTTGGTGCTGCTGGCCGCCGCACTCGCGGCGCGCAAGCGGATCGCCTGGTGGATTTTGCTGATCTACATGGTCGGCCACATCGGCTGGAACATCTACGGCCTGCTGTCCGGCAACCTCTCGGTGGTCGACCTGACCGTGATGCGGGACCTCGGCGAGGCGATCGGCCTGGTGTTCCACATCAGCGTCATCGTCGTCCTGCTGCTGTCGCGCAATCAGTTCTGGGCCAAGGTCCGTCGCGGGGCGCTGCTCAAGGCGGCCCTGACCCTCGTCGCAGGCATGGCCGTCGGCATCCTGCTGGCCTGGGGCCTGCTGGAGATGTTCCCCGGCCGGCCCCCGCTGGACCCTGACTACCGGCTGGCCTACGCGGTGAACCGAGTCAGCGGTTTCGCCGCGGTCGGCAAGGAAGCGTTCGAGGGTGGCCATCCGCACGCATTGCTCAATGCGCTGTTCGGCCTGTTCGGCGCGGTGGCGCTGATGGTCGCGGCGATCGTGCTGTTCCAGTCCCAGCGCGCCGAGAACGCCCTCACCGGCGAGGACGAGTCCGCCATCCGCGGGCTGCTCGAGCTGTGGGGCAAGAACGACTCACTGGGCTACTTCGCCACCCGCCGCGACAAGGCGGTGGTGTTCGCGCCCAACGGCCGCGCGGCCATCACCTACCGGGTCGAGGTAGGCGTCTGCCTGGCCAGTGGCGATCCCGTCGGCGACCCGCGGGCCTGGCCGGCCGCCATCGACGCCTGGCTGGCCCTGTGCCAGACCTACGGCTGGGCACCGGGCGTGATGGGCGCCAGCTCGACCGGCGCCGAGGCCTATCGCCAGGGCGGGCTCAACGCCCTGCAGCTGGGCGACGAGGCGATCCTGTATCCCGACCAGTTCAAGCTGTCCGGGCCCGACATGCGTGCCGTGCGGCAGGCCGTCACCCGCGCCCGCCGGGCCGGACTGGCGGTGCGGATGCGCCGGCACCGCGACATCAGCGCCGACGAGATGGCCCAGGTGATCACGCACACCGACGCGTGGCGCGATACCGAGACCGAACGCGGCTTCTCGATGGCGCTCGGACGACTCGGGGACCCCGCCGACGGGGACTGCCTGCTGGTGGAAGCCGTGCAAGGTGACGGCCAGGTCGTCGCCATGCTGTCCCTGGTGCCGTGGGGCAACAACGGGGTGTCGCTTGACCTGATGCGCCGCTCCCCCGCATCCCCCAACGGCACCATCGAGCTGATGGTCAGCGAGCTGTGCCAGCGCTCGGAAGAGATTGGCGTCACCCGGATTTCGCTGAACTTCGCGATGTTCCGGTCGGCATTCGAGCAGGGGTCGCAGCTCGGCGCCGGCCCGATCCTGCGGCTGTGGCGCGCGCTGCTGATCTTCTTCTCCCGGTGGTGGCAGCTGGAGACGCTGTACCGCTCCAACATGAAGTACCTGCCCGAATGGGTTCCCCGCTACGCCTGCTACGAGGACGCGCGGCTGATCCCGCGCGTCGGGGTCGCGTCGGTGATCGCCGAGGGCTTCCTGGTGTTGCCATTCTCCCGGCGCGACGAACAACCCCACACCGGCCATCACACCGCGGCTCCCAAGAATCTGGTCGAGTCGGGACGGCTGCATGCCGACGGCAGCGCTCCTGATGTGGCCGACCTGGCAGCAGCGGCGTCCGACACCACCGACGCGCGCCGTCTGCCCGACCAGGTACGGGTCCGGATGGCCAAGCTGGAGGCGTTGCAGGCGGGCGGCATTGACGCCTACCCCGTGGGGCAGGCACCGAGCCACACGGTCGCCGAAGCAGTGGAATCCGCCGCGGACACCGTGGTCTGCGTCGCCGGTCGCGTGCTGCGGCTGCGCGATTACGGCGGTGTGCTCTTCGCCCAACTGCGCGACTGGTCCGGCGAAGTCCAACTGCTGCTGGACAATTCACTCCTGACGGACAGCACCGTGGCGGAGTTCACCGGGGCGATCGACCTCGGCGACCTGATCGAGGTCACCGGCGTCATGGGCGCCAGCCGCAACGGCACGGTGTCGGTGCTGGCGCACAACTGGCGCTTGATCGGCAAGTGCCTGCGTCCGCTGCCCGACAAGTGGAAGGGCCTGACTGACCCCGAGGCCCGCGTCCGCACCCGATATCTGGATCTGGCCATCAACACCGAGTCGCGAGAGTTGATCACCGCCCGCAGCCGCGTGCTGCACGCCATCCGGGAAACGTTGGTGGGCAAGGGATTCCTGGAGGTCGAGACCCCGATCCTGCAGCAGATCCACGGCGGCGCGAACGCCCGTCCGTTCGAGACCCACATCAACGCCTACGACCTGGATCTGTACCTGCGCATCGCGCCCGAGCTGTACCTGAAGCGGCTGTGCGTGGGCGGTGTCGAGCGCGTCTTCGAGCTTGGCCGCGCCTTCCGCAACGAGGGGGTGGACTTCAGCCACAACCCCGAGTTCACCCTGCTGGAGGCGTATCAGGCACACGCCGACTACAACGTCTGGATCGACGGCTGCCGGGAGATCATCCAGAACGCCGCGGCGGCGGCCAATGGCGCTCAGGTCGTCATGCGGCCGGGTCCGGACGGCAGCCTTACGCCCGTTGACATTTCGGGAGTGTGGCCCGTCAAGACCGTGCACGACGCGGTGTCCGAGGCGCTGGGCGAGCCCGTCACCCCGGAAACCGACGTGGCGACCCTGCGCAAGCTGTGCGACGCCGCCACGATCCCGTACCGCAGCCACTGGGATGCCGGCGCGATCGTGCTGGAGCTGTACGAGCACCTCGTCGAAGACCGCACCGAGGCACCGACGTTCTACAAGGACTTCCCCACCTCGGTTTCGCCCCTGACTCGGCCGCACCGCAGCATTCCGGGCGTCGCCGAACGTTGGGACCTGGTGGCCTGGGGTGTCGAGCTCGGCACCGCATACAGCGAGCTGACCGATCCGGTGGAACAGCGCCGGCGACTCGAGGAACAGTCGCTGCTGGCCTCCGGCGGCGATCCCGAGGCCATGGAACTGGATGAGGACTTCCTGCAGGCCATGGAATACGCGATGCCGCCGACGGGTGGTCTGGGTATGGGCGTCGACCGCGTGGTCATGCTGATCACCGGTCGCAGCATCCGCGAGACCCTGCCGTTCCCCCTCGCGAAGCCTCGGTGAACAGCGGCCGAATCTTCGGTTCGGGTGTTTGCTGGAACCTCCAGGTGAGGGCCGTCCGCACCAAGGTGGCACACAGGAGGCTCCCAGCTTTGCGAGTCACCCTGGCGTGGTGACGATCGGGGCAACGACTGCCAGCCTCTATGCCGAGCAACATATTTCGTTGACGCACGGCTGGCTGCCGTACACCGTCCAGGCCCTCGCGGTGGCGGTGCTGGTCTTCGCAGTCGGCTGGCGCAACCGCCGGTGGCGCACCGTCTGGTTACCTGCAGCTGTCGCCCTCGGGGTGGCGCTGACCGCCGCCGCGCGCTGGGTCGTCGCATCGCAGGGCTGGTCTGACGAACCCGCGCCGACCCAGCTGCTGGTATGGACTGCGGTCACGAGCGCTGCGGCAGTGCTGCTGATCGTCGGCTGGCGGGCCACCCGCTGGTGGCGTCGCGGCCTGGCGGTCATCTCGGTACCGCTGTGCGTGCTGTCCACGGGGCTGGCGCTGAACGCCTGGGTCGGGTACTTCCCCAACCTCGACACCGCATGGGAACAGGTCAACTCGGCGCCGGTGCCCAACCAGACGCGGCCCGAGACCGTGGCGGCGATGCAGAAGGCGCGTCAGATACCCCACAAGGGGTCCGTCGTCCAGGTCGAAACAGGCTCGGCGGCATCGGGATTCAAACATCGCGACGAGTACGTCTACCTGCCGCCGGCGTGGTTCGCCAGCAACCCGGCGCCGCGGCTGCCGTTGCTGATGATGATCGGCGGCGAATTCAACACGCCGGCCGACTGGCTGCGAGCCGGCAATGCGATCAAGACCGTCGATGACTTCGCGGCCGCTCACCAGGGCAATGCCCCGGTCCTGGTTTTCGTCGATCCCGGTGGCGCGTTCAACAACGACACCGAATGCGTCAACGGACCGCGCGGCAACTCCGCCGATCACCTCATCAAGGACGTGTTGCCGTTCATGACCGCCACGTACGGCGTCAGCAACGACCGTCGCAACCGCGGCATCGTCGGCTGGTCGATGGGCGGCACCTGCGCGGTGGATCTGACCGTCATGCATCCCGACCTGTTCAGCGCATTCCAGGACATCGCCGGGGATATCGCCCCCAACGCAGGCGACCGGCCCCAGACCATCGCGCGTCTGTTCGGTGGCAGCACTGCCAAATACGCCGACTGGGACCCGATGACGGTGATGTCCCGAACTTCGTACAACGACATCGCCGCCTGGTACGACATCAACGGACCTGAGCTCTCCCGGGGGCCGCTGCCCGCACAAACCGTTGCGGCACATTCGTTGTGCGGGCTGGGCAGCGCCCGTGGCATCCGGTGCGCGGTGGTGGAACGACCGGGCAAGCACGACTGGCCGTACGCCGCGCAAGCGTTCACCGCCGCGCTGCCGTGGCTGGCCGGACAGGTCGGCACACCCGGCGTTGCGTGGTTGCCGCTGCCCGGCGCGACGGCGCCGGCGGTGACGGTCGAGGCCGCTCGCCGGTGACGGTCTAGTAGTCGGCTTCGGCGGCCAGGATCTCGGCCAGGTACGCATCGGGGCCGGGTACCGTGAGCCGGGTGCGCACGTAACGCCGGACCCGGTCGCGAACCGCTTCCGTCTCGCCGCTGTCGGCACCGATGGCGACCGTGGTTCCGGTCCAATCGTGGCCCCACGCTTGGGTTTCGGTGGCCGGCAACGGCAGGGTGGCGTTTCCGTCGATGTCGAGCGTGCCGTCACCGGTGATCGAACCCGAGTCCAGACGCACCGCTATCCCGTCCGCGGAACCGATTGTCGCGACGCGGATATCGGCGACGACCGCGCCGTCACGCGCCTGCACAGACCAGTCGATGGTGCGTTCGGCAGCGTCGAATATCCGCGGTGGCACCGCGGTCCACGAGACCGATGCGACGCCGCTCGCGATGGCGCCGTCGTCTCCCGCACCGGGTTGTCCAGCAGCGAGCGCATAGTCGTCCTGCCGCGGCAGCGCCTGTGCCGCAAGGACTTCCGACCAGTCGCCCAGCCCAGATTCGTCGGCGAGGCTGACGCAGCCGCGGACCAGGTCGAGCACCCGCGGATCACCCGCGGCGGCCAGGCCCGACAGCATCCGACGGTGCGGCTCCAGCAGTCCGGCGATGTCCGAGTCCAAGGTGTCCTGGGTGAAGTAGTCCTCCAGCGCCGCCGTCGACAGCGCCACCTCGGCATCGAGCACCGCGGCATCGAGCGGGGCGATGCCGTCGCGGGCGCTGGCCGGCCACCACCGGCGCAGCCAGTGCCCGACGGCCAGACGGCGAAGGGCGGCAAGGGGTTCGGGCAGCGGTAGCACATCGGCAAGGTCGACGTCGTTGCCGCCGTCGGTAGCAGCTGCCGCGGCGGCAGCGACCACCGCCACGTGGCCGGCCTCCCCGACCAACCGCCACAACCAGTCCGCGGCGGGCAGGTCCGTGAAGGTAATCCGCAGCACCTGTGCGGGCTCGTGGATCGTCCACGCCAGCACGGCGCCGCTGACCTCGAGCACCGCCACCTCAGGCGGTGCGTCGACCTCGGACCCCAACGCCCACAATCCTGAATCGACAGTGAGTTTCACCCTGTCGCCTCCAATTCCAGCATCGCCTTGATGCGCTGGCGGTGATCGAGGCTCACCGATCGGGCGACCCCGTCCAAGAGGCCGCGCACCTCGCCGGCATCGCCGCAGGATTCCTGCCAGACGTCACGCCCGTGCAGTCGTGCCCACAGCCGAGAGACATAGGGGCGGACGAACGCCGCGAGGTCGTCCACCACCTGCTGCTGCCGTGGATGGACGGGGCCGCCATCGGTCAGGTACCTGCGGGCATGCAGCACGTACGCCTCCTTGCGGAGCCGGGCCTGAATCTGGCCCGACAGGTGGTAGCGGGTCGGGTGGTTCACCTCGAGCGGTGCCAGGTCCACCCCGATCTCGATGCCGGCGACCATGGTGGCCTGGTTGTCCTCTGCCAATAGCCCCCATGGCGAGGCCGCGCGGTCCGCCTCTTCGGCGCACAACGTCGACAGGTCAGGCAGCTCGTCGCGGTCGAGGGCACGCCGCAGCGTCGCCCGGACGCGGTCGACGATGCTGCGGTCCAGCGGACGTTCTGCCACGCGGGAACCCGCGACCGTCGGCTTCGATTGTGGTGCGGTAGCGCACAATCCGATCTGGTCGACCGACCAGGGCGCGGCGGCCGAGGCGTCTCGCATCCGAGCGCCGAAGTTGTACGGGGTGGTGTCACCGACCAATGCGGTCCAGACCCGCTGCCGGGCGGCATCGGCGTTGTGACCGCCGGACGGACCGAGCACCGTCGTCAGCCCGGCGAGAAATGGCGCGGACGGCTCGCTTCCGGCCCGAACGTCGTCCCAGCCGGCGTCGAGTTGACGCGACAACGTCTCCAGCACTGCGGGATCGGCGAGGTACTCGTGCAGCCGCTCCACGGCGGTGCGGTCCCGGTCGCCGTGCACGTCGCGCAGTGCCTCCACCACGACGGGTGAATCATCTTGTCCAGGTTCGCCTCTGGTGGCGGCCAGCTCGAAGCACACCGGGAAGTAGAGTTCTTGCGCGTTCCCGGTGGTGATGCGGTCGCGCCGGCGCTGCGCCTTCAGTAGCGCGAACCACTGTGCCGCAGCGCGCAACTGATCCGCGTGGTCGAAGATGATCTGGCGCATCTCGTCCGCGATATCCGCGGCGACCACGGGTGCCGAGTACTCGGGGTGCGCCCGCAGCCGGAGTACCAGCGGATCGATGATGCGCTTCACCGCGCGGCTCAGCGGGCCTCCGTCGGGGCTGCTCAGGAGTTCGAGACCGGGCCCGATCTCGCGCCACGCGGCGTCGATGACAGCGCGACGTGGCTGCGGCCCGATGGTCATCGGCCCAGGATAGGCGTGCGATGTCGTCATCAGCGCGCGCCGTCGACGGTGAAGGTCATCAGGGCCGCCCAGTACACCGGACTCAGCGCCGCGTCTCCGGTTCGCCAGCGACGCAAGCAGTGTCGCTGCCATTCGTTCACGGCACGGGCCGGCGTCGTCGCCTCATGTGCGGTGTCGACGGCAATGATCACCTCCGACATCGGATCGGCGTCGCCGGCTGTGGCCGTCCGATAGCCGGCTGTCGTCGGCAGCGACCAGAGGGTCGCGGTAACCACCTGTGCGCCACCGAGAATCATCGCCGCAACCAGGCCGGTGGCCTCGTCGAACCGGTAGTCGGCGCCGGATGCGCAGGCCAACAGCGCGACTCGGGGCGGGATCGGCAGCTCCATCACCATGATGCCGGCGGCGGTCAGCGGCTCGGGCTCGGCCAGATGCAGGGCGGCCTGCTCAGCGGATCCGTCACGGTCGGGGGCCGCGCTGGCATGCCCGACGTACACCAGCCGCGACGGCTGCTGCGCCAACTGATTCGCCAGCCAGTGCCGGTCGGCATCGGCGCGGCGGAAGAGCTCCACCGGCGCGGTGACCGCCGGCAGTGCGGGACGCTCGGCGAAGTGCCGCGCCAGCACGGTATCCGGCGAGGGTCGCCCGAGCACCGAGCCGAGCGCTGAATCCGGCCGTTGGCCCGGCACTTTCGGGTCCAGCAGCAGAAGCGGCGGCCCGTCGACCGGATTCGCTTGCCTGCGCGGCGCATTCGCAATGTTCGGCGGCACGGCCAGGATGAGGTCGGCCAGCTCGATCAGGCGCTGGTCGTCGGTGCCGATGGGCTGCGCGAGCAGGCCCCACGGCACCCTGCTCAGGCGAGCGCTCGGCGACACGAACAGCACTGGCAGTTCCGGGCCGTCCGCACACTGCCGCACCAGGTCCCACGCCTCATCGGGCAGCAACGCCCCCAGGAGCCTGGCGAGTTCCCGCTCCCGCTCCACGCCGGCGAAGGGACCGGTGACCAATGACCGGGTCAAGGCATCGGAAAGCTGTTCACCGCCAAGCGGATCCGGCAGCACCTCGGCCACTGCGGACGTCACCGCGAGCAGGACGTCCTCGGCCACCATCCAGGTGACCAGCCGGTCCGGTGCGCCGACCACCCGCAGGCTGACGTATGTCGCGATCCCGATGTCGGCGAAGCGCAGCACCAATGTGGTTGAGGTGACATCAGTTACGGGCATGTCGACCACGCGTCCTGATCCGCGGTGACGGCGCGGCCGTAACGGGCCTGAGCCAGCTCTCGGTAGTGTGCCAGCACCGGCTCACCGTCCGGCTCCATCTGCAGCGGCGGCAAGGGCCCGAGCCGGATGAGGCCGGCGGCGCCGACAGCGACCGGCCCGGATGCCACCGAGGCGAGTTGCTCGACATCGAGGACCGGCGCTGCCGTCGTGGCGGCCCGGGCCCATTCCATCGTCCGGTCGTTCGCGGCGTCGACACTGAATGCACCTCGGGCGCTGTGATATTCGATCAGTTCGCCGACCAGGGCAGGATCCTGCGATTCCCACGCCACCGCGAACGCCCCGGCCAGCAGGGGTGCCGACACCCCGGTGGCCCAGCGGGCTCGCGCGTCGGCGTCGGTGATCGAGTATCGCACCGAGTCGACGGCCAGGGCCGCAGGCAACTTCAAGTCCGCGGCGGTGGCCAATTTCTCCATGCCGGAACGGTATTGATCGGTGCCCGGTTCGGCGGACCACGTCCCCAGATTTCCCGCGGCATCGAAGCCGAGGTCCGCCAGTCCCTGAGCGCGCCACACGGAGCCGAGTTGGTCGTCGAGTCGCGCGTACTGCAACCAACTACTGCGCGGCGACGAATCCAGGCATGCCCTGGCTTGATCGATCAGCCCACGGGCCTCGTCGTAGCCGCCCCGGAAGATGGCGATCCAGCTGCGCTGCAACAGGATGCGGTGCACATGCAGCGGCTTGCCCAGTTCACGCCAGTGCCGTTCGGCGTGCCCCCAGCATTCGTCGGCAGCCTGCAACGCGCCGGCGGCCAGCCGGGTCAGCCCGAAGTACAGCCAGCAGCGCGATACCTCGTGGGCTCGCGCCTGCCGCGCGATCTCCGGATACGCGGCGGTGACCAGCGCTTCGGTGCCCTCCAGGTCGCCCGTCGACCAACGCACCGCCGCCCGTTCCAATTGTGCTCTGGCGGTGGCTAATTCCCAGCCGCGAGCCTGGGCCCGGGCCTCGGCCCGGCGCAGCCACGGCAACGCCTCGTCCATCCTGCCGGTTTCGATGCAGAACCGCGCATAGCCGAGCGCGCCGGTCAGCCAAAGATATTCGCGCTCGGGGTCGTCGGCCGGCGAAGCGATCGCGGCCAGCACCTGGTCCCACAACGGCACCGAACGGACGTGCAGATCGTCGTCGCACAGCGCGAGCGCGCAGAGGATGCGGGCGTGGGTCAGCAGATAGACGTCTTCGTCATCCAGCGCAGCCAAGGACTGCGCCGCGCCCTCGTGGTCACCGATGGCGGCGGACAGGCCGGTCCGCAGAAATGTGGCCCGGCGGCGGTAGCGGCTGAGCATGTGGTCCGCGTCCTCCGGGGTCATGGTCATCTGCGCGGCGATCGCGGCGGGCGCAGTGCCGGCCAGGATCGCTGCGTAGATGTCGAGGCAGTCGTCGATCCGCCGGATACATTCGCGGACCCCGTCCAGGGCGCTGCGGATCAGATAGATCTCGCCGAGCTGGGCGAAGACCTCGAGCATCTGGTCGTCCCGGTCGGCCGCTTCGATGGCGGGCATCAGCGACAGCAGCAGTTCCTTGGCTGTCGCCTCGTCGGCGGCGAACATCAGCGCGCGAGCGCGGGCGAGTTCACCGGAGGTCGACACGGCCGCATCATAAGTCGAACGGCGGGTGCATCAGATGCACCCGCCGCTCGGGCAGCCCTGGCAGGCATGTCAGCCGCAGGTCACCTTGATCTCGAAGTTCTTCGAGATCATGCCGGCCATCGGGTTCTTCAGGTCAGCGCCCGCCGCCTGCCCGGTGATCGTGTACGTGCTGCCATCGACCTTGACGTCAGCCGAGCCGGTCTTCATGCCGCCCATCTCCGACACCGCGAGCGCGTTGCCGTCGACCACCATGCCCAGGGACTGCACCTTCGGCGGCGCCGCATCGGTCAGCACGACGCCGAGGCCCTGCGCGCCACCACCGATGGGTGCGCTGGCGATGTTGATGGTGCCGCCCTGCTTCACGCAGGTCACCGACTTCAGGTCCAGGCCTGCCAGGTCCTGGCCCTCGACCTTGACGACGGTGTTGCCGCCGCCCGTCACCGAACCCGGGCCGGACGCCTTCGGGCCGTCCGACTTGTCAGTGGAGCAGCCGATCAGGGTGGCGCCCACGGCCAGCATGCCGATACCAGCGGCCAGAGTGCGATTGATGTTCATGGCAGAGGGTTTCCCTTCCTTGTACGCCGCCCCAGTGGCGTCGTCGTGCCGTAAGTACACGCGGACGTCGCGGCTACCGATCCCAACTTTCCCGCGCGGTACGGTGAAGTCATGGCCGACGAAACCGCCGCCGAGCAGCCATCGACGGATCCGAATGAGCCGATCGACGCCGAGGTCGTGCCACTGGATCCGGACCCCTCGCCGACACCTGCGCCAGCCCCCGATACCGGCTACACCCCCGGTGGTGTCCCGACCTTCGAGTCGGTGCGCGAGAAGATCGAAACCCGCTACGGCACCGCGATCGGCTCGGCCGAGCTGGCTGCGGACACCCCGGAAGGCCGGTCGGTCGAGGAACAGTACGAAGCCCGGCAGAAGGCCGCCGCGGAACGGGTCGAGCAGATCCGTCGCTCGATGCACGAGAGCTGACTTGCGCACCTTCACCGTCGCCGAGCGCCGCAATCGCTTGGCGCAACGTCATTTCCTGAGCGGTGCGGCATCGAGTCACAACGAGGTGACCCGGTCGCTGGTGGGCCTGCACGGCACCGACCCCGCCACGCCGTACCTGTCGCTGTGGGCGCGGCTGCCCGGTTTCACCGTCACTGATCTCGACAGTGCGCTGTATCGGGACCGGCAGCTGGTCAAGCACATGGCCATGCGCCGGACGCTGTGGGTGGTGCACACCGACGACCTGCCCGCGGTCCAGGCCGCGGCCAGCGATCGCGTGGCCGCGACCGAGCGCAAACGGCTGATCGGTGACGTCGAGAAGTCCGGCATCGCGGCCGACGGCGAGGCCTGGCTGGAGCGTGCGTCGGCCGCCGTCCGCGGCCACCTGTCCTCGGGTGCTTTCGCCAACACCGCCACGCTCCGGACCACGCTGCCGGAATTGGCCGGCGACTGGGACCCCGCGCCCGGAAAGACCTGGGGCGGAAGCACTCCCGTCGCCCCGCGGGTACTGACCGTGTTGTCCGCGCAGGGACATCTGCTGCGCGAACCCAACGACGGCACCTGGACGACGTCGCGGCCACGGTGGGCAGCGGCAGCACACTGGCTGCCCGAACCTGCCGCCGCTCTGCCCGCCGACGATGCCCGCGCGGCGCTGCTGCGCGCCTGGCTGCGGACTTTCGGCCCGGCCACCGCCACCGATGTGAAGTGGTGGTTCGGGCAGACCCTGACGTGGGCGCGCGAGGGGCTGCGGTCGATCGAGGCCGTCGAAGTCGGGTTGGAAGACTGCGATGACGCTGGGTTCGTCCTGCCCGACGATCTCGACGCCGCTCCCCCGGTCCCGCCCTGGGGCGCGCTATTGCCCGGGTTGGACCCGACCGTCATGGGCTGGCAGGCCCGGTCCTGGTACCTGGGTCCGCACGCCGGGCAGCTGTTCGACCGCTCCGGCAATGCCGGCCCCACGGTGTGGTGGGACAGCCGCGTCGTCGGCGCCTGGGGTCAGGACGCGGACGGCCGGGTACAGCTGGAGTACGTCGACGAGGTCGGGGCGTCAGCTCGGAAGGTGCTGCAACGCAAGGCTTCCGAGCTGACGGACTGGCTCGACGGGGTGCGGGTCAAGCCGCGGTTCCCGTCGCCACTCAGCCAGGCCCTGTCTCGCTGAACCTAGACACTCACCTTGCGCCGCCTGGTCTTCGGCGGATCCGGCACGACGGTCGGCAACAGCTCCGCGAGGAACTGCCCGGTGTAGCTGTCGGGGCTCGCCGCGACGTCCTCCGGTGTGCCGGACACCACCACGGTGCCGCCGCCTGCGCCGCCGTTGGGACCCATGTCCACGATCCAGTCCGAGGTCTTGATGACGTCGAGGTTGTGCTCGATCACGATGACCGTGTTGCCCTTGTCAACCAGACCGTTGATCACCTTGAGCAGCTTGCGGATGTCCTCGAAATGCAGGCCGGTGGTCGGCTCGTCGAGGATATAGACGGTGCGCCCGGTGGACCGCTTCTGCAGTTCGGCGGCCAGCTTCACCCGCTGGGCCTCACCACCGGACAGAGTCGGGGCCGGCTGGCCCAGCCGGACGTAGCCCAGGCCGACGTCGACGAGCGTCTTGAGGTACCGGTGAATCGAGCTGATGGGCTCGAAGAACTCGGTGGCCTCCTCGATGGGCATGTCGAGTACCTCGGAGATGGTCTTGCCCTTGTAATGCACCTCCAGGGTTTCCCGGTTGTAGCGGGCACCTTGGCACACCTCGCACGGCACGTACACGTCCGGCAGGAAGTTCATCTCGATCTTGATGGTGCCGTCACCTGAACAGGCTTCGCAGCGGCCACCTTTCACGTTGAACGAGAAGCGGCCGGGCTGGTAGCCGCGGACCTTGGCCTCGGTCGTCGCCGCGAACAGTGTGCGGATCTTGTCGAACACGCCGGTGTAGGTCGCCGGGTTGGACCGCGGCGTACGGCCGATCGGTGACTGATCGACCCGCACCAGCTTGTCCAGCTGGTCGAGACCGTTGATCCGGGTGTGCCGGCCCGGCACCTGACGGGCGCCGTTGAGCTTGTTGGCCATGACGGTCGCCAGGATGTCGTTGACCAACGTCGACTTACCCGAGCCGGAGACTCCGGTGACCGACGTCAGCACCCCGAGCGGGAACGCGACGTCGACCTCTTTGAGGTTGTGTTCGCGCGCCCCGACCACGGTGACCTGCCGCTTGCGGTCGACGGGCCGCCGGATGGCCGGAACCTCGATCTGCTCCCGGCCCGAAAGATAGGCACCGGTAATCGAATTGGGGTTCTTCAGCAGTTCCTTGTAGGTGCCGCTGTGCACGATCTGGCCGCCGTGCTCACCGGCAGCGGGACCGATGTCGACGACCCAGTCGGCGTGTGCGATGGTGTCGAGGTCGTGCTCGACGACGATCAGCGTGTTGCCGAGGTCGCGCAGCCGGACCAGGGTGTCGATGAGCCTGCGGTTGTCCCGCTGGTGCAACCCGATGGAGGGTTCATCGAGTACGTAGAGCACGCCGACCAGACCCGAACCGATCTGGGTGGCCAGCCGAATACGTTGTGCCTCACCGCCGGACAGCGTGCCCGCGGCCCGCGACAGCGTCAGGTAGTCGAGACCGACGTCGAGCAGGAACCCGAGCCGCGACTGCACCTCTTTGAGCACCTGGCCGGCGATGGCCTGCTCGCGCGAGCCGAGAGTCAGCGCGTTGAGGAACGTCGAGCAGTCCGAGATGGACAGATCACACACCTGCGCAATGGATTTCGCGTCGTCATCCGCGGACAGGGTGACGGCCAGGATCTCCGGCTTGAGGCGGGTGCCGGCGCACTCGGGGCAGGGGATGTCCCGCATGAAGCCCTCGTAGCGTTCCTTCATCTGCTCGGATTCGGTCTGCTCCATCCGGCGCTGCAGGAACGCCAACACGCCCTCGAAATCGGCGTAGTAGGAGCGGGTGCGGCCGTACCGGTTCTTGTACCGGACGTGCACCTGGTGGTCGGAGCCTTCCAGAATCGCCTTGCGCGCCTTGGCCGGAAGCTTCTTCCACGGGGTGTCGATGTCGAAGCCCAGCTCTTCGCCGAGCCCCGCCATCATGCGGGTGAAGTAGTCGGCGTTGTGCCCCATGGACCACGGCGCGACGGCACCCTCGGCGAGCGTCAGCTCCGGGTCCGGCACGACGAGCTCGGGGTCGACTTCCTTCTTGATGCCCAGGCCGGTGCACTCAGGGCAGGCGCCGTACGGGGAGTTGAACGAGAACGACCGCGGCTCAAGGTCATCGACGGCCAGCGGGTGCGCATTGGGGCAGGCCAGCTTCTCCGAGAAACGCTGCTCGCGCTGCGGATGATTGTCGTCGCGGTCGACGAACTCCAGCACGACGATGCCGTCGGCGAGGCCCAGCGCGGTTTCCACCGAATCGGTGAGCCGCTGCTTGGAGCTGGCCTTGACCGTGAGACGGTCGACGACCACCTCGATGTCGTGCTTCTCCTGCTTCTTGAGCTTCGGCGGATCGGTCAGCGAGTGCACGACGCCGTCGACCCGCACGCGGCTGTAACCCTGGCCGTTGAGCTTGTCGAAGAGGTCGACGAACTCACCCTTGCGGGTCCGGACCACGGGCGCGAGCACCTGGAACCGGATGCCCTCGTCCATGGCGAGCACCTGGTCGACGATCTGCTGCGGCGTCTGCCGAGCGATGCGCTCACCACACACCGGGCAATGCGGAGTGCCTGCGCGCGCGTAGAGCAGACGCAGGTAGTCGTAGACCTCGGTGATGGTGCCGACGGTCGAGCGCGGGTTGCGGTTGGTCGACTTCTGGTCGATGGACACCGCGGGCGAGAGGCCTTCGATGAAGTCCACGTCGGGCTTGTCCATCTGGCCCAGGAACTGGCGGGCGTAGGCCGACAGCGACTCGACGTAGCGGCGCTGCCCCTCGGCGAAGATGGTGTCGAACGCCAGCGAGCTCTTGCCCGATCCGGACAGGCCCGTGAACACGATCAGCGAGTCTCTTGGCAGGTCAAGGTCGATTCCCCGCAGGTTGTGCTCGCGCGCACCTTTGACGATCAGACGGTCCGACACACGTATCCCTTCACCTGAATGTCTGGGCAGTCCAGACACCACAGCGCCATGCTATGTGCCCCCACCGACAAGCCCGATACGGTGGCGTCATGACAGTCGTCAATGACACCTACACCGGCCACGTCGATGCGGGCACCGCGGCACGTCGCACGCTGCCCGCCGCGACGATCGTCAAGGCATCGGTCGGGCCGATGGACAACAACGCGTACCTCATCACTTGTTCCGCGACCGGAAAGACGCTGCTCATCGACGCCGCGAACGACGGTGCGGCGCTCGTCGAGCTGATCAGGTCGCAAACGCCGAACGTCGAGCTCATCGTCACCAGCCACCAGCACTTCGACCACTGGCAGGCACTGGCCGAAGTGGCGGAAGCCACAGGCGCACCCACCGCGGCGCATGCCCTGGACGCCGAGCCACTGCCCGTCAAGCCCGACCGGATTCTGGCCGACGGCGACACCATCACGATCGGCGACCTGACCCTCGATGTCATCCACCTGCAGGGTCACACCGAAGGTTCGGTCGCGCTGGCGCTCCGCGGAGCCGACGGTGACGTCACACACCTCTTCACCGGCGACTGCCTGTTTCCGGGCGGCGTCGGCAAGACCTGGCAGGAAGGCGACTTCGAGCGACTGCTCGGCGACGTCACCCGCAAGGTCTTCGACGTCTACCCCGACTCCACGGTCATCTACCCCGGGCACGGCGACGACACCACACTCGGCACCGAGCGGCCGCACCTCGAAGAATGGCGGACGCGCGGCTGGTAAGGGCTACGTCAGCCCACGCAATGGCCCGTCGGGACGGGTTCGGTGTTACCCACCAGCGCCAGCTGGGGGGCAACTTCCTTCGCGGTCAACGCGAAACTCGTGTCGGGGTCGTCCTGTGCTGCGCCGAAGACCACACCACGCACGCGACCGTCCAGGTCGACCAGCGGGCCACCTGAATTTCCTTGCTGCACACCACCTCTGATGGCATACACCTCGCGCGTCACCGTGCCGGTGCGAAAGATGTCAGGCCCCTGCAGCTTGATGACCTCACGGACCCGGACCGGTTTGGCCTCGTACGCACCCCCGTGCGGAAACCCGAGCGCCGCCGCGTCGGCACCGCTGACGGCGGGCGCCTCGGAGAACATCAATGGAGCCGTCGGCAGGTCCGGAACGGCGAGGATCGAGATGTCCATGTTGGGGTCGAACGAAACCACGTGACCGTCGTACTTGGTGCCGCCGACCTCGACCGAGATCTCGTCGGTCCCGGCAACACCATGGGCTGTGGACATGACCCGCTTGGGCGCCACGACAAACCCGGTGCCCTCCAACCGCTTTCGGCAACTGTGGGCGATACCGTGCACCCGCACCACACTCCCCTGCGCCGCAGCCACGGCGGGATTGCGCGCCACGTTGGGGTCCGGCGGGCCGACGGACGGGATCGTCGATGCGGTCTCGGACGCCAGCCCGGAGGTCGTCGCGGGCGCGGCGGTCCGATCGTTCGCACCGCAGCCGGCGACCAGTGACGCGGCCAGTGAGAGCGTCACCCACGACGCAAGGACGAGACTTCTTCGGGCCATGGCTCGAAACTTTACGGGCACGAAAAATCCTGAGGCCCCCGGCAGTACGCCGGGGGCCTCAGGGAAATCCGAACCTTACGAGGTGTGGACGATCAGCACGTCGACCTTGGCGCGACGAGCCACGTTCGCCGGCACCGAGCCCAGCAGACGGCCGGCAATGGTGCTCAGACCGACGTTGCCGACGACCAGCAGGTCGGCGTTGGAACCCTCAGCCAGCTCGACCAGCGCGTCGACGGGAGCGCCGACGATGGCCTTCTCTTCCACCTGAGTGGCACCGGCTGCCTCGGCGCGGTCACGAGCCTCACGCAGGATCGCGTAGATCGGCGCGTCGCCGTGCACCTTGTACCCCTCGTCCTTCAGGACGTCGGCCGCACGCTGATCATCGGCGTGCGGGAAGTAGGCGGTTGCCACGACCAACTTCGCATTGGCCCCCGCGGCGATCTGGGCGGCGCGCTCCACAGCACGCAATGACGAATCCGATCCGTCCGTACCGACGACCACGGTCTGGTAGCCGCTCATCAATGGCCTCCCGTTATGCAGGTTTGAGTATCCGGCGTACTGTCCGGCGTCACCGCAGACAGTAGCCGCTGAAGCGCGGCCGATGGTGCGGTTTCACCACACAAGTTCGCCGGGGATACCGTGAAAAATGTGCTTTACCGGCACCGATGTTAGCGGCAGCCACCGCAACGGGCTTGCTAATGGTGACGAAACAGCCGCGTGTTTCGCCCGGTGAGCGGGACCGCTTCAGGCCCAAGATTGTTAGCCACGACCGAAATACAGCTCCTGCGTGGCCACGCACACCAACTGCCCGGCACGGTTGTACATCGTCCCGCTGGCCAGGCCACGGCCGCCGATGCCACTCGGCGAGGTCTGGTCGGACAGCACCCAGTCGCTCAGATCCACTGGCCGGTGGAACCACAGCGCGTGGTCGATCAGCGCGGAGAAAGTGTGAGCCGGCAACGCACCACGCGGGATCATCGCCGCCTCCAGCATGGTGGTTCCGGTCAGGTACGCGAGCAGCCCGGCGTGCAACGCCGGATCATCGGGGATGGTGTCCGTTGGGCGCCACCACATCCGCAGATGCGGCGCCGGGTCCGACGAGTCCTTCGCCAACCGCGGGTGCGGATCGATGTACCGCAGCTCGAACGGTTGGTCGCGGACCCAGAAGCCACCTGATTCTTCGGCGTAGTCGGCGAGCTGTTCGGCCATGGTCGGTACCGAAAGCGGTTCCGGCACATCAGGAATGGTCGCCTGATAGTCGAGCGCGTCAACCGGGGCGCTGAACGACGCCAACGCCTCCAGCAGGATCTCCCCATTCTGACGGGCGGTGATGCGGCGCGTCGCGAGCGTGCCGCCATCGCGCGCGGCATCGACCTGGACCTCGACCGGATACCGGGCGTCACCGGCACGCAGGTAGTAGACGTGCAGGCTGTGCGCGCTACGTCCCGGTGCAGTCCGGCTCGCCGCCACCAGCACCTGACCGGCGAGATGGCCGCCGGCGATGTGGTGGCCGGGGTTGTCGAGTTGGGTAGCCACGAAGTGGTGGTCATCGGTCTGATCCACCAGCAGCGTGCTGACGAGATCGGACAAGGTCGGCGAACGGTACGTCACCTGAGGCATCTTGCCTGACATGTTCGCGCGCCCAATTGAGCGGTAGCACTGATCGGTGAATTCCATTGCGGCACGCCCGATCGACAGGTAGACTCGAACACATGTTCGAACGCGAAGGTATCGGCGGCACGGGAGTCCTCGTGCACGATGTCTCCGCAGTCGACTCCATGGTCCACTTCGCACGGGTATCGGCGATCGCCGAGTCCGGGAAATTCGCTGCCATCGCCGATCTGGTGGCACTGCGGGTCGACAATCAGGGTGATCGGCAGTGGTGGGCCTGCGATGGCTGGGACGCAGCCTGCGCGGAGGTCGGTGCCGCCCTGGGGATCGGCCGCAAGGAAGCGTCCGGACAGATGTCGATAGCCATCGCACTGTGCGACCGGCTCCCGCGGGTGGCGGCGGTGTTCGCCGACGGCGAGGTATCGGCGCGGACGGTGGGCACGATCTGTTGGCGCACCCGTCTGGTTGAGGATGCCAACACCCTGGCGGTGCTCGATGTCGCTTTGGCAGGGGCACTGAAAGAGTGGGCGGGGCTGTCGCGCAAGAAGATCGAGAAGAAGATCGACGGCTGGGTGCACAAATTCGACCCGGCCGCGGTCCTCAAAGTGCGGTCCGCCGCGCGTCGCCGTGGGGTCGGGGTCGGCAAACCCGATGACGACACCGGGGTCGCCTCCATCTGGGGTGCCCTGCTCGCGACTGATGCCGAACTGCTGGATCGGGTACTGACCGAGATGGCCCGGCAGGTATGCGACAACGATCCGCGCACGTTCGGGCAGAGCCGTGCTGACGCGCTGGGTGTGCTGGCCGCGCGTGGGGATCGGTTGGCGTGCCAATGCGGCGACGCCGAGTGCCCAGCTGCCGGGCCCGATGCCCGCGCCACCGCGGTGGTGATCCACGTCCTCACCGATGCGCTACCCGCGCCGGTGGCGGATCCGCTGCTCAGCGGGGACCCGGCCGCACCCCTGACCCCACCCGCACCGCAGCCCGGGCCCACACCTGCGCCGCATCCAGCTGCGTCGGCCGAAATCCGAGCTCGCGAGCCAGAGTTGGTGGATGAAACCACCCCTGACGCCGCGCCCGTGCCAGCTCCCGCCCCCGCGTCGGCACCTGTCCGAGTCCCGGCTCCGGTGCGCACCCCTGTCGGCTATGTGGTCGGCGGCCCGGTGATACCTCCAGCGCAGTTGGCCGATCTGGTGGCCCGCGGCGCCAAAGTCCGCACCGTGGCCTCGGCGACTGATCTGGGCGGAGTGCCCCGGTACCGGCCGTCTGCCGCGATCGATGAATTCGTGCGGATGCGGGCGATGACGTGCATGTTCCCCGGCTGCGATCAGCCTGCGACCGCCTGCGATGTCGACCACACGGTTCCGTGGCCCGCCGGGCTCACCCATCCGGGCAACCTCAGCCCGAAATGCCGAAAACACCACCTACTCAAAACCTTCTACAGCGGACCCGACGGATGGCGGGACCGGCAACAGCCCGACGGGACCATCGTGTGGACCGCACCTACCGGGCACACCTACACCAGCGTGCCCGGAAGCCGAATCCTGTTCCCCCACAAGCAGGTTGATACACCGCTGCCGGACGAGCCACCGTCGAACGTCACCGATCTCGACACCCCACCGGTACCCGGCCGCGGCATCATGATGCCCAGCCGGCGCCGCACCCGCGCCCAGAACCAAGCCCAGCGCGTCGCCTACGAACGCGCCCTCAACGAAGCCGACCTCCAAGCGATAGCGGCCGGCCAAGAAGCCGCCGACCGACGCCACGCAGCCCGCGAAGCCGCCCGCGAGACCGGCGAAAACGACATCCCACCGCCGCGGTGAATCAGTTATCTAGTGCGCGTGGTCGAACAGGACCAACGTGTCGGCCAGATTGCCGTCGACGAAGTAGGCACGGCACGTGAAGGGATCATGAATCGTGCCGCCGGCTTCGACTTGGGCGTCAACGGTTCCTGACACGTTCCACACGGTGATGCGCGCGTGGTCAACGCCTTTGAGCGGTTCGTCGGTCATGAGCGCGAACATGTCCCGTCCGTCCGCCTCCAGTGCGCCGGCCACCGCGCGCACACCTGAGAGCTTGGCTGACCCGGGTGCTGCCAATTGCTTACGCACATCGGCTTCGCACCTGTCCCGCGCCACGTCCTGGGCCTGGCGCGGCGCCGGCCCCACGAGACCGAAACCATGTGTCTTCACGGCGATCACGGCCAGGGCCGCCAGCGCCAGGACACATACTGCCGCGATACCCAGCTTGTTCTTGGCGCCCGTCATGGCCCGAACGTAACCTGCGTCGCGTCGCATCCGGTCACCGGCTTGCCGGGTGGGAAGTCACGCGGATTCACATCGGGGATGACGGTGTCCCAGCGGTACGCATGCTGTGCGTCGGCGGCGCAGCCTTCATTGGCGGTGTCGTACAGCACCCGGAACGTGCGTGGATCGGCGCCGGCGATCGCCCGGTCTTGGTAGTAGGCCCGCTGATCGTCGGCCGCGTAGTTGAAGACGCTGTCGTTGAGCCGACGGAAAGTCGCCGCGTTCGCCCCGGGGATGGCCGCACACCGATAGAAAACCGTCCGAATGTCCTTGGTGTAGTCCAAGTTTCGGTCGTCGGGGGAGAAGCGCACGATCTCGAAGTGCGCCGGGTCGTCCGAAATCTCCCTGTCTTTGCAGAACACGGCCGCACCATCCTTCGCCAGATCGCTGTTGATCATCCCGAAGTGCTCGGGGTCGCTGCTCAGAGGTTGGGTGCCGGCCCAGACGTGATTGCGGTCCTTGGCCCAGCCGTAGTTCAGCCAGTCGAAAGTGGCGACGTCCGCGCCGGCGATCTGCGCCCCGCGGTAATAGGCATGGGACTTGTCCCGTGCGTAGCCGGTGGAGAGTTTGTGGAACGAATCGGGGTCCGCGCCGGCCACTTCCCGGGGCGACGAGTCGATGCCGCCCGTCCAGTAGACCTTGCAGTCGAGCTCGGCTCAGACCCTGCGCCGAAGCGGCGCAGGGTCTGTTGCGGCGGTAGCTCAGGCGTTGAGCGTCTGCTTGAAGCGGCGGACCATGACTGCCACCACCGCTCCGATCGCCAGGACGACGATGGACCCGACGACGTTGACCAAGCCGTTCGCGACGTCGAAGGGGAACGTGAAGATGATGCCGAGCAGGATGGCCACCTGAATCACGAGACCGACGCCGACCACTGCACTGAGCCGGATGTGCAACGCGTGTAGCGCGACGGCCGGTGTGTGCTCAGTGGCCGCGGGCATGAATCGGGCGGCGAGGAACTGTGTCATGGGCTTGCCGACCAGGCAGCTCGCCAGGAACACCGCGGCCGCCGCGCCGCCGACGAGCGTCTGTCCGGCCAACACCAGCCGGGGGTCGGTGGTCACCAGCGCGACCGCCAGGGTCAGCCCGAACATCAACATGAGGTAGCCGGAGTACGGGTCGAGTTGACGCGCCTTCACGAGCCCGTACCCCACCGGGATGCCGGCGACGATCGTGGCGGCCAAGAGTGCGAAGTACTCCGACTGCCCGGTGGCGCGCAGCCCATAGAACACGACCAACGGCGTGCCCACCTCGAGGGTCGTCCGGATGATCGCGCGCCGTTTGGCAGCGGACCTTTCGGCGTCCGGGCGGTCGACCGGCTCCGGTTCGATGGTGTCGAGGGCCATGGCGGTCATGGTGATGTCCTTCCGGGACGAGTCGGTGACGTCGCGGTTCCGCGATACCTACAGCGTCGCGTTCATCGGGCCGCGAGTCTGTCCGGCGACCGGCTGATACGGGGGAGGAGATCGATGTCCACCAATTGGGGGATCCGCTGGGGGAGCACACCCGCAATGCACGCCAAATACCCACGTCAACTGATCCGTCGGCGCTAAGGTCTTCACGACGTCACCCCCGTAAGGAGACAGCGATGGGCAGCTACCGGACAGTCCTGGTTGGAACTGACGGCTCAGACTCGTCGATGAAAGCGGTCGAGCATGCCGCCAAGTTCGCGGCGCAGCAGGGCGCGAAGCTGGTCATCGCGACGGCTCATTTCCACGAAGTCGAAAAGGGCAGTTGGGCACGGCCGGCCGCACCGGAGAAAGCAAGTGATCGTCGGGCAGAGGATGCGCTGGGACGTGATGGCGGCTACCGGGTGCACGGCGACGCGCACGTTTACGAGATCCTCCACGAAGCCGGCGAGCTAGCGCGTGGTGCGGGCGCCCAAGACATCGACGAACGGTCTGTGATCGGTGCGCCCGTCGAGGCGCTCACCACGTTGGCGCAAGACGTCGCCGCTGACCTGATCGTCGTCGGCGATGTCGGACTGAACTCGACGGCAGGACGACTGTTGGGTTCGGTGCCAGCCGACGTTGCACGCAAAGCCAAGATCGACATCTTGATCGTGCACACCGTCGACTAGCTCCGCAGGGTCGGCACTATCGGCCGGCTTTCGCAGCGCCTCGCGAAACCCCTGCATGTTGCGGACCTTCGACGATGGCCCGCAATGCCGCAACGTGGCCGTCAAACGCGACGCGGCCGGCCTCGGTCAAGCTTGCGTGCACCTTGTGGCGGCTGCCGTCCAAACGGCGTTCGGTGGTGACGTAACCGGCCTGCTCAAGGACTGACAGCTGCTTCGACAAGGCCGAATCCGATAGCGACAGAGCGTCTTTGAGATACGCGAAGTCGACCCAATCCGCGGCGGCCAACGTGGCCGCCAAGGACAGGCGAGTGCTCGGGTGAATCAGTTCATCGAATCGCGGTGCCGTCATGCGTGGACCCAGCGGCGGAGAACCCGCAAGATCTCGGGTCCGCCCAGGCCGACGATGACAGCGACGAACACTGCAGCTGCGATGCCGGGATGGCGGACGCCGTCGGCATCCAGTGCGAATCCCGTGGCGATCGTGATGGCGACCAGAGCGAACAGCATGCCGATCACCACCATCGGGATCCGGGGGCTGACGGTATCGGCGCTGACCTGCAGCCGTTCGGTGCGCCGGCGACCACTGAGTCGGCGGGACGCAATCGTGGAATGAATGACCCCGAACCCCACTGTCGCGCCGACGGCGAGCCACTGCGGGCCGACGTCACCGACGATCCCGAGAACAACCCATGCGGCAGCCAGGAGCCACCAGTACCACCGGGGGAGACCTACTTCGTCGACGACTTTCGCCCTGGCGTGATCCACTGAGTCGAGCGCGGCGCGCGCGTCCGCCGGCGTGATGTGCTCCATGGCTTCGTCCTCACTTTCCCGCTTGGAAAGTCGATCCTTCAGTTTCCAAGTAGGAAAGTCAAGGGCTGGCTGCCAGGTGCGGGAGTCGCCTCCCGTCGGGCAGCTTTGGCAAACCACGAGAAACACACCGCCCGGACGTGCGAGTCTGATGCGTATGTCCACGCACGACTTTGCGACCTATGAGGAATTCGGCCGCAAATTCTTCGAGGTCGCCGTGACCGCCGACCGAGTTGCCGACGGTTTCGGCACGATGGCCGGCGATACCTTCGAATTGGGTCCGTTTCCGGCCGGGCCGGCGGGCATCGCTCGGGTTACTGCGCGCGTCAGCATCGAACAGCCCCAGGTGACTCGCAGGGACGGCGACATGATCGCGTTCGACGTTCGCATCCCGCTCGATATCGACCTCCTGATCGACCTACGCGTCGACCGCTCCCGATTCATGGTGACCGGCGAGATCGCGTTGATCGCCACCGCCCGCGCTGCCGAGCCACTGCTGCTGATCATCGATATTCCGAAACCGGAGCGGAAGGACATCACGGTCAACGTCACGTCCCAGACGCTGCGGGGCGAACTCCTGCGGATCGTGGCCGACGTCGACTCGGAGATCAAACGGGTCATCGCCAAGCAGGTTGGCCGCCGGATCGAAGCACCCGAAGCGCAGCAGGCGAAGGTCGTCGACATCGGCAAGCGGATCGCCAGCGCCTGGACGGGAATCTGACGGCGCACTATCGCGATCCCGGGCCGGGTAGTGTGACCGCATGACGGTGTATGCCATTGCGCAACTTCGTTTTACGGATCGGTCTGCCTACGACAGGTATCAGAACCGCTTCCTGGGCGTTTTCGCGAAATATTCGGGAACCGTCCTTGCCGCGGACGAGGCGCCGGCAGTCATCGAAGGCGACTGGGACCGTCAGAAGGTGGTGCTGATGTCGTTCCCCGACGAGCAGCTGTTCCACGAATGGGCGAATTCGCCGGAGTATCAGGAAATCTCGGTAGATCGGCGGGCTGGGTCTGATGCTGTCGTACTGCTGGTCAAGGGGATAGGCGCGTCACCGCGCAGCGGGTTGTCTTGAGGACGCCGGCCGTGCGACCCAGTGGCGGTCGTTAGCCGGCTATGGCGGCAATACGTGTCTCGATGAGCCCGGCCAACTGCTGACCCACCGTGATCAGTACGTCGCCGTCGCGGGCTGCTCGGGTCAGTAGCAGACCGCCCTCGATGCCGGCCAGGACGGCCAGGGCCAAATCGGCGGCGTCGTCCTCCGCCAGCCCCGCAGCGGTCAGGGCTTCGGCAATCACCGTTCGCCAGCTGGTGAAGGCGTGATGGCACACGGTGCCGATCGCTTCGGACTGCGCGGCCTCTTCGAGGGCAACCGTGGCGATCGGGCAGCCGTCCGCCCATCCGCTGCGTTCGAGTTCGCGCGCGCCCACCTTGGTCCACATGAGAACGGCGTCGGCCGGCCCGTGCTGCGACATCGCGTAGCGCAACATCTGTTCGTATTCCTCGGCTGCGCCGGTCAATGCGTCGACGGCCAATTGCTCCTTGCCGCCGGGGAAGTGGTGGGCCTGCGACCCCCACGGCGCTTCGCTTTCCGCGATGACCTGCCGCCATCCCGTGGCGGCAAAACCCTGGCGCCGGAACAGTGCTGCGGCCGACCGGACGATTCGGTCGCGCGAGTCGGAGATGCGGGGCATCGGAGAAGAATATCTTGACAAGACAACCGTCATACTAAGACACTCGTCCTATGTCGATTATGCAGTCGCTGACGTTGCTCGGTACCGGCTCGTTGCGTTGGGACGAAGTCGCCGCGCCGGTACTCACCGGCCCCGGACAGGCCATCGTGCGCCCCGTGGCTGTTGCAACCTGTGACCTCGACACGCTCGTCTTGCGTGGGACCTATCCTTTGCCCGGTCCGTATCCGTTGGGGCACGAAGGTGTCGCGGAAGTCATCGAGATCGGCGAGGACGTGCGCTCGGTGTCGATCGGCGACCTGGTGGTCGTTCCGTTCCAAATCTCCTGCGGCACTTGCGAACCCTGCCTCCGGGGCCGCACCGGGAACTGTGCGAGCCACCCGCGGATGTCGACGTTCGGCCTTGGACAGATGGGTGGCCTGCAATGGGGCGGTCTGCTGGCCGACCGGGTGCGGATCCCGCACGCCGACGCCATGCTGGTCCCCGTACCTGCGGGCGTCGACCCGGCGGTCATCGCCAGCGCCAGTGACAACATCCCGGACGCCTGGCGGGCCGTCGGGCCCCAGCTCGCCAACGAACCGGGTGCGGAGGTGCTGGTGGTGGGCGGCGATGGTGGGCCGCACTCGATCGGACTGTATGCGGTAGGACTGGCGCTGGCGGCCGGGGCTGCCGCGGTGACCTACGTCGACACCGATCCGCAGCGGCTGTCCATCGCGGAAAAATACGGCGCGTCGGTCATCGACCGCGTGCCGGACCGAAAGGTCGGCAGCTTCGCCATCACGGTTGATTCCAGCAGCACCGAAGCCGGGCTGCGTTGTGCGCTGAACAGCACCGCTGCCGATGGCGTGTGCACCAGTACCTCTGTGTACCTTCAGGATCCGCAGATCCCGATGTTCGCGATGTACTCGCGCTGCTGCACCCTGCATGCCGGACGTGCGCATGTCCGGCCGGCGATTCCCGAGGTGCTGGCGCTGGTCGCAGACCGGCAGTTCGACCCGACACTCGTCACCACCACGCACGCAGCCTGGGCCGATGCCATCGACGTGCTAGCGGAACCCACCATGAAAGTTGTTATTACGCGGACGAATTCGTAGTGGTCAGACCGGCGCGATGTAGTTGCTGCTGAAGAACTCCTGGGGGATCTGCGAATGCGGGGACGGTAGATCCACTGCCAGCCACACGCCGGTGGTACCGGTCGGTATGGGCGCTTGCAGCGTGATGCTGCCGTTGCCGAAGGCATCGGCGGCGAGCGTACCCGTGGTGATGCCGCGGTCGCCCGGCATGCATCCCAGCCCGGTGTGCGGTGCCGGGATGACCCGCACCACGTACTGCCCGTTGTCGGCACCGTTGGTCATGTCGATGTGGGCGACCGTGGTGTATCCGTCAGAGGTGATCTCCGCGAAGAGCTTGGCTCCCGGACGGCCCAATTGCGTTGTCACAAGCTGAAAATCGCACGTGTGCATGTTGGGAAGCAGGAGCATTCGATGGGCTGGCGAAGCGGACGCCGAAGCCCCGGTGCTGGTCAGGGCTGCGCTCATTGCTGCGGCGACCGCCGCTGCTCGCAGGGTATGGGCGCGGATCGATGCCGGAGTGTTCACTATGGACCTTCTCGCTCACGTGCGCGAAATAGGTTGTCGCACTATGTGTTCGACAGCCTATGCACGCGAGGGGCCCGCTGGGATCGTGCTGTGGTCGGAGATCGCCAGGGGGCTTCCTGCGCCCGGGGTAGGTACCGAGCGCCGCCCACGGCACGATGTCCGCGGCGTACTGCGGCCGCCGATCGGGGCAGCTAGCCCGCGGGCGCGACGCCGTTCAAGACGAAGTCGATGACTTCGCCGGTAACGTTGTGTTTGGTCTTTCCTGAGCTGACGACGTTGTGCAACAGCGCGGTCATCATGACCGCGCCAAAGATGCTGATCGCGGCGGTGCTCGGATCTGCGACACGCTTCAGGGTGCCGTCCGCGGCGCCGGCCTCGAGCACTCGTGCGATGGGTTCGTAGAACGCCTGTTGGACGGCCGAGGCGAGCTCGGGAAGTCTGATCGCGCGGCCTAGGTCACCCACCAGCGCCGTGCTGGTGCCCGGTCGGTTCATCGTGTGCGCGACCTGCGCGGTGATGACGGCGACGAGTCTCTCCTTGCCGCTGCCGGCCGAATCGGCGGCAGCGGCAACATCGCGGGCCAGGTCGCCGAGCGAATCCCGCAGCAGAAAACCGAGGATGTCGTCCTTGCCGGTGAAGTAGTAGTACAGCGTGGCTTTCGGGACACCGGATGCGGCCGCGATCTCTTCGATCTTCGTGTTTTCCAGGCCCTTGGTGGCGATCAGGTCGGCTGCGGCATAGAGCTTGCTCGCTACCGCCGCGGGGACTGCCCGTCCCGATTGTTCAACCACGAATCGAAGTGTACGAGCAGCAGGCCCACTGAATCCCGAGGCCATGGAATCCACATCCAAACTGATATGTTGTACTCAGAGTCTAAACTGCGAGTACTAGACCTGGGCGGAAGGGAACACCATGAGCGGCGTCACGGCGGATGTGGTTGTGGTCGGCTACGGAGCTGCCGGTGTGTGCGCCGCGCTGGAAGCGCGAGCTCAGGGGGCAGATGTCCTCGCCATCGACCGATTCAACGGGGGCGGCGCCACGCAGGTGTCGGGCGGGATCATCTACGCCGGCGGGGGAACGTGGGTGCAACGCGAAGCCGGTATCGACGACAACGCTGATGCGATGTACACGTATCTGCGCGCCGAGGTCGGCGACTCGGTACGGCCGGAAACGCTGCGCCGGTTCGTCGATGGCAGTCCCGCGATGATCGACTGGCTCACCGAACACGGTGTGCCGTTCGAGGCATCTGTGTGTCCCTACAAGACGTCGTACCCCAACAACAAGTACTACCTGTACTACTCGGGCAGCGAGAACTCCGGGCACTTCCGTGCGCTCACTCCGCCGGTGCAACGCGGTCACCGGGCCAAAGGGCCTGGTGCGTCCGGCAAGAAGATCTACCAGCCGCTGGCTGAGTCGGCGAGCCGTGCCGGGGTGCGCACGATGTTCCATACCCGCGCCGAGTCGCTTCTGACGGATTCCACCGGTCGAGTCGTGGGTGTGCGCACCAGCACGCTCGCGCACGCACCGGCGTGGGTGAAGCGACGCTATGCGGCATACGCGGCGCTGGCAGTGAAACCGGGCATCTACTATCCGCCGCTGCGCGCGACGCTGGAGCGTCGTTTGTCGGCCCTGGAGCGCCGATACGCCCAGACGATCGACGTTCATGCCCGCAAGGGCGTAATCCTCTGTGCCGGTGGCTATATCGCCAATCGAGAATTGATCGAGCAACATGCTCCGGCGTATCGCGACGGTCTTCAGCTCGGAACCAGTGCCGATGACGGCAGCGGCATGCAGTTGGCCATCGACGTCGGCGCGGCGGTTGATCGGCTGGACAACGTGTCCGCGTGGCGATTCATCACTCCACCAAGCGCGATGCTCGGCGGGCTCGTCGTCGATGAACGCGGGCAGCGGTTCATCGACGAAACTCGTTACGGCGCCGCCATCGGCAATGCGATGGTGCAACACCACGACGGGCGGGGATGGGTCCTCACGGACCGGGCATTGCTCGACCAGGCACGCAAACAGCTGCCGCAGCAAGCGATTTGGTTTCAGCGCCTCCAGATGGAGGCGATGCTACGGACCGATCGCGTGGAGGCCGACACCCTCGAAGCCGTCGCGATCAAGGCGGGCGTCGACCCGGCAGGACTGCGCCAAACAGTCACTGAGCACAACGAGGCCGCGGCGTCGGGCGACCCTGACCCGATGGGCAAGCCGGCCGATTTCGTCCATCCCATCGAGCAAGGGCCCTACTCGCTCATCGCGATCTCGATCAAACGCAGCCTGATCAATCCATGCCCCATGTTCACCCTCGGAGGCCTCATCGTCGATGAGGAAACCGGTGCCGTGAAAACTCCAGCGGGACAACCGATCGACGGCCTGTTTGCCGCGGGACGCACTGCCATCGGCATCTGCGCCAACTCCTATGTCAGCGGACTGTCGCTGGCCGACTGCGTGTATTCCGGACGGCGGGCCGGCGCGTATGCGGTGCATGCCGCTGCCAGCGCCTGAGCGTGGGGAGTCAGGAAGGACACCAACGTGTCCGAGTCCGCCACCCTGTGGATGGGTGCGGAGGCGGCCAGCACGGCAACGAGACTGCAGTCCTGACCACGGATCGGGACGGCCAGGCAACCGTGGCCCGGCACCATCAGTCCGGACTGCGAGGCGAACGCCGGGCGTTCGCCTCGCGCGTCTGCGGCGATGATGCGGCCGATGGCCGAGCAATCCGGCTCGGCGACAATCCGCTCAGGATCAGACAGCGGGAAATCTGGATCGATGTCGAACAGCTCCAGTGCCGGTTGCGGAGCAGGAGCCAGGGGCCGATGCAGTACGAGGTGTATCCCGAACCTGGCTTCGGCGCGCACGGCGTCCACCGCTTCGCGGACTCGGTCTGCGGGTGTCGACGGGATGCCGACCAATCGATCGATCCGGCGTCCCAGAGCGAATCCGCCCAAATCGGGTGTGCGGACGAGGTACTCGGTCTCTACCAAGACTCCGAGCAGGCGGTACGCGGCCGACCGCGACATCCGCAGCCGATGAGTGATTTCCAGCGCCGTGATGCCCGGTCCCGCGGCCGCTACCTCTTCGATGATGGCCAGGGCAGCGAGCGCGGAGCGGGACCCGGCATCCGGCCGTAACGCTCGCGTCATGGCGAGCGCCGCAAGTATCCGCGCCAGATCGAGGACCTCACGGTTCCCGAGTGCGCGCCAATCGATGCAAAGGCATCCGGTCGGCGGTGGCGTAACCAGCATCCCAGGGCGGCCCACAGCAGCATCCAGGCCGCCGACACTGCCGATCCAGACCACGAAGGCCCCGCGACCGTCAGTCCCCAGAATCCGGCCGCCACGGCGGTGAGTACCAATGCGCAGGCAGGACCGAGAACCCAGACCGCGCGACTGGGCTCGCCCAGGCGGCGCAGCATCAGCGGCATCGCGCCGGCCAGCGCGGCATATGCCATCAGGTAGCCACAGACCGCGCCGGCCACCAATGATCCACACACCGCTGTCGGGTCGGCCCCGACGGCGCTGACTGCGAACGGCAGCCCGAAGACGGCTGCCGTGCATACCGCGATCCCAACCGTGGGCGCCTTGCTCCGCAGATCGGTGTGGCCGAGGGCTGCTGGGAGCACGCCTTCGCGGGCCAGTGACAACAAGACGCGCGCCGCCGCAGTTGTCGACGCCAGCGCGCAGGCAAAGAACGACAGAGTGGCCGCGAGATACACCGCCGGTACCAGCATCTGGCCACCGGGATCGGCCGCCAGTGTCTCGAACCACGAACGCGTCGTCGCGCCGCTGAGCGATTCCGCCTGCGCCAGGGTCGCAAGCAGCACAACGAATCCGCCCACCAACAGCGAGCCGCGGACGGCCGCCGGCACCGTGCGAAGCGGAGCGCGCGTCTCGACCGACAGCACTGTCGCGCTCTCAAAACCGACGAACGCCGTCATCGCCACAGCGATGCCACCGGCCAGGCGGCCGAGATCGGGGACCGTAGCCAGCACGGAATCTTGCAATAGGCGTCCGTCACCGTGACAGAGCAGCCACACCGACACCGCCACCACGAGCAGTACGGCCACAGCTTCGGTCACCAGCGAGACCCGCGCCGACAACCGGATTCCGCGAACCAGTACCAGCCCACTGGCCACCGCAAATCCGAGCGCGCCGACCGCGACGAACCAGCCGTGTGCCGCCATCCCGGCGGCGGACGCCAAGCGTAAGGCGAACGACGCGGATTCGGTGACGGCGAACATCCCGATGCCCAGGTAGCCGAGCAACAGTGCGCCGGCGGTGATGAATCCGGACATCGGCCCGACACCAATGGCAGCACAGGTATAGAGGGAGCCCGCAGCGGGCACGCGCCGGGCGAATCCCCGTACGAGCCATGACACAACCAGGGTGATTCCGAATGCAATAGCCATGCTCGCGACGACCGGACCGCCCTGTGCGGCAACGAGTACCGGAATCGCGGTCGCGGCGCCGCACGGCGCCATCGCCGAAACGGATTGTGCCGCAACATCGGCGGGACCCAACGCGCCGCTGTCCAACCCGCCGAGACGTGTCCGAGGGCCCAAGCCCCGCAGCGGCAACGGTTCGTTGGAGACGAGCATCGCCGAGTATAGGAACTCTCCTGTTTCTGCGGCGTTTCGCACCAGTGTCGGTGACATATCCCGCACTGGGACAACGCTTCCCAGGCGAATCGCCGCCGTCGCAACGCTGCCGACACCGCCATGCAAACGCCTGGCCGCAGGCTCGGCGGCACCCAGTTCCCTTCGATACCAACGGAGGTCACCTCATGGCCGTGGAATTCACCTCAGTCACCCCCACAGAGTGGCGCAGGCCACATGCGACCACGGACAGTCTGGTCGAGCTGAACGCCGACATCGCGACGGCACTCGCCGGCGCCAGTACGCGCCGGCGTTTCGATCCCTTCGTCGACATCGACTGGGATGCACCGGAAAACGCCGTGGCGGACGATGATCGGCGGTGGCAGCTCGATCCCGACATCGCCCCGCTCGCGGCGACCGAGTGGTATGCGCAGCAGCCGCTCGAGCAGCGCATCGCGATGGGTCGCTGGCTGACCGCGAACATCCTGAAGGTGACGTTGCAGTTCGAAATGATGCTGATTCGTGGGGTGATTCACCACGCCGGCACCTTGCCGAACGGTTCGGCGGTGTTCCGCTATCTACTGCACGAGCTGACCGAAGAATGCCACCACATCCAGATGTTCCAGGAGTTCGTCAACCGCACCGGTGCCGACGTTCCTGGAATGCGACGAGGCTCGCGGTTCTTCGGGCCGATCCTGGGCTTCATCGGTGGCTACGCCGACATCTTCTTGTTCATCGGAGTGCTCTGCGGGGAGCAGCCCCTGCATTTCCAGCAGACGCTGCAGCATCGTGGCGCCACCGCGGTGCCCGCGCTGCTGAACAGAGTTACCGCCATTCACCTCGCGGAAGAAGCTCGGCACATCGCATTCGCCAGCCACTATCTGGCGCAGCGGATCGCGGCCGTCGGATCGTTCCGTCGTGGGTTGTACGCCGTGGCGTTTCCGATCTACCTGCGATGGCTGATCGGCGAGATGATCACTCCGCCGCGTACGTTCGCCCGGCAGTTCCGGATTCCGCGGCAAGTCTTCAAAGCCGCTTACTGGCGCGGCGATCACTCGCGGCGAATGATGGCCGAATCGGCCG
The DNA here is from genome assembly GCF_000878195.1 of Mycolicibacterium llatzerense. Classification (GTDB taxonomy): domain Bacteria; phylum Actinomycetota; class Actinomycetes; order Mycobacteriales; family Mycobacteriaceae; genus Mycobacterium; species Mycobacterium llatzerense. Next base: position 25,564 of record NZ_JXST01000028.1, on the reverse strand, counting down.
CGGACGTCCGACGTGTTGCCGAAGACCTCGGCCTGCGGACGGTGTGGGCGCGATGGATCTGGCGCCTGCTGGGTATCGACGGGCGGCTGCCGAGGTACCGCGGTGAGCCCGATCGCAGTCGACCACTCACGCGGACGGTTCAGTTTCGAACGGTGACGTGGGCGCGGGTGGTGGCCACGGCGATCATGGGAGGTATCGCCCTGGCCGCTACACCGGTCGGCATGCGGATCATCGCGGCGGCCACGGCCGGGGCGGCCGTCTGGGCGGCCTACCACCTGCTGCGGGCTCGCCTCGGTGGTGTGGTGGGCAACCAGCCTTTTGAATGGCCCAGACTTGCGGTCTGGATCATCGTGTGCGGAGCCATGATTCCCGCGGGCGGATTGATCGGACTCGCGTTGGTGGTATCGATGATCCTGGCGCTCGCAGAATTCATCCCTGCGTTATGAGCACCCTCTCAACGCTCGTTCGATTCCACCAGATCATCGTCGGTACGGTCCTGAGCCGGAGTCGGCCATGGTGCGGGCACTGGACGCTGGCGCACGATCTGCGGCCACCAGAACCACTTGCCGAGCAGCGCGGCGATCGACGGCGTCATGAACGACCGCACCACCAACGTGTCGAACAGCAGGCCAAGGCCGATGGTCGTACCGATCTGCCCGAGGATCACCAGCGGGCTGAAGATGAACGCCGCCATGGTGGCCGAGAACACCAGACCGGCTGCCGTGACGACGCTGCCGGTGCCGCCCATCGACCGGATGATGCCGGTGTTCAGACCCGCGTGCATCTCCTCCTTGAACCGGGACACCAGCAGGAGGTTGTAGTCGGCGCCCACGGCCAGCAGCAGGATGATGGCCAGCGGCACCACGACCCAGTACAGATGGATGCCGAAGATGTACTGCCACACCAGAACCGACAGACCGATTGAAGCGCCCAACGACAGCACAACGGTGCCGACGATGACAGCCGCGGCGACGATGCTGCGGGTCACGATCACCATGATCAGCAGGATGAGTGCGACGGCGGCGAGCGCGGAGATCAACAGGTCGTACTTGGTGCCCTCTTGAATGTCCTTGTTGGTGGCGCCGATACCGGCGACGTAGATCTTGGCGTCCGACATCGGCGTCGCCTTGAGCGCATCGAACACCGCTTCCTTGATGGCGTTGATGTGCGGGATGGCCTCGGGGTTGGCGGGGTTGCCCTGGTGCGTCACGATCATTCGCGCCGCTTTACCGTCGGGGGACAGGAACAGCTTGAGCCCGCGCTTGAAATCAGCGTTGTCGAAGGCTTCCGGCGGCAGGTAGAACGTGTCGTCGTTCTTGGCGTCGTCGAACGCCTTACCCATCGCGGTGGCGTTCTTGAGCGCCTCATCGCTCTGCTTGTTGGTACCACCGGTGGTCGCGTAATTCGACAGGGTCAGTTCACGATTGCGTTCCTGGATGGCGATCTGCGGCGGGATCAGCCCCACCAATTGCGGTTGCAGGGCATCCAACTTGTCGAGGCTGGCGGTGATGTTGCCGAACTTGTCGGACAGGTCTGCGATGCCGTCCAGCGAGTCGAACACCGAACGCAACGCTGAGCACATGGGGATGTCGAAGCAGTGCGGTTCCCAGTAGAAGTAGTTGCGCAGCGGGCGGAACTGGTCGTCGAAATCGGCGAGTTTGTTGCGCAGATCGTTGACGGTCACGACCGTGTCGTGGAACGCCTCGACCTGTTCATGGGTCGCCGCTGCGCTCTGCTTCTGCAGCGAGAGCTGTTGCTTGAGTACACCGATCGTATTGTCGATCTCGTTGGCCTGCTTGAGCAGATCGTTGGCTCGGTCCTGCTGGTAGCCCAGGTTCATGATCTGGCTCGCGCTGGAAGCGCTGATCTGGAACGGGATGGAGCTGTGGGTGATCGGCGTACCCAGCGGGCGCGTAATCGACTGCACCAGAGCGATTCCCGGGGTGTGCAGCACGGCCTTGGCCGCGCGCTCGAGGATCAGCATGTCCGCGGGGTTGCGCATGTCGTGATCGGTTTCGATCATCAGCAGCTCGGGATTGATCCGTGCCTCGGTGAAGTGCCGTTCAGCCGCTTCCATGCCGACGACGCCGGGTGCACTGGCAGGGATGTACGGGCGGTTGTCGTAGCTGACTTCGAAGCCCGGCAGCGCGAACACACCGATGAGCGCGATCGCGCCGGTCACGACCAGGATTGGTCCCGGCCAGCGCACGATGGCGGTGCCGATCTTGCGCCAGCCCCGTGCCCGCTGGGCGACCTTGGGCTCCATGAGTCCGAAGCGGGTGGCGATCAACAACACCGCGGGTCCCAGCGTCAGCGCGGCCGCCAATGTCACGAGAACACCGATGGCCGCGGGTATTCCGAGCGTCTGGAAGTAGGGGAGGCGCGCGAAGCTCATGCACGCGACGGCGCCGGCGATGGTCAACCCGGAGCCGACCATGACGTGGACGGTGCCGTGCCACATGTCGTGGTACGCCGAGATGCGGTCCATCCCCTTGCCGCGCGCCTCCTGGTAGCGGCCGACGACGAAGATGGCGTAGTCGGTGCCTGCCGCGATGGCGAGCAGGGTCAACAAGTTCGTCGCGTAGGTGGACAGTCCGATGACACCGGCGTGCGCGAGAAGCGCCACGACGCCACGGGCAGCCGAGAGTTCGACGGCGACGGTCAGCAAGACGATGAGCATTGTCACGAATGAGCGGTAGACGAACAGCAGCATGATGCCGATGACCAGGAAGGTGATGCCGGTGACCTCGTTGGTGCCCGCGCTGCCGACTTCGAAGTTGTCGGTCACCAGCGGCGAAGCGCCGGTGATGTACGCCCTGATACCCGGCGGCGGCGGATCGGCGGCGACGATCTTGCGCACGGCGTCGACGGAGATGTTCGACATTGCCTCGCCCTGATTACCGCGCAGATACAGCTGCGTCAGGGCCGCTTTGCCGTCCTTGCTCTGTGAGCCGCCGGCGGTGAGCGGGTCACCCCAGAAGTCCTGCACATGCTCGACGTGCTCTTTGTCGGCCTGCAGCCGCTTCACCAAGCCGTCGTAGTAATTGTGTGCTTCCGGACCGAGTGGCTGATCGCCCTCGATCACGAGCATTGCCGCACTGTCGGAATCGAATTCGTGGAAGATCTCGCCGATGTGCCGCATGGCGAGAATGCCCGGTGCGTCGGCCGCGTTCTGCCCGACGGAGCGTTCCCACCCGACGATTTCGAGCTGGGGCGAAATGGTGTTGGTGACGGCGGCGATCCCGATCCAGATCAACAGGATCGGGAGTGCGAGCTTCTGGATGAGCCGTGCGGGCAGGGCACCCTTCACTGCGATATCGGTGCCGGCCTCGACACGCGATCCGCCTTCGGCTCCTCGCTGATGCTCGCTCATGCGGTCTTGTCCAGGCACGAGATGTATCCGTTCACGTGGGTCGTGGACCTTTCGTCCTTGACGATGCCGTTGACGGTGATGCGGCAGCCGATGGTGCTGCCATCGCCCTGCGCTCGCAGGTCCGCGTACATCGTCGGGTCGTCGGTGGTGAGGGCCTGCGACCAGGGCAGGGTGACGTTCTCGACGCGCTGAGGCTGGGCGTTGATATCCAGATAGTTGATGGTGGCCGTGGAGCCGGGCGAACCGAACACCTCGAACAGCACCCGTTTCGGGTTGTAGCCGGTGTTCTCAAGGGCCTCAGAACCGGGCCGCGAAATCTCGTTGTCGGAGCCGAAGATGCCGCGCAATCGGTCGACACTGAAACCGACCAGAGCGACCACCACGATCGCCACGATGGCGATCCATTGCCGGCGTGCCAACCTGCTCACCGAAAACTTGCTCAAGCCACAGCCTTTCGACGCCCCCGTTGACGAACCGCCGTAGCAATCTCGTCAAATCGTCCCGTAGCGGAGAACGGTACGGTACCGTACGTTGGATCGCAACCGGGTTGACATATGGGCAAAAGCCTGCGCTCAATTGCTGCGACCAAGTGCAACGCCGTGGTGTAACTCTGGTATTCCATCTGTGCGAGGCCGGGAAGGGGTGTGGCGATGTCGGACGACATGTGCGACACCGTCGGCTGCCCATGGAGTGAGCGGGAAGCTGAACTTCTGGCGATCACATTGGAGCTGTTGCAGGAGCACGGCTACGACCGGCTGAGCGTGGAAGCGGTGGCGACCAGGGCCAAGGCCAGCAAGGCGACGATGTACCGGCGCTGGCCGTCGAAGGCGGATCTGGTGCTGGCCGCTTTCATTGAGGGCACACGCAGTTCCGCAGTGCCGCCCCATACGGGCTCGCTCCGTGGAGACCTCCTGGAGATCGGCCGGTCCGTCTGCGTACAGGCGCATGAGCACACCAGGACCATGCGGGCTGTGCTGAACGAGATGTCACACAGCCCTGGCCTGCAGGCGGTGATGCAGGAGAAGTTCATTTTTCACCGCAAGTTGGTAATCGACGGCGTCCTCGCCGCGGCCGTCGAACGCGGCGAAATCGATTCCGCGGCTATCGATGAGGAGATCTTCGATCTGCTGCCGGGGTACCTGGTGTTCCGGGCGCTGGTCTCCGATCGGCCACCGACCGAGGACACGGTGCGGACCTTGGTCGACGACGTGTTGCTGCCCAGCCTCACACGTCACCGCGAACGTTAGGCCGGCGCAAGAGCCTGCCGCACGGGGCTCGGCGGCAGCTCGGTCATCTGTTCGGCAATCGTTGCCATGCAATCGAATTGGCAGCTGTCGACCTGCCCGAGGAGTTCTTCACGAAGGGTGGGGCTCAGCGTCATGAGTGCGGTGGTGAGGTCACGCACGCTCTCGTCATGGCCGAGCTGGAGCCAGTCCAGCTCGACGTCGAGCGCACGCGCATAACTGGTGTTGGTGTCGAAGTACTCAACTTTGACACCGAAAAACTCGGCCAGCATCTCCGCGGTGCGCGGGGACGGGCATGTGCGGGTACCGGAGCGGAGTTGCGAAAGGTATGGGGCCGATAGCCGGTACCCGCGATGCTCGAGGGCTTCGGTTACCTCGAAGCTGCGGTACGGCCCGCGTCCGGGCGGCCGGATGGCGACGAACAGTCGGTTGAGTCGTTCTGCGAAGGAAGCTTCGTCCACAGAATACTGGCGACGTTTCTTGCTGGCCATGCGATTCCCCCTTTGAATCTTATTGCGGTGCAGATACTTACGGCGAGCCAGTTGATGCCGGTGCGCGTGTGGCGCCGAAGTGACCTCATGATGACCGCCCGGGGGTGCGGCACCTGGGCAAGCTGCCGCACGATGGTGTGCGGACCCGCGCCCGTCGCAGGAACGTTAGCTGAAATCTCCGTGAATGCAATGACAGCTAATGTTCGTGAACAGTTGACGCGCCGGTAAGTTCATGGAATTCTCGTGGTATCAGTTGAGTGCCAGTAAAGCCGGGGGGCTTGGGGCCGGTCTTCTCAAGGGGGATGCAGTGTTTCGTGTTCTGCCGCGGGTATCGCGGTGTCTCGTGTCGACTTTCCGGTTGCTCGCATTGCCGTAACGGCGATTGTGTGCGTGCCACGTCTGGTGGCCGCTGGTTTGCGAGATTCGCGGGTTTGACCGCGCGCTGTGGGCACTCTGCTGCTTCACGGCGTCGCGGAAACGCCGCTGCACGATATGGAGACTTGAATGAATTCCGTTGGACGGCAGGACTGTTCCCAGCACAACCACGGAGAGTGGGACGACGTCACGGACACGGAGGCGTTGTTTCGCGGCTCTCAGCTGCTGAAGCACTCGCGCTCCGCAGCACGCAACTCCGCGTACATCCCAGGCATGATCTGTCAGCCGCCGCGTCCAGTCCGGGTGGCGTACTGGTGGGCCAACGCACTCCAAGCGCAAGGCTGGCGATTGCGTGCGCTGGGGGAGCAGCTCGCCGGCGGTGGGTTCATCGCGGAGATCGGGGTAGTGGGCGATGAATCGGTGTGGGTGGTCTTTCCTCGCAATATGCCCGACGACGGCACCGAGGCGTCAGCGTTGGCCAATTGCTTTCAGTGGCTGACCTTCGACCAACGGAACTACCTCCGTCGGCTCCTCGCCGCCTGATCATTTCGTCGAGGCCGCAGGCTTGCGGTTCCAGCACCCAATCTTCAACCGGTCATGCATGTTTCAGCTGGCGCCGGTCTGCCTGGCGCATCCGCAGCGGGATCGATCCGCGATGTGTCCTACATCACTCAAATGGGACGTTCGGTTCGAGTCCTGAATCACGACTACCCATATGTTGAAAGGGGAGCGGTGGCAACCAGCGCACAGGCCCATGTGGAGTCGTCGGGCAAAGAAGTCAGCCCGTACAGGGATCGTAGTTGGTGAGCTCACCGGGCCGGCTACGAACGTTGATCGTCTCCGTCAGCAAACTTGGAGAGCATCCGCATAGTTTTGCCACTGGAAGCTGACGCCGTCGCGGCGGACGTATAAAGGGCCGTGCGCAGGGAAGTGGGCCGTCACGAGGCCGAGTCCTTGACTGGCGCTGCGTTCGAGAATGGCACGACGAGTGTTGATGGCCTGCAGGGGATCTCGATCGGCAAAGAACGCCAGGTCGGGGTACAGCGCTTGAACGGGATGGTGCAAGGCGTCGCCGATGATGATCAGCCCCCCACCGGGACTGTTGATCTCGACAGCAAGATGTCCGGGCGTGTGTCCGGCCGCGCCGACCGCCGAGATCCGCGTGTGCCCGCTCGCGTGTAGGACATCGCCGGCGGCGACGCCGCGGTATGCACCGCTGTCCAGAATGGGCAACACGCTGTCTTGGTAAACCCATCCGGCGTCGTTTCGCCACTGCCCGACCGGGTCTGACTCCCATTGTGCGTGAAGGTATTCGAGCTCGACGTCGTGAAACAGATAGCTGGCATTGGGGAAGGTCGGTGCCCAAGCGCCATCGACTATACGAGTGTTCCATCCGCAATGGTCCAGATGAAGGTGGGTGTTGATGACGATGTCGACATCGGCCGGCTCGAATCCCGCCCGCGAAAGTCGGTTCAGATAGTCGGTGTCGAGCATGTGCAGATCCGCGAAGTGCGGACGGTTCTTATGATTCCCCGAGCAGGTGTCGACGACGATGACCGTGCCGTCGATCTCGATGACGTAGTTGTGAATCGCGAACAGCATCGTGCCGCCGTCATCGGTGATTGCCGACGGTGCGAACAGCTGCTGCGCTGCATCCAACTGGGACTCGCTCATGGTGGGATACCAGAGCCGAGGCACGATAGGCCAGACATCCAACTCGGTGAGCTGCGTGACCGTCGCGTTGCCAACAGAAAACGTGTGCACGGGGATACCCAACGCAGTTAAAGCCGCATCTGTTCCAGCTCCTCAAACCTGGGATGTCAACCGGATCGCGACGTTTCGAAGAACCCACGGCAGGGAATAACTTCATCAGCTGATGCACTCGACGCGTCACTCAGTGTGAGGATTTGAGATGGTTCACGAATTGGTCATCGCCCTACAGAGTCAGCCCGAGGCAGCCGGCTTCATCCTGCGGGGCATCAAAGGAATCTTTGTCGCGATCGGTAGCGTCATTGCCGCGATAATCTGTGCCGTGATCGCCGGCACGAAGGGCAGAAACCCCTTGGGCTGGGGACTTCTCGGGCTGTTCTTCTCGATCCTGACGCTGATCGTGGTGATCGTGATCCCGTCGAAGAAATCTTGACGCCTCGGCGTCGGCGGGATGACTCACCGCTGGCGGCCGACTACGTGTGGGGTCGTCAGCTAGGAGAGTAGACGATCAGCCCATGAGAGCTGCGGCGCTTGCGATGACCCGCCGTGGCTCGGACGGGTCATCGCGCGCGATCAGCGGCGCCGCCCCGGCATTCCGAGCCAGGGCATCATGGGCTGGTTGGCCGGCGGGGCGACCGTACCTGGACGGGCCTTGATCGACGTACTGCCGTTCGTCGAACAGATTGTTTTGGCGAAGGTGTCCTGGCACGTCGGCCGCGCGTTGGCTACGGGCGCTGAAATACCCGCCGCCGCAGCCAAACTCACCATCAGCAGTGCCGCCTTGCGTCGACCTGGCATGTGTCCGTTCCCCTCGGTCGCGTTACCAACATGGATGTGCGCGGTACGCGCTGGCATGCGCTCGCTCATCAGGGGCAGGCCGATACGACAATGCTGGTGGGGTCGTCGCCAAACGGCGTGCCGGCCGCCGCCGCGCGGTTGTAGGCGTCGTCCCGGGCGGCCTCGATGGTGACGCCGGCACCGCCACTGACGACATGGCTGACGCCGTCGCCCACAGACACGACGCACAGGCGGTCGTTGGTCACCTCATCGCTGGTGCACTCAACCCCACCAGCGGCAGTGCATGCCGCGATGACTGCGGCCGAGGCTTCCTCGTTGGTGTTACCGGTTGCGGTGAAACCCACCAGGGCACCTTGGAATTCACCCGTGCCGACTGCCACCGAAACGTCGTCTGCGTCTTGCACGAAACCGGGCGGACCCCCTGCCCAAGCTGTAGCTGCCGCGCCGCCCGCCAAGACAACGCCTGCAGCCACGATCGCCGAAACCAAACGGCTGTTCGCCATACCGATCCTCCCAGTCGTGTAATTCAGCGGCAGTCTATCTACTGTTTCCCCACAATTAACGGAAACTTGAATATTTGTCGGGGGTCGACGGCGTCGAGCGTCGTCGGCTCCGTGTGCTGCTGCGGGCTCGCAAGGTGATCGAAATAGGTTGCTCAACAGGAGTATTCATTCGCAATGCACTGCATCTGGGTTGCATGCGTGACGCCTGACTACTTGCTCCACGTCGTGAAAGCTGCCCTACGGGGCGGCGGCGCCACCAGGCTGTCTATGAATTCACTTAACGTTCCGTTCATCTGACGTACATCGCGCATACACTCATAATTAACGACAGGGTAAATCAATGGTGGCGCGGGGGAGCCGGGCCGTCAGAGGGGGAGTGAGATGCGGATTTCATCGCGACATACGAGGCCCATCGGTTTGACCACGCTGTTGGCGGCCGCGGCAATCGGGGAATCGCCGTTGGCCGCGGCGGATCCGACGCCGGGCAGTCAACCCGCCGATCAGATCATCCACGAATTGAGTACCGATGGATACACCGTGTCGATCAATTGGATCAGCGGCCTCAGCTCGTTGCCGCTGAACCGATGTCAGGTGAATGCGATTCACAATCCGAACCGCGGGGTGCCGCCCCTGCCGAAGACATCGGTGACGGTCTATGTGGACGTGGCCTGTCCGGACGATGGCTCGAACTCCTGAACGATCTCGAGGAGTTATTGGCCCGGCGCGCGGTATTCCGTATCACGCCGGACCGCCTCATCGATCTGTTCGGGTGTCAACAGTTCGATTGACTCCGAACGTGCGTATCCGGATGCGGCGGTCCGGAGCGCCAATGTCGCCGCAGCCATCTCGTCAGGTACGGAGCCGATGACGTACAGCTGGTGAGTACCAAGCGCGAAGTCGCAGGACTCTATTGTTCCGCCGACGCTCTCGACCATCGCGACGATCGCCGCGCGCCGCGCCGACCCTCCTTCGGCCAAGACTCCGCGTGCTCCTTCGGTGGTGTACTGGACTTTCCATAGGTAACGCGGCATGGTCTGCTCCCTTGGTAGGCCGGGCTGTCCAGGTTGATCGTGTCATCGTTTCGGCCCGCAATCGGGCGAAATCGTATGCTCACAACAGAAGCTACGAGTCGCTGACATCAGATTGATCGAATCCAGAACCGGGGCAGCGAGCCGCTCGTCACCGATGATGGTGACGCCGCAATCGCGCCAAGGCCGGCGGGTCGTCGCCCAAATCGGGAACTCTTCGGACCTGCCTAAGTATGGTTACGCCGCGCGGGGAATCGTCGACCAGACCGGTGAGCGATCAGAGAGTTTGGGCTGGCCGAATAACGGGTATCCGCTGCCACGATGCCGCCGGACGAAAGTGATCGCACCATGCCTACCAACCCGAATCCGCAATTCCCAGTTCGGCTGACCGTATGCGTCGGCGCGGTGGTGCTGGTCGCGTCCAGCCTCGCCGCGTGTGGCGACAAGACCTCGAACGACAAGCCGACGACGACATCGGTCACCACGACGACGTCGACCAGCGAAACATCCACGACCACAGTCACTCCGACGTCAAGCGCGCCGACGGTGGACACGTCGGCGCCGGTCACTGAATCGCCTGCGCCGCAGACGCCCGCGCCGGAGACGGGCGGGCCAATGGTCCCGGCGCCACCGGCGATTCCCGCTCCGCCCGCCATCCCGGCGCCGCCTGCCATTCCCTCGCCGCCTCCGATCCCGGCGATTCCGGCAATTCCGTCGCCGCCACCGATCCCTATGCCGTGACATCGGATCCGCATGCGGGGCTTCGCATTCAGCGGCCCAGAGTCAGGGAATTCGGACGATCTCGAGCGGGACCGAACGCGTCAGCTTGAATCCCATGTCCGTGTACAGCTTTTGAGCTGGGTTGTCGTCGGACGTATGTAGGAACGGAGTTTCGCCGCGGTCCCGGATTCCTTGCGCGACCGCACGGATCAGGCGGGATGCCAGGCCCTGTCCGCGGGCTTCGGGAGCGGTGCATACGGCGCTGATTTCGGTGTATCCGGTCGGCCGCATCCGCTCGCCGGCCATCGCAACGAGTGAGCCGTTGCCATCACGGATACCGAGGTAGGTGCCGAGTTCGATGGTCCGAGGCAGGAATGGTCCCGGTTTGGTCCGCTCGACGAGAGCGGACATCTCGGGTACGTCGGCCGCAGTGAGCGGTATTGCGGCCGGTTCGGGCGCGGTTTCGACGGCACTGCCCTCATATTGGACCAAGCCAAATGTCTGGACGACGGACCACGCCGCGGGCAGTGGGGTGGCGCGGTCGCGAAGTACCGCGATCCGGCTGGGACCGGACAGGCGCGCGACGTGACCGTAGTCTTCGTCCGTCAGCTCGCGCGGGTGGCCATAGAACACCGAGACGTCTGGGCGATACCGCCGGATTCGTCCGCTGACCTCACGGAACCGGATGTGTGGGCCGTCGAGTGCAGCGTTGACGGGGTCGGCGAGGACATCGGTCACGCCTTGATGATCCCAGACCACGAGAAGGCGAAAGATTGCGATAGGCAGGTGAAAGCAGTCCCAGTATTGTTCTGGGGCGGCTTTCGTTGATCCGTGCAAGCTTTCCCGGTGTCGTGGCGGTCATTGGTCAACGACTGGTGGTGTCAGGCTGATATGCGCGGGTTGGTTACCGCAGGACGTCGGCCGGTCCGGCACCGATCAAGTTTGGATCTTGGGGATCTGTGAAGCGATCGTTGAGAGCAGTCTCGGGAACCGTCCGACCTCTGGATAGACGAGGGGTTTGCCCGAGGTGATGAGTCCGGCGCTGATGCCGCGTTCAGGGTCTGCCCAGCCGAGGTTGTTAGTCAGCCCGATCGTCCCAAAAGCGAGATCGGTGTCTAGGCCGAACAGGCTCAACCGCTTTGCGCCGAGCATGTAGCCGTAGCCGTAGCGGACGGGCCAGCCGCACATGATGGGGTCCGGCTGGAGACGCGACTGTGGAATCAGAGCGTGGCGGATGGTGTGGGGCTGCATCACCCGGACTCCGTCCAATTCGCCTCCTGCGCGGAGGATCTCGTAGAAGCGTGAGAGCTCGTTGGCCGTGCCGACCGTGTTGGTGCCGGCCAGCACGGTGGTGAGATAGATGGGCGAGTTGAGCATCTCGACAAGTTCGTCGAGGGTGACAGCGTAGATCCACTTGGAGAGCAAATCGAGTGAGGGCAAGAGCGGGAGGCCGGTGGGATAGCAGGGTGCGACTAGCGGGAGGTCACTGCTCGTCACTCCGTAGTTGGTCCACCGGAAACCGAGCGGATCGAGGATCGTTTCGGCCAGCACCTCGCGGATGGTCCTGCCGGTCGCGGCATGGACGACTTCGGCCAGCAGGAAACCGAAGGTGAGCGCGTGGTATGCGGTGACGCTGCCTGGGGGCGAGACCGGCCTCATGTCGCCGAGCCGCGCCAGCCGATGGTCGCGGTCGCCCAGGAGCTCCGGGTTGAGCAGCCCAGCCGGAAGGTGGGGTAGGCCGGCTCGGTGGGCCAGCACGTGCGCAATTGTGATGCGGTGCTTGCCGTTGCGGCCGAAGCCGGGAAGGTACTCCGCGACGGGGTCGCTGAGGTCGAGTATTCCGCGCTCGCAAAGCAAATGGATGACGGTCGCGGTGATGCCCTTGGACGCGGAGTAGATGCAGAACGGTGTGTTCGGAGTCGCGAGGACCTTCTTCGAATCTCGGTTGTCGAGCGGCCCGTTGCCCCAGCCGTGCCCGATGGTGCGGTCGAGAACGACCACGCCGTTGCGGCGGATGCACAGCTGGATCGCGGGATGCACTCCGGCGCGGTAGAGGTCTTGGGCCGCGGCCCAGATGGTGGCGACCTGGTCAGTTTCGAGTCCACCGTCGGAGGCGCTCTCTTCGCCGATGGTGGTGATGGCGTCCAGGTCCTGCGGCACGTGGATGCGGCGGAAGGGATTGAAGGGCGGGCGTGCGAACATCCCGGTCACTGTGATCGATCGTGCCATCTTCATCCGCCGAGCTTTCGGAAGTCCCAGCTGCGGATGGTCTCTGGCCGGATCCGGAGCCAGGCGTGCTGCCCGTCATACGGCAGGGTGTCCAGGCCGACGTACTTGGTAGCAAATAGGTCCTCGGGAGTCTTCAGGGCCGGCTCGGGCTGACCGGTCCGTGGAACCTCGCCAACGACTTCGGCATCGCCGACGAGCTCGACGCCGCGCAGTTCCAGGTAGTCGTGACCGGTGTCGACCACAACCGCGATGCGCGGCTGCCTGGTGATGTCGGCCCACCGCTGGCTACGCGTCAGGGAGTACAGCCACAGGCACTCGTTGTCCCAGACGAACCACAGCGGAGTTGCGTGCGGACCGGACGGACCGTTGGTTGCCACCCGACAGACGCGCTGGTCGGCCAAGAAAGCGTCACGCTCGTGGTCTTCCATGGCGATGCGGCGGCCACGCCGCTGAGTACTCATCGACCGCTCCACTCGGGTGCACGTTTCTCCGCGAACGCGAGGAGACCCTCGTGGATGTCCTCAGACGCCAGCACGGCGGCGAAGGCCCGCTCGGTGGCCCGCCACCCGAGCTCGTCATCCGGCGCATGCAGCTGTTCGACGGCATGGAGGGTTTCGCTGACCGAAACCGGGGCATTGCAACAGATCCGGCCCGCCAAAGCGATCGCCGCCTCGAGTGCATCCCCCGGTTCGGTGAGGACGTTGACCAGGCCGAGCGCATGGGCCCGCTCGGCGGTCAGGGGGTCGCCGGTGAGCAGCAGTTCCGCGGCCACGTTGCGGGGCAGCGCCCGGGCGGTGCGGAACAGCGCTCCGCAGGTGGCGATGACGCCGCGCTGGACCTCGGGCAGGCTGAAGCGAGCCCGACTCGAGGCCACCACGAGGTCACAGGCCAGGACCAGTTCGAACCCGCCGCCGTACGCCGGTGCATCGACCGCGGCGATCACCGGCTTGGCGCGACGACGGCGGATCAGCCCGTACTCCCCGCCCCGCTCCGTCGGAGTGCCGGAACCGGCCTTGAGGTCGGTCCCGGCACTAAACGCCGCACCGGTGCCAGCCAGAATCCCGACCCGAAGTTCCGGATCGTCGTCCAGCAGGTTGAAAGCGGCGTCCAGGCCGGCGGTCATGTCCGCGTCGATGGCGTTGCGCCGGGCTTCGCGGCGCATGGTGATGATCAGTGTCTGTCCGTCGCGGTCAAGGTCGACCAGGTGTGGCATCGTCTCTTCCCTTTCGTACATGGCGGTTGAAGTCCCACGGTCGAGGCCACCGGTCGCGCAGGTGAGGGGGACGCGGGTACCCCGGAGGTCGACAGTCATGGCTGCTTATCGTTCTTTCTCAGGTCGGCGGGTGAAAGGAACTCGCGGATGAGATCAACGACGCGGTCGGGCGCCTCGATCATCGGCGAGTGCCCCACGTGTTCGAGGACCGTGGTCGTGATCGTTCGCACTGCCCGGTAGCGCGCCAGTGCGGCGTCCACGTTGTAGAAGCGGTCTTCCCGGCCGAAGATGACGAGCGCCGGCAATGCCAGATTCTCTAGCCGTACGTCCAGACCAAGCTGTTTGGTCCAAACCTTGCGCAGCTTCATGGATTGGGTGAAGGCGGGGTGGTTCAGGCTGCGGGCGTCGTCGAGCCCCTGGCTGGGGTTGCGAAAGGCTGTGGCCATGTCGAAGCCCGGCGAGAATGCTCGCCGGACGACACGGTTGGTGACGAATGCGGGACCATGTTGCTGCAGGATTGGGCCGATCCACGGGGTGTGTATCGCCCACTCGCCTGGTGGTAGCGTTCCGGTGCTCGTGTCGGGCCCTTCCCCCATCAGCACGAGGTGGGTGATGCGGGTGCTGTGCTCTGCGGTGGCCACGCCGAAGAGGCTGCCCATGGAGTGCCCAACAATCGCGACCTCGCTCAGGTCCAACTCGCTCAGAAGACGCGCATAGAGCCGACCTTGGCTGTCGGGGTCGTAGCCGGATGTAGGTCGTGCAGAACCACCGTGCCCGAGTAGGTCGATCCGGATGATCCGGAATTCCGGTAGGCGAGCAACGATCTGATCGAACCATGCCGTGGAGGCACCGAAGCCGTGCAGCATCAGGAGTGCGGGTCCGTCGTCGGGGCCGTCCGCTCGGACGTGCAGGTCGACGCCACCGACCGTCATGACCGTGCCCGCGCCGCCTGTCGCCGGTTCGGAGCTGGTGCGGCCGGCCAGGTGGCGAATCGGGCTGCCGACGCGCCACCGCCTAGTTGACGATGTGTTCTTAGTGGTCACGCGCTTCTCCTCGGACGGGCATTCACGTCGCGGCTGCATGGCTACCGCCTGTCTCTCTCGCTGTCCTGTATCCGCCCTTCGTGGTGGCGGGTCGTCACCCGGTGGTCTTGGATTGGATACCGAGCAGGCGGACAAGGACGGTCCCGATGGTGTCGGCTGGAACGCTGCCCGGATCGGCGAGCTCTTCGATGGCAAGGCCGTTGTTCAGCGCCAGCATGGTGAACATGAGGGTGCGCGAGGAGATGGCTGCGTCTGCGCCCCAGCCGGCGAGCGCTTCGTCGGCCAACTCGGTCAGTTGTCGGTGGTAGTTGCGGCGTTTCTCGACCCATCGCTCGCGGAGCTGGGCGTCGCGGATGGCACGAAGCCAGAACTCGGTGAACAGCAGCTGCCATTCGCGGTTGTGCTGCATCGCGGCGGTGAGCTGCTGGCCGGCCGCGTGTGCTGTTGCCTCGTTGACGACTGTGAGGTTGGCCTGGCCGAGGATTGCTCGTACCGCTGCGATGCGGCCTGTCACCTCCCGGTCGAAGAGCTCGAAGAACAGGTCGTCCTTGCTCGCGAAGTTGGAGTACAGCGCGCCGGTGGTGAATCCGGCGGTGGCCGCGACCTGTTGCATGGTGGCTCCGGCGAAGCCGCGTTCGGCGAACACCGTGGAGGCCGCGCGTAGGAGCCGGTCGCGGACCTCGGCGCGGGGTGTCCGCCGGGTGACGGAGGCTGGGCCCGAAATCACGACGATGCCTTTCCTGCGCGAAGGAAAGACCCGTACCTTCGCGTCGTGCCGAACCCGTCGGTGAAGCGTCCGTAGCGGTAGACAACGTGGCCGCCCACGATGGTCGCGGCCACTGCGTGGTCGTTGCGGTTTACCATTCGCGAAATGCCTCCGAGCTCGGCGAGGTTGGCTTCTGCGTAGTCGGCCGAGGCTTCCGAAAGCCCGGCAGGGTCGATGACGACGATGTCGGCGCGGTCGCCGAGCAGGAGAGTGCCGGCGTCCAGGCCATACCAGTCGCCGAGTTCGCCGGTGAGCCGGTGCACGGCACGTTCGAGACTGAGGAACTCGTGGTCCGCCTCGGCAGATTCCTTGACCCGCCTGAGCAGCCGAAGACCGGCGTTGTAGAACGCCATGTTGCGCAGGTGAGCGCCGGAGTCGGCGAAACCCATCTGAATCTGAGGGTTGTCCGCAATTTTGTCGAGCACACCGGGCCGGTGATTGGCGATCGTGGTGCGCCAGCGCAAATCAGCGCCATGGGCAACCACCAGGTCAAGGAAGGCATCAGCGGGATGGATGCACCGCTCCTGGGCGACGTGACCGAACGACTTGCCGATCAACTCAGCATCAGGACAGCTGACGATGTCGGCGTCGAACAGGTCACGGTGCCACAGCTTCGGGCCGAACTTGTGCTCGATGTCCTTGCGGAACTGGCGGCGGTAGGCCTCGGAGTCCACGAGTTCGCCGCGCTTGACCGCATCGCGCACGTTGAGAGCCGCGGCGCCCGAGCCGAACTCCTCGAAAACGACCAGATCGATGTCATCGGCGTACACCTCGAAGGGCACCGGCAGATGCTGCCAGCGCAAGTCCGACGCGATCACGCGGTTCAGCAACGCCGTCGCCCTGGTCATCAACCAGATCAGCCTCGGGTTGGCCTTGAGATCTGCCGCGGCGAGCATCGTGGTTTTCAAGGGCGCTCGGCCTCGACCGGCGCTCTGAGCAAAGAAGTTGCTGATCTCGGCCATGCGGGCAGCGTTAGGTGTGCACTGGTGCACGCGCCAGCGGTCGCGGAGCACGCGATTCAGTGCGCGGTACTCTCGCCAAGAGGCGTAGGTAGAGGGCAGTTGGCGTGCTGGGTAGCGCACGCCGTCGAGCTTCGTGAACGAACTTCTCACGGTCGACATTCCCACGAACCCGGCGTCGAGCGCGTCGGTCAGCATTGCGCACATCCGGCTCAGCTCCGGGGGAGTTGGGCGTTCGTCTGGATCGGTGGCCCGCTCCAGACCCATTACCGCCGCGCGGATGTCGGAGTGGCCGATGAACGCTGCGACGTTGGGCCCCAGCGGGCGAGACTCGATTGCTTCGACGTAGCCGTGTGGATCTGTCCAGGTCTGGCGTTCTTTGACCGCTGTATGGACAGCGTCCCACGGCAGGGCTTCTACGCGGGAGAACAGGTCCGCACAGTCGTCTGGCGACGAGTACACGGTGGAAAGGGAGCAGTTCCCGAAGACCACGGTCGTGACGCCGTGTCGTACCGATTCCGAGAGCCCGGGGGCAACCAATACCTCAGCGTCGTAATGCGTGTGGACATCGATTAGGCCCGGCATCACCCACTGGTCGGCAGCGTCGACGACCACCGCCCCCTCAGTCGCCAAAGGTTCCGCGCTGATCGCCGCCACCCGCCCCGCGCGTACTCCTACGTCGCGAATCGCGGGTTGAGCACCAGTTCCGTCGAAGAAGTATCCGCCCCGGATCACCAGATCGAAACCATCCACAGCGGTGCCTCTCAAGTTCGATAACTGTCATTATTCGATAATGAACGTTATCCAAAGACAATTGTGCCGTCAAGAAGGGCCGCTGGCTATGCCTTCCGGCGGGTACTCGCCCCGGGCGGTGGCGCCTGCAGACGAAGGGGCGAGAGCGAATCGCGGCAAGCGATCCATCACGCCAGCGGTCGCAGTTGGGCGGAGCCACGGCGACGATCTATGACGCCGGCCGCTGGTATGGCACCGACGGATTGCGCGGGCGGGGAACTGATCTACTCGACGGCTGCGGCCCTGGGTCACCTACGGGAGCTTGTGGCAAAGCAGGCAAGAAGCAGCGCCTGGCAGGTCACTGACCGGCGGTCGCGCTAGCATTTATGAAGGTTGAAACCAGCTGCACCCCAACATTATTCGTCACTGCGACAGATAATCCTGGGGTGCGAAGGCTATGTGGCCTCGTCTTCGGTGGGGGAGTTGTAGTTGGTGGCCAGGTGCTGCAGGATTCGTTCGTTGAGGGTGGCGAGCAGCTCGAGCTCAGCTGGGGTGAGTAGATCGATGAAGTTTCGGCGGACGTCCGCCACGTGCTCGGGCGCCGCCTTCTCGATGGCGGCGCGGCCGGTCGGGAGCAGGCAGACCAGGGTGCTGCGGGCGTCGGCGGGGTTGGGCTCGCGGCCGATCATCCCGTCGTTCTGCATACGGCGCAATTGGTGGGACAGGCGGCTCTTCTCCCAGCCCAGTGCATTGCGCAGCTCGTAGGAAGACATTCGGTCCCCGGGTGGGAAGGATGTTGCGGTCGTCAGGTGGGGTGAATGCCTTGGAAGTCAGCGGCAGAGAGTTCATTTAGTTCGTCTCAATTGCCCTGGAAAACTTACAGATTCGTGGTGCTCGCGATGTCAGCTGCCAACACAAAGATGGCGACGGCGATCGCAGCGGTCACAACAGCCGGAACCATTGCCACGGTCTTGTCTTGTGCCTTGATGTGGTAACGGACAGCGCCGCACATGAGGAGGCACACCGCAGCACCGGTCACGACGGATAGCGTTGGGAACGCGATTCCGAGCAATAGGCCTACGGCGGCGGCCAGCTGGGAGATTCCGATCATCCGGTCCAAATCAACACTCACGCCCAGATGCTCGGCACTGTCGCGAACGGTGCTGATTTGCAGAACCTTTGGCGTTCCGATGGCGGCCATCTCCAGCGCCAACACGATGGACACAACGATGAATGCGGTATGCACGACACTCCGATCTTTGTGTGGCAATCAGTTCGAGGGGCAGGCGTTCATGGCGGTGGATGAAGGAAGCTGATCGCGGACCACGGCGGAAACCCTCGGACGCGGAACACCGCTGCGGCTGTTGTTAACCGGCCGAGCGGGTTTGGCGACGAAGGTGCCGGCGCACGACCGTTCGCACGACGCGCCGTCGCGTACGGGCCAGCGGGCCGGACGCGCGGATCTTGTGGGCGAAGCGTTCTCCCGACTGCTGTAGCCGGTCTTTGACATCGTCGACGTCCGCATCGACCAGGGTATGGTGGCGCTTGCGCCATCGCCCGGCGATCATGACCGCTTCGATATTGGCGATGCTGGCCTGCAGCGCCGCGGTGACCGGGTCATGGGCTGGCCAAAGGTTCAGTGCTCGGGCGTCGATGACGACGATATCGGCTTGCATCCCGGGGGAGAGGTAGCCCACCTTGTCGGCCAGGCCGAGGGCGCGCGCGCCGTGGACAGTTGCCCACGACAGCGCCTGCTTGCTGGTGAGCCCTGCGGTGGGCGCACCCATGCCGGTGCGGTGGAACTCCTGCTCATGGGCCAGGCCTCGTTGGCGGGCCAGGGTGATGCGGGCGGCGGTGAGAACTTCACCGGATACCGCCGTTTCCGTGTCGGTGCCGAGTGACGGCGCCCCGCCGGCACGGACCAGTTGTTCGGTGATTGCCGTGCAATGTCCTTGACCCAGTTCGTTTTCCGGTGTGGTCGTGAAGGTGACTCCGGCGTCGGCGAGTTTCTTGACCAATTCGTCGGTGAGCCCGGTGCCGTGCACGATGTTGGCGTGTGGACCCCATAGGCCAGCAGCGCCGACGGCATTCCAGCCGTGTCCGGGCGTTCCGGCGCTCTGGTGCATCGATGCGATCACGCCGCGTTCGAGGGCGGCCCGGAGGTCGGCGATCGTCACGTCGGGAGCTGACAGTTGCGGGCCCTTGATCGCCATTCCCGCGGTAAGTAGCGCGCTGTTGGCGATGGGACCGCTAAGGAGTCGGTCGACCTCGAACACGTCATGGGGTTTGGTGGGGCCGCCATGGGGTGTGCCGTGAAAGAAGACTGCGCGGATGCCGGCGACGTTCAGTGCGTCGATGGCGGCGTCGGCATGCGCTGGCGTCAGGCAGTTGTGACACCAGTCGGCAATAGTGGTTGTGCCGCAATTGATTTGGTTCAGTGCACCGGCCAGCGTCCCGATTTGCATATCGTCGGGGCCGTATCTGCGCGCGACGTGACCGTGCGTGTGCGCCAGGTACTCCAGCAGCGACCAGTCTCCGCCGGCAAACCGTAGCGCGGTCTGCCACGTGTGCAGGTGGGCGTTGACGAGTCCGGGTATGACGATGCGGTTCTTGAGGTCGACAACATCGGCGCCGGCCGGATCGAGGTGGTCGCCCATCGCCGCGATGCGATCGTCCTCGACGAGGATGTCGATGCGTTCAGTGTCGGGGCGATCTGGCGCCATGGTGATCACCTGAGCACCGCGTAGCAATATCCGGCTCACCGTTGTCTCCGATTCTCAATTGGGAGGCTCGCCGTAGGCTGCGCCCTCACGGAGTAGGCGACTGTGGGCAGCTCGACGCTCTGTTAATGGTTACACCGTATCCATTAACATGGCCGGGTGTCAATCACCACTCCGGTTGACGGCAACGTGGCGTCGGAGTCGGGACGGCTATCGGTTGATCAGCCGTCGGCGAGCAGCTGCGTCAGGCCGTTGAGGATCAATTCCAGCCCGAGGCTGAACTCGCGGTCCAGTCCGACTGGCAGATGGGCGGCCACCGCCACGGTGGCGGGGTAGGACTGTGGATCCTGGGCGCGCCAGGTTTCGGGGAGCTCGGCGTCGTCATCGGTCGGGTGCTCGCCGAGTTGGATGGCGAATCCGAGGACGAAACGCGCCACTGTGGCATATGCGTGTGCGGCCAGCTCGGGATCGAAACCTGCATCCAGAAATACGGCGATCATCACTTCGCGCTGTCGCATTGCGTTGGGTCCCATCGGGATTCGCTCGGCTAGCAACGGCGCCACGTGTGGGTGCGTGCGGAAGACTTCGAACAGCGTGCGTGCGCCCGATTCCACGGCCTGCCGCCACGGCATCTCGCGTGCCGCGGCCGCATCGATATCGGCTTCACCGAGTACGGCGTCGATGACATGGGCGATCAGTTGCGTGCGTGATCTGAAATGCCGGTACAGAGTGGCAGTGCCCGAATCCAACCGCTGGGCCAGTGTCCGCATGGACAGCGCCTCGGCCCCATCCTCGTCGAGGATCGCGGTGGCCGCGTCGATGATGCGTTCCACCGGCACGGCGGGGCGCCCTCGCGACCGTTGGGTCGATCGCTGTGCGGGTTTCGAAGTCGAGGTCACCGTCTCAGTATCACTGACTCTTGACACGGGGCATAATTATGGCAACACTGTATCCATTATGAATCTTCGCGATATCGATGTTCACTCGAACTCGCAGTTCGCCACAGTCGATGGCATGCGGGTCCACTACCGACGGTCGGGCAAAGGCCCGACGGTGGTGCTCCTGCACGGGAGTGCGTCGTCGCTGTACGGGGTGGAGGCCGTCGCTCAACGGCTATGGCCATCCTTCGACGTGATCCGCCTGGATCTGCCTGGTTTCGGCGTAACGGGACCGCGGCCCGACCGCGACTACCGCGTCACCACTTACGCCGGGACGCTCGCACGCTTCTTGGACGCCATCGGCGTCGGGCGATGCGCCGTCGTGGGTAATTCGTTGGGCGGCAACATCGCCTGGAACCTCGCGCTCGATCACCCCGAGCACCTGCAGTTGACCGGTTTGGTGTTGATCAATGCCACCGGGTACCCC
Organism: Mycolicibacterium llatzerense; assembly: GCF_000878195.1. Taxonomy (GTDB): domain Bacteria; phylum Actinomycetota; class Actinomycetes; order Mycobacteriales; family Mycobacteriaceae; genus Mycobacterium; species Mycobacterium llatzerense. The sequence continues at coordinate 4,295 of NZ_JXST01000028.1, read as the reverse complement.
GACAAAGAACTGCCGGCCGGGATGCGGCTTGCACGCAACCCCGTCATCGGCCAGGTGCTGCGGCGATTCATGCCGCGGCGCGCTGTCGAACGCAGCCTGCGCCAGGCCGTCGGGCCGAACTCCGACATTGTCGATGCCGCGATGGTGGATCGTGCGCACCGGTTGTGGAACCGGCCCGGTAACCGGTCGGCGTTCGTGGATTTCCTCACCACCGACCAGCCGGATCGCAGCGGCGAGATTCCGCATATCAGCCTGCCGACCCTGGTGCTGCGCAGCGCGGAGATGGATGGCCAACACTTCACCCGCGACATCGCCGGCAGTGTCGAAAAAGTTCATCCTGACGGGGGACACCTGCTCCCCGAAGAGGACGCTGCTTGGGTAGCGGACGCGGTCACCGAGTTTCTGCACTCCCGTGCAGTGAGGAACGCCCGATGAAGTACTTCGTCGCACGTGGAGAAGACCGCCGACTGGACGCCGCCACGCGGGGTCGTCTTCGCGGTAGTTACATTCAATTGAGCGATGGTGTAACGCATTACGAGCTGGCTGGGCCTGTCGGCGGCGATGTCGTCGTGCTGACCGGCGGGCTGACCATTCCGTTGTTCTACTGGGACGAATTGGCTGCCGAGCTACATGCCCGCGGACTGCGCACTCTGGCCTACAGCGGTTACGGCCGCGGCTACTCCGACCGCGTCGTCGCGCGCTACGACGAGGCCCTGTTCGTCCGCCAGCTTCGCGAGCTCATCGAGCACCTCGACCTACCCGCCTCCTGCCACGTGGTGGGCACGTCGATGGGTGCACTGGTCGCCATGGCGTACGTGGGCCAGCACGTCGACAGCGCCGCCACTCTGACGCTGGTGGGCCCTGCCGGGCTGAGCCGTCGACCCGTCGCGCAGAAACTGTTGCTGGGCAACGACATCGCGGCCGGCGTCGTCGCCAAGCGGTTCGGGCGACGCTTCCTCGAACAGCATCTGGGACACAATGTGGCAGACGCCAACCGCGCCGCCGCACTGGCGGCGATGATCGGCGACGCCTCACGATACGAAGGTTCGATCTACGCTTTTTTCGAGACGCTGCAACACTTCCCGTTGTTCGACCGCGCCGAGCTCTACCGGCGCACCGGCACACTTGGCCTGCCCACACAACTGATCTGGGGCCGTGAGGACCACGTCACCCCGATCAGCAGCCTGGACCAGGTGCGCGAACTGCTAGAGCCCAGCCAATGCCACGTCATCGATGACTGCGGCCACATGGCTCCGTTCGAACGTCCCCTCGTCGTCGCCGACCAATTGGCGACCTTCTACAGATCGGCTTGACCCATGACAACAACGAGCACCACAGACGTCTTGATCATCGGCGCGGGACCCGCAGGCACCGCGCTGGCGATCGACCTCACGCGCCGCGGCGTGGCAGTACGCCTCGTCGACAAGGCGTCACATGCCTTCGATGGCTCGCGCGCCAAAGGCATCCAGCCCCGCACCCTCGAGGTTCTCGATGATCTGGGTGCATTACCCGACATCCTCGACCAGGGTGCCCTCTACCCACCGATGGGAATCCATCTCGGTCCGATCACCATCCCTTTCACGATGATGGCCAAGGGGAAGCGCGGTCCCGATATCCCATACCCCGATACCTGGCTCATCCCGCAGCACCGCACCGACCGCGCGTTGCATGCTCGGTTCGAATCCCTCGGCAGACGAGTCGATTTCAGCACGGAGCTGGTCGACTTTACCGACCACGGCACCCATGTCACCGCACGCGTCACGACCGCTGATGGTGGCGAGGACATCACCGCGCAATACCTTGTCGGCGCCGACGGCGGTGCCAGCCGGGTCCGCAAGGTCCTCGGCGTCGAGTTCAGCGGCTCCACCGACGAGGCCGACCGCATCCTCATCGTCGATGCCGCCGTCTCGGGTGGATTGTCGCGCAAGTATTGGCACGTCTGGCCCGGTATCAAGGGCCGCTTTGTGGGCGCCTGCCCGCTGCCGCACAGCGACACATTCCAGTGGATGATCCGACTTTCGCCCGACGAACAACCGCCGCAAGACCTGGCTCAGATCAACGCGCGTATCCAAGCCCACACCCACAACAAACGCCTCGTGCTGCGAGACATCCAGTGGCAGTCAGTTTTTCGACCCAACATCAGGCTGGCTCAGAACTACCGCCGCGGCCGCGTGTTGCTCGCCGGTGACGCCGCACATGTGCACACACCCGCTGGCGCCCAGGGCCTCAACACCGGGATCGGCGACGCCTACAACCTGAGCTGGAAGCTCGGCCAAGTCCTGGCGGGAGCAGACGATCGACTCCTCGACACCTATGAAGAGGAACGTCAACCGATCGCTGCCGGTGTGCTCGGGCTATCCACCAAGAAATACGAAGGGATCGCCAAGCTCGACCCCTCGAGCATCCGGCGCGGCAAGGACGAAAAACAACTCGCTCTCACGTACCACGGCGGGCCACTGGCGCCGCTGGCGGCCGACCGCACCGCAACGCTGCGCGTCGGTGACCGCGCGCCGGACGCCGACCTCGTTACCGCGGACGGCCGCCGCGCGCGGCTCTTTGACGCTTACCGCGGACCGCATTTCACTGCGCTGACGTACGGACGACACGCCGCCGACGCGTTGACGGCACTCGACTGGCCCGCCGAGGGTGCGCGACTCAACCGCATCGTCATCGACACCGAAGGACGCGGCGGCCCTGACGGCGCATTCACTGACCCGACCGGAGAATTCGCCAGGATCTACGGCTTGACCCGAGACACGCTGGTGCTCATTCGACCCGACGGCTACATCGGCCACATCGCCATCCACAACATCGCTGAAACAACCAGCGCCGCTGCGCGATCCATGGCGCCCTACATCGTGCCATCAGCACCATCGAAGCGGTCATGATCGTCAGCACCGAGGCACTTACGTCGGGCAGTCAAAGCCCAAGGCTCAGTGGCGGTGTGGCCACCGCGCTGCTGGCATACGCGTTCGCCGTCATCATGGCCGGCACCACATTGCCCACCCCGATGTATGCCCTCTACGCCACCACCTTCGGTTTCACCGTCCTCACCACCACGATGATCTACGCGGCCTACGCCGGTGGGGTACTGGCGGCGCTGGTGTTCTTCGGACGCTGGTCCGACGCGATCGGTCGACGCCCGGTTCTGCTGGGCGGCGTCGTCGCCGCGGTCGCCAGTGGCACGATGTTCCTGCTCGCCGACACAGTCCCCGCTCTGGTGGTTGCACGCATGCTGTCCGGGCTGTCGGCAGGTGTATTCACCGGCACCGCGACCGTAGCGATCATCGAAGCCGCACCGCCGAAATGGCGCACCAGGGCCGCCGCGACCGCGACCATCGCCAACATAGGTGGCCTGGGTGCCGGGTCGCTGCTGGCCGGTGTTCTCGTCCAGTACTGCCCAGCACCGCTGCAGCTGGCCTTCGCGATGCACGTCGTGTTGGCGGTAGCGGCCGGGCTTGCCGTCGTCCGCGTGCCAGAAACATCGGCCAAGACCGGACAGCTCGGCATGCAGCGGCTGCGACTTCCTGTCCAAGTGCGTGCCACGTTCGCCCTGGCGGCGATTGGGACGTTCGCGGGATTTGCGTGCATGGGGCTGTTCGCTGCGCTGGCACCGTCATTCCTTTCCACCATGATCGGCATCGACAACCACGCCGCAGCCGGTGCGATTGCCAGCTGCGCCTTCCTCGCCTCAGCAGTGGCCCAGATAGCGGCTAACCGGATACAGCCCCGACGCGCGATGGCATTGGGCTGCGCAACACTGGTGATCGGGATGATCGCCTTGACGGCGGCACTGGTCACCACTTCACTCGTCGGCCTCGTCGTCGCCGCCATCATTTCCGGTGCGGGACAAGGCATCAGCTTCAGCCGCGGCCTGGCCGCCGTCACCGAGGACACGCCAGCCGATCGGCGCGCCGAAGTCAGCTCAGCACTGTTCGTGGTGGCTTACATCGCCATCTCCGTGCCGGTCATCGGCGACGGCCTGATCGCCGACCACTGGGGGCTACGCAGCGCCGGCATCGGCTTCGCCATCGCCGTCGGCGTGCTCGCCGCCGGCTGCCTCATTGTCCGTTCTCATTGAATCTGGGGCACATTTACTAGTCTGACCTGCATTGCCCCAGATTGGATGAGAATTTCGATCGCGACGTTTCTCATTGAATCTGGGGCAACCCTGCTTCCGCGCCCGGCTGCGAGCGCAGCAGGGTAGCCGGAATGGTCTCCTGTCGATTCCGTTGGCTCGGGTACGTCTTCGGTATAACTACTGTGATCGTGTCTCTCGTGACACACGATCATGA
>NZ_JXST01000027.1 GCF_000878195.1 Mycolicibacterium llatzerense | reverse complement strand
CTTGCCTTCATGCGAGGGCATCAAGGGTTCCACGACAGCCCAGAACTCGTCAGAAATCACATCCATCCGTGTCACCGATCAATCGTCGCCGATAACACCCTCACATTCGGGAGACACGCCCTAGGCGTGAACCGGACGCTACTCCCGGGACCAGGGCTTTAGACGGGAATTTGCAACTTCCCGCCGAACGCAGAACGGGTGGTGTTCCGGCGAACCGGAACACCACCCGTGCTGTGCGGGTACCTGCTAGGGGCAGGTCACCTCGATCTCGAAGGGCTTCTTGGCGGGCTCCATCGGGTTGGCCATGTCGACACCGGTCGCGGTGCCGCTGATCTTGTAGGTCTTGCCGTCCTTGGTGGCCTTGGCTTCGCCGCCGGGCACACCGTCGGTGTAGCCCAGGGTGATACCGCCGACGCTGCCCAGGCCGACGGTCTTGACGACCGGCGGGTCCGCGTCGGTCAGGGTGACGCCCAGGCCGCCCGAGGCGTTGCCGATGGCGATGACCACGTTGCCGGCTGCCGTGGTGCAGCCGATCTGGCCCTGGACGTCCTGGGCCTTGCCGTCGATGCTGACCTTCGCGGTGCCGGAGCCTGCACTGGAGTTACCAGCGGCCGATGATGCCGAAGCCGAAGCGGTGGCCGAGGAACCGGTGGACTTCTTGTCATCCTTGGAACAGCCGGTCAGGCCGGCGGCCAGAACCGCGGCACCTGCGACCGCGACAACCAAACCACGTTTCATAACTTGTGCTCCTTTGTAATGCGAACCGTCCCGAACGGCGGGTCATCCAGTGCATTATGGGGTTCGCCAAGCGACTGTTCATGGTATTCACAGAAAATCCCTATAACCGTCCTGACCTGTTTGTTTCCGCGTCGTCAGCCGGCATTCGGGTGTCGGGCCGGGGAATTGATTGAATACAGCGGTGAATCAGCAGTTCTTCGAGGTCACCGCACAGCTGCCGGGCCGGCGTGGCCGTGCCGGGGTGATCCACACCCCGCACGGTGATATCCAGACCCCGGCGTTCATTGCCGTCGGCACCGCGGCCACGGTCAAGGGCGTCCTGCCGGAGACCATGAAAGAACTTGGGGCGCAGGCGCTTCTGGCCAATGCGTACCATCTGTACCTCCAGCCCGGTCCCGATGTGGTGGACGAGGCGGGTGGTCTCGGCGCCTTCATGAACTGGCCCGGTCCGACGTTCACCGACAGCGGCGGCTTCCAGGTGATGTCACTCGGCGTGGGTTTCAAGAAAGTGCTGGCCATGGACACGGCCCGCTTGCAGGCCGACGACATCATCGCCGAAGGCAAGGAACGACTGGCGCACGTCGACGAGGACGGGGTGACGTTCCGCTCGCACCTCAACGGCGACAAGCATCGCTTCACGCCTGAGGTGTCGATCGGCATTCAGCACCAACTGGGCGCGGACATCATCTTCGCCTTCGACGAGCTGACCACCCTGGTGAATACCCGTGCCTACCAAGAACGTTCGGTGGAACGCACCCACCGGTGGGCGGTGCGTTGCCTGGCCGAACACCGTCGCTTGAGCATCGAACGCGCGGGCAAGCCGGCTCAGGCGCTGTTCGGCGTGGTGCAGGGAGCGCAGTACGAGGACCTGCGCCGGCAGGCCACCAAGGGGCTCGTCGGGATCGTCGACGAGGACGGGCATGGCTTCGACGGCTACGGCATCGGTGGCGCTCTGGAGAAGCAGAACCTGGCGACGATCGTCGGCTGGGTCACCGACGAACTGCCCGACGACAAGCCCCGGCATCTGCTCGGCATCAGTGAGCCCGACGATCTGTTCGCCGCCATCGAGGCCGGTGCCGACACCTTCGACTGCGTGTCGCCGTCGCGGGTTGCCCGAAACGCCGCGATGTACTCGGCGACCGGCCGCTTCAACGTCACCAACGCCCGGTTCAAGCGCGACTTCAATCCCATTGACGCCGAATGTGATTGCTATACCTGCGCCAACTACACCCGCGCGTATCTACACCATCTGTTCAAGGCCAAGGAGATTCTGGCGTCCACGCTGGGCACGATCCACAATGAGCGGTTCATCATCCGGCTCATCGACCAGATTCGCGCCGCGATCGGTGCGGGGGAATTCGACGAGCTGCGGGACCACGTGCTGGGCCGCTATTACGGCACCAAATAGCGAGCCACCTGCACCGACGCGGACTCGTGGACAATGGCGGGATGACTGGTGCACCCGGAGTGATCGACCCGCAAACGCTGCTTCTCGGGTTGATGGATCCGGGCAATCGGGCTGATCCGTACCCGCTGTACGAACGATTCCTGGACTGCGGCCCGCTGGCGATGCCCGACGCGAATCTGGTGGTGTTTCCGGGCTTCGCCGAGTGCGACGAGGTGCTGCGGCACCCGGCTTCGGCCAACGACCGGTTGAAGTCGACGGTGTCGCAGAAGCAGATCGCCGCCGGCCAGCGGCAGGCCCGGCCGTTCGGCGAACCGGGCTTCCTGTTCCTCGATCCGCCGGATCACACCCGGCTGCGCGGGCTGGCGCAGAAGGCGTTCGCGCCGAAGGTGATCAAGGCACTCGAGGCCGACATCGTGACGATGGTGGACGGGCTGCTCGAGGGCGCGACGGGCACGATCGATGTGGTGGCCGACTTGGCTTATCCGCTGCCGGTCGCGGTGATCTGCCGGCTGCTCGGGGTACCGATGGCGGACGAGCCGCTGTTCAGCCGGGCGTCGGCACTACTGGCGGGCGGGCTGGACCCCTTCGTTGCGGTGAACGACGAGACGGCCGACGACACCGCCGACCTGATGGAGGCCGGCCTGTGGCTGCGTGGGTATCTGCGCGATCTCATCGAGGAACGGCGTAGCTCGCCTGGAGAGGACCTGATCTCGGCACTGATCGCCGCCGAAGAGGACGGCGACCAGCTGACCTCCGAAGAGATCGTGGCGACCTGCAATCTGCTGCTGATCGCCGGGCACGAGACGACGGTGAACCTGATCGCCAACGCGGCGCTGGCCATGCTGCGGCACCCGCAGCACTGGGCGGCGTTGGCGGCGGATTCCTCGCGGGCGTCGGCGATCGTCGAGGAGACGCTGCGTTTCGATCCTCCGGTGCAGCTGACCAGCCGCGTCGCCGTCGAGGACATTCAGATCGGTGACGTCGAGGTGCCGAAGGGCGACATCATGATGCTGCTGCTGGCTGCCGCGCAACGCGATCCACGCATGTACGACCGGCCCGGCGAATTCGACCCGGACCGCGGGGTGATCAAGCATCTCGCCTTCGGCAAAGGTCCACACTTCTGTCTCGGTGCGCCGCTGGCCCGGCTGGAGGCGACTGTCGCGCTGTCGGCGCTGGCGGCCCGATTCCCGCACGCGCAGTTGGCGGGTGAGCCCGTCTACAAGCCCAACCTGACCCTGCGGGGCCTGGCCACGCTGCCGGTCTCCGTCTGATCCCGGCTACCCTCGCGCGTATGCCTTCAGTTCTCGTCACCGGTGCCGGACGTGGCATCGGGCTGGCCATCACCCAGCATCTCGCCGCGACCGGATGGGACGTCATCGCCGGGGTGCGCTCCAAGGCGGACGCCGCCGCGGTCGTGGCGCTGGCCCCGCAGCGGATCTCAGCCGTGATTCTCGACGTCACTTCCGACGATGACGTCGAAGCACTGGCGGCGGCTCTGCCGGACCGACTGGACGCGGTGGTGAACAACGCGGGCATCGTGGTCGCCGGTCCCGTGGAGACGTTGACGCCCGCGGACTGGCGGAAACAGTTGGACGTCAACGTGGTTGGCCAGTTCGCCGTGACCGCGGCGGTGCTACCCAAATTGCGGGAGTCGCGCGGCCGGGTGGTGTTCATCTCCAGTGTCAACGGCCAGCTGTCGGCGCCGATGTTGGGTGCCTATGCGGCGTCGAAGTTCGCGTTGGAGGCGGGCGCCGAAGCACTGCGAATCGAACTGCGGCCCTGGGACGTTCCTGTGGTGGTCGTGGAACCCGCGCAGACCGATACCGACATGTGGCGCAAGGCCGACGACATGGTCGTCGAGTTGGAGACCGCCACCTCGGCCGACCACCACGCGCTGTACGACCGGCACATCGCCGGCATGAAGAAGATGATTCCGCTGTCGCAGAAGATGGCCGTCGACCCGGCGAAAGTCGTTGCGGTGGTGGAGGAAGCGCTCACCGCACGGCGGCCCAAGGCGCGGTATATCGTCGGATTGGGGCCCAAGCTTCAGGCTGCGCTGATGACGAATATCCCCGCATCAGTGCGCGGGTTCTTGCTGGCCAAGGTCTTTGGAGTGCCGCGGCGGGTGTAGGCCCCTGGCTGTGCCGAGCGTGGGACTTTACGCGGTTTTGGCGGCGTTTCGTCTCGGAAAGCCACACTCTCGGCGTGGCTATGGCCGGAAAATCCACGCGTCGCGCGGTAGTTGGCTTGGATCGAACTCGGCCAGCATGCCGTCGAGAGTCGTCGCGGTGTAGCCCAGCGACGCCGCGATCTGTGCCAACGCGGATTCCGCGCCGATCTCCGAAACTGTCACGGCGCCATCGCGTTTGGCCAGCCGCTTGCCGTCGGCGTTGAGCACCAACGGGACGTGGGCATAGACCGGCTGTGAATAGCCGAGCAGCGCAGCCAGATACGCCTGCCGCGGGGATGACGGCAGCAGATCGTCGCCGCGTACCACCTGGTCGATGCCCTGGGCGGCGTCGTCGACCACGACGGCCAGGTTGTACGCCGGCACGTTGTCGCCGCGGCGCAGGACGAAATCGTCGACCACGCCGGTGTAAGTGCCGTGCAGCAGATCAGTGACGGTGTATTCGGCTGTGTCCGAACGCAATCGGATGGCCGGTGGTCGGCCTGCGGCGCGGCGCTGGGCGCGTTCGTTGTCGCTGAGATCGCGGCAGGTGCCCGGGTACGCACCTTCGGGGGCATGCGGTGCCCGCGGCGCCTGCAGGATGTCCTTTCTGCTGCAGAAACATTCGAAGGTCAGGCCGCGTTCCGTCAGCTCGTCGACGACGGCTAGGTAGTGGTCCTCATGCGAGGCCTGGTACTCGGGGGGCTCGTCCCACGTCAGTCCGACGGCTGCCAGATCGTCCAGTTGCCGCTGTGCCACCTCGGGGAACGTGCGGTCATCCAGGTCCTCCACCCGGACCAGGAACCGCCGACCCGTCGATCGCGCGAACAACCACGTCAACACCGCGGTGCGCACGTTGCCGATGTGCAGATCGGCGGACGGGCTCGGCGCGAACCGGCCGGCGGGGGAATGGGACACGACCGCAATGTAACGCGCCGCGCGATGAGATTGCCCACCCGCGCCGGTCTACGTGAGTATGGAAACCGTGGACTTACCCGTGCAGCCACCGATAGACCCCATGCTGGCCAAGGCCGCTGTGAAAGTGCCGGACGAGGCCGGGCTGTGGTCCTACGAGCCCAAATGGGACGGGTTCCGCGCCCTGGTGTTCCGGGACCGCGACGAGGTGGTGCTGCAATCGCGCAACGGCAAGGAGTTGGGCAGGTACTTCCCTGAACTGCTCGCGGCGTTGCGGGACGAGATCGCGCCGCGCTGCGTGCTCGACGGCGAGGTGGTGGTGCCACGGGAGATCAACGGCCGCATCCGGTTGGACTGGGAGTCGCTGAGCCAGCGCATCCATCCCGCGGCCAGCCGCGTGCAGATGCTGGCCGAACAGACGCCGGCGCACTTCATCGGATTCGACGCACTGGCCGACGGCGACCGCAGTCTGCTCGCCGAGCCGTTCCGCGTCCGCCGGGCCGCGCTGCAGGACCTGGTGAGTGAGAAGCAGTGGTGCCATGTCACGCGGACCACCGAGGATCCCGAGCAGGGCGCACATTGGCTGACGACATTCGAGGGGGCCGGGCTCGACGGTGTGATCGCCAAACGCCTCGACGGCGCCTACCTGCCGGGCAAGCGGGAGATGGTCAAGGTCAAGCACGCCCGCGATGCGGATTGTGTGGCCATCGGTTACCGCATTCACAAGAGCGGTGAGGGCATCGGGTCGATCCTGCTGGGCCTCTACAGCGACGGTAATCTCCACATGGTCGGTGGCGCAGCGTCTTTCAGCGTCAAAGACCGGATTGCGCTGCTGGCCGAACTGGAGCCGCTGGCCACCGGTGACGCGCAGGACGGCGAGCCGAGCCGTTGGAATTCGGCGGCCGACAAGACCTGGATTCCGATCCGCCCGGAGAAGGTGTGCGAGGTGGCGTATGACCAGATGGAGGGAAACACCGTGCATGGCAGACGATTCCGGCACACGGTGAAGTTCCGGCGCTGGCGCCCGGACCGGGATCCCGAGAGTTGTACCTTCGATCAGCTTGACGTGCCGCTGAACTACGACCTGTACGACGTCCTGGAGAAGAGCTGATGGCAAGCGCCGCAGAAGAACTCGACGTCGACGGCGTCGCGGTCCGGTTCACCAACCCCGACAAGGTGTACTTCCCGCAGCTGGGCAGCAAGGGCACCAAGCGCACGATGGTCGACTACTACCTGGCCGTCGCCGACCGGATGGTGACGCTGCTGCGGGACCGGCCCACCCATCTGCAGCGCTTCCCGGATGGCATCGAGGGTGAAGAGATCTACCAAAAGCGGGTTCCGGTAAAGCATCCCGAGTATCTCGAGACCTGCACGGTGACCTTCCCGTCAGGCCGCACCGCTGACGCACTCAAGGTGACACATCCGTCGGCCATCATCTGGGCCGCGCAGATGGGCACCATCACGCTGCATCCGTGGCAGGTGCGCTGCCCGGACGTCGAGCATCCCGACGAGCTGCGGATCGACCTCGATCCGCAGCCGGGCACCGGCTTCAAAGAGGCCAGGGAGATCGCGACCGGTGTGCTCAAGCCGATCCTCGACGAGCTCGGCCTGACCGGTTATCCCAAGACTTCCGGCGGTCGAGGCGTCCACGTCTTCGTCCGGATCAAGCCGGACTGGGACTTCATCGCCGTGCGCCGGGCCGGTATCGCGCTGGCCCGCGAAGTGGAGCGGCGCGCGCCCGAGGCGGTGACGACGTCATGGTGGAAGGAAGAGCGCGGCGAGCGGTTGTTCATCGACTACAACCAGAACGCCCGGGACCGGACCTTCGCCTCGGCGTACTCGGTGCGCAAGACTCCGATCGCCACGGTGTCGACGCCACTGTCCTGGGCTGAGCTCGCCGACGCCGATCCCGACGACTACACCATGGCCACCGTGCCGAATCTGCTTTCGCAGCGCGATGATCCGTGGGCCGGCATCGACGACGTCGCGCATTCCCTGGAGCCGCTGCTGGAGATGGTGCAGGCCGACGAGGACCGGGGGCTGGCGGATCTGCCGTACCCGCCGAATTATCCCAAGATGCCGGGGGAGCCCAAGCGGGTGCAGCCGAGCAAAGACCGGGACCTACGGTGAGCAGGTGTGCGCCGCGCCCTGCGGGCTGGGCAGTGCCTGCAGATCGTCGGTCCCGCAGCCAAGTGCCGTTGTCGAGATCAAAAATGCCAGCACGGCGAGGTAGCGGAGTGGCTTTCCGTGCAGCGGGCGGGTATTCACCTGGTGTCCCGATGAGTCGCTGACGCAGGCTGAAATATTTTGCTGTCGTCGCATGATGACACCTCCTCAGTGTGAATATCGGCTAGTAAATGGCAACCTACCGGTGACCGCCATTTGGTAGCCATAAATGATCGAACAAGTTCGCTGAGATCGTACATCGGCGCATATTGACGATCGTGCGGGCTCCGGGGCGATCCACTGGGTAGATTGCTGCCCATGACTGGAAGCTGGGGCACCGTGTTGACCGGGCTCGTTCCGCTCGGACTGGTGGTGGCACTGTCGCCCATCACCGTCATCCCGGCGGTGTTGGTCCTGCAGGCCCCGCGGCCCCGCCCGACGGGACTGGCGTTTCTCGCCGGCTGGGCGGTCGGCTTGGCTGCGGTGATCGCGGTGTGCGTCCAGGCCTCGCACATGCTCAGCGACGTGCACAAGTCGCCACCGAGTTGGGCGTCATGGTTGCGAGTCGTGCTGGGTGCCGGGCTCATCGTCTTCGGCATCTATCGCTGGTTCACGCGCGGCGACAGCGCTGACTCTCCGGGCTGGATGAAGAAGATCGCGACCGTCACCCCGGCGCGTGCGGCAGCGATGGGTGCGGCGCTGGTCGTGGTGCGCCCGGATGTCGTATTGATCTGTGTACCCGCGGGATTGGCGATCGGCACCGCAGGGCTCGGCCTCGAAGGTGACTGGTTGGCAGCGGCCTTCTTCGTGATCGTCGCCGCATCGACAGTGGCGATTCCGACCCTGGCCTACGCGATTGCCGGTGCTCGGCTCGATGACACGATGCGGCGGCTCAAAGACTGGATGGAGAAGAACAACGCCGCATTGATGGCCGTGATCATGGTCGTCATCGGCGCGATGGTGCTCCACAACGGCGCGCGTGCGCTCGGCTGGCTTTAGACAGGCACAACTGGTCGCACCGCCCGCGGCATGAGCACCGCGGCGAGTGCAGCGGTGGCGAGGACGACGCCGCCGCACACGCCGAGCACCACGATTCCGAGGACGATCAGCGGCAAGCGGCAGCGCGCACGGGTCAAGCAGCAGTACCTGGCCGGAGAACTCCGCTAGGTACGCCATCGGACGGATGTCCAGGTCAGCAACCTGGACATCCGTACGACAGTGTCAAGAAAGACTTTGAGGGCTGGTGCGAAGCGTTCCGCACCAGCCCACTGAGCGTTGCAGCTCAGTTAGACCGCGGTGACTCCGGTCGCAGCCGGGCCCTTGCTGCCCTGGCCGACCTCGAACTCGACCCGCTGGCCCTCATCGAGGGTGCGGAAACCGTTGCTCTTGATCTCCGAGTAATGGACGAACAGATCCTTGGACCCGTCGTCGGGAGTGATGAAGCCGAAGCCCTTCTCACTGTTGAACCATTTCACAGTTCCCTGTGGCATATACCAACTTCTCTCATGTAGAGCGGATGTTAGGAAGAAACATCCGCTCGGCATCGTAGCTCAGTGGGCTACCTCTCTGCACCCTGAACAGTGCATATCGGCGCCCTCAATCGGGGTGCGTCGCGGGTCCGCCGTTGCCGCTTGGGACGATGGCCTGATGCGTGCGGTGATCTTCGAGCAATTCGGCGGGCCGGTGGACGTCCGGACCGTCGCCGACCCGGCGCCGTCGCCCGGGGGTGTGGTGGTCCAGGTGCATGCGACCGGGTTGTGCCGCAGCGACTGGCATGCCTGGGCCGGGCACGATGACGGCGTCGCACTCCCACACGTACCCGGACATGAACTGGTCGGGGAAGTGGTCGCGGTGGGCGCCGACGTCCGGCGCTGGCACGTCGGTGATCGGGTCACCACGCCGTTCGTGTGTGGCTGCGGCCGCTGCGAATGGTGTGCCGGCGGTCAGGCGCAGGTGTGTCCTGACCAGACCCAGCCGGGTTTCACCCATTGGGGCTCATTCGGTGAATACGTGGCCCTGCATGCAGCGGACACGAATCTTGTTGCAGTGTCGGAAGATATCGATGACGCCGCGGCGGCGGCGCTGGGGTGCCGGTTCGCCACCGCGTACCGCGCGCTGCGGGCCCGTGCCGACGTCCGGCCGGGCGAGTGGGTCACGGTGATCGGCGTCGGCGGTGTGGGGCTGAGTGCCGTCCAGGTGGCAGCCGCTGCCGGTGCAAAGGTCATCGCCGTCGACCGCACCCCGGCCGCGCTGGAACTGGCGCGCAGTCTGGGCGCGACCGAAACCGTGCTCGCCAACGGCGCCGACGTGGCCACAGCGGTACACGACATCACCGGTGGCGGCAGCCACGTCGCGGTCGACGCGGTGGGCACCGCGGGCACGTGTGCCGACGCGATTCACAGCCTGCGCAGGCAGGGGCGCCACGTCCAGGTGGGCCTGCTACCCAACATCGACGGGCATCCGCAGGTGCCCATGGACCGCGTAATCGCCTGGGAATTGGACGTTTTGGGCTCACACGGCATGGCCAGCGCCGACTACCCCGAGATGCTGGATCTGGTCGCCGCGGGCACGCTGCGCCCGCAGACGCTGGTCGAGCGGGTGGTCGGGCTGGCCGAAGGCGCGCGCCTGCTGCCGGAGTTCGGTGCCGCCAGCCCCGTCGGAGTCACGCTGATCGACCCGCGCCTGCCCTGACGGTCAGGGGACCGGCACACCTTCCCGGAGGAAGTAGACGCCCGCGATGGTGCCGTCAGGATGAATCTTGACCCGGAACTGGCCGGGCATGCGATCCATCTGCAGCGGGATGTTCACCACGGTGAGGTCGCCGCGGGGCGTGTCCTCGGGGCCGCCGTGGGATTGGTATGCCCCGAACGTGCGCTGGTAGCTGTCCCACACCTGTTGTAATGCCTTGACCGACAGCTTCTTTTGCAGCTCCGGGTCGAACCGGGCGCTGACCGCGGCGTAGTTGCCGGCCGCGATGTCGTCGATGGTCGTCATCGCCACCTGATCGGGGGCGTCCGCCGCCGTGGCGGCCGGTGCCGCGCCGAGTGCGACGCCGGCGCCGATTCCGAGCGCCGTGATCGCGGCTGCCAGTGTGTTCCGACCGTGCTGCTTGGACTGTTCTCCCCGCCACATGAGGGCCAGCCTATGCGCTCGCATCCGTTTCGCCATTGACGAGACCCCGGGTACCGCCTAGTTTTGACTACATACGTTGTCAATGATGACCAGGAGTTGAGCCCGATGTCCCTGCCGATCCCGGCACGCCATCCCGACCGGCCGCAACCGGTACCCGCGGCGATCAGTTCGTTCGCCACCATGCTGGCCATCGGGAAACCCGATTCGGCGGGGTGGCAGCGGCTGGGTGAGCGACTCAACGCCGGCGACGAGCCCATGGATTCATTGGTCGCCTGGATGTCGGAGGCGGGGACCAAACAGCTGCGGCCGTTGTTCGACCGCGCGCTTGCCGACGGTATCGCCAGCGTGCCGGAGGCACCGGAGCCGTTGCGTCAGTTCTTCGAATCGATCGAGGCCACGCCCGATTGGGTTGACCACGAAGCGCTGCGGATCGGGCAGCGGGCGCTGCGTCGTGGCGGCGCTGACGGCATGTACATCGCGCGGGATGTGGCACTGCTGGGCGGCTACCAGTTCTCCGGGTTCAACCAGACCCTGCTGCGGACCGGAGCCCTGGAAAAGGGCTCCAACCAGCGGTTCGCCGAGACCATGCAATGGGCGCTCGACGTGATCGCTGCCGGTGGGCTGGACAAGTTCGGTTCGGGGTACCGGTCCACGATCCGTGTCCGGTTCGTCCATGCCATGGTGCGCAGGCACGTGCAGGCGCTGCCGGATTGGCGCGCCGAGCAGTGGGGCCTGCCGGTCAATCAGACCGACATGGCGGCCACGCTGGTCGGTGCGCTGATCGCGCCGACCCTCGGTGGCCTGGCCATGGGCATCGTGGCCACCCCCGCCGAGTTGAGCAGCATCGCTCACCTCACCCGGTACGTGGGCTGGCTGATGGGTGTGCAGGACGAATGGCTGCCGCGGTCCTTCCGCGACAGCGTCCGCATCCTCTATCACACGTCCACCGCGCTGGCGGTCTCCGACGAGACCACCAAACAGCTGTCGGTACCCATGGCACGCGACCCGCTGACCTGGCATTACCGCGGTGCGGCAGGCCTTCGCCGGCGGCTGGCCTGGGCGCAGCACCTGTCGGTCACGACGGCCTTCCTGGGGCCTCGGGTGATGCGCACGCTGGGCCTGCCGGCCTACATGCCGCCGTGGTATCCGTTGCTCCGCATCCCCGTCAACGGCGTCCGCAGCATCGCGGCGCTGGTCCTGCCGGGCGGTTCGGACCGCGCTGCAGACCGTGGATCGCGTGAGCAGAAAGCGCTGCTGCACACCATGATCGGCGAGGACCACGCCAGCATTGGGGCATCCGCGTCCCACCTGCGCGGGGTGGCTTGAGCGCTACGTCAGCGGCGCGACGGTGGCGACGTAGGCCGGCTCGACGGGGGCCGGGTCGCGCCAGGCGTGGCTGCCGGACATCAGTGCAACGGTGAACGCTTCCAGGACGCCGACCACGACGACGGGCCACATCGCTCCGGCCAGCACGCTGGTGAGGGCTTGGTGGTCCGGCCGTTCGTCGTTGCTGAATCGGCGGCCGAGGAGATACGTCGCCAGTGTCACCACAGCCCAAATGGCTGTGTACGCCTCCACGTAGAGGTGGACCACCTGGCTACTCCCTTTGACCGGGTAACCGCCGCGTGAACAGCTGTGACCGAAGGCTCATTCCGTCTCTGATGTCGCCAATCTAACCCTCGATGCGGCCCCCGCCAAGGGCTTCACTGGCCAGCGGAACGCCATTAAGGGACGCCGCGGAGCGGTGGCAAATTGTCATACGGGTAAGCACCCGGTTAACACCTGTAGCCAGCTACTTTGACGAGCTAGTCGAATTTGTTGCCAGAAGTTTGCGTGTCAGGCCGTCAGCGTGGTCTTGGCGGTGTGCTGCTGGCCCGCGCGGTCGATCCAGAACAGTTCGACGACGTCACCCGCGTAGTGCCGGTCCAGCACGCTGGTGAGCGCGCCGGCCGAGCTGACGGTGACGGCGTCGATGCTCACCAGCACGTCGCCCGGAACCATGCCGGCGATTTGCGCGGGCCCGCCGCTGATCACATCGCGGATCAGCACGCCGGGCAGCTGCGAGTGCTCATCGGTGCCGCCCACCCCGACACCGAGCAGCGTCGGCTGCCCGATGTGAATGTTGTTCGACGCCGTACCTGCCCGGATCTGTGCGGCTGTCGCCAGCGCCTCGTTGATCGGGATCGCGAAGCCCTCGCCGCCCGGGCCCATGCGGAAGTTCAGCGTCGCCGCAACCGTCATCCCGACCACCCGGCCGTCGGTGGAGACCAAGGGGCCGCCCGAATCACCGGCCCGGACCGGGGCCGCGAACTGGATCAGGCCCGTCACCTGCTCAGAACTGCCCGTCAGCTCATCTCTGGCAGTGATGGTGCGGTTCAGCCCGATGATGTGGCCGGCCTCGTGAGTCAGTGAGCTGCCGCTGCCGTCGGCGTTACCCAGCGCCACGACCTCGTCGCCGACAGCCAACGTCGACGAGTCGCCCAGCGAGGCCACCGGCAGGTCGGCTGCGCCGCGCAACTGCAGCACGGCGATGTCGCGGTGCCGGTCGTAGCCGACCAGATCCGCGCGGAACGGTCGCCCCCCGACGGTCGCGGTCACCTTGTCGGCACCCTGCACGACGTGGAAATTCGTCAGCAGCGCACCGTTGGAATCCAGGACGAAGCCGGTCCCGGCGCCGATGGCGTGCTGGTAGTTGATGACGGTGTCGACGCGTGCGGTCGCCGGTTCGACGGTGTCGGCCGCGGACGGGTCAGCGTGGGAGAGCGGGGCAAGGCTGATGGTGGCCATGGCAACAGCTGCCGCGGTGACCGCGGTGCCGAACCGACCGCAGAAGCGGAACCCGCCCATGTGCTGTCCTCCGGACTGCGAGGTGATGGCCCTGAAGGTAGGCCCTTAGGCTCCGCGCCCGAACAAGCCGGAGCCCTTGCCGGAGCGACGGTTGCGCAGCTTACCGGCGGGGGCGTCATCAGTCGCCTTTTCTTCAGCCTCGTCCTCGTTGGTGTCGGCGGTCTCTTCGCCGGACGTCTTGGCGGCTTCATCGGACTCGGCTTCGTCGGCGTTACCGGCGTCGTCGGTCTCTGCTGCCTCGGCCGCGTCTTCGTCGGACTCGGAGTCGGCTTCGGCGGTGACGGCGGGGGCCTCGTCGCCGGCCGCGTCGTCCTTGCCGCGGCCGCGGCGCGTGCCCTCTTTGACCTTCAGCGGCGCCGGGGGCGGCGGCGGCAGTTCGGCGACAAAGGCCAGGTAGAAGGCCAGGGCAGCGAGCAGGGCCAGGCCGGCCGCGCCGCCGTAGATACCGAACAGCCAGGTGCCGGCCTGATCCAGGGTCAGCCAGATCTCGCTGATGGCAGCGCCGATGATCAGGACGCCGGCCACGATGTGCAGGACGATCGACCAGGTGCGCAAGGACTGCGCCAACTCGGGGGTGGCGTACTCGGGCAGGGCGGTGCGCTGGCGGGTGAACAGGACCGGCAGTGCCGACAACGCGACGAGCAGGCCGCACACGATGCGCATCGAGGTGCCGAGGCTGTGCGACCAGTCGCCGGTCAGCTCATTCCAGCGAGGCAGCGCGAAGAAGAAGTACAACAGCCCGGCGAGCACCAGGAACGACGCGTGCCAAAGGATCGCTACCGGCCGCCGCATGCTGCTCCTTGAGGTCTTGCTTCGATGTGGGTCCGGGGTGCGACCTGCTGATCAGCTGGTCGCACCCCGGACCGAGTGCGGAG
Organism: Mycolicibacterium llatzerense; assembly: GCF_000878195.1. Lineage (GTDB taxonomy): Bacteria > Actinomycetota > Actinomycetes > Mycobacteriales > Mycobacteriaceae > Mycobacterium > Mycobacterium llatzerense. The sequence continues at coordinate 76,603 of NZ_JXST01000027.1, read as the reverse complement.
GATAGGGGATTTGAACCCCTGAGGGCTGTTAACCCAACCCGCGTTCCAGGCGAGCGCCATAGGCCACTAGGCGAATCCTCCGTCGACAAGGGTACCCGACCGGAATCCGACGCCCTACCGGCGTGCCACTGGGTGGGTACTACACTCATGGCCGGACCCCGCGCGGCGTCCATCCTGTGAACTCCCCCAGGGCCGGAAGGCAGCAAGGGTCAATGGGCTCTGGCGGGTGCGCGGGGTCCCCTATGTTTTCGCGATCTGATGCGAAAGGCGCGCCGTGTCGTTTCTGTCCCTCGGCCGTGACGAATTGCAGGCTCAGCACGATCTGCAACAGCGCAATTACGCCGAACTGCAGGCCCGCAACCTGACGCTCGACCTGACCCGCGGTAAGCCGTCGGCGGAGCAGCTCGACCTGTCGAACGCGATGCTGAGCCTGCCCGGCGAGGACTATCGGTCCGCCGATGGTGTCGACACCCGCAACTACGGCGGCCTCCATGGTCTGCCCGAGCTGCGGGCCATCTTCGGTGAACTGCTCGGCCTGCCGGTGTCGAACCTGATTGCCGGCAACAACGCCAGCCTGGAGCTGATGCACGACGTCATCGTGTTCTCGCTGCTGTATGGCGGCGTCGACTCGCCGCGGCCGTGGGTCCAGGAACCCGTTCTGAAATTCCTGTGCCCGTCGCCCGGGTACGACCGGCATTTCGCGATCACCGAGAGCTTCGGCATCGAGATGATCCCCGTGCCGATGCTCGAGGACGGCCCCGACGTCGACCTCATCGAGGAACTGGTTGCTGCCGACCCGGCGATCAAGGGCATGTGGTGCGTCCCGGTCTTCGGCAACCCGACCGGCGTCACCTACTCCTGGGAGGTCACCCGGCGCCTGGTGCAGATGCAAACGGCGGCACCGGATTTCCGGCTGTTCTGGGACAACGCCTACGCCGTGCACACGCTGACACACGAATCGGTACCGAACATCGACATCGTCGGCCTGGCCGCCACCGCGGGCAACCCGAACCGGCCGTACGTCTTCGCCTCGACGTCCAAGATCACCTTCGCCGGCGCCGGGGTCAGCTTCTTCGGCGGCTCGCTCGGCAACATCGCGTGGTACCTGCAGCACGCCGAGAAGAAGACCATCGGCCCGGACAAGATCAACCAGCTGCGGCATGTCCGGTTCTTCGGCGACGCCGACGGCGTACGCCTGCACATGCAGCGCCACCAGGCGCTGATGGCGCCGAAGTTCGCGGCGGTTGCCGAGATTCTCGACGACCGGCTTAGCGAGTCGAAGATCGCATCGTGGACCGACCCCAAGGGCGGCTACTTCGTCAGCCTGGATGTGTGGCCGGGCACCGCGAAGCGGACCGTGGCCCTGGCCAAGGATGCCGGCATCGCGGTGACCGCGGCCGGCGCGTCGTTCCCGTACAAGAAGGACCCGGAGGACAAGAACATCCGGATCGCACCGACCTTCCCGTCACTGCCCGACCTGCGGGTCGCCATCGACGGGCTGGCGACGTGCGCGCTGCTGGCTGCGACCGAGGTGCTGCTGAAGGACTGAGGTCCTTGTCGGTGACGTGGCTTCCGCGTTGACCCTGTACTCAGGGCGCAATTGTGCGAGTGAGGTGCGCCGCCACGTCAGGGTCAACGGTTCTTCGCGCTGAGTTGGAGTTGATCCTGCATCCAGGGCGCAATCGTTCGAGTAGCGGTGTGTGCAGGCGCAGGGTCAATTGAGTTGTGATGGTCGGGCTCGGCGACCCTGACTGCACGGCGATTTGCGAGCGGTTTTTCCGCCACCAGGTCAGGTTCGCGGAGGCTGTGGCCGGTTGGTAGCCGCCTATAGCCGGTCGACGACGTCCTTGGCTTCTTTCAGGCCCATCCCGGTTTCCTCGCGCAGGCGTTTGATGGCCTGGATCTTCTGTCCGGCGGACGCCAGCCGCCAGACTTCCTGACTGATCCCCGCGCCTCCGGACGGCTGCGGTCCGGCCGGCGGAGGTGGGCTCACGCTGCCGCCGTGGCCGGCACGTTCCAAGATCGCGACCCGGCGCTCCAGATCGGCGATCCGGTTCAGCAGATCGTCATACGAAACATCACCTGAGCGTCCGAAGAGTGCCACGCCGGCCAGTCTGGCCGATTGGCTCTTCGCACGCGCTGTCCGCGAGTGACGGTGTGCGTGGATTCGCAGTCAACGGGCAGCAGAGCATCAGTCGGACCCGCTCGGTAGCCTTCTCCCGTGGCTCTCTACCGCAAGTACCGACCGGCAAGTTTCGCTGAGGTTGTCGGGCAGGAGCACGTCACCGAGCCGCTGTGCAACGCGCTGGAAGCGGGCCGGATCAACCACGCCTACCTGTTCTCCGGGCCGCGTGGCTGCGGTAAGACGTCGTCGGCGCGCATCCTGGCCCGCTCACTGAACTGCGAGCAGGGCCCGACGGCCAACCCGTGCGGCGAGTGCCATTCGTGCGTGGCGCTGGCGCCCAACGGGCCGGGCAACATCGACGTCGTCGAGCTCGACGCGGCCAGCCACGGTGGCGTCGACGACACCCGTGAACTACGGGACCGGGCGTTCTACGCACCGGCGCAGTCGCGCTACCGCATCTTCATCATCGACGAAGCGCACATGGTGACCAATGCCGGCTTCAACGCGCTGCTCAAGATTGTCGAGGAGCCGCCGGAGCACCTGATCTTCGTGTTCGCCACCACGGAGCCGGAGAAGGTGCTGCCGACCATCCGGTCGCGTACCCACCACTACCCGTTCCGGCTGCTGCCGCCGAAGACCATGCGCGGCCTGCTGGAGAAGATCTGCGCGCAAGAAGACGTACAAGTCGACGACGCCGTGTACCCCTTGGTCATCCGCGCCGGCGGCGGTTCGCCCCGCGACACGTTGTCGGTGCTCGACCAGCTGCTGGCCGGCGCCGAGGAGAATCGCGTCGTCTATCAGCGGGCGCTGTCGCTGCTGGGTGCCACCGACATGGCGCTGATCGACCGGGCCGTCGACGCGCTGGCCGCCGGCGACGGTGCGGCGCTCTTCGGGGCCGTGGAGTCGGTGATCGACGCCGGCCACGATCCGCGGCGGTTCGGTACCGATCTCCTGGAGCGCTTCCGGGATTTGATTGTGCTGCAAATAGTTCCGGACGCGGCGGCCCGCGGTGTGGTTGACGCCCCCGAGGACATCATGGAGCGCATGCGGGACCAGGCCGCCCAGATCGGCACCGCGACGCTGACCCGCTATGCCGAGGTGATGCACGCCGGGCTGGGGGAGATGCGCGGCGCGACGGCACCCCGGCTGCTGCTCGAAGTGGTGTGTGCCCGGCTGCTGCTGCCGTCTGCCAGCGACACCGAAGCCGCTCTGCTGCAACGGATCGAGCGCATCGAGACCCGGATGAATGTCTCGATCCCGGCGTCTGAGGGCGGGGTCGCTGCTGCGCCGCGGCAAGCGCCCGTGGCGGCACCTACCCCGGCACCAACCCCGGCTGCGGCGCCTGTTGCCGAGTCGTTCGCCGACGCCCCGCCTGCTCCGTCGGCCGCATCTGCCGCATCTGCCGCGGCGAGCAATCGGCAGTTCATGCGGAGAAGTCAAGCGTCGCAGTCGGTTTCGGCGCCGGAACCCGAGCCCGCTCCGGCGCCCCCGGCGCCGCCCGCTCCCCGGCCCGAGCCACGTCCGGCCCCCGAACCCGCGCCGGTTCAACGTGAAACATCACCAGAACCCGTCGCGCCACCGGCTGCCGAACCGGCAGCCCCGGCGCCCGAGCAGCCGGCCGCGGCTGCGGCGGGGACGCCCGGTGAGCCCGATGCGGCCGCGGTGCGGGCCATGTGGACGACGGTGCGCGAGAAGGTCCGTGCCCGCAGCCGGTCGCTGGAAGCCATGCTGATGGAGGCGACGGTCCGCGGCATCGAGGGCGACACCCTGGTGCTGGCACACCCGGCCCCGCCGTTGGCGAAACGACTCAGTGAGCAGCACAACGCGGACGTCATCCGCGAGGCGCTCAAGGACGCGCTCGGGGTGAACTGGCGGGTGCGGTGCGACGCCGGTGCCGCGCCCGCGGGTGCGGTGGGGGCCGCCCCTGCCGCGTCGGCGCCACGCGCTGCGGCCCCGACGCCCGAGCAGCAGGCGGCCGTGGAGCGCGCCGAAGAAGAGGACATGCTGGCCGACGCCGCCAACGACCGCGGCACGGACGTGCCACGGCGCGATCCCGAAGAAGTGGCGCTGGAACTGCTCAAGAGCGAGCTGGGCGCCCGGCCGATCGGGGAGTAATCAGGGCGTCCACCACGGCCGCAGCGGCAGCCCGCCGTCGGCGCCGTGTTGGTCGAGCTTGACGGCCAGAACCTGGTGCAGCTGAACCACATTGGTCTCGAAGCCCACGCGTGAACCGGCCATGTACATGCCCCAGACCTTGGCTGTGGCCAGGCCGACCTCGGCGACCGCGTCGTCCCAGTTCCGCACCAGGTTGGCGCACCAGTCGCGCAGCGTCAGGGCGTAGTGCTGGCGCAGGTTCTCCTCGTGCAGCACCTCCAGCCCGGCGTCCTGGGCCGTGGCGATGATGTGGCCCGAGCCGGTGAGTTCCCCGTCGGGGAAGACGTAGCGGTCGATGAATCCGCCGATGCTGCCGGCGTGGTTGTGCGGCCGGGTGATGCAGTGGTTGAGCATCAGCCCGCCGGGGCGCAGCCGGTCGCGCAGGAACCGGAAGTACGCCGGGTAGTTGGCGACGCCGATGTGCTCGGTCAGGCCGATCGAGGACACCGCGTCGAAGTGCCCCTCCCGCACGTCGCGGTAGTCGCCGTGCAGGACGCGGGCGAGGTCGGCCAGGCCCTCGTCGGCGATGGCGCGCTGGGCCCAGTCGGCCTGCTCCGCGGACAGCGTCACCCCGACGGCCTGGACACCGTGGCGGGCGGCGTACCGGACCATGCCGCCCCAGCCGCAGCCGACGTCGAGCAGCCGGTCGCCGGGCTGCAACCGCAGCTTGTCGAACACCAGCCGGTACTTGTTCTCCTGGGCTTCCTCGAGCGTGGCGTCCGGGTGCGGGTAGCACGCGCACGTGTACGTCATCGACGGGCCGAGCACCCGCTCATAGAAGGCGTTCGACACGTCGTAGTGGTGGTGGATGGCCTCGGCGTCTCGGATTCGGCTGTGCCGCAGCCCTTCTGCCATCCGGCGCCATTTCGGCAGCGCCTCCTGCGGGGGTGGGGCGATGGGCATCAGGTGTTCGAATCCGATGGACCGCACGATGTTCGCCAGCACCCGCAGCGGCGGACGCTTGAACTCCACCTTGTCGCCCAGGGCTTTGATGAGCTCGTACGGGTCGCCCGGATGGACGCCGAGGGCCGCGAGGTCACCCGCGACGTAGGCGCGCGCCAGGCCCAGGTCGCCGGGTGCGGTCGCCAGGTACGTGGTGCCGCGTGGCGTGAGCAGATTCAGTCCCAGTTCGGCGTCCTCGGGGCCGGCCGAACTGCCGTCGTACGCTTCGAATTTCAGGGGCAGCCGACCGCTCGAGAAGCTCTCCAGCACCTCGGCCAGGGTCAGCTTGCCGTCGGTCGTGCCGCGGTCGTCAGTTGTCGTCATTGCCGTTGTACCGCCTTCGCATAGAGACCTAATAGCCGCGATTCGGGGTCGTAAACGTCCTTGACCTTCTGGTACTCCGCGCCGCCGTAGCGCCGGTCGAAATCCTCGGGCGAATAGAACGACTCGGAGTACAGGGATTTGTGGCCGCCACACTCGTCGACCTTGTCCTCGATCAGCCGGTTCGTCTCGCCGGCCACCTGTCCGGCCGGGACCGATGACCAGAACCCGAGGTTGACGTAGCTGCGGTGGGGCTCGATCGGATACAGGGGCCAACGAGTGTCGCCGCGTAACCGCAACGGACACAACCAGATCGGGGTGATGGGCACGTGCGCCAGGAACCACTCGAGAAAGTCGACGACGCGCTCGACCGGCACCTCAACGTCCTGCACCACCCGCTCGCGCACGGGCTGATCCGGGGCAAGGATGCTGTGCCGCTCGATGCGGTCGGCGATGTGGAATCGCTGGTCCAGACCGACGAGCTTCCAGTACACGCTGCTGCGCCGGTACCGGCGGGGCCACAGCCGCCGCACGAGCGGACGTTGCGCGCCGAACGCCTCGGAGCACCAGAACCAGTCGGTGTCCCAGCGCCAGAGATAGTCGCCGGTGGTCAGCCGGTCGTGCCGCTCTCCGGAGTCGTGCTGGATGGAGCGGTAGAAGATGTGCTGGCCGGTGTAATCGCTGACCGGGCCGTCGGTTCCGGTCTTCATCCCCAGACACAGGTAGCTTTCGTCGGGGCCGAACACGACGCCGTCGAGATAGTCGACCTGGACGCCGTCATATCCGCCGGTGTCGAGGATGCGCTGCAGTGCGTCGGCCAGGTCGGCCACGCGGTGAAAGCGCAGGTGCCTCAGCTTGACGAACGGCCGCACCGGTTCCAGTTCGATGCGCAGCCGCACCGAATAGCCGAGCGTCCCATAGGAATTCGGGAAGGCATGGAAAAGATCCGAGTGGGTGTCCGGGGATGCCGTGACCAGCTCACCGGCGCCGGTGAGGATGTCCAGCTCCAGCACGGACTCGTGCGGCAGGCCGTTGCGGAACGACGTCGACTCGATGCCCAGCCCCGTCACCGCGCCACCGAGGGTGATGGTCTTGAGCTGCGGCACGACCAACGGTGCCAGGCCGAACGGCAGCGTCGCCGCCACCAGCGTCTCGTAGGTACACATGCCCTGCACGTCCGCGGTGCGGGACTCGGTGTCGACCGCGAGTACGCCGTCGAGTCCAGTGACGTCCAGGCCCTTGGTCTTGGTGCGCGCCCGCGCCCGGAACAGGTTCGATGTCGGCTTCGCCAACCGCACCGTCTTGCCCCGCGGGATGGCGCGGTAGCTGTCCAGCAGTCGCTGAACGGCCGCCTCGTGGGCGGCCTGCGTGTCGGTCGTGACAGCTGTCACACCTATACGCTAGTCCGAGACAGCGGTCCTCGCGACCGCACAGTGATGCCATACGAACAGGAGTTTTGCCTGATGGGACAGGTCAGTGCGTCCAGCACCGTGTTGATTCTCGCCGAGCCGGAGAAAGTGCTGGCCGCGGTCTCCGACTACCAGACGGTGCGCCCGAAGATCCTCTCGTCGAACTACAGCGGGTACCAGGTGCTCGAAGGCGGACAGGGTGCCGGCACCGTCGCCACCTGGAAGCTGCAGGCCACCAAGAAGCGTTCGCGTGAGGTGAAGGCCACGGTCGACGTCGCGGGCAAGAGCGTCATCGAGAAGGACGCCAACTCGTCGATGGTGACCACCTGGACCGTGGCCCCGGCGGGCACCGGCTCGACCGTCACCGTCAAGACCGCGTGGCAGGGTGCCGGCGGTATCGGCGGCTTCTTCGAGAAGACCTTCGCCCCGCTGGGCCTGCGCAAGATCCAGGACGAGGTGTTGGGCAACCTGAAGAAGGTCATCGAAGGCTGAGCCTTCGGCGCGCGCAGATTTTTTTCGCGGCCAGTCGGTCGCCCGACTTTCTGTCGGGCGACTAGGCTGGCGCGTAAACCCGATCATCGAAATCTGAGGGGATCACCATGCAACCCGGTGGCCAGCCTGATATGTCCGCGCTGCTTGCGCAGGCGCAGCAGATGCAGCAGCAGCTCATGGCGGCGCAGGAATCGCTGGCCACCTCGTCGGTGGTCGGCCAGGCCGGCGGTGGTCTGGTCAAGGTCACCATGATGGGCAGCGGTGAGATCACCGCGCTCACCATCGACCCGAAGGTCGTCGATCCCGATGACATCGAGACGCTGCAGGATCTCATCGTGGGTGCCCTTGGCGACGCCTCCGAGCAGGTGACGCTGATGGCGCAGCAGCGCCTCGGCCCGCTGGCCGGCGGCATGCAGGGCATGGGCCTGCCCGGGTTCTGATGTGTTTGAAGGACCCGTACAGGATTTGATCGACGAGCTCGGCAAGCTGCCGGGTATCGGTCCGAAGAGTGCCCAGCGCATCGCGTTCCACATGTTGTCGGTCGAGCCGCCGGAGATCGACCGGCTGACCGCAGTGCTGAACCGGGTGCGCGACGGCGTCAAGTTCTGTGCGGTGTGCGGCAACGTGTCCGATGACGACCGGTGCCGCATCTGCAGCGACCCGCGCCGCGACGGCACGTTGGTGTGTGTCGTCGAGGAGCCCAAGGACGTACAGGCGGTGGAGCGCACCCGCGAATTCCGCGGGCGTTACCACGTCCTGGGTGGGGCGCTGGATCCGTTGTCCGGGGTCGGGCCGGATCAATTGCGAATTCGTGAGCTGCTCAACAGGATTGGGCAGCGGGTCGACGGTGTGGACATCGTCGAGGTGATCATCGCGACCGACCCCAACACCGAGGGCGAGGCCACTGCCACGTACCTGGTGCGCATGCTGCGGGACATTCCGGGGCTATCGGTGACGCGCATCGCGTCGGGTCTACCGATGGGTGGCGACCTCGAGTTCGCCGATGAGCTGACGCTCGGCCGGGCCCTGGCCGGCCGCCGCGCCATGGTCTGATTCGCGGCTCGGCCGCGGTGGTCTGATTCGCGGCTCGGCCGCGGTGGTTTAACTCGCCTCCCGCCGAAACCGCGTTTCGCCAGGCGTCCACTGGCACATTTCCCGCCTGAATACCGTTTCGACGGAATCAGCTAACTGTCGGAAATGCCAATTGGGTGGCACGGCCAGCGAAGTCGGTACCGTCATTGGCATCAGGCAAAGAATGTCGCGAAATTCGTTACAGCATCGGTGATTTCGGACGGATTGCTCGATCGCGGCGCGCCGGGGCCAGTTTATTGACGCCCGTTTGTAGACATAGCGTGGGCATGTAGCATTCGCCCACGGGCGGCGCGGAAATAGCAAAGCCCAATTATCTTGAGCGTCAATTCTTTTGGGAGCACCATGAGCACCAACCCGTTCGATGACGACAATGGATCTTTCTTCGTGCTGGTCAACGACGAAGAGCAGCACAGTCTGTGGCCGACGTTTGCTGATGTCCCGGCGGGTTGGCGAGTGGTCTTTGGTGAGGCCGATCGCGCCTCATGCCTGGAGTACATCGAGCGGGAGTGGACCGACATTCGGCCGAAGAGCTTGCGCGACCGACTGGCGGTGGGGCAGCGGCTCTGATCGTTCGTCGGATCGGGAGTAATTCGGTATTTCAGGGTTAGGGATGGATCTCGGCGATTCGTCGTGGCCGGTCACGCGTGGGCAGTTGGATATCTGGCTCGCGCAGGAAACGGGTCAATCGGCTGCGGAGTGGCAACTCGGCATCTTCGCAAAAATTGACGGACCAGTCGATTTTGGGCTGTTCGAGCAGTCGATCCGGCGCGTCGTCGGGGAAGCCGATCCGGTACTGGCGACCTTCTCGGAGACCGATGGTCAGGTCCGCCAGCGGGTCCTCGCTGCCGCCGATTTCGACGTGGTCTTCGTCGATCTGACCCACGCCGACCAACCGATGGTCGAGGCGCGCGCCATATCCTCGGCGCTGCAGCGCACCCCCATGCCGCTCGACGGCCTACTGCTGCGCTTCGCGTACTTCCAGGCCGGTCCGGCCGAATCGTTCTTCTTCGCGTGCTGCCACCACATCGTCGCCGACGGCATCGGACTGGCGCTGGTCCTGCAGCGGATCGCCACGGTCTACTCGGAAACTGTTGCGGGCGTAGCGATTCAGCCATCGTACTTCAGTTCGCTGCAGGATCTGCTCGATTGCGAAGCAGCGTACGAAGCCTCCGCGGACTACGCCGAGGACGAGGCGTACTGGACGGCGAACCTGCCGGCAGAGCCCACCCGTGAGCTCCGGCTCGGCGACGCGGCGGATGCCGAGGACGGCTCGTCGGAGCCGATCCAGCTCGCCCCTGCGCTGTTGGCTCAGGTGGAACGACTGTGCGAGGCCTGGGATGTGCGCCGGTCGACGGTGCTCATCGCCGCTTGCGCGCTGGTCTTGCGCGGCCGGTCAGCGGACGGCAACGAGGTGGTGCTGGACCTGCCGGTGACCCGGCGCGTGCTGCAGGTGTCGAAGACGTTGCCCGGCATGGTTGCCGGGGTGGTGCCACTGGTCCTGCAGGTTTCCCCCGATGCCACGGTCGCCGAGTTCTGTGCGCATGTGCACACTCGCACCCGAGAAGCGGTGCGCCATCAGCGATTTCCGGTACAGGCCCTCGAACGCAAGATGCACGGGGTGGGCGCCGACCGGATCGTGGTGGACTTTCTGCCGTCGGGGTTCACCGTGCCGCTCGGCGAGGCCACCGCGGCAGCGCAACTGATCTCAGGTCTTGGGCGAGGTTCCGGACTGGCGTTCTCGGGCACGGGCGACGAGTTGTCCGTCACGACGTTCGGTACCCGTCAGCTCGACGTCGTCGAATTGGCGGACCAGCTGGACCGGGTGCTGACCGCGATGACGGCAGATCCAGCGCAGCGCCTGTCGTCGTTGCCGGTGCTGGGCGCACCGGCCGAGGAACGGCTGGCCGAACTCGGAAACTGGGCGACGCTCGCCACTGAGACGGACCCGCCGGCATCGATACCGGCGCTGTTCGCCGATCAGGTGGCTCGCGTGCCCGAGGCGGTCGCGCTCAGCGGCGACGGTCGGGCGCTCACCTACCGGGAACTCGACCGCGCGTCGAACCAGATGGCTCAGCTGCTTGCCGACCGCGGTGCGGGCCCGGGTCGGCGCGTGGCGGTGATGCTGCCGCGTTCCACCGAGGCCATCGTGACGATCCTGGGCGTGCTCAAGACCGGTGCGGCATATCTGCCGATCGACCCGGCGCTGCCGGCGTCCCGAATCACCTTCATGCTGGACGACTCTCAGCCGTTCGCGGCCGTCACCACCGCTGCGCTGGCAGACCGGTTCGATGGGTTCGACGGCATCGTCGTCGATGTGCGAGAGCGCGACGCATTCGACGAGCCCGGCGACTGGCCGGCCGCGGCCGGGCCCGAGCCCGACGATGTCGCCTATGTCATCTACACCTCGGGAACGACCGGCACGCCGAAAGGCGTTGCGATCGCCCATCAGAACCTGACCCAGCTGATCGCGTCGCAGGACGCCGGCCTGCCGTCCGAGCAGGCCTGGTCACATTGGCATTCGTACGCGTTCGATTTCTCGGTGTGGGAGATCTTCTCCGCGCTGCTGCGCGGCGGCCGACTGGTGGTGGTGCCCGAGTCGGTGTCCGCTGATCCGGCCGAGTTCCATGACTTCCTGATCGCCGAAAAGGTCACGGTCCTCACCCAAACGCCTTCTGCCATCGGCATGTTGGACATGACGGGCCTCGAGTCGTGCGCTCTGGTGATGGGCGGCGAGGCGTGCCCGGCCGAGGTGGTCGACCAGTGGGCCCCCGCGCGCGTGATGGTCAACGGCTACGGCCCGACCGAGACCACCATCTACGCGGCGATCAGTGCGCCGCTGGCGGCCGGCGGCGGCGCGGCGCCGATTGGATCGCCGCCGAACGGCGCGGCCCTGTTCGTGTTGGACGGCTGGATGCAGCCGGTGCAGCCCGGCGTCGTCGGAGAACTGTATGTGGCCGGCGGTGGCGTCGGTGTCGGGTACCTGCACCGGACCGCATTGACCGGATCCCGCTTTGTGCCCTGCCCTTTCGGTAAGCCCGGCGACCGCATGTACCGCACCGGCGACCTGGTGTACTGGGGCGACGACGGCCAGCTGCGGTACGTCGGCCGCGCTGATGCGCAGGTCAAGATTCGTGGCTACCGCATCGAATTGGGTGAGGTACAAACAGCTTTGGCGGCGCTCGACGGCGTCGTGCAGGCGGCAGTGATCGTCCGGGAGGATCGTCCCGGCGACAAGCGCCTCGTCGGCTACGTCACCGGCGCCGTCGATCCGGTCGAAGTGCGGGCCGCCCTGGCGGATCGGCTGCCGGCATACCTGGTGCCCGCCGCGGTGGTGGCGCTGTCCGAACTGCCGCTGACCACCAGCGGCAAGCTCGACACCCGCAGCCTGCCGGCCCCGGAGTACACGGGCGACGACTACCGTGCGCCCGACAGCCCGGTGGAGGAGATCCTGGCCGCCATCTACGCCGAGATCCTCGGCTTGGAATCGGCGGCCGTCAGCGTCGACGACTCGTTCTTCGAGCTGGGCGGCGACAGCATCCTCGCGATGCAGGTGGCAGCGCGGGCTCGGGCCGCCGGTCTGGCGTGCCGCCCGCGTGACGTGTTCGTCGAGCAGACGGTGGCGCGCCTGGCGCAGACGGTGACCGTCACCGATGGCGCGGATGATGTGGTCGACGAAGGTATCGGACCGGTGCAGACCACCCCGATCATGCGGTGGCTCGCTGGTGTCGAGGGCCCGGTCGACCAGTTCAACCAGACCCTGGTGTTGCAGGCGCCGCATGGCGCCACAGCGGCCGACGCGGTGATGTTGTTGCAGGCCTTGCTGAATCGGCACGCGATGCTGCGGCTGTGCGTCGGCACCGATGGGACCCTGGAGGTACCCGAAGCCGGTTCGGTCGCTGCCCATGAGTGCGTCGTCGAGGTCGATGAGCTGTCCGAAGCAGCGGTGGCTGCGGCGCGGACCCGGCTGAAACCGAATGCCGGGCTGATGGTGAGCGGCTTGTGGGTCGGCACCACCGGACAGCTGGTCCTGATCGTGCACCACCTCGCGGTCGACGGGGTGTCGTGGCGAATCCTGTTGGAAGACCTCAATATCGCGTGGGCTCAGCACCGCGCCGGCCAGCCGGTGGAGTTGGCGACGACCGGAACGTCATTCCAGAAGTGGGCTGCGCTGCTCGCCGAGCACGCGCACCAGCCGGACGTGCCGGCGCAGGCGGCGGCCTGGCGCCACATCGCTTCGGTACCCGCGGCCCTACCGGCGGCGGACCCTGCTGTGGACACCTACGGCACCGCGGGCCAGTTGTCGGTCACCCTGGACGCCGACCACACGCATGCGCTCCTCGGCGAGGTCCCGGCGGCATTTCACGCTGGGGTGCAAGACATTCTGCTGATCGGGTTCGCCCTCGCGGTCGCGGAATTCCTGGGCAGCACCGGCGCCCCCATCGGCATCGACGTCGAAAGCCACGGGCGTGACGAAGACATCGCGGCCGACGTCGACCTGTCGCGGACCGTGGGCTGGTTCACCGCCAAGTACCCGGTGGCGCTTTCGATGGGCCAGCTGACCTGGACGCAGATCATCGCGGGTGACGAAGCGCTCGGCGCAGTTGTCAAAGCGGCCAAAGAACAGCTGCGGTCCCAGCCCGCCGGTCTGACCTACGGCGTGCTGCGATACCTGAACGACGACATTGATCTGGACGGCGCCGAACCGAGCATCGGGTTCAATTATCTGGGGCGCCTTGGCTTCCCGCAGATCGCCGGGATCGACGAGTTGTGGCGGCTGGGGCGGGACGAACTGTCCCTGGCCGGCGCCGCGGCACCGCTGCCGCTGTTCCACACCGTCGAGCTGAACGCCGGAACCGTCGACACCGATGCCGGCCCGCAACTGCAGGCCGACTGGACGTGGGCGACGTCCGTCCTCGACGACGCCCAGCTGAACCGGTTGAGCCGGTTGTGGTTCGAGGCGCTGTCGGGCATCTGTGCACACGTGCGGGCCGGTGGTGGCGGGCTGACGCCGTCGGATATCGCGCCTGCGCGCCTGGGCCAGCAGCAGATCGACCAGTTGCGGCAGCAGTACCGCGTCGCCGACATCCTGCCGCTGACGCCGTTGCAGCAGGGCCTGTTGTTCCACAGCAGCACCGCGCACGAACGGGCTGACGTCGCGGCCGAAATGTATTCGGTACAGCTCGATTTCACGCTGACCGGCGCACTGGATCCACAGCGACTCCGTGATGCGGTGCAACGCACGGTCAACCGGCATCCGCACCTGGCGGCCACGTTCTGCCAGCAGTTCGACGAGCCGGTTCAGATGATCCTGACCGAACCCGAAATCTCCTGGAATTTCATCGATTTCGGCGTGACGGGGGCGTTCGAGGAAGATGAGATTCAGCGGCTGTGTGCCGCCGAGCGCATCGCCGTCGGCGATCTCGCCGGTGAGCCGCCGTTCCGGGCCCTGTTGATCCGCATCGCCCAGGACCGGCACCGGTTCGTGCTGACCAACCACCACATCGTGCTCGACGGCTGGTCGCTGCCGATCCTGCTGCGTGAGATCTTCGCCGGTTATGCCGGGCACCGGTTGCCGCCGGCGGCGTCGTACCGGAAGTTCATCACCTGGCTCGCCGATCGGGACCTCGATGCGGCACGCGCGGCGTGGGGTGCCGTGCTGGCGGGCTTCGATACGCCGACGCTGGTGGGCCCACAGGACCGGCTGCAGGACCGGCTGGGACGGGGCGGGCGCGGCTTTGCGTCGTTCGAGATTCCGGCAGAGACCACCCGCGCACTCGGGGAGTTGGCGCGTTCCTGCCAGACCACCGTCAGCACTGTGCTGCAAGGGGCCTGGGCCGTGCTGCTGACGTCGCTGACGGGCAAGCAGGACGTGGCATTCGGCACCGCGCGGTCCCGGCTCGGTCAGCTGGACATGGGCGACACCGAATCGATGGTGGGCCTGCTGATCAACACCGTGCCGGTCCGCGCCAACCTCGCCGCGGGTACCACGGTGACCGGCCTGCTCGATCAGTTGCAGACCGCGCACAACGACACACTCGATCATCAGCACCTGGCGCTGGGCGAGATTCACCGCGTCGCCGGTCACGACCAACTCTTCGACACGCTGTTCGTGTACGAGAACTATCCGGTCGAAGCCGGAGTGTCGGTCGGCGGTGACGACGGTGCCGAACTGACGATCTCGTCGTTCGCGAACCGGGAGTTCAACCACTACCCGCTGACGGTCGAGGCGTTCCCGGGCGATGAGCTCGGGCTGCACATCGAATACGACAACGAGGTGTTCACCGAGGCCGGCATCGAGGCGATGATCGGCAGGTTGCGCCGGCTGTTGGTCGCGATGACCGACGACCCGACGCGGAAGTTGTTGTCCATCAACCTGCTCGACGCGGCCGAGCAAGACCGGCTGCAGCACTGGTCCGGGGCCGGGACCCGCGCGCCGGTCGGACTCGGGCCCGAGCTGCTGGCCGCTGCCGTCGCGGTCGATCCGGCTGCCGTCGCCGTCGTCGACGGGGCGCGCGTGCTGTCGTACCGCGAACTCGACGAAGCTTCGAATCGCCTGGCGCGCTTGCTCATCGACCACGGTGTCGGTCCGGAACGCGCGGTGGGCGTGGCCATGGACCGCTGCGCCGACCTGGTGGTGGCGTGGTGGGCCGTGCTCAAGGCCGGCGGCGTATACGTGCCGGTGGACCGCACCCATCCCGTCGAACGCATTGCCACGGTGCTGGATTCGGTGGCCGCCGCCTGCGTTCTCACGCGAGACGTCGACCAGGTCGGTGGCGCCGGCGCGCGCCCGGTGATCCGGGCGGACGTCGACCTGTCCGGCTACTGCGCGGAACCGATCACCGACGCCGACCGCGCACTGCCGCTGACGGTCGACAACACCGCCTACGTCATCTTCACGTCGGGCTCCACGGGCGAGCCCAAGGGCGTCGCGGTCAGCCACGCTGGCTTGCTGGGAGCGGCTGCGGCACAACGTGACTCCTACGGCTTGGCCGCCGACGACCGCGTGCTGATGGTCGCGGCGCCGACCTTCGACGCGTCCCTGTTCGAGATCCTGATGGCGACCGGCGCGGCAGGTGCGCTGGTGGTGGCACCGCGGGACGTGTACGCCGGCGAGGCGCTCGTCGACCTGATGCAACGGCAGCGGGTCAGCGCGACACTGCTCACCCCGACGGTCGTGGCGTCCCTGGACCGCACGCGACTCGACGGCCTGACCACGTTGATCACCGGCGGTGAGGCTTGCCCCGACGAACTGGTGCACGCCTGGGCGCCAGGTCGCAGCATGTTCAACGCCTACGGGCCCAGCGAGTCCACCATCTGGGCCACCGGTACCCCGCTGCTGCCGGGCCGGCAGGTGAACATCGGGACGCCGATCGCGGGTACCCGGACCCTGGTGCTCGACGCCCAGCTCAACCCCGTACCGCCGGGTGTCACCGGCGAGCTGTACCTCGCCGGCCCGGCGGTGGCGCTCGGCTACGTCGGCCGACCCACCCTGAGCGCCGAACGGTTCGTCGCGAATCCCCATGGTGGACCGGATGATTCCGGCAACCGCATGTACCGCACCGGCGACTTGGCGCGCTGGAACGCCGACGGCACACTGGACTACCTGGGCCGGGCCGACACCCAGATCAAACTGCGCGGTCAGCGCATCGAACTGGGCGAGATTGAAAGTGCGCTGCTGGCCTGCCCGCAGGTCAGTCAGGCCGCTGCCACCGTGCACCACGGCACCGGCGGCGCACAACTGGTCGGCTACCTCACCTTCGAACACGCCACCGACGGCAAACGCGACACCGAGCATGACGCGGAGATCGTCGGGGAATGGCAGGACATCTACGACGAGCTGTACGCCGCCGCCGACGCGGAAGGTGAAGCGCCCGAGTTCGGTTCGGATTTCCGGGGCTGGAACAGCAGCTACACCGGCGAGCCGATTCCGCTGGCCGAGATGCAGCAATGGCGGGCCGCCACGATCGACCGGATCATGGCGCTGCATCCGCGGCGGGTGCTCGAGATCGGTGCCGGCTCCGGTCTAATCCTGTCCCAGATCGCGCCGCACTGCGAGCAGTATGTCGCCACCGATGTCTCGTCGGCTGCGGTCGACAAACTGGCACATTCGTTGCAGCAGTTGCAGATTCCGTGGCGCGATCGGGTCGAGTTCATGGCCCGGGCAGCGCACGTCACCGACGGACTGCCCCGTGGTCACTTCGACACCGTCATCGTGAACTCGGTGGTCCAGTACTTCCCCAACGCGGCCTACCTGACCGAGGTCATCGACAAAGCGGTGGAACTGTTGGCGCCCGGCGGCACCCTGTTCCTTGGCGACATCCGTAATCACAGTCTGCAGAACACTTTCCAGACCGCCATCGTAGTGGCCCGCAGTGAGGGTGAGACCGATGCCGCGGTCCTGCGTCAGCGCGTCGAGCATGCCGTGCTCGGTGAAGCCGAACTGCTCCTCGCGCCGGAATTCTTCACGACCTGGGCGGCGCGGCGGGAATCGGCTGTCGGGCTTGGCATTCGGATCAAGCGCGGCACCGCGGACAACGAGCTCAATCGATACCGCTACGACGTCACCATCCACAAGGCGCCCGCCGCCGGCCGTTCGATGGCCGAGATCGCCACCTGGACGTGGGGCGAATGCGCCGACCTGGACGGGCTGCAGCGGCGGTTGGCCGGCCTGCGGCCGGAGGCGATCCGCGTCACCGGCATTCCCCGCGCGGGAGTGCGCATCGACGTCCGGCTGGAGCAGGAACTCGCCGGCATCCGGGCGGACGCGGAAACTCCTGAAACGCCAGAGACCACAACGGAAGAACTGCACCGCGTCGGTGAGGACGCGGGATACCAGGTCGCCGTCACCTGGGGTGCTGAGCCCGGCTGTGTCGACGCCGTCTTCGTCAGCCCGGGCGATGCTGGTTCGGCAGGGGTGCCGCTGACGGACTTGTATCGTCCGCACGCACACCCCGGGGTCCACGCCAACGAGCCGCACAGCAGCACGAAGATCAGCGCCGTCCGGAACCGGCTGAGCGCGTGGCTGCCCGACTACATGGTGCCGCAGCACATCGTGGTGCTCGACGAGATGCCGCTGACGACGTCGGGCAAGCTCGACCGCAAGGCGCTGCCGGCGCCCGAGTACACGGACACCGACGGCTACCGGGCTCCGGCCGGCGTGGTGGAAGAGATCCTCGCCGACATCTACGCCCAGGTGCTGGGTGTGCAGCGGGTCGGCGTGGACGACTCGTTCTTCGACTTGGGTGGCGACTCGCTGTCGGCGATGCGGCTGATCGGCGCCGTCAATTCGAGCTTGGCCGTTGATCTTTCGGTGCGCGCGCTGTTCGAGGCACCCACCGTGGCGCAGCTGGCGCCGCGGATCGGCGGGGACGCGACGCGGCTGGCGCCGCTGGTGGCTGTCCCGACCGATGCGCGGCCGACCGCACTTCCGTTGTCGTTCGCCCAGAACCGGCTGTGGTTCTTCGACCAGTTGCAGGGACCGTCGGCCATCTACAACCTGGCCGTGGCCCTGCGGCTGCGCGGCCGCCTCGACACCGACGCGCTGGGCCGGGCCCTGGCCGATGTGGTGGCCCGCCACGAAAGCCTGCGAACGTTGTTCGTGGCCCCGGAGGGCACCGCCGAACAGGTGATCATTCCCGCGGACCAGGCCGATATCGGCTGGGAGACCATCGACGCCGGCGGCTGGCCGGCACGCAAGCTGGACGACGCGGTGACCGCGGCGGCCCGCCACACTTTCGACCTGTCCGCGCAGATCCCGTTCCACGCCAAGCTCTTCCGCGCCACCGACGACAACCACATCCTCGTCATCGTGGTGCATCACATTGCCGCGGACGGCTCGTCGGTCACCCCGCTGGTGCGCGATCTCGGGTTGGCCTATGCCAGCCGGTGTGCGGGTCGGGCCCCGGACTGGTCGCCGTTGCCGGTGCAGTACGTCGACTACACGCTGTGGCAGCGTGCGCAATTCGGCGAACTCGATGACGCGGACGGCCCGATCGCCGCGCAGCTGGACTTCTGGCAGGAGACCCTGACGGGACTGCCCGAGCGCCTCGACCTGCCGACCGACCGTCCGTATCCGCCGACGGCCGATCACCACGGCGCCAGGGTGACCGTGCAGTGGCCGGTCGCCCTGCAGCAGCAGATCCGTCGTGTCGCCCGTGAGCACAACGCCACCAGCTTCATGGTGATCCAGGCGGCGTTCGCCGCGCTGCTGGCGCGGATCAGCTCGACTTCCGATGTGGCGGTGGGCTTCCCGATCGCGGGCCGGCGCGACGCCGCCCTCGACGAACTGGTCGGTTTCTTCGTCAACACCCTGGTGCTGCGGGTCGACCTGGGTGAGTTCTCCGGCGGCGACCCGACGTTCGCCGACCTCCTGGCGCAGGTGCGCCGGCGGAGCCTGGCGGCGTACGAACACCAGGACGTGCCGTTCGAGATGCTCGTCGAGCGGTTGAACCCGACCCGGAGCCTGACCCACCATCCAGTGGTCCAGGTGCTACTGGGCTGGCAGAACTTCTCCTGGCAGGCTGGGGATGCGGCAGGGCTGGCCCTCGGCGATCTGCAGGTTACCCCGCTCACGGTGGACACCCAGACGGCCCGCATGGATCTGGCGTTCTCGCTCGGCGAGCGCTGGGACGGCGACGGGGAGCCCGACGGACTCGACGTGATGGTGGAGTTCCGCACCGACATCTTCGACGCGGAGAGCATCCAGGCGCTCGTCGGCCGGTTCGAGCGAATGGTGTTGGCGTTCAGCGCCGATCCTGAGCAGCGGTTGTCGTCGGTGGATCTGCTCGACGAGGTCGAGCAGGCCCGGCTGGACCGCTGGGGGAACCGTGCCGTGCTGGGGCAGCCGGCAGCAGCGACCACCGTCCCCGAGGTGTTCGCCGCGCAGGTTGCTCGCACGCCCGACGCGGTCGCGGTGGTCTGCGGCGACCGATCCCTGACGTACCGGGAACTCGACGAGGCGTCGAACCGATTGGCGAACCTGCTGACCGTGCAGGGTGCCGGGCCGGGACAGATTGTCGCGCTGCTGTTTTCACGCTCCGCTGAAGCGATCGTCGCAATCCTGGCGGTGCTCAAGTCCAGCGCGGCATATCTGCCGTTCGATCCGGCACTGCCGGCGGCCCGCATCGAGTTCATGCTCGGCGACGCAGCACCGGTCGCCGTCGTGACCACCGGCGATCTGGCGGACCGGTTCGACGGATTCGGCGTCACGGTCATCGACGTGGCCGACACTGCGGTGGCGGCGCAGCCGAGCACACCGCCGCACGGGCCCGCGCCCGATGACGTGGCTCACCTGATCTACACCTCGGGCACCACCGGTATGCCCAAAGGCGTTGCGGTCACCCAGTACAACGTCGTGCAGTTGTTCCAGGGCCTGGAGATCGGCATCGAGCTGTCGGCGGAACAGGTGTGGACGCAGTTCCACTCCTATGCGTTCGACTTCTCGGTGTGGGAGATCTGGGGCGCGCTGCTGCACGGCGGACGGCTCGTGGTGGTGCCCGACGCCGTGGCCCGCTCCGCTGACGACTTCCACGACCTGCTGGTTCACGAGCGTGTCACGGTACTGACCCAAACGCCCTCTGCCGCAGCGGTGTTGTCCACCGAGGGCCTGGACGCGGCCGCTCTGGTCATCGGCGCCGAGGCCTGCCCGCCCGAGATGGTCGGCCGCTGGGCACCGGGCCGCACGATGGTCAACGTCTACGGGCCGACCGAGACGACCATGTGGCTGTGCAAGAGCCTGCCCCTGACCGCGGGCTCCGGCGCACCACCGATCGGTTCGCCCACTGCGGGTGCGGCGTTCTTCGTGCTCGACGAGTCGCTGCGCCCCGTTCCGCCGGGAGTGGTCGGCGAGCTGTACCTCGCCGGCCGCGGCGTCGGTATCGGCTACTGGCGCCGATCTGGCCTGACCGCAACACGTTTCATGGCCTGCCCGTTCGGTGAACCGGGCACCCGCATGTACCGCACCGGAGATCTGGTGTCGTGGCGCCCCGATGGGCAGCTGGACTACTTCGGCCGCGCCGACGAGCAGGTCAAGGTCCGCGGCTACCGCATCGAATTGGGCGATGTCCGTTCGGCATTGGCCGAGCTGCCCGGCGTCGAGCATGCGGCGGTGATCGCCCGCGAAGACCGTCCCGGCGACAAGCGCCTGGTCGGTTACATCGTCGGCACGGCAGACCCGGCCGAGGCGCGCACCGCGCTGGCGCACCGGCTGCCGGGTTACATGGTCCCGGCCGCCGTCATCGGCGTGCCGGCGCTGCCGGTCACCGTCAACGGCAAGCTGGACACCAGGGCGCTGCCGGCTCCGGACTACCAGGACGCCACGCGGTACCGGGCCCCGTCGGGCGCGATCGAGGAAACCCTGACGGCCATCTACGCCGAACTTCTCGGTGTCGAGCGGGTCGGTGTTGACGACTCGTTCTTCGACCTGGGTGGAGACTCGTTGTCCACCATGCGGTTGATCGCCGGGATCAACGCGGCGCTCGACGCCGAGCTGCCGGTGCGGACAGTCTTCGAGGCACCCACTGTGGCTCAGCTCGCGGCGCGGATCGGCGATGGCGCGACGCGGCGCGAGCCGCTGGTGGCGGTCGAGAGGCCGGCCGTCATCCCACTGTCGTTCGCCCAGAACCGGCTGTGGTTCGTCGACCAATTGCAGGGCGCGTCAGCGCTTTACAACATGCCGGTGATACTTCGGCTGCAGGGTCAGCTCGATCCCGAGGCGCTGCGCGCGGCGCTGGCCGACGTGGTCGACCGGCACGAGAGTCTGCGCACCGTGTTCACCGCGACGGAAGGCACGCCGCAGCAGGTGATCGTGCCCGCTGACGAACTCGAGCTCGGCTGGGACGTCATCGATGCCGGTGCCTGGACCGACGCACAACGAGCGGACGCGGTACGCGCCGCCGCGCAGTACGCGTTCGACCTGGCCACCGAAATCCCCGTGCGCGCCAGCCTGTTCCGCCTCGCCGACGATGAACACCTGTTGGTGGCAGTGGTCCATCACATCGCCGCGGACGGCTGGTCGCTGCAGCCACTGGTGACCGACCTGGGCGCGGCATACGTCAGCCGCTGCGCCGGAGAAGCGCCCGGCTGGGCGCCGCTGGCTGTGCAGTACGTCGACTACACGCTCTGGCAGCGCAGGCAACTCGGCGAACTCGACGCTCCCGACAGTGAGGTCGCGGCCCAGCTCGGTTACTGGGCGGACGCCCTGGCCGGCCTTCCCGACCGGATCGACCTGCCGACCGACCGCCCGTACCCGGCGGTCGCCGACCTGCGCGGTGCCACGATCGAAGTGGACTGGCCCGCCGAGTTGCAGCAGCAGATCGCGCGGGTGGCGCGCGAACACAACGCGACCAGCTTCATGGTGGTGCAGGCCGCGCTGGCGGTCATGCTGGCCAAGCTCGGCGCCAGTTCCGATGTCGCCATTGGCTTTCCGATCGCCGGGCGGCGCGACCCTGCCCTCGACGACCTGGTGGGCTTCTTCGTCAACACCCTGGTGCTGCGTGTCGATCTGACCGGAAACCCGACTGTCGAAGAGCTTTTGGCGCAGGTGCGGGCGCGCAGCCTCGCGGCCTACGAACACCAGGACGTGCCGTTCGAGGTACTGGTGGAGCGCTTGAACCCGGCTCGCTCCCTGTCCCACCATCCACTGGTGCAGGTGATGCTCGGCTGGCAGAACCTGCCGTGGCAGCACGTGGGCAGCACGGGCAACCTCACCCTGGGCGACCTGACGGTCACTCCGCTGCCGGTGGAAACCCAGGCGGCGCGCATGGACCTGGCGTTCTCGCTGTCCGAACGGTGGAGCGCCACAGGCGAACCCGCCGGCATCGGCGGCATCGTCGAATTCCGCACCGACGTTTTCGATGCGGCGAGCGTCGAAGCGCTGGTGCGCCGGATGCAAGCAGTGCTGGCTGCCATGACCGCCGACCCCAGCCGAGCGCTGTCCACGGTCGATCTGCTGACGCCGCACGAGCGCGCCCGGATCGAGGCGATCGGTCATCGGGATGTCTTGACGCGTAGGTCTGATCAGCCGTCCGTTCCGGAGTTGTTCGCCACCCACGTCCGGCGCGCTCCCGACGCGGTGGCGATCACCGACGCGGGCGCATCGATGACATATGCGGATCTGGACGCGGCGTCGAACCGGATGGCCCACCTGCTGACCAGCCACGGTGTCGGACCGGGTTCGGTTGTCGCGCTGCTGCTTTCCCGCTCGACCGACGCCATCGTCGCGATACTGGGCGTGCTCAAGACGGGCGCGGCCTATCTGCCGGTCGACGTGGCGTGGCCGTCGGCGCGGATCGAGTTTGTCCTCGACGACGCCGCCCCGGTCGCGGCGATCACCACCGACCCGGCACTGTTGTCGGGTTTCAGTGGCGCGGTCGTCTCGGTCGCCGACGCTGCGGCACAGCCTGATTCAGCGCTGACGATGCCGAACGCGGACGTGCTGGCTTACGTCATCTACACCTCGGGCACCACCGGTGTGCCCAAGGGCGTCGGGCTCACCCACGCCAATGTGACCCAGCTGCTCGGCACGCTCGACGCGGGCCTGCCGGCCGCCGGGGTGTGGAGCCACGCCCATTCTCTGGCGTTCGACGTGTCGGTATGGGAGCTCTTCGGCCCGCTGCTGCGCGGTGGCCGGGTAGTGGTGATCGGCGACGATGTGGCCCGTTCGTCGGCGGATCTGCACCACACCTTGGTGACCGAAGGCGTTACCGTCCTGACCCAGACCCCAACAGCGGCAGCGGTGTTGTCTCCAGTGGGACTGGAGTCGGCGACGCTCGTCGCGGTCGGCGAGGCGTGCTCACCGGAGGTGGTGCAGCGCTGGGCGACCGGCGGCCGCGTGATGGTCAATGCCTACGGGCCGACCGAGACGACGATGTGCGTCGCGATCAGTGCACCGCTGACGGCCGAGTCGGCGTCGGAATCCACAGTGGTGCCGATCGGTTCGCCGGTGGGCGGCGCCGCGCTGTTCGTGCTCGATGGTTCGTTGCGGCCGGTGCCGCCCGGGGTGATCGGCGAACTGTATGTCGCCGGTGCCGGGTTGGGCGTCGGCTATCTGCGGCGTGCCGGACTGAGTGCCTCGCGGTTCGTGGCCTGCCCGTTCGGGGCCCCCGGACAGCGGATGTACCGCACCGGCGACCTGGTGCGCTGGGGTGCCGACGGACAGCTGACCTATCTCGGCCGCGCTGATGAGCAGGTCAAGATCCGCGGTTACCGCATCGAACTCGGTGATATCCAAACAGCATTGGCGGCGCTGGACGGTGTGCAGCAGGCTGCGGTGATCGCCCGCGAGGACCGACCCGGTGACAAGCGCCTCGTCGGGTACATGACCGGGACCGCTGATCCGGCCGCAGTGCGAGCCGAGCTGGCCGGGCGACTCCCGGGTTACATGGTGCCCGCGGCGATCGTGGCGCTCGACCGTTTGCCGTTGACCGCCAACGGCAAGCTGGATACCCGTGCCCTGCCCGCACCCGACTATGCCGCGGGCGAGTACCGGGCGCCGGCGACGGCGGTCGAGGAAATCCTGGCCGGCATCTTCGCGAATCTGTTGGGACACAGCCGCGTCGGCGTCGACGAATCGTTCTTCGACCTCGGTGGCGACAGCATCGCCGCGATGCGTCTGATCGCGGCGATCAACGCCGCGCTGGATACCGACCTGGCGGTGCGCACGGTGTTCGAGGCGCCGACCATCGCCGAGCTGGCGCCGCGGATCGGGTCGTCCACGCCGCGCCGGGATCCGCTGGTCGCAGGAGAACGGCCCGAGGTCATCCCGTTGTCGTTCGCGCAGAACCGCTTGTGGTTCCTCGAGCAGTTGCAGGGTCCGTCCGCGACGTACAACCTCTCGACGGTGCTGAAGCTCGCCGGGCGATTGGACGCCGAGGCGCTGCGCGCCGCGTTGGTCGACGTGGTGGCCCGGCATGAAGCGCTGCGTACCGTGTTCGTCGCACCGGACGGCGTGCCGCAGCAGGTGGTGCTGCCGGTGTCCCAGGCCGACATCGGTTGGGAGAGCACCGATGCGACCGGTTGGTCGACCGCTCGCCTGGACGACGCCGTGGACAGCGCGGCGCGCTACGCCTTCGACGTGTCCACTGAGATTCCGTTGCGTGCCAGCCTGTTCCGGGTATCCGCGGACGAGCACGTGCTGGTCGCCGCGGTGCACCACATCGCGGCCGACGGCTGGTCGATCACGCCGCTGGCGCGCGACCTCGGCATCGCCTACGCGAGCCGTTGTGCCGGACAGGCACCGCCGTGGTCCGACCTGCCGGTGCAGTACGTCGACTACACGCTGTGGCAGCGTGCGCAATTCGGCGATCTGCACGATGGCGACAGCCCGATCGCGACGCAGCTCGCCTACTGGCAGGATGCGTTGGCCGGGCTGCCCGAGCGGCTGCAATTGCCGACCGATCGCCCCTACCCGCTGGTGGCCGATCAGCACGGCGCGACGGTCGCCATCGACTGGCCGGCCGAATTGCAGCAGCAGATCGCGCGGGTGGCGCGCGAGCACAACGCGACCGGATTCATGGTGGTGCAGGCCGCGCTCGCCCTGCTGCTGTCCACGGTCAGCGCGAGTTCCGATGTCGCAGTGGGCTTCCCGATCGCGGGCCGCACCGACCCGGCGCTCGACGACCTGGTCGGCTTCTTCGTCAACACCCTGGTGCTGCGCGTCGACCTCACCGGCGATCCGACCTTCACCGACCTGCTCGCGCAGGTACAGCAGCGCAGCCTCGCGGCGTACGAGAACCAGGACGTGCCGTTCGAGGTGCTGGTCGAGCGGCTCAACCCCACGCGCAGCCTGACGCACCACCCGCTGGTGCAGGTCTTGCTGGCGTGGCAGAACCTGCCCGGCCAAGGACAGCACGGTGCCGGGCTTACCCTCGGCGACCTGGAGGTGACGCCGCTCCCGGTGGACACCCAGACCGCCCGCATGGACCTGACGTTCTCACTCGGCGAGCGCTGGACCGACGACGGTGCGGCGGCCGGCATCGCGGGAACCGTCGAATATCGCACCGACGTTTTCGACGCCGGCAGTATCGAGACGCTCATCGAACGGTTGCAGCGGGTGCTGGCCGCAGTCAGCGCCGATCCCACAGCGCCGGTGTCCACAGTCGAGATGCTCGACGACGCCGAGCGCACGCGTATCGATGCCATCGGCAACCGGACCGCACTGACCCGGCCCGCGGGCGATGCCACGATTCCGGGACTGTTCGCTGCAGTGGTCGCGCGGACCCCCGACGCCGTGGCACTGAGCTGCGAGGCCCGCACGCTGACCTACGCGGAACTCGACAAGCGCGCCAACCGCTTTGCGCACCTGCTCGCTCAACACGGAGCCGGCCCCGAACAGACTGTGGCACTGCTGCTTCCGCGGTCCGCGGAAGCGATCGTGGCGATCCTGGCGGTGCTCAAGACCGGGGCGGCGTACCTGCCGCTCGACCCGGCGCTGCCGGCGTCCCGCGTCGAATTCGTGCTCACGGATGCCACGCCGGTCGCAGTGGTCACCACGGATGACCTGGCGGACCGGGTCTCCAGCCTGGACGCGGCCGTCATCGATGTGGATGACCCCGCCGACGCCCAGCCCGACACGGCACTGGCCGGGCCCGCCGCAGACGACGTCGCGTACCTGATCTACACCTCCGGCACCACCGGCGTCCCCAAAGGCGTTGCGGTGATGCACCGTAACGTCACCCAGCTGATCGGCGCCCCGGACTCCGGCCTGCCGGCCGTGGGCGTCTGGAGCCAGTGGCACTCGCTGGCGTTCGACGTCTCGGTGTGGGAGATCTTCGGCGCGTTGCTCAATGGCGGCCGACTGGTCGTCGTACCCGAGTCCGCCGCGCGGGCGCCGGAAGACCTGCACGCGCTGCTGGTGGCCGAGCAGGTCACCGTGCTTAGCCTGACTCCTTCTGCGGCAGGCGCACTTTCGCCGACGGGTCTGGACGGGGTCACGCTCGTGGTCGCGGGCGAGGCATGTCCGACCGAACTGGTCGAGCGCTGGTCGCCGGGCCGCGTCATGATCAACGCCTACGGTCCCACCGAGGCCACTATCTACGCCGCGATCAGCGCGCCACTGACGCCCGAACAACAGACGGTGCCGATCGGCTCGCCGGTACCCAACGGCTCGACGTTCGTGCTGGACAGCCATCTACGGCCGGTGCCGATCGGTGTCGTCGGTGAGCTGTACCTGGCCGGCGGCGGCATCGCCGCGGGATATCTGCGCCGCGGCGGGCTGACCGCCTCGCGCTTCGTGGCCTGCCCGTTCGGCGAGCCCGGCGCCCGCATGTACCGCACCGGTGACCTGGTGCGCTGGCGCGCCGACGGTCAGCTGGACTACCTGGGCCGAGCCGATGATCAGGTCAAGATTCGCGGCTACCGCATCGAATTGGGCGATATCCAAGCCGCTTTGGCGGACCTCGACGGGGTCGAGCAGGCCGCCGTCATCGCCCGCGAAGACCGGCCGGGGGACAAGCGGCTGGTCGGTTACCTCACCGGATCGGCGGACCCGGTAGCAGTCCGTACCGCGCTGGCAGATCGGTTGCCGGCGTACATGATTCCGGCCGCGGTGGTCGTGGTCCCGGAGCTGCCGCTGACGGCCAACGGCAAGCTCGACATCCGTGCTCTGCCGGCGCCCGAGTACGCCGCGGGCGACTACCGGGCGCCCGGCAACGCGATCGAAGAGATCCTCGCCGGCATCTATGCCGCGGTGCTCGGGGTCGAGCGCGTGGGCATCGACGACTCGTTCTTCGACCTTGGCGGCGACAGCATTTCGTCGATGCAGGTGGTCACGCGGGCGCGCGCGGCAGGCCTGACCTGCCGGACCAAGGACCTGTTCGTCGAGCAGACCGTCGCCCGGCTGGCCCGGGTGGTCGAGGTCGGCGAGACCTCGGGCGGGGAATCGGACTCGGGCGTCGGGCCGCTGCCGGCCACCCCGATCATCGAATGGCTGCGCAGTGTCGACGGGCCCACCGGCGAGTTCAACCAGACCGTGGTGGTGCAGGCACCGGCGGATGCCACCGAGGCCGACGCGGCATTCCTGTTGCAAGCCTTGCTGGATCGCCACGCCACGCTGCGGATGCGTGTCGACGAAGACGATGCCGGTGGCTGGTCGCTGACCACGGCTGAACCAGGCACCGTGGACGCGCGGGAGTGCTTGCACACCGCGGACACCTGGTCCGACGACGCACTGGCCGCGGCTCGCGCGCAGCTGAACCCAACTGCGGGGACGATGCTCGCCGCGCTGTGGGTGGCGGACACCCGGCAGCTCGCGGTGATCATCCACCACCTGGCCGTTGACGCGGTGTCGTGGCGAATCCTGTTGGAAGACCTGAACATCGCGTGGATGCAGCACCGGGCCGGTCAGCCGGTGGCGTTGCCGGCTGGCGGCACGTCGTTCCAGCGCTGGGCGGAAGTCCTCGTCGAGCGTGCCCAGGATCCGAGCGTCATCGAACACGTCGCCGCGTGGCAACAGGTGGCGCAGGCTCCGGCTGTATTGCCGGCTGTGCAGCCCGCGGTCGACACTTTCGCCACCGCGGGACACCTGGCGGCCGAACTGGATGCCGAGACCACCGCGACGCTGCTGGGCGCCGTCCCCGCGGCGTTCCATGCCGGCATCAACGACATCCTGGTGATCGGATTCGCCTTGGCGCTGGCCGAATTCGCCGGTACCCACGGCACGCCGGTCGGCATCGACGTCGAGGGTCATGGGCGTCAGGAAGAACTCGGCTCCGACGTCGACCTGACCCGGACCGTCGGCTGGTTCACCGCCAAGTCCCCGGTGTCGATCACCCTCGGGGACGTCACCTGGGCGCAGGTGATCACCGGTGACACCGCGCTGGGCGCCCTCGTCAAGGACGCCAAGGAGCAGCTCCGCGCGCTGCCGGACCCGCTCACCTACGGGCTGCTGCGCTACCTGAACTCGGATGCGGCTGTGGCGGGACCGGATCCGGCCATCGGCTTCAACTACCTCGGGCGCCAGGGCGGTACCGCCGAACTCTCCGAGGCGCTCTGGCGCATCAGGGATTCGTCCGCCGTGGCAGCGATGGCCATCCCCATGCCGCTCATGCACACCCTGGAACTGGGTGCCGGAACCATCGAAACCCCGGATGGCCCACGGCTGCATGCCAATTGGACCTGGGCTCCGTCGGCACTCGATGAGGAACAGGTGACCCGCCTGAGCCGGCTGTGGTTCGAGGCACTGTCCGGCATCTGCGCCCATGTCGCCGACGGTGGGGGAGGACTCACACCGTCGGACATCGCGCCGGCGCGCCTCAGCCAGCAGCAGCTCGATGAGCTGGAGCAGCATCACGGCGTCGCCGACGTGCTGCCACTCACCCCGGTTCAGCAGGGTCTGCTCTTCCACGCCACCACCGCCCAGGGCGGCGAGGACCTGTATGCCGGACAGCTGGACATCGGGATCACCGGGCAAATCGACGTCGACCGGCTGCACGATGCCGTGCGCGGCGTCATCGCCCGGCACCCGCACCTGGTGGCGAGTTTCCACCGGCGGTTCGGGCAGCCAGTGCAGGTCATCCCGACCGATCCCGTAACCGCTTGGCGCTACCTGGAACTCGATTCCGAAGCGGAGCTGGCGGACATCCGCGCGGCCGAGCGGGCCGCGGTGTGCGACCTGACCACGGGCCCGGTCTTCCGCGCCGCACTGATCCGAGTCGCACCCGACCGGTACCGATTCGTCCTGACGAACCACCACATCGTGCTCGACGGCTGGTCGATGCCGATCCTGCTGGCGGAGATCTTCGCGGGCTATCACGGCCACCGGCTGCCGCCGGCCGCGCCGTACCGCAACTACGTCAGCTGGCTGTCCGACCGGGACCACGACGCGGCCACCGCAGCCTGGGGCGAGCTGCTCCGCGGGATCGATACGCCGACGCTGGTCGGATTGATCGGCCGCACGGAGTCGGGGCCCCGGTCCGTCGAGACCGTCACGCTGCCCGAGGAAATAGCCACGGCCGTCGGTGAATTGGCACGGTCACGGCACACCACCATCAACACCGTGCTGCAAGCGGCGTACGCGCAGCTGCTGTGCTGGCTGACCGGCAGCCGCGACGTGGTGTTCGGCACCACGGTGTCCGGGCGGCCAGCGGAAGTCTCCGGCGTCGAATCGATGGTCGGCCTGTTCATCAACACCGTGCCGGTCCGCGCCCACCTCACCGCGACGACCACCTCTGCGGAGCTGCTCGATCAGCTGCAGGGTGGCTATAGCGACACCCTCGACCATCAGCACCTGGCGCTCAACGAGATTCATCGCATCACCGGTCAGGACCAGCTGTTCGACACGCTGTTCGCGTTCGAGAACTACCCCGTGGACACCGCGGCTTTGTCGAGCGATGCCGAGCTGGCCGTCACGGATGTCGCGACTCACGAATCCACGCACTATCCGCTGACGGTGCAGGCGCAGCCCGGTCGTGAACTGACCATCCGTATCGAGTACGACACCACGGTGTTCGGCGCGGCCGACATCTCGGCGATGATCCAGCGGCTGCAGACGGTGCTGGTGGCCATGACCACCCAACCGGGACAATCGATCTCGGCCATGGCTGCCCTCGAGTCGGACGAGCAGACCACGGTGGATCAGTGGAGCGGGCGGAGTGTGCTGGCAGAACCCGTTGCCGGCGAGACGGTTCCGGGGCTGTTCGCCGAGCAGGTGGCGCGGACGCCGGATGTGGTGGCGCTGACCTACGACGCGTCGGCGTGGACCTATCGGGAACTGGACGAGGCGTCAGACCGGTTGGCGCACGTGTTGGCCGCCCACGGTGCGGGCCCGGGACGGGCTGTGGCCCTGGTGTTCCCGCGCTCGGCCGACGCGGTCATGGCGATCCT
Organism: Mycolicibacterium llatzerense; assembly: GCF_000878195.1. Taxonomy (GTDB): domain Bacteria; phylum Actinomycetota; class Actinomycetes; order Mycobacteriales; family Mycobacteriaceae; genus Mycobacterium; species Mycobacterium llatzerense. Next base: position 46,249 of record NZ_JXST01000027.1, on the reverse strand, counting down.
GGCGGTGCTCAAGACCGGGGCGGCGTACTTGCCGATCGACCCGGCGCTGCCCGCGGACCGCGTCGAGTTCATGTTCACCGACGCGGCACCGGTGGCGGTGGTCACCACCGCGGAACTGGTCGACGAGATCGCCGGCCTCGGTGTGCCAGTGCTGGACGTCACCGCCGGAGATGGCGAAAACCACGTCACGGCAACACTTTCGGGACCGCGACCCGACGACATCGCGCACATCATCTATACCTCCGGAACCACCGGGCTGCCCAAGGGGGTCGCGGTCACGCACCGCAACGTGACCCAGCTCTTCGCGGGGCTGGACCTCGGATTCGAGCTCGGTCCCGATCAGGTGTGGGCGCAGTTCCACTCCTATTCGTTCGACTTCTCGGTGTGGGAGATCTGGGCAGCCCTGCTGCACGGCGGGCGCCTGGTGGTGGTGCCCGACGCGGTGGTCCGCTCGGCAGATGAGTTTCATGCCTTGCTCGTTCGCGAGCAAGTGACGGTGCTCGCGCAGACACCGTCCGCAGTGAGTGTGTTGTCGCCGGAAGGCCTGGAATCGATGGCGCTGCTGATCGGTGCCGAGGCCTGTCCGCCGGAACTGGTGGACCGGTGGGCGCCTGGTCGCGTGATGCGCAATGTCTACGGCCCGACCGAGACGACGATGTGGGTGACCAAGAGCACGCCGCTGGCGGCGGGTTCCGGTGCGCCACCGATCGGTTCGCCGGTTCCGGGCGCCGCGCTGTTCGTGCTCGACGCCTGGCTGCGTCCCGTACGCCCCGGCGCGATCGGCGAACTGTACGTGGCGGGCCGCGGCGTCGGCGTCGGCTACTGGGGCCGATCGGCGCTGACCGCAACGCGTTTCATGGCGTGCCCGTTCGGTGCGCCGGGAACCCGGATGTACCGGACCGGCGACCTGGCCAGCTGGGGCCCCGACGGGCAGCTGCGGTACTTCGGCCGCGCCGACGAACAGGTCAAGATTCGCGGGCATCGCATCGAATTGGGCGAAGTGCGTTCGGCTCTGGCCGCCGTGGCCGGCGTCGAGCAGGCGGTGGTGATCACGCGCGAGGACGCGGCCGGCAGCAAGCGCCTGGTGGGCTACGTCGTCGGTCCCGTGGATCCGGCGCAGGTGCGCGCGACGCTGGCGCAGCGTCTGCCCGGCTACATGGTCCCGGCCGCCATAGTCAACCTGGCTGGGCTGTCCGCATTGCCCGTCACGGTCAACGGCAAGCTCGACACCCGCGCGCTGCCGGAACCGGAATACGTTGCGGGCGTGTACCGGGCCCCGGGCAGCCTCACCGAGGAGATCCTGGCCGGCGTGTACGCGCAGGTCCTCGGCATCGAGCGGGTCGGTGTCGATGATTCGTTCTTCGATCTCGGCGGCGACTCACTGTCGACGATGCGGCTGGTCGCGGCGATCAATTCCGCACTGGACGTTGATCTTCCGGTCCGCGCGGTGTTCGAGGCACCGACCATCGCCCAGCTGGCCCCGCGCATCGTCGCGGGTGAGCGTGGCCTGCAGCCGCTGACCGCGGGCGAACGTCCGGACGTGGTGCCGTTGTCGTTCGCGCAGAACCGGCTGTGGCTGGTCGACCAGGTGCAGGGACCCTCGCCGGTCTACAACATGGCGACGGCCCTGCGGCTCGGCGGAACGCTGGACGTCGATGCGCTCGGCGCAGCGCTGGCCGACGTCGTCGGCCGGCACGAGAGCCTGCGCACGCTGCTCACCGCACCTGACGGCACCCCGCAGCAGGTGGTGATCCCCGCGGCGCGTGCCGATTTCGGTTGGGACGTGGTCGACGCGACGGAGTGGTCGACCGGCCGACTGCAGGACGCCCTCGAGGCCACCGCACGCGGCACCTTCGACCTGGCCGTCGATATCCCGTTGCGGGCGCGCCTGTTCCGTGTCGCCGATGACGAGCACGTGCTGGTGGCCGTGGTGCATCACATCGCTGCCGATGGTTGGTCGTTGCGGCCGCTGGTCGCCGATCTGGGTCTGGCCTACGCCAGCCGGTGCGCCGGTCAGGCACCGGACTGGGCGCCGTTGCCGGTGCAGTACATCGACTACACGCTCTGGCAGCGGGCACAGTTCGGCCGTCTCGATGACAGCGGTAGCCGGGTGGCCGCGCAGCTGGCGTTCTGGGAGGACGCACTGGCCGGGCTGCCCGAGCGCGTGCAGCTGCCCACGGATCGGCCCTACCCGCTGGTGGCCGACATGGCCGGTGCGACGGTCGCCGTCGAATGGCCTGCCGAGTTGCAGGAGCAGGTGGCCCGGCTGGCCCGGGAGCACAACGCGACCACCTTCATGGTGGTCCAGGCCGCACTGTTGGCGACGCTCGCGAAGGTCAGTACGAATGCTGATGTCGCCGTGGGCTTCCCGATCGCCGGACGGCGTGATCCCGCTCTCGACGATCTCGTCGGCTTCTTCGTCAACACCTTGGTGCTGCGCGCCGACCTGACCGGCGACCCGACGGTCACCGAGCTGCTGAACCAGGTCCGGACCCGCAGTCTGGAGGCCTTCGAGCACCAGGACGTGCCGTTCGAGGTATTGGTGGAGCGGCTCAACCCCGCGCGCAGCCTCACCCACCATCCGCTGGTGCAGGTCATGCTGTCCTGGCAGAACTTCACCGGGCTGACCGATCCGGCCGGCGGTTCGGGGTTGAAGGGCGTCGACGTCACGTCGATCCCCTTGGGCACCCAGTCCGCCCGCATGGACCTGACCTTCTCGCTGTCCGAACGCTGGACTGCGACAGGGCAACCCGCCGGTATCGGCGGCGAGGTCGAGTTCCGGACCGACGTGTTCGACGACGAAACCGTTGCGGCCCTGGTCAACCGGATGGAGTTGCTGCTGGCGGCGATGACCGCCGACCCGCAGCGGCCGCTGTCGTCGGTGAGTCTGGTCGACGACGCCGAACAGGCGCACCTCGACGCGCTCGGCCACCGCGCGGTCCTGACCGCGCCGGCCGCAGCGTCCCGGTCCATTCCAGAGTTGTTCGCCGCCCAGGTCGCCCGCACCCCGAACACCGGGGCGCTCACCTGGCAGGGCCGGACCCTGACGTACGCGGAGCTGGATGCGGCGGCAAATCAGTTGGCGCACCGGTTGATCGGGCATGGCGCGGGCCCCGGCCAGACCGTGGCATTGCTGTGCCACCGGTCGGCCGAAGCCATCGTCTCGATCCTGGCGGTGCTCAAGGCCGGGGCGGCCTACCTGCCAATCGACCCGGCGCTGCCGTCGGCCCGTATCGATTTCATGCTCGCCGACGCCATGCCGGTCGCTGCCGTCACCACCGGTGATCTGGAGGAGCGGCTGGCCGGGTTCGGCCGACCGGTCATCGACATGGCCGACGCCGATATCGAAAACCAGCCCGCCACAACGCCTCCGGCGCCCGACGCGGGTGACGTCGCCTACCTGATCTACACCTCCGGCACCACCGGTGTGCCGAAGGGCGTCGCCATCACGCACGGCAACGTCGTCGGGCTACTGGGGCAGCTGCGCGACCAACTGCCGACGTCCCGCGTCTGGAGCCAGTGGCACTCGCTGGCCTTCGACGTCTCGGTGTGGGAGATCTTCGGAGCCCTGCTGCATGGCGGACGCCTGGTCGTGGTGTCCGAGACGGTGGCCCGTTCGCCTGAGGAGCTGCACGAACTCCTGGTGGCCGAGGGCGTCACGATGCTGACCCAAACCCCCTCCGCTGCAATGATGTTGTCCCCGCAGGGGCTGGAGTCGACGTCGCTGGTGGTGGCGGGCGAGGCGTGCCCACCCGAACTCGTCGACCGCTGGGCGACCGACAGCAACAACACCGGCCGCGTCATGATCAACGCCTACGGCCCGACCGAGGCCACGATCTACGCGGCAGTCAGCGCGCCGCTCACGTCGGGGTCACCCGCCGTGCCGATCGGCACCCCGGCCTCAGGGGCGGCAGCTTTCGTCCTGGACGAGCGGTTGCGCCCGGTGCCGGTCGGTGTGGTCGGTGAGCTGTACGTGGCCGGCTCGGGTGTCGCGGCGGGCTACGTGCGGCGCGGTGGACTGACCGCCTCGCGCTTCCTGGCGTGCCCGTTCGGCGCACCGGGACAACGCATGTACCGGACCGGCGACCTGGTGCGGTGGGGCAGCGATGGTCAGCTGCAGTACCTGGGCCGTGCCGACGAGCAGGTCAAGATTCGCGGCTACCGCATCGAATTGGGTGACGTGCAAACGGCATTGGCCGGTCTGGACGGCGTCCGGCAGGCCGCGGTGATCGTGCGCGAGGACCGTCCCGGGGACAAGCGACTGGTCGGCTACATCACCGGCACCGCGGACCCGGCCGAGGCGCGAACTGCGGTGGCCAAACACCTTCCGGCGTACATGGTTCCGGCCGCCGTGGTGGGGCTGGCGACGCTGCCGCTGACCCCCAACGGCAAGTTGGACCGGCGGGCACTGCCCGCTCCGACCTACGGCAACGTCGACCAGTACCGGGCGCCGGGCACGCCGGTCGAGGAGACGTTGGCCGCGGTCTACGCCGACGTCCTCGGCGTCGAGCGGGTCGGTGTGGACGACTCGTTCTTCGAGCTGGGCGGCGACAGCATCATGTCGATGCAGGTGGTGGCCCGGGCGCGGGCTGCCGGCCTGACCTGCCGGCCGCGCGACGTCTTCGTCGAGCAGACGGTGGCCCGGCTGGCGTTGGTCGTCGGAACCGTCAGCGACACAGCCGATGTCATCGACGACGGGGTAGGGCCGGTGGTCGCGACGCCGATCATGCGGTGGCTGGCCGGCGTGGACGGCCCGACCGGCCAGTTCAACCAGACCATGGTGGTGCAGGCCCCGGCGGGCGTCACCGAGACCGACGTCGCAATGCTGTTGCAGGCCTTGATGGATCGGCACGCGATGCTGCGCCTGCAGGCCGACGCGAGCTGGACGCTGCAGGTGCCCGAAGTGGGAACGGTCGATGCCACGGATTACCTGCGCACGGTCGACGAGCTGACCGAGGACGCCGTGGTCGCGGCGCGGTCGCGGTTGAACCCGGCGGCCGGCGAGATGCTGAGCGCACTGTGGGTGGCGCCGGCGCGTCAGCTGGTGCTGATCATCCACCACCTGGCGGTCGACGGGGTGTCGTGGCGAATCCTGTTGGAGGACTTGAACGTCGCCTGGCTGCAGTCCCGTGCGGGCCAGCCGATCGAGATTCCGGCGAACGGCACCTCGTTCCAGCGCTGGGCGCAGGTGCTTGTCGAACACGCCGCCGCACCTGAGGTGGTTGCACAGGCGGAGGCCTGGCGACAGGTGACGGCGACGCCGGCGCTGCTGCCGGCCGTTCAGCCGGAGCGAGACACGTTCGCCACGGCCGGGCAGCTATCGGTCACGCTGGACGATGTCGACACCGTGCAGACGCTGCTGCGCGAGGCGCCGGCGGCGTTCCATACCGGCATCAACGACGTGCTGCTGATCGGATTCGCCTTGGCCGTGGCCGAATTCGTCGGTGGCGGCCGCACCATCGGCATCGACGTGGAGGGTCACGGACGCCACGACGACATCGCCGATCAGCTGGACCTGTCACGCACCGTCGGCTGGTTCACCACCAAGTACCCGGTAGCCGTCACGGTCGGTGACGTCTCGTGGACGCAGGTGACATCCGGTGACGCCGCGCTGGCCGCGGTGCTCAAGAACGCCAAGGAGCAACTGCGGGCACTGCCCGATGGGCTGACCTACGGTCTGCTGCGATACCTCAACGACACTGTCGACCTCGAAACAGCCGATCCGGCAATCGGATTCAACTACCTCGGCCGACTCGGCGGTGGGTCCGAGCTGTCCGACGAGCTGTGGCAGGTCGGCCGGGACAGCTCGGCTGCAGCCGAGGTCACCGGCACAGCGACCGCGGTACCGATGCCACTGATGCACACCGTGGAGCTCAACGCGGGCACCGTGGACACCGAAGCCGGCCCGCAGCTGCATGCCAATTGGACGTGGGCGCCGTCGGCGCTGGACGGCGAGCAGGTCGAGCGGCTGAGCCGGTTGTGGTTCGACGCGCTGAGAGGTATCTGCGCACTGGTCCGCTCCGGTGGCGGCGGTCTGACGCCGTCGGATATCGCACCGGCGCTGCTGGACCAGCGGCAGATCGACGAGCTCGAGCGTGAGTACCCGGTCGCCGACATCCTGCCGGTGACCCCGCTGCAACAGGGATTGCTGTTCCACGCCGCGCAGTCCGGTGCGGACGCCGATCTGTATGCGGTGCAGCTGGACCTGACCCTGGCCGGACCGCTCGACCCCGACCGGCTGCGGGAGGCCGTGCAGATGGTGGCCGAACGTCACCCGAACCTGGCCGCCCGCTTCCACCCCGGACTCGATGTGCAGGTCATTCCGACGTCGCCGGAAATCGCCTGGCAGGTCATCGATCTGACCGCGGCGGTTGGCGCAGATGCCGAGGTGACGCGCATCCGCGCCACCGAACGTGCGGCCGTCTGCGAGCTGGTCGACCAGCCGGCGTTCCGGGTTGCATTGATCCGCACCGGAGAACACCGGCACCGGCTGGTGCTGACCAACCACCACGTCGTGATGGACGGCTGGTCGTTGCCGATCCTGCTGCGCGAGATCTTCGCCGGCTATCACGGGTACCGGCTGCCCGCGGCGGTGCCGTACCGCCGCTTCGTCACTTGGCTGGCCGAGCGGGACCTCGATGCCGCACGCACTGCCTGGGCCGAGGTGCTGGCCGGCGTCGACGACCCGACGCTGGTCGCGCCACGCACCGCAGCAGGTGCCCGCGGCGTGAAATCCGTTGCGCTGTCGGCTCAAACCACCCAGGCCGTCGGCGAGCTGGCACGCTCGCGTCACACCACCGTCAACGTCGTCCTGCAGGGCGCCTACGCACAACTGCTCATGCAGCTGACCGGCCGGCACGACGTCGTGTTCGGCACCGCCGTCTCTGGTCGTCCGACCGATGTGGCCGGGGCCGACTCGATGGTCGGTCTGATGATCAACACCGTGCCCGTGCGGGCCGCGGCCACCGCGACCACCAGTGCCGCGGACCTGCTCGACCAGTTGCAGGGTGCGCACAACCGGACCCTCGATCATCAGCACCTGGCGCTGGCCGAGATGCACCGAATCACCGGTCAGGACAGGCTCTTCGACACGCTGTTCGCGTACGAGAACTACCCGCTGGGCGCCGCTGCGTCAGGCGGTGTCGGCGAGCTGACCATCACCGAGTTCAGCAGCCATGAGCAGAATCACTACCCGCTGACGGTGCAGGCCATGCCGGGCGAGGAACTGGGCCTGCGCGTCGAGTACGACACCGAGGTGTTCGACTCGGCCGCCGTCGACGCGCTGGTCGAACGATTCGAGCGGGTACTCGTGGCCATGACGACCACGCCCACCCAATACCTGTCGTCGGTCGATCTGCTTGCTGCCGAAGAGCAGTCGCAGCTGGACCGGGTCGGCAACCGTGCCGCAGCGGCCGATTCTGTTGCACCGGCTTCGATCCCGGAGCTGTTCGCCGCCCAGGTCGACCGGACACCGGACGCTGTCGCGCTCACCGCCGCGGGCCGCTCGATGACCTACCGCGACCTCGACGAGGCCTCGAACCGGTTGGCGCACCGGCTGATCAGCCACGGGGCGGGCGCCGGCCAACCGGTGGCGGTGCTGTTCGGCCGGTCGATCGACGCGGTCGTGGCGATCGTCGCGGTCCTCAAGACCGGGGCGGCCTACCTGCCGATTGATCCGGCACTGCCCGCGGAGCGGCTCGCGTTCCTGCTGTCCGACGCGGCGCCGAATGTCGCGGTCACCACGGCAGACCTGGCCGGCCGGCTCGCCGGCTTCGACGGTGCGGTCCTCGTCGGTGACGCGGCCGAAAACCTTTCCGCCACACGACTTCCGGTACCGGACGCCGACAGCGTCGCATACCTGATCTACACCTCCGGCACCACTGGTGTGCCGAAGGGTGTCGCGGTGGCGCACGGGAACGTGGCCCGGCAGTTCGGGGTTCCGCTCGCGGGCCTGCCCGCCGACCCGGTGTGGACGCAGTGCCACTCCTATGCGTTCGACTTCTCGGTGTGGGAGCTCTGGGGCGCGCTGCTGCATGGCGGCCGCCTGGTGATCGTGCCGGAGTCGGTGACGGCCGCAGCGGATGAGTTCCAGCGACTGCTCGTGGCCGAACACGTCAATGTGCTCACCCAAACCCCCTCCGCGGCAGGTGTATTGGTGCCCGAGGAGCTGGAACCGCTGGCGCTGCTGCTCGGTGGCGAGGCGTGCCCGGTCGAGTTGATCAACCGGTGGACGGCGTGCGGGCACTCGGTGATCAACGCCTACGGTCCCACCGAGACCACGGTGTACGCGGCGATGACGGGAATCCTCACGCCGGGAACAGGTTCGGTGCCCATCGGTACGCCGGTGCCCGGCACAGCATTGTTCGTGCTGGACGGCTGGTTGCGCCCCGTACCCGCGGGCGTCGTGGGTGAGTTGTACGTCGCGGGCGACGGCGTCAGCGTCGGCTACGCCGGCCGATCGGCGCTGACCGCAGGCCGCTTCGTGGCCTGCCCTTTCAGTGGCGCAGGCGAGCGGATGTACCGGACCGGGGACCTGGTGCGGTGGGATACCGACGGCCAGCTGCACTACGTCGGCCGCGCCGACGAGCAGGTCAAGATTCGTGGCTTCCGCATCGAACTCGGTGAAGTACAAACGGCTTTGGCGAGCCGTGACGGCGTGGAGCAGGCGGCGGTGATCGCCCGCGAGGACCGCAGCGGCGACAAGCGTCTCGTCGGGTACGTCACCGGCACGGCTGATCCCGCGACGTTGCGCACCCAGCTGGCCGAGCACTTGCCGGCCCACGCGGTCCCTGCCGCCATCGTCGTGCTGCCCGCGCTGCCGGTGACGACCAACGGCAAGCTCGATGTCCGCGCGCTACCGGCGCCCGAATACCGGGCCGGGGCCTACCGCGCGCCGGGCACTGCCATCGAGGCAGCGCTGGCCGCCGGCTACGGCGCGGTGCTCGGCGTCGAGCGCGTCGGTGTGGACGAGTCGTTCTTCGACCTTGGTGGCGACAGCATCTCGGCCATGCACCTGGTCGCGGCGGTCCGCGCGGACCTCGGCATCGAGCTGTCGGTGTCGGCCGTGTTCGAGACGCCCACCGTGCAGGGACTCGCCGAGCGGCTGACGGCGGACAATGCGGCCGCACCCGAGATCGCGCCGGTGCAGGTACTCAAGACCGGTACTGGCGTTCCACTGTTCTGCCTGCATGCGGTGAGCGGCGTCAGCTGGCCGTACCAGGTGCTCGGCGGCTACGTCGACGCCCCGATCGTCGGCATCCAGCAACCCGCCACCGACCAACCGCGGTCCATCGGCGAGATGGCAGCGACGTACGCCGACCGGATTCAGGCCGAGCAGCCGTCGGGCCCGTACCACCTGCTCGGCTGGTCGTTCGGCGGTGTGGTGGCGCACGCGGTCGCCGTGGAGCTGCAGCGGCGCGGTGCGGTGGTCGAGCGGCTCGTACTGCTCGACGCCGAGCCGAGCCTGCGCGTCGCCAACCAGGCCGTCGACCGGGACCAGCTCACCGGTGTTGTGGACGACGGACTGCTGGACCTGCTGGCGCACAACTTCGACACCAACGTCGCGCTGTACCGGGAGCACGAGCCCGGGCAGTTCCACGGTGATGTCGTGGTGGTCGCAGCGACCCTGGACGACGCCGATCGCGGCACGTTCCTCGAGCAGAGCTGGCGCGCGCGGGTGACCGGCGACGTTGCGGTGCACGCGGTGGCGTGCGGCCACCATGAGATGCTGACCGTCGAAGCGCTTGCCGAGTACGGCGAGCATCTGGGCGGTGAGGCAACGTGAAGGTTCGGTCGGGCATGGGTGTGTTCACCGGGGCTTTCGAGCTGCTGGCGCGGCTGGTGCTGCGCCGGCCGTGGGCGGTGATCGGCGCCTGGCTGCTGCTCGTCGTGGCGCTGTCGGTGGCCGTGCCGCCGCTGATGAAGCTGGCGAGCGACCGCAACCAGGAATTGCTGCCGGCCAACTCCGCGGTGATGGCGGCGACCCGGGACATGACGACCGCGTTCCACGAACCCGGGATTCAGAACATCGCCCTGGTGGTGCTCACCGACGAGAGCGGGCTGACCAAAGCCGACGAAGACGTCTACCGCACCCTGGTCGACAGTCTGCATCGCGATACGCACGACGTCGTGATGGTGCAGGACTTCATCTCCCAGCCGCCCATGCGAGAGGTGTTGGCCAGCAAGGACAACAAGGCGTGGTTCATCCCCGTCGGCATCCGGGGCGAGCTCGGCTCACCGGAATCCAGTGAGGCGTACAAGCGGGTCGTCGGCATCGTCGACCACACCGTCGCGGGATCCACCCTGACGGTCCACATGACGGGCCTGACCGCCACCGTCGCAGAACGCGAACAACTCGGGTTGCGCGACCTGCGGGTCATCGAGACCGCCACGATCGCCATGGTGCTGCTGATTCTCTTTGTGGTGTACCGCAATATCGTCACCATCCTGGTGCCGCTGGCGACCATCACGCTGTCACAGGCCGCCGCGACGCAGGGCGTTGCGGCCCTCGCGACGTGGGGCCTGCCCATCTCGCAGCAGACCGTCGTCTTCATGAGCGCCATGATGATCGGTGCCGGCGTGGACTACGCCGTCTTCCTGATCAGCCGCTACCACGAATACCTCAGGCAGGGACTGACTTCCGACGACGCCGTCGCACGGGCGCTGACCGCCATCGGCAAGGTGATCGCGGCGTCCGCGGCCACCGTCGCGGTGACGTTCCTTGGTATGAGCTTCACGACGCTCAAGGTGTTCTCGACCACCGGGCCGGCGCTGGCGGTCACGATCGCGGTGGCGTTCCTGTCATCGATCACGCTGTTGCCGGCGATCCTGACGCTCGTCGGACGGCGCGGCTGGGCCCGGCCCAGGAAGGAACTGACCAGCCGCTTCTGGCACCGGTCCGGGATCAACATCGTGCGGCGCCCGGTCGTGCACCTGGTCGGCAGCCTCGTCGTGCTGATCGCGCTGGCCGCCGGCGTGGCCTGGCTGCACACCAGCTACGACGCGCGCACCGCGCTGCCGGCCTCGGCTGAGAGCAACATCGGCATGGCCGCGATCGAACGGCATTTCCCGGCGAGTGTGACTGCACCGCAATACCTTTTCGTCCAGTCGCCGCATGACCTGCGGACCACCAAGGGGCTCGCCGATCTCGAACAGATGGCGCAGCGCGTCGCGCAGCTGCCAGATATCGCCGCCGTCCGCGGTGTCACCCGGCCGACCGGCGCCCCGCTGGAACAGGCCACGCTGAGTTTCCAGGCCGGCGAGATCGGCAACAAGCTTGCCGAAGCCACGTCGAAGATCAATGGCAGCGTCGATCAACGTGAGGCTCTGGTCGGCGGGGCCGGCAAGCTTGCCGACAGTCTGGCCACCGTGCGTACCCAGCTGACCAAGACCATGGGCGTGCTCGACAACCTGAACAAGAGCATGGCGAGCATCAAGGACCAGCTCGAGAGCTCGCAGGAATTCCAGGACGCGCAGCGGGAGATGGATGCCGTGCGCAATTCCGGAGACGTGCCGAACATCCCGCCCAGGTCGGGCAGCCAGAACTTCCAGGACATGGTCGCGATGGCCGATGCCCTGCTGGCGCAGCGGAAGGACAACCCCGGCTGCGACAGTGATCCGGATTGTGCGGGACAGCGGGACCAACTGCAGCGACTGTCCGACGGTCTGCACAAGATGCAGCCCTCGTTGGACTCGGCGGCCAAAGCCCTTCGCTCCCTTGGCGGAAGTGGTGGAAGTGGTGCGGGCAGTAGCCCGGCTGGGATGAAGCAGAACATGGCCGCCCTGCAGGAGGGCGCCAACGCGCTGGCCGAGGGCAGCCGGAAGATCGCCGAAGGGCTGCGGGTCCTCGACGACCAGACCAAGCAACTGGGCGAGGGGCTGTCGCACGCCTCGGCGTTCCTGCTCGCGATGAAGCTGCACGCATCCGAGCCGGGCGCGGCAGGCTTTTACATCTCGCCGGAAATCCTGGGCAACGACAAATTCAAAGACCTGGCACGGGTTTTCATGTCGCCGGACGGGCATTCGGCGCGGTACCTGGTTGAGTCGACGCTGAACCCGTATGACACCAAGGCGATGGATCAGGTGAAGGCGATCCTCGCCGCCGCGCAAGGCTCGCAGGCGAATACGTCGCTCGCCGACGCGAAGATCGCGATGTCGGGCATGACCCCGTACTACGCGGAGTTGCGGGACTACTTCAACAAGGACCTGCGGTACATCGTGCTGATGACCGTCATCGTGGTCTTCCTGATCCTGGTACTGCTGCTGCGCGCCATCGTCGCACCGCTGTACCTCGTTGGCACCGTGATCCTTTCGTGCCTGTCGTCGCTCGGCATCGGGGTGATCGTGCTGCAGATCTTCGGCGGCCAGCCGATGGCGGCGAGCACACCGGGCATGGCGTTCATCGTGCTGGTGGCCGTCGGCGCGGATTACAACATGCTGCTGATCTCCCGCATCCGCGACGAATCCCCGAACGGCATCCGCTCGGGCGTCATCCGCACCGTCCGGAGCACCGGCAGCGTGATCACCTCTGCCGGAATGATTTTCGCCGCACCCATGTTCGCCATGCTGTTCAGCAGCATCGGCTCGATGGTGCAGGGCGGCTTCATCATCGGCGTCGGCCTGCTGATCGACACCCTGATCGTGCGCACCGTCACCGTGCCGGCGCTCGCCGTGCTGGTCGGCAAGTACAACTGGTGGCCGTCGCGCCGGACGGCTGCTACGCCGTGACGGTGAGCTCGACGCGGCCGTCGGTGCCGAGGGTTTCGCGCTCGGCCGTCATCGTCGTCTTGGCGACCAGCCGGACGCGGTCCGCCCGGAACAGGTCCTCGGAGTACTCGAACGGCTGACCGTCGGCGTCGCTGGTGACGCGCGTCATCGCCAACAGGGGAGTGCGCGTGGGGATTTCGAGCCACGCGGCCTCACGCGGATTGGCGCTGACGACCTCGATGCTCTCGACCGACGACGCCGGGGCCAGGTTGTAACGGACCGCCAGAATGTCGTATATCGAGCCACCGAGGGGCTGCTCCAGCAGATCGGGCACCCGCTCGGCGAGCAGGTGCGCGCAGTCGACCGACAGCGGGAAACCGTCGGCGTACCGCAGCCGCTGCACGACGACGAGCTCGGTGTCGGGCTTGACGCCCAGGCGCTGCGCCTCGGTGGCGGTGGCACCGCGCAACGCCGTGGCGAGCACCCGGCTGCGGGTGGTGGAATGTCCGCCTTGTTTGAGCCGGTTCGGCAGGCCGGACAGTTCGGCGACGTTGCGTTCGACGAGCACGGTCTTGATGAAGGTGCCGCCCGCGCGGCCGCCCCGTCGTTCCAGGATTCCGGCACGGCTCAGGGGAACCAGGGCACTGCGCAGCGTCGCACGGGACACGGCGAACCGCTCGGCCATCTCACGTTCGGAGCCGAGGCGGTCACCGGGACGCAGGGCACCGGCATCGAGCATGCTGACGATGCGGCGCCGCACATCCTCGGCGACCGGGCCACCCTCGGACTCGTCCATGTGGTTCACCGTACCGACCGACTGTCAGCCCGCGAGGGCGTCCAGGGATTCGGGCAGGATTTGCCCGCCGTCGACGACGATGGACTGCCCGGTGATGTAGCGGGCCTCATCGGTGGCGAGGAACGCGGCGAGGTGGCCGATGTCTTCAGGGGTACCCAGCGTGCCGGCCGGGATGGACCGGGCCATGCCGGCGAGGTAGTCCTCGCCCATTTCCTGCAGTCCCTCGGTGAGGATGTTGCCGGGCAGCACGGCGTTGACGGTGATGCTCTTGGCGGCGAGTTCGATTGCGGCGGTGCGCATGAAGCCCAGCTGCGCGGCCTTGGAGGCGCCGTAGTGCGACCAGCCGGGGAACCCGGTGACCGGGCCGGTGATCGACGAGGTGATGACGACGCGTCCGGCGCCGCTCTTGGTCAGTGCGTCGAGGCAGGCCTGCACGCTGTAGACGGTGCCCTTGACGTTGACGTCGAGCACGGTGGCCAGGTCCTCGGGCGTCATGGTCGCAAGAGGGGCCTCGGGGAAGATGCCGGCGTTGGCGCACAGCACGTCGATGCCGCCGAAGGCGTCGACGGCGGCCGTGGCCATGGCCTGGCAGGACCGGGGATCGGCGACGTCGACGGAGACGCCGATGACCTTGCCGGACCCCAGGCCGTCGAGGCCGGCGACAGCGGTGTCGAGGTCGTGCAGCGACCGGGCGGCGACCGCGACGTTGGCCCCCGCGGTGGCGAAGACGGCGGCGATGCCGTAGCCGATGCCCTTGGTGCCGCCGGTGACGATGACGTTCTTGTTGGTGAGATCGAACACGGGTTGTCCTTGTCGTCAGTGGATGAGAGTCGGTGCAGCGGCGGGAACGTCGACCCGGAACCAGGATGGGTCGGTGAGGTAGGCCTGCGCCAATTGCGCTGTGCCGGAGGCATATCGGCCGCCGAGGGTCTGTGCCGGGCCGGATTCGGGATGGGAGCCGATCCAGGCCGTGAGCATCAGGCGGCGCAACATGACGAAGGTGGGGATCTCGACGAGGTCGGCGGCGGGAATGTCGCGGACGCTGCGGTACCCCGAGAGCCACTCGTCGACGATGCGCGCGGCGCCGGGGGAGTCCTCGACGAATGACACCACGGCACCGAGGTCAGCGAGGTACCACGACCAGCCGCAGTCATCGAAGTCGATGACGGTGATCTTGCCGCCGTGCACCATCAGGTTCGACATCCGCAGGTCGGCGTGGACCAACCCGAAGCGTTCGGGCCCCATGCCGTACTCGGTGAGCCGATCGATGACCTTGCGTTCGGCCGCTTCGATGACGGTGGCGTCCTCGGCCGTCAGGGCCGGCGCGTCACGCCAGTTGCCCCACCGGCCGGCGGCGCCGAGCATGGTGTCGAGATCCCAGCGGAACCGCGTGAAGGTCTCCGGTAGCTGCCAGCGCTGGACGTGCTCGTGCAGTGTCGCGGTGATGGCGCCCAACTCGCTGAAGCTGATGTCGGAGGCGTCATCCTCGGCGATGGTGCCCTCCACGAACGTGAACAGATCGACCAGACAGCTCTCGTCGCCGATCCGCGCCTCCACCACGCGGCGGCCGTCGGGTGCCGCGATCACCCGCGGCGTCGTGATGGACGAGTCGGTGCGCAGGCTCTCCATCCAGTCGAGTTCGGATTCGATGGCGGCCAGCGAGTGGTACCCGGGCCGGTGCACGCGCAGGACCTGCCGCTCGTTCCCTGATTCCACGAGGAAGGTGCCGTTCTCCGAGTAGCTGAGCAGCGTGACCGTCGCCGCGTCGAGCCCGTAGTGCGGGAGCGCGGCATGCGCGAAGCGTTCGTAGTCGGCGGCGGCCATGTCGCTCATTGTGGCTCTCCTGAACTGGCGGTGTGGGCACGGTCACTTTTTGGTCTGGTCAGTTGTACCGCACTCCGAGCCGAAAGTGAACCAAATCCAAAAATTGGTAACGACAGATTTACGCGCCGGAAACGCGGCAAAATTGGGGTATTGACCACGCTAAACCGGTCTGGTACCAATAGCGCTGTGCCGATGGCCTGGGGGTCCATTGGTCCACTGGATAGCTGAACTGCCGCTCGATAGAGCAGACCAAATAAACCAAAACCAGATCCGGATCGGTTGGCACCCATGAGTGAGATCGACGATTACCCACGAACTGCCCCAGTCACCGCGGCGCCGGATGGCGCCCCCGGAGTGCAGCGACTCAAACGCGACGCCGTCGGCCTGGTCGGCGTGCTTTTCATGGCGGTGGCCACCGCCGCCCCCATCACCGCGATGGTCGGCAACGTGCCCATCGCCATCGGATTCGGCAACGGCGCGGCGGCCCCCGCGGGGTACCTGATCGCGACGATCGTGCTGGGGCTGTTCTCCGTCGGCTACGCGGCGATGTCAAAGCACATCACCGCGACCGGCGCCTTCTACGGCTACATCTCCCACGGTCTCGGCCGGGTCGTCGGCCTATCCGCGGGTTTCCTGACCATGCTGGCCTACGTCGTGTTCGAACCGGCTCTCGTCGGCATCTTCGCGTTCTTCTCCCGGGACCTGTTCACCTCGCTCTTCGGCGTCAAGCTGCCGTGGCTGATGTTCGCGGTGGCGATGATCGTCGCCAATGCTGTCCTGACCTACTTCGACGTCAACCTGGCCGCGAAAGTGCTTGGCGGACTGCTGGTTACCGAGATCGTCATGCTGACCCTGATGGCCGGGTCCGTCGTCGTCAGCGGTGGCGGCCCTGAAGGTTGGTCGTTGGGGTCGCTCAATCCGATCAACGGGCTGAAGGGCCTGAATGCCGTCGTCCCGAACGTCAACGGCGTGGGCACCATGGCCGTGGTGGGGTCGGCCGGCGTGGGCCTGTTCTTCGCCTTCTGGTCCTGGGTCGGTTTCGAATCCAGCGCGATGTACGGCGAGGAATCCAAGAACCCGAAGAAGATCATCCCCATCGCCATCATGTCGTCGGTGTTGGGCATCGGTGCCTTCTACGTCGTGGTGTCGTGGCTGGCGATCGTCGGCACCGGACCCGCCAAAGCCATTGCGCTGGCGCAGGATACGAACACGGCCGGCGAGATCTTCTTCGGTCCGGTGCGCGACCACCTCGGCGGGTGGGCGGTGACCATGTTCCAGATCCTGCTGGCCACCGGCTCCTACGCGTGCGGCATGGCCTTCCACAACTGCGCGGCGCGTTACATCTACGCGATCGGTCGCGAAGACATCATCCCCGGGACCGCGAAAACCGTTGGGCGCACGCACCACATCCACGGCTCGCCGCACGTCGCCAGCTTCGTGCAGAGTGGCCTGGCGCTGCTCATCGTCGTGTGGTTCGCCGTCTCGGGTCGCGACCCCTACAGCGGGCTGTACGGCCTCGGCGCCCTCCTGGGCACCGCAGCCATCCTGATCGTGCAGGCGCTGGCGGCGTTCTCGGTGGTCTCGTACTTCCATGTGCGCAAACAACATCCGGAGACTGCGCACTGGTTCCGCACCTTGGTGGCGCCCGGACTGGGCGGTGTCGGGATGCTCTATGTGATCTACCTACTGATCAAGAACGCGTCCTTCGCCGCCGGCACGGCATCCGAAGACATCGTCTTCACCTCGATCCCGTACGTGGTCGGCACCACCGCCACCGTCGGAATCGTCATCGCCCTCGTACTGCGGGCCCGATCCCCGCAGCGCTACGACCGGCTGGGCCGCGTCGTACTCGACGACGAGCGCTGACGCCACACCCGCATCCAGCGCCGATCGCTTCTATCGCAAGGACAACGAACATGGCTTTCTCCACAATCATGGACTCCAACAGCTACACCGGCGGGGAAGCGCTGGACCCCGCCACCGATGCCATGGTGGAGAAGCGGCGCAGGGCGCTGGGCCCGTCGTACCGGCTCTTCTACAGCCGGCCGGTGCATCTGGTGAAGGGTGCCGGCGCCCATCTGTTCGACGCCGAGGGCAACAAGTACCTCGACGCCTACAACAACGTGGCCAGCGTGGGGCACTGCAACCCGCGGGTGATCGAGGCGGTGACCCGCCAGATGTCGGAACTGAATACCCACACCCGCTATCTGCACGGCGGCATCCTCGACTATTCCGAGCAGTTGCTCGCCACGTTCCCCGCGGAAATCTCGTCGATCATGTTCACCTGCACCGGGTCTGAGGCGAACGACCTCGCCGTCCGGGTGGCCGAGCAGTACACCGGCGGGACCGGGGTCATCGTCACCGAAGAGGCGTACCACGGCAACAGCGCGCTGATCTCGGCGATGTCGCCCTCGCTGGGCGTCGGGCTGCCGCTGGGCACCAATGTCCGCACCGTGCCGGCCCCGGACTCCTACCGCATCGATCCGGCGGAACTGGGCCGCTGGTTCGCCGACCAGGTCAGCGGCGCGATCGCCGACCTCGAACGGCACGGCCACAAGTTCAGTGCGCTGCTGCTGGATTCGATCTTCTCCTCCGACGGCATCTACGTCGACCCGACGGTGCTGGGGCCCGCAGTCGAGGTGGTCCACCGCGCTGGTGGCGTGTTCATCGCCGACGAAGTTCAGCCCGGTTTCTCCCGGACCGGCGAGGCGATGTGGGGTTTCCAGCGGCATGGCGTCGTGCCCGACCTGGTGACCATGGGCAAGCCGATGGGCAACGGCATTCCGGTCGCCGCGATGGCCGCCCGCCCGGAGATTCTCGATGCCTTCGCGCGGGAGACCCCGTATTTCAACACCTTTGGCGGAAACCCGGTGTCGATGGCCGCGGCGCAGGCCGTCCTCGACATCATCCAGGGTGACGGGCTCGCCGCCCACGCCGTCGAGGTCGGCGATCAACTTCGCGCCGAACTGCGCGCGCTGGCCAAGGACCACCCGTTCGTGGGTGACGTGCGCGGGACCGGGCTGTACACCGGCGTCGAGATCGTCACCGACCCCGACAGCAAGGAACACGACCGGGCCCAGGCGCAGCGCATCGTCGACTTGATGCGGGAAAACCGGGTTCTGATCTCTGTGTGCGGCGGACATGGCAACATCCTCAAAGTGCGCCCACCTCTTGTGTTCTCGATGTCGGACCTGGACTGGTTCATGACGGTGTTTTCCGCCGTGGCCAAGGAGGTCTCGTGAGCGCCTATCGCGAGGCGTTCGAGGCCGCTGCGCAGCGGCCCGACGACTTCTGGCTGGCGGCCGCCGAGGCCATCGACTGGACCGTTCCGCCGACCCGCGCGCTCGACGATTCCGCGGCGCCGCACTACCGCTGGTTCCCCGACGGGCAGCTCAACACCTGCTACAACGCCCTCGACCGGCACGTCGAGGCCGGCAACGGGGACCGCACCGCGCTGATCTACGACTCGGCGATGGTTGGCGTGCAGCAGTCCTTCACGTACGCCGAGCTGCTCGACCGCGTGGCGCGCTTCGCCGGAGCGCTTGCCGCACAAGGCGTCACCAAGGGCGACCGCGTCGTGGTGTACATGCCGATGATTCCCGAAGCGGTCATCGCGATGCTGGCCTGCGCCCGCATCGGCGCCGTCCACTCGGTGGTTTTCGGCGGGTTCGCGGCCAACGAACTCGCGGCCCGCATCGACGACGCGCAGCCGGTGGCCCTGCTGACGGCCTCGGGTGGGCTGGAGCCAGGGCGGACGGTCGAGTACCTGCCCGCCGTCGCCAAGGCGCTGGCGTTGTCGTCTTCGGCGCCCGCGACGGTGATCGTCAAGAACCGCGGCGAGATCGCCGGTGAGGCCGCCGACTACCCGGGTTACCTGGACTGGGACGAGCTGGTGGCGGACGCTGCGCCGGTGGCTCCCGTGCCTGTCGCTGCCACCGACCCGCTCTACATCCTCTACACCTCCGGGACCACCGGGAAGCCCAAGGGCGTCGTGCGCGACAACGGTGGGCACGCCGTCGCGCTGGCCTGGTCGATGAAGAACGTCTACGACATCAGCGCCGGCCAGGTGATGTGGACCGCCTCGGACATCGGGTGGGTCGTCGGCAGCTCGTACATCGTCTACGGACCCCTTATTGCCGGTGCGACCACGGTGCTCTACGAAGGCAAGCCCGTCGGCACGCCCGACGCCGGTGCCTTCTGGCGAGTCATCGAACAGCACGGGGTGCAAGCGCTGTTCACCGCACCGACCGCGCTGCGCGCCATCCGCAAGGCCGATCCGAACGCATCGATGCTTGCGGGACATGACATTTCGACGTTGCACACGCTGTTCGTCGCGGGCGAACGCCTGGACCCCGACACCTACGAGTGGGCGTCGGACGTCCTGCACTGTCCCGTCGTCGACCACTGGTGGCAGACCGAGACCGGCTGGGCCATCTGCGCCAACCTGCGAGGGCTCGAGCCGATGCCCATCAAGGCCGGATCGCCGACCGTTCCGGTACCCGGTTACCAGGTCGGCATCGTCGACGCCTCCGGTAACCCCGTCGCATCCGGCGTCGAAGGCAACATCGTCATCAAGCTGCCGCTGCCGCCCGGCACCCTCGCCGGGTTGTGGCAGAACCCCAAGGGATTCGTGCAGTCCTACCTGACCGCGTTCCCCGGCTACTACCTGACGGGCGACTTCGGCTACGTCGACGATGACGGATATCTCACCGTACTGGGCCGCACCGACGACGTCATCAACGTTGCGGGGCACCGGCTTTCGACCGGGAGTATCGAGGCGGTCATCGCCGGGCACCGGGCTGTGGCCGAGTGCGCCGTCATCGGTATCCACGACGACCTCAAGGGGCAACGGCCGAGTGGTTACGTCGTGCTGAAAGCCGGCGCGGACATCGACGGCGCGGCACTGCAGCAGGAACTCGCGGCGATGGTGCGTGACCAGATCGGCGCGGTCGCGACCTTCCGCGACGTCACCGTCGTCGGCGCCCTGCCCAAGACCCGGTCGGGGAAGATCCTGCGAAAGACCATGCGGCAGATCGCCGAAGGCGTCGACTACGTCGTCCCGTCCACCATCGAGGACAGTTCGGTGATCGACGCGCTGATCTCGGTGCTGCGGCCGACCTCGTAACTCGCGGCGCCGGGTAAGTTGGCGGCAATGTGGGGTTCTGTGGCGGTGCTGGCGCTGCCTATTGCGTTCGACCCGGTGCGCCTCGGCGTCAACCTGTTGCTGATCTCCCGGCCGCGCCCGGCGCAGAACCTGCTGGTGTACTGGGTCGGCTGTGTGGCCGCGAGCGTCATGCTGCTGTTGCTTCCGCTGCTGGCGCTGCACGTCACCGACGTCGCGTGGGTGCACGATCTGGCCAACCCGAGGACCACCGCGAGCGCCACGATGCGGTACATCCAGGTGACTGCGGGCGTGCTGCTCCTGGCCATCGCGGCGCTGATGGCGGTGCGGATGGTGACGCGCAAGCGCGTTCCGGATGCGGACGTCTCACCCATCTCGAAGTTGTTGCAGCGGGACCCAGATGCGCCTGCGCGGGGTGGATTACTGGGACGCGCCCAAAGAGCCTGGGAGAGCGGGGCATTGTGGGTCGCGGCGGTGATCGGGTTCTGGGCCGGCCCGAACCCGTCGCTGGTGCTGTTCGCCCTCACGACCATCCTGGCGTCGGGCGCCGCGATCGGCACCCAGCTCGGCGTCGCGGTGGTGTTCATCGTGGTGAGCCTCGCGGTCGTCGAGGTGGTGCTGCTCTGCAACGTCGTCACCCCCGCGAAAACCCAAGCGGTGCTGCGGAAAGTGCACGATTGGGCACGTGGCTATCAGCAGCAGATCGTGGTGGCGATCATGACGCTCGTCGGCTTGGCGTTCGTCGCCAAGGGCACCGGGTTGTTGAACTAGGCCCGACGGGGCGCGGCGAGGCGCTCGGTGCGGAGCAGGTCGACCTCGGGCAGTTCCAGGGGCGGCAGGTCGCCGACCACCTGGGCCAGCAGGTGGTCGGCCAGCTCTGGATTACGGGCCAGGCACGGGCCGTGCAGATAGGTGGCGACCACACTGCCCTGCACGACGCCGTCGTAGCCCGAGCCCGCGCGGTTGCCGGCGCCCTTCTCGACCCGAGCCAGGGGTGCGGCCAGCGGTCCGAGATCGGTTCCACCGCGGTGGTTTTCGAAGCCGGTGAGCTTGGTGGACAACCCGTCGATCACCGGGACCGAGGTCACTTCACCGATGGTGCGCTCGGGCTGTGGCGACGTGGTCACATCAAGCAGTCCGACGCCGTCGACGCGCTCGCCCGACGACGTCTCGTACCAGTGCCCGAGCACCTGGATGGCCGCGCAGATTGCCAGCACCGGAGCGCCGCGCTCGGCCGCGCGTTGCAGACCCGGGTACCGCAGCAGATGCCGGGTCGCCAGGCGCTGCGCGTAGTCCTCGGCACCGCCGAGCGTGTACAGATCCATCGAGTCCGGCACCGGGTCGCCCAGGGTGATCTCGACGATCTCGGCATCAATTCCCCTGAGCCGCAAGCGCTGTCGCAGCACGACGGCGTTGCCGCCGTCGCCGTAGGTGCCCATCACGTCGGGGAGGACGAGGCCGATCTGCACCGTCATGCGAGCTCCCGATTGAGTTGCAGGAACGCCGTGTAGTTCGCGATCACCTCGACGTGTCCGGGCGGGCACGACTTGATGGCTGCCAATGTGTCGTGCACCAGTGTGTGGTCGACGCCCGCGTAGCCCAGGCGTACCGCGAGGTCGGTGCCGCGCTCGCCGGCCGACACGATGGGCGCCGGGAAGTCGACGAAGTGCTCGAAATTCACGTCCCACAGCCAGGACAGGTCTTCGCCGTCGGGCACCTGGCCGTTCACCGAAATAACCGCTCCCGCAACATCACTGGAGACCATGGACAGCGCCTCCTGCCAGCCGGCGGGGTTCTTGGCCAGCAGCATGCGCACGGTGTGTTCGCCGACCTGCAGGGTCCGGTAGCGTCCGGCGACCTCGTCGACCCCGGAAACTGCGGTCACTGCAGCCGCGGCCGACGCACCCAGCGCCACCGCTGCGGCGACGGCCTGTGTCGCGTTACCGCGGTTCACCGTGCCGGGCAGGGCCAGCGTCATCGGCGCGGTAAAGCCTTCCGGCCCATAGATATTCGTCTCGTCGTACCACCACTGCGGAGTCGGCCGGGAAAAGTCGGTACCGGTCGAATGCCAGTGCCCGTTCTCGCGGACGATCACCTCACCGCTGCGCGGACAGCTCACCGAGTCGCCGGACCAGCCGCCGCCGGCGGCGACCCACACCACGTTGGGACAGTCGTAGGCCGCCGACGTCACCAGCACGTCGTCACAGTTGGCGACCACCACAGCCGAAGGGTGACGGGCCAGCCCGGCCCGCAGCGTCCGCTCGATGTGGTTGATCTCGCCGACGCGGTCCAGTTGGTCGCGGGACAGGTTGAGCAACACGATCACCGACGGGTCCACCGCGTCCGACACGTGCGGCACGTGCATCTCGTCGACCTCGAGCGCGGCGAGCGTTGCCTTGCGCGACCCGGCCAGCGCGGCGATCAGCCCGGCGTCCATGTTGGCGCCCTCGCTGTTGGAGGCCACCGGGCCGATGGTCGCCAGCGCGGCGGCAGTCATGCGCGTCGTCGTGGACTTGCCGTTGGTGCCGGTGACCACGACCGAGCGCCGCCCGGAACCCAGCTGTCCCAGGATCGACGGGTCCAGCTTCATGGCGACGAGCCCGCCGATCATGGCGCCGGCACCGCGGCCCGTCACGCGCGACGCCCAGCGGGCGGCGGCGCCCGCGCCCAGCGCGATGCGTCCTCGTGCGGTGATCATCCCGGGAATTCTAGGAGGACCGCCCCGGATGTGACGACACGTGTGAGGCTACCCACCTACAGGAGCTTGGGCCGGCGCGGCACCAGTCCGTCGTCGAGCATCTGCTGGAAATGGTCGGTGATGGTGTCGGCGACCGGCCGATACGTCAGTCCCAGCTCGCGTTGGCTGCGGCTGGCGTCGAAGGCAATGGGGTAGCCCACGTTGGTGTCGACGAACTCCCTGGTCAGCCCGATCGCCGGAGCCACCACCTTGACCGCCACCTTGGGGACCTTCGTCCACGGGAACGGATAGAGCGAGCCGAACTTGCCGCGCAGGATCTTGCCGATCTCCAGCAGGCTCAGCGAGTCGGCGTTGACGAGGTAGCGGTCGTGCGCTTCGGGGGTGAAGCCGGCGAGCACGTGCGCATCGGCGACATCGCGCACGTCCACGACTCCCATGGTCAACGCCGGTGCCCCGGTCAGCATGGTGCCGTCGGTGAACTGCTTCATGGTGGCCAGGCTGGCCGAGTCGCTGGCACTGGTCAGGGCAGGTCCGAGTACCAGGCCCGGATGGATGGTGACCATGTCCCAGCGGTCCTGTGCCTTCTGGTACCGCCAGGCCTCCTGCTCGGCCACGGTCTTGGAGTACGAATAAGGCTGGTGGTCAACGCTGCTGGTGGTGTTCCACCGTTCTTCCGTGAACACTCCGCCGGTGACGTCCCGTGATTCGCGGGCGTCACCGTAGATCGCGACCACACTGCTGGTCAGCACCACGCGCTTGACGCTTTCAGTGCGGTTGACCGAGTCCAGCACGTTGCGGGTGCCCTCCAGCGCTGGGCGGACCAGTGCTTCCTCCGGATCGGTGACGCCCTGGAGCAGGAACGGCGACGCGGTGTGCATGACCAGCTCGCACCCGGCCATGGCCTCGTCGAAGCTGCCGGTGTCGAGCAGGTCCGCCTTGAAGAGTTTGAGCCGACCCGGGTGGCCTTCCGACAGCGCGTGCAGATGGTCCAGGCCCGTGGCCTTCTGCGGATTGCGCACGGTGCCGTGGACGGTGCGGCCGGCCTCCAGGAGGCGACGGACGATCCAGCTGCCGATGTACCCGCTGGCGCCCGTGACGAGGACGGGGGCGTCGGGGTCGATCGTGGTCATTGGTTCAAATCCTTTCCAGGCAGCATGCCCGTGACGATAGCCTCGACCACCTCATCGAGGGGATCATCTTCCACAATCAACATCTGTTGCCGCTCCAGAGCACGTAGCCGACGAGGTGACAGCGCGTCATGAAGCGGCCGTCGCCGGGACGTGGCGGGACAGGAAGGCGAGCTGGTCGGTGACGTTGCGTTCGAAGTCGTCGCCGACGTAGATGTCGAAATGGCCGGTGTCGTAGAGCTTGATCTCGCTCCGAGGCGCCTGCGCGGCGTACTTCTGCGTCGGCTTCGGCGGAGCGACGGCGTCCTGCTCGCAGATGGCGAAGAAGATGGGACAGGTGACGTTGCGGGCCTGACGGCCGGGGAAGTGGCGCACGATCTGCAGGGCGAACCGGGCTGCGACGTCATGCTCGAATTGGGCTCCCGGCGGCAGGAGGTTCTGGATACCGGCCACCGAGTCCGGTGAGGTCATCAGCGCCGTCGACCCGGGTGGGCCGTAGGTGGGAACCATCACCGGCTCGCGACCCAAGAGTGCGCCGATCGCGTCCCGCAGTGCACGCGCGGTGACTCTGGCCGACGTCAGTGGCGGGATGGCAAATGACGATGCGAAGCCGTCGGTGAACGGGCATTGCGAGATTGCCGCCGCGATCCGCTTGTCCTGCGCGGCGGTGACGATCACGTGCCCGCCGCCGAACGACGTGCCCCAGACGACCACGCGGTCGGGGTCGACGCCGTCGAGGGTGCGGGCGTGGGCGACCGCCGACTTCCAGTCGGCGAGCTGGGTCTTGATGTCGAGCAGCTGCCGGGGCTGGCCGCCGCTGGCACCGAAATGCCGGTAGTCGAACACCAGGCAGGCATAGCCGGCGGCGGTGAACCGTTCGGCGAACGCGTCCAGGCGCTGTTCCTTGACACAGCCGAGGCCGTGGGCCATCACGATGATCGGTCGCTTCCCGGTGGCTGGGGTTGTGGGTGTGTACAGCCAGGCGGCACAGGTGCTGTCACCGGAAGCGAAGGTCAGGTCGGCTCGGGTCATGAACACAGGTTATGGATCTACTTCTAAAGTTGTAAGTCCATACAACTGTGGCGCCGGTTACACTATCGGCATGGCGACGGCGAGCCGGGCTGACCTGGAAACGATGACGAGGACCCAGCGCAGGGCCGCGGCCAATCGCCGCGCTGTGGTCGACGCCGCGCGCGAGATCGTCGCCACCGAGGGCGTGCACGGGCTGAGCCTGGAGGCGGTTGCCGAGCGCGCCGACGTCGCAGTACAGACCATCTACAACCGGGTCGGCGGGCGATCAGCGCTGCTCACCGCGGTGGCCGAGCAGGCGATGGAAGAGAGCCGGGTGTACATGGACGCGGCCTATGCCGCCGACGGCACCGTTGAAGAGCGAATCATGCTGGCGGCCAGCGCCTATGCGCGCTTTGCCCGCGAGCGTCCCCACGAGTTCCAGATTCTGGTCGAGCCGCCCGACGAGCCGGACGCGGTCAACCGCATCGCCGAGCTGACCCGGACGCAGAACGCCAAACTCGCGGCAGTGCTGCGGGAGGGTGCCGAATCGGGGCTCGGCCGCGCAGACTTGGACCCCGACGACCTGGCCACCGTGTTCTGGGCGACCCTCAACGGTCTACTGGCTCTGGCGTGGCGTCCGGGCGCGCTGCGGTTCGGTCCTGACGAAGTCGACCGACTGCTGGCTGCCTACCTCGCCACCGTCGCCGACGGTGTGCGCCCCCGCGCCTGATTCGGGCGGCGACACGCTGCGGTGCCCGCCGAATCTGTCAGGGGGCCGTGCCATCCTTGCCACGTGGACGAAACCAACCTCGGCTGGGGCCGACCGGCCACCGAGCCGGGCGCGGGTTGGGCTGTCGTCGACGTCGAGACGTCGGGTTTCGATCCCGGGCACGCCCGGGTGATCAGCGTCGCGGCGCTGGCCCTCGGGGACGACGGGAACGTCGAGCATTCGTTCAGCAGCCTGCTCAATCCGGGCGTCGATCCCGGCCCCACACACGTGCATGGGCTGACCCCCGAGATGCTGGCCGGCCAGCCGACCTTCGGTGAGGTCGTCGGCGATCTGGCCGCCGTGCTGTCCGGCCGCACCCTGGTCGCCCACAATGCCGGCTTCGACTACGCCTTCCTGGCTGCCGAATGCGAGCGCGTCGGCGCCGTGCTGCCCGTCGACAACGTCATGTGCACCGTCGAGCTGACGCGGCGCCTCAACCTGGGTACTGAGAACCTGCGTTTGGAGACCCTGGCGACGCACTACGGCGCGACGCAGATCCGCCCGCACGATGCGCTGGACGACGCCATGGTGCTGGCCCAAATCCTCAAACCGGCACTGGCCGCCGCGCGCGAGCACCAGCGTTGGCTGCCGATCCGCAACGTGGGCCGCAAGCGCTGGCCCAGCGGCGCCATCACCCACGACGAACTGCGGCCGCTGAAGGTCCTGGCGTCACGGCTCCCGTGCGCCTATGCCAACCCCGGTCGGTTCGTGCCGGGGCAGCCGCTGGTGCAGGGCATGCGGGTGGCGCTGTCGGGCGAGATGCTGCGTACCCACGAAGAAGTGATCGAGCGCATCGTGCACGCCGGACTGTCCTACTCCGACAGTGTCGATGCGCAGACCTCGCTGGTCATCTGCAACGAGCCGGCGCCCGCGCAGGGCAAGGGCTACCAGGCCAGGGAGCTCGGAGTGCCGCTCGTCTCCGACGCGGACTTCATGGCGCTGCTCGGCCATGTGGTCGGCGGGTCGGACGTCGAGGAATTCGTCGACCGGACACCGGCCGGCGACCAGTTCATGTTGTTCTAGCGGTCGCTTACCAAAAAACTTTGGTCACTTTGTTTTCGCTGGTCACAGTAGGTAACTAGCGCCACATTTCCCGCGGTTTCTTGTCGGTGCATCGAACTAGTGTTCGACTATGGACATCGCCAGCACCACCGCCGTGGAGGAGGTCTACACCGACCTCGACACGGCACAGGCGCGGGTTGCGGCGGTGGACTACATGGCGTTGTCGGTGCCGGAGTTGTTGGCGGTGCAATCCCACCGTGAGCAGATGCGGTGCGCCGCCCAAGCCGTTGATCATGCCGTGGTGGCCGCATTGCAGGCCCAAACCACCGCGCAGGAGATCGGGGCGAGAAACTGGGCCGACGCGATGCGTGCCCGGGACCGGCTCAGTAGCCAGGAGGCTCGCCGCCGGGTCCGGCACGCCGAGTTGTTGGCCCCGCGGCGGTCGCTGACTGGCGAGCTGTTGGCGCCGCTGCGGCCGTATGTCGCTGCTGCGGTCGCTGCGGGGGCGATCAATGCTGATCATGTCGATGTCATCGAATCGTTCTTCGCCAAACTGCCCACCTGGGCCGGCCTGGACACCCTCGATGAATCTGAACTGGCGCTGGTGGCCGCCGCCCGGAACCTCACCCCGGAAGGGTTGCGGTCGGTGGTCAAACGCAAGCTCTACGAACTCAATCAGGACGGCCCCGAACCTGATGACCGCGACCCCGAACCGGACCGGGACCGTGCCCTGGTGCTATCGAAGCAGGCTGCCGATGGCAGCAGTGAGCTGCGGGGTCGGCTCACCCCGCAGGCGCGCGCGATCTACGAAGCGTTGATGGTCAAGTACGCGGCCCCTGGCATGTGCAACCCTGCCGACGAACACCCCTGCACCTCGGGGACGCCCACCCAAGAGCAGATCGACAACGATCACCGCACGCTAGCTCAGCGCCAGCACGATGCCTGGGAAACGATGGGCCGGTTGCTCCTGAGCGCCGATTTGGGCGAGCACAACGGATTTCCGGTCACCATTGTGGCGACCTGCACGCTCGAGCAGTTAGAAGACCGCGCCGGGGTCGCAGACACCCACACCGGCAGCTCCCTGCCAGTCAAGGACCTGCTGAACCTGGCCGCCCACACCGGGGCGTCCTGCTACCTCGCGGTGTTTGAGAATCACACCCCGATTCCGCTGTACATGGGTCGGGCGCGGCGCACCGCCACCACCGGCCAACGCCTGGCGCTGTTCGCCCGCGACAAAGGCTGCAGCCGCCCCGAGTGCACACGGCCCGCCGCCGACTGCCAAGCCCACCACGCGGTCGCCGACTGGCGCGACGGCGGCCGGACCGACATCACCGACCTCACGTTGGCCTGTGGCCCCGACAACCGCCTGGCCACCGACGGCGGCTGGACCACAGAAATGCGAAACGGCCGCGCGCACTGGACTCCACCACCACTACTGGACGTCGGACAACCCCGCACCAACACCATCTACCAACCCCAGCTCTACCCCACCGAGGGCGAAGACGGTGACGGCGAAAGTAACAGTCCGACAATCTGATTCAACATCGCAGCGACCGACCGGTTGCGGCGTGGAGCGAGGCTGCACAGGTCCCGAAGCGGGCGTTCAGCCCGCGATGCGCCGGCTGAACGTGCCGTGGAACCCGATCGGCAGATGGTGCTCCAGGTGCGCGGTGGCCAACGGGCCGTCCTCGATGGTGCGGGCATCGAAGATCGCCAGTTGTGAAAGGTGACTCAGCAGATCGTGATTGAGCACCAGCAGCCAGCCGTCGTCCTCGCCGGCCGTGCGGGAGCGGGGTACGAACAACGGTTCGCCAGTCTGGGCCAGGCCGAAATCGAAGGTCGTCCGCGTTCCGGCCGCATGGTCGAACTTGGTCACGGCGTTGTAGTGTCCGACGTCCTCGGTGGCTGCGGCGGCGTAGGTGAAATTGTGTTCGCGCGTTGATCGACGCCAGTCGTACTGCGGGAATTCCATTGGCGCACTTTCGGACAACACGGTCTCGGTCACCCGCCCGGACTTGCTGATCCGGAATCGGGACAGCCGCCCCGATGGCCATTGATCGATGGTCAGGTGTGCGCGCGGGTTGGTCGGATCCGCCGGTTCCTGCCATGTCTTGCCCAGTTGCCCGAAGATGTCCGGGTCGTCGAACCGGACGAACTCGACCACGGTGTCCGTGCCGTCTTCAAACGCATTGGTGACGTGGATATGGGCCATCGGTTCGTGCTCGATGACGCGAGGCTTGGAGCCATCGCGCGGAACGATGGCGAACCGCGTCGACCCATTGCGGGCTTGGTAACTCAGGGATTGCTCCAGCGACCGGGTCCGCAGAAACGTGGGGATGTTGGGCCGCAACGGATCCAGGACGAACACCAGGTTGTGTTCGGTGAGGGCGAAGTCGTGATTCCAGACGAAGTCCCACAATGGAAGTGAATTGATCTCCGCATTCCGGCCTTTCGCGTCCACGCGATAGCACCGCAGCCGTGGGGTGGGCAAGAGGTCGAAGCCGAAGTTGAACACCTCGCCCGTGCGTGGATCCCATTTGGGATGGGCAGAGAACGCACCGAGATATCCGAAGCGATCGCCCTCAAAACGCTTGTACCCCAGGGTTTCCAGGCTGTCGGGATCGATCTTGTACGGCGGGCCGCCCTCCCACAGTGCGAGCAGGTCGCCGCAGATGTTGGCCATGTTGGTGTTGCCGGTGTTGGCCGGCGGTTGGAGATTGCCGCGCAGCGTGGGGGCGTTGGTGGTGATGCCGCGCTGGCTCATCTGGTTGCCGCTGCGGTACTGGCGCGTGCGGACGTAGCGGTTGGTGAAGCGGACGGTCTTACCGTCGAGCACGAACCGCGACACCATGCCGTCGCCGTCGAACATGGTCTTGAGGACGGTGTCGCCGACCTCGAACTTTCCGGGGCCGACGCGGAACAGGGTGCCCGTCAGGTCGGCCGGCAAGGTCCCGTCGACGCGTTTGACCTGGTAGTCCATTTCGTCATAGAGGGACTCGAACGGACGGCCGTGCAGTTGCTTGAGCGTGGGCTCTGCGGTGGTGGTCATGCAACCCCAATCTGAGGACGGATGTCCTCAGTTTCGTGTCGCATCCCGACGCTGTCAAGGTTTCACGCCGAATGGCCACCTGTGACACGGAAATCTCGGAGATTCGTGCGATAGGTGGCCACTCGGCGGAGCGGGCGGTGAGCTATCCGCCGAAGAGCAGGTACAGCCCGGTGAACGTGTAGCCGACCATCACCAGCATCATCGCCAGCTGCCCGGTGAGCTGATGCCGCTTGGGCAGGATGCGCAGCGCACAGTCGTGGGCTGCGACGACGCCGGCGATGTGCCCGGCCACCACGAACAGCACCTTGGTCGTGGCCAGCACCGAAGGGTGCAGGGACAGTACGTAATAGACATGCGCGTCGTGCATGCCGAGCAGCAGATAGACGGTCTGCTGGCCCTTCTCCACGAGATAGGTCAGGTAGTGCGCGAACACATAGCCGATGACGATCGGGATGAGGGAGTGCGCCAGCAATCCGGGCAGCTGCCGGCGCCGCGCCCGGTCCACCCCGCCGGTGGCACGGGCGGCGAGGCTGAACGACAGTGCGACCGTCGTGACAAACACCGCCAGCCCAACGGTTTTGAGTGCAGTGGCCTGCCAAGCGCCGTTGGTGTGCGCGTCGACGAACCCCCGCCACGCCGGCGTCGCCGAGAAACTGTCGAAGGCTGTCGAGCCCAGCAGCACCGCGAGCACCGTCACCGTCGCGGGCCGGATGGGCAGCGTGGGCAGGTGGTTGAACGGATTGCCGATGGCGATCTGGCCATCGGCGTTGCGCC
Organism: Mycolicibacterium llatzerense; assembly: GCF_000878195.1. Lineage (GTDB taxonomy): Bacteria > Actinomycetota > Actinomycetes > Mycobacteriales > Mycobacteriaceae > Mycobacterium > Mycobacterium llatzerense. The sequence goes on along the minus strand of NZ_JXST01000027.1, from coordinate 15,372 downwards.
GCACCGGCGCGCACCGCGACGCCACGACGCTGTACACCTCGAACGGGTCGGCGTGCGAGCACCAGCGGGTGCCACACGCCATGGCCCCGGCCAGCGTCACCGCAAGGTAGGCGAGCAACCAGATACGCACGGCGCCAACAGAACCCGGGTCGGGACTGGCCAGCTCGAGCCAGACGAACGCGAACAGCCCGGCGGCCGCAGGCCAGTAGCCGAGGCGTGCGGGATACGCATCCCGGCTCAGTCGCAGCAGCCGGGCGATGGTCCGCACCGGAGACAGCACCCGCCACACCGGCCCGAAAAGCACTGACAGCGCAACGATTCCGACCCACAGCAGCACATAGAACACGCCTGGTAGCGGGTTGCCGGATGCGGGCGGTCCGACGATCGACGCCACGATGACCCACCCCGCGAACGCCAGCGCCAGCAGGCCGACCGTCCACCGGGTGACGGGCGCGTCCACGGCCGTCGTCACCCAGCGCGGCAATGCCCGCCCCGGTGTCTCGGGATCGAACCGCGGCTTGCGCCAGGCCAGCGCCACCACCGCGAAAGTGAACGTCAACGCCCACGCCGCGCCGATCAGGGCATAGGTGAGCGGGATCGGAAGATCACTGGATCCGCCCAGCCCGTGCGCCAGGACGGCCGAGGTCACTGCACCGTGATGGTGGCGACGGTCTTGTCCAGGTGGTGCAGTTCGACGTCAACCTTGCCCGGCACGTCCACCGTGAACTGGAACTGCTGATCCTTCTCGGCCTTGATGGTGAAGGTGTGCTCGGGATTCGAATGCACGTGCAGCTGGTCGGCGGCGTCACTGTTGACGCGGACGATGATCGGCTGGCCCAGCTTGGCCTCCACCTGCTGGTTGAGCGGTGTTGCGGTGCCGCCGGCGATGGTCACGTCGATGTAGACGCGCGCGGGCGGGGCCTGCGGGTTGCTCAGTTGCGTTGTGGCCGTTGCCGAGGCGCTCGACGAGCCGCTGGGCGCCGTCTCCTTGTTGCTGCAGCCGGCGAGTGCCAGCGCCACGACGCCTGCCGCGGCGAGGGTCTTCACAAAGGTCACGCGGAACCGTCCTCATCGGTCGAAACTGCTGTCTCCGAATCGGTTTCGTCACCGTCGGAGCCGGCGCTGTCTTCTGCTCGCCGGTCCTTCATGGCCACCCAGGCCACGACCCCGGCGACGACGAACGCAGGGGCAAACGCCGGCAGTGCCAACAATAGCGAGTGATCGGCCAGATAGGTCACGGCTGTCCGACGGGTTCCTTCGTCTCGGCGGCGCTGAACTGCTCACGCGAATTGATCCGTCCCGCACCCCAACTCAGCAACGCGATCAGGATCAGCGAGCACACGAGCACGATCAGCGAGGCTGCGGAGTACAGCCACGACGGCACGTCCAGGTTGCGCTCGCGCTGCAGGACCTGGATCTCCTCCATGAAGTTACGGGTCGTCGAGAGCGCCGGCGTCTCCTCGGCACCGATGCCGGGGTCGGCGGGCAGGAAGATCGGGACAGCGGCCATGGTGCGTCCATCTTGCACGCGCAGCACCGTCTTCCAAGTCCCCCATACCGGGATCGGCCGCGTGGACCGGTAGTGGCCGGGGCCGACCCGCTGCAGGTGATCGACCACCAGACCGCGGTCATGGGCGAGCTTGCCCTGCCACGCCATCAGGCTGACCCACTCGGGGTCGTCGCTGACCAGGTTGGTGGGCGTGATCTGGATGTCGGCGTTCACCAGGCGCTCACCGGCGGGGCTCGGTGCCTCGGTGAGGGTGATCTGCGCCCGGGCGTGCTCCGGGACGGTGATGTTCAGGCCGTTGGCGACGGCGCCGCCGACGACCAGAACCGTCGCGACCACGACGGCGATACCGATCGGACGCGCGGGCAGGCGCTGGCCGGACAAGACGATGGCCAGCAGCGCGCCGCACATGCCCATACAGATGGCGACTGGTGTGGACATCGCCAGCGCCTCGCCCCACATGCTGGTGGGCCACGGGGTGCGGAACATGGCATCGACCCAGAACGATTCCAGCCACATACCGACGGTGCCCACGCCCAGGCCGGCCACCGCGCCGAACAGGACGGGGCGGTTGACCAGTGGCGTCAGCCCGATCAGCTCCACGACGATCGCGGAGCCGAGGTAGAGCGCGCACCAGCTGTACGGCGAGCCAAGGATGGGGCCGACGGCCAGCGCGACGAGTCCGCGGATGAACAGCGCGAACGCGATGGCGCCGAAGGTGGAGTACCGGCCCAGCGTGAGCCGAGTGGCAACCAGCGACATGGCTGCTGCGCCGGCGATCAGCATGGGGTGCAGCACCAGCCGGAACTGCTCGACGCCGAAGTCGTATTCGACCGGGAACACCGACAGGCCGATCACCAGACCGCCGAAGGCGAAGTACGGCAGCACCTTGTTGCGGGCGGGTGGTGCGTCGGCGCCCATCGCGATATCGCCCTCGCGTTCCAGCAACAGCATGGCGACCAGGGACAGGCCCGCGCCGCCGATGAGCATCAAATGCGTTGGGCCCCAGAGAGTGACGTCCTGGCCGAAGATGCGGTGCCAGATGTCGTCGAGCGGGAAACCGATCAGCGCGTACAGGCCGCAACCGGCCATCAGGATGCCGCCGACGGGCGCGTACCAGGTTTTGGTGATCTTGATGGCGGCCGGGCCGGGCTTGTCGTACGGCAGGATGATCGACAGCGATCCGGCGATGAACAGCAGGAACAGGCCGACCAGGATGAAGTAGTGCGCCGGGTTGGCCAGCGGCCCGGCGTCGCGGCCCTTGCCGATGTGCAGGCTGACGTCCCAGATGAAGCCGAACATCGCGCAGATGATCGTCGAGATGAACAGCAGTGAGGGCAGGGCCACCCAGCTGGGCCGGTTCATCTTGCGGCCGGCTGCTTCGGCCAGGTCCTGCAGCCAGGTGATGCGGCGTTGCCGATGCAGATAGCCGATCCACAACAGGCCTGCGGTGATGATGCCGGTCGCGATGGACATCCCGAGGACCTGGTCGAGGGCCGCGCCCCCGCCTTCGGTTCCGGCCGCGGCCACTACGGTGACCTGCTCGGCGAGCTGTGCTGCCATGTTCCACCCCGCTATGTAGATGAAGCCCGAACCTTACTCATCGGTAATGTTGCCAGAAGACGGCGTTTGAAACGGGAGTACGTCTTCCTTCCCCGGATTTTGACATCATGAGCCAGTCGGGGGGAGGGGTTGCGCCAGATGGCTGACAACGGATCGGGCAGCGCGCCGGAGCGCAAGTACTCCGGCAGGTCCGCGGAGCAGCGGCGGGCCGATCGGCGACGGCTGCTGCTGGACGCGGCCGAAGCGCTGTGGCGCGAGGGCGGACTGTCGGCCCTGAGCGTCCGGGCCGTCGCGGCGCGCGCCAAACTGACCGACCGCTACTTCTATGAGCAGTTCGCGGGGTTGGCCGCGCTCATCGGCGCGGTGATCGACGACGTGCTGGAGGGACCTTTCGCCGCGATGCTGGCCGGCGGGAGCGCGCCCGAGTCGGCGACCGTGCAGACCCGGCTGACGCTAGGCCTGGCGGGATTCATCGAGCACGCCGAGAGCGACCCGCTGGCGGTGCGGATCTTCCTGACCGATGCCCGGCACATCGAGTCGGTGGCCGAACACATCCGGATCGCGCAACACCGCGTGGCCGCCGCAATCCTGGCTTTGCTGCTGCCCGACCGCGACGCCGACCAGGAGAGCTTCGACGCGGCGCTGTTCTGCGTCGGCGGGGTGGCCACCCTGATCAATGAGCGGCTCCTCGACGACGCGAAAACCGTTACCGCACACGACTTTGCGGAACAGGCGGTCAGCTGGTGCGCCCGAGTACTCCGGGTGGCCGAGGCGCCGGGCGCACCAGACTGACCGTTTAGCCGCGTGCGGCCCGGTTCACGGCCGAGACGACGGCCCGCAGCGACGCCGTGGTGATCGACGGCGCGATGCCGACGCCCCACACTGTCTTGCCACCGATCGATGCCTCGACGTAGGCCGCGGCTTGCGCTTCCTCACCGGCCGACATGGCGTGCTCCGAGTAGTCCAGCACGTTGACGTGGAAGCCGACGGCGCCCAGCGCATCGGTGAAGGCCGCCAGCGGCCCGTTACCGGCGCCGACGATCTCGCGCTCTTCCCCGTCGATCTTGACGATGGCGGTGATGGTGTCGGTGCCGCCGTCCTCTTCGGCCGCGTCGACCTTCTGCCGCATGCGCTCCAGCGGCGTGATGGGCGCCAGGTACTCCTCGTTGAAGACGTCCCACATGACCTTCGGGGAGACCTCACCGCCCTCCCCGTCGGTGATCTTCTGGATGGCCTGGCTGAACTCGATCTGCAGCCGGCGCGGCAGCACCAGCCCGTGATCGGCCTTCATGATGTAGGCGACGCCGCCCTTGCCGGACTGCGAGTTCACCCGGATGACGGCCTCGTACGTGCGGCCGACGTCCTTCGGGTCGATGGGCAGGTAGGGCACCTGCCACAGGATGTCGTCGATGTCCTGATCGGCCTCGTCGGCGTCGATCTTCATCTGGTCCAGGCCCTTGTTGATGGCGTCCTGGTGGCTGCCCGAGAACGCCGTGTAGACCAGGTCACCGCCGTACGGGTGCCGCTCGGCCACGGGCAGCTGGTTGCAGTACTCGACCGTGCGACGAATCTCGTCGATGTTCGAGAAATCGATCTGCGGGTCGACACCGCGGCTGAACAGGTTCAGGCCCAGCGTCACCAGGCAGACGTTGCCGGTGCGCTCGCCATTGCCGAACAGGCAGCCCTCGATGCGGTCGGCGCCGGCCAGGTAGCCCAGCTCAGCGGCCGCGACGCCCTCGCCGCGGTCGTTGTGCGGGTGCAGGCTCAGGATGATCGAGTCGCGCGGCGCCAGGTGCCGGTTCATCCACTCGATCGAGTCGGCGTAGACGTTGGGTGTGGCCATCTCGACGGTCGCGGGCAGGTTGACGATCAGCGGCCAGTCGGGAGTGGGCTGCACGATCTCTGCGACCGCGTTGCACACCTCGACGGCGTACTCCAGCTCGGTGCCGGTGTACGACTCGGGCGAGTACTCGAACCGCCACAGCGTGCCCGGGTACTTCTTGGCCTCCGCGACGCACAGCTTCGCGCCGTCGGTGGCGATCTTCTTGACGGCCTCGCGATCCGCGCGGAACACCACACGGCGCTGCAGGATCGACGTCGAGTTGTAGAAGTGCACGATCACCTGCGGGGCACCCGCGCACGCCTCGAAGGTGCGCTCGATCAGCTCCTGCCTGCACTGCGTCAGCACCTGGATGGTGACGTCCTCCGGGATCGCGCCCTGCTCGATGATCTCGCGGACGAAGTCGAAGTCGGTCTGGCTGGCCGATGGGAAGCCGACCTCGATCTCCTTGTAGCCCATGCGGACCAGCAGGTCGAACATCCGGCGCTTGCGCTCCGGGCTCATCGGGTCGATCAGGGCCTGGTTGCCGTCGCGCAGGTCGACCGCACACCAGCCGGGTGCGGCGGTGGCGACCTTGTCGGGCCAGGTGCGGTCGGGCAGCTTGATGTTCTCGACCTCGTCGCCGAACGAGCGGTACCGGCTGACGGGCATCGACGAGTTGCGCTGGGTGTTCCAGGACGGCTGGCCTTCGCGGCGCGGGCCGGACGGGGTGGTGATGGCGCGTACCGACGAGAAGGAGTCGGCAGATGAATCGGGGGAGAAAGTGGTCACGGTTTTTTGCTCCGGTCTGTCTGGATGGGACCTGGAAGGTCAGGACCGGCGCATCTCAAACCCCCGCGACGGGAGGCCGGTCGGATCAGACCCCGTCGCGGCGTCCGAGGAGGAGCACCCGCGCGATAAACATCGGTGACTAGTTTACTCCGGTCCAGTAGTTCGCCAAAACCCGGTCGCGCTGTCCGGGATCAAGCTCCTGGCCAGGCGTAATGGGCACGGTGCTGGCTGTGCCGATACAGTTCGACCGTGTTGACGAGATGGTTGTTGAGCCTGGACCGCAGCTGGAAGATCGGCATCGCGGTCGCGCTCGCCGTCGTCGTCGGCCTGGTGGTGTGGCAGACCGAGTTCCGCGGGCCGACGCCGGAGTGCAAACCGGTGCGCGACATGCTCGACTACAACAAGGCTCAGGCCGTGCAGATCGAGTCGAAGATCGACAAGAACTCGGGCGGGGTCCCGACTATCGCCGAAGAGACGGCCTACCGGGCCTGGGCCGACGGTATGGCTGAGCGGGCGCAGAAGGTGACCGGCGACAAGGTCGCGGCCAACGCGGTGCAGTTGGCGACGCTGGCGTCGCAGTTCGCCTCGGCGCTGGACTCCTACCGGATCGCCGCGCAGGGCCGGGCGCCCGGCGCTCCCGCGCCGACCGAGGCCTACCAGCTGTCGGCGATCAACGTGCAGATCACTGATCAGATGAAGGCGCTGAGCGACGCCTGCCCGGCGCAGCGGAAGCTGACCGACCTCTTCTGACGCGGGCGAGAGTGACGAACGTCTCGCGCGTTGCAGGTCCGGCAGACGACCGGGCAACAAAATTGGCTTCGGCCCTCCCTTATCCTTGGAGCAGCATTGATGCGAATGCTTGCTGCCAATTCAGAGAAGGAAACGCGAACAGTGGCGCTCGTCGTCCAGAAGTACGGCGGATCCTCGGTGTCGAACGCCGAGCGGATCCGTCGAGTCGCCGAGCGGATCGTCGAAACCAAGAAAGCCGGCAATGACGTCGTCGTCGTGGTCTCGGCCATGGGCGACACCACCGATGATCTGCTGGATCTGGCCCGCCAGGTCTCCCCGGCGCCACCCGCTCGGGAGATGGACATGCTGCTCACCGCGGGTGAGCGCATCTCGAACGCGCTGGTCGCCATGGCCATCGAGTCCCTCGGCGCGCAGGCCCGGTCGTTCACCGGTTCGCAGGCCGGCGTGATCACCACCGGCACGCACGGCAACGCCAAGATCATCGACGTCACCCCGGGCCGCCTGCGCGACGCCCTCGACGACGGCCAGATCGTGCTGGTCGCCGGCTTCCAGGGCGTCAGCCAGGACAGCAAGGACGTCACCACGCTGGGCCGCGGTGGCTCGGACACCACCGCCGTGGCGCTGGCCGCCGCGCTGAACGCCGACGTCTGCGAGATTTACACCGACGTCGACGGCATCTTCACCGCCGACCCGCGCATCGTGCCGAATGCCCGTCACCTGGACACCGTCTCCTTCGAGGAGATGCTGGAGATGGCGGCCTGCGGTGCCAAAGTGTTGATGCTGCGTTGCGTGGAGTACGCCCGCCGCTACAACGTTCCGATTCATGTCCGGTCGTCGTACTCCGACAAGACCGGCACCATTGTCAAAGGATCGATCGAGGACATCCCCATGGAAGACGCAATCCTCACCGGAGTCGCCCACGACCGCAGCGAGGCGAAGGTCACCGTTGTCGGCGTCCCCGACGTCCCGGGATATGCCGCCAAGGTGTTCCGCGCGGTCGCTGATGCCGACGTGAACATCGACATGGTGCTGCAGAACATCTCGAAGGTGGAGGACGGCAAGACCGACATCACCTTCACCTGTTCGCGCGAGAACGGTCCGGGCGCCGTCGAGAAGCTGACCTCGCTCAAGGACGAGATCGGTTTCTCGCAGGTGCTGTACGACGATCACATCGGCAAGGTGTCGCTGGTCGGCGCCGGTATGCGCAGCCACCCCGGCGTCACCGCCAAGTTCTGCGAGACGCTGGCCGAGGTCGGCGTCAACATCGACCTCATCTCCACCTCCGAGATCCGAATCTCGGTGCTGGTCAAGGACACTGAGCTGGACAAGGCCGTCGCGGCGCTGCACGAGGCCTTCGGCTTCGCCGGCGAAGAAGAGGCCGTCGTGTACGGCGGAACAGGGCGTTAGTCATGGTGAACATCGGTGTGGTGGGCGCGACCGGCCAGGTCGGCCAGGTCATGCGCAGACTCCTCGAGGAGCGCGACTTTCCCGCGAGTTCCGTGCGGTTCTTCGCCTCGGCGCGGTCCGAGGGCAAGAAGCTGACGTTCCGCGGCCAGGAGATCGAGGTCGAGAACAGCGAGACCGCCGACCCGTCGGGTCTGGACATCGCGCTGTTCTCCGCAGGCGCGACCATGTCGCGGGTGCAGGCGCCGCGCTTCGCCGCCGCCGGAGCCATCGTCGTCGACAACTCGTCGGCGTGGCGCAAGGATCCCGATGTGCCGCTGGTGGTTTCGGAGGTCAACTTCGAGCGGGACGTCCGCGGCAAGCAGCTTGCCAAGGGCATCATCGCCAACCCGAACTGCACCACCATGGCCGCCATGCCGGTGCTCAAGCCGCTGCACGACGAGGCCGGCCTGACCCGACTCATCGTGTCGAGCTACCAGGCTGTGTCCGGTTCAGGGCTGGCCGGGGTCGACGAACTGGCCTCGCAGGCGCGCGCCGTGATCTCCGGTGCCGAGCAGCTGGTGCACGACGGATCCGCGCTGGAGTTCCCGGCGCCCGTGAAATACGTTGCGCCCATTGCCTTCAACGTCATCCCGCTGGCCGGTTCGCTGGTCGATGACGGCTCGGGCGAGACCGACGAGGATCAGAAGCTGCGCAACGAGAGCCGCAAGATTCTCGGCATCCCGGAGCTTCTGGTCAGCGGAACCTGCGTACGCGTGCCGGTGTTCACCGGGCACTCGCTGTCGATCAATGCCGAATTCGCCCGGCCGATTTCGGTGGAGCGAGCCCGCGAGCTGCTGGCCGACGCGGCCGGTGTTTCGCTGGTCGACGTGCCGACGCCGCTGGCCGCCGCCGGCGCCGACGACTCGCTGGTGGGCCGGATCCGCCAGGACCCGGGCGTGCCCGACGGTCGTGGCCTCGCGCTGTTCGTCTCGGGTGACAACCTGCGAAAGGGCGCGGCGCTCAACACAGTTCAGATCGCCGAACTGCTCGCTGCACGCTGATCTTGCGCGCGCTCGCGGCCATTGCGTCGATCTCGACGTTGATGGCGGCGTTCGGGGTTGCTGCGGCGCAGGCTGATCCGCCCGCGCCGGTGCCCACACCGGTACTCAAACCGCTGGCGCTCGGCGAGGTGACGCGTATCGGTCCGGTGGCCGGAACCGGTACGCCGACAGCCGATTACGGCATCGGGGCGACCGATCTGTGCGAGTTCATGGAGTTCCCCAGCGGCATCCTGCAGATCTGCGGCGACAGCTTCGCGGGACAGGGCGTCGGATTCGGCGGCTGGTTTGCGCCCGTCGCGCTGCACGTCGAGACCGATTCCATCAACTCACCCGACGGACTTCGGTACCGCGGCGTCACAGGCGTCGACAAGCCGCTGCTGGCCGACCCCAAAGTTCCTGGCACATCTCAACTTCCGGCCGGGGTGGTGACCATCAACCGGGAGAACTACCTGTTGATCACCACCACGCGCGACCTGAAGCCGGCGAGTTCGCGACTGGTCAAGGCCGACCCGGCGCGCGGGTCCTGGCCGACGGTGCCGGGGTCCGTGCGGCCGGCCGGCTACGCCGGGGGAGCGCAGAGCCAGATCACGGGCTACTACGACCCGGTGCCCACTGCCGACTCGCCGCGCGGCTGGGTGTACATCGTCGCCAACAACTTTGACCGCAGTAGCGCGCCGTTCCTGTACCGGGCCACGCCGCAGTCGTTCGCCGACCGGTCCAGCTGGCAGGGCTGGTCCGCGACCGCCGGCTGGGGCAAGCCGCCAACCCCGTTGTGGGGCAACCTGATCGGTGAGATGAGCATGAAGCAGGTCGACGGCAAGACGGTGCTGTCCTACTTCAACAGCAGCACCGGCAACATGGAGGTCCGGGTCGCGAATGCGCCGACCGAGCTCGGCGCCGCACCGGTCACGACCGTCGTCGTCGCCGGCGGCTGGCCGGAGCAGGCCGACGAACTTCCTGTGCCGCAAGACAATCAGCTGGCCCAGCCGTACGGCGGCTATATCTCGCCGGGATCGACGCTCGACGAACTGCGCATCCTGGTCAGCCAGTGGAACACCAAGCCGCGCGACACCGCGCCGTACCGCGTCATCCAGTTCGCGGTGAATCCGGTGAAGCCGTAGGCAGGCGTCAGCGCAGCATCAAGTCGATGCCGGCACTGTCGAACACGTCGAGCAGCCCGGTCCAGGTGGCCGAATCCAAGGCCTTCTTGGCTTTTGAGCTGTCGGTCAGCACGAAACGGAACGGCTCGTCGTCCGGGGTGCCGAAGCCGCCGCCGAGACAGTCGGCCAGCGCGTCGAGATTGCTGCCGAAATAGCCATCGGTGCCATTGACTGCGTGGCCCAGCTCGGTGAAAAGGTCTGCGCGGGAATGGATCCGCGCACCCCGCACGGTGAAGGTCTTCACGCTCCTCCGATCTGGCAGAACGTCTCGTAGTGATCGCCGGTGTAGTAGAACTCCGGTGGGTTGACCGGCGGTTCACCGCCGGTGATGACGCGCCGGGCCCCGCGAGTCTTCGCACCTGGAGTCGGCACGGTGTACTCGTGGTAGTAACCGCGCTGCTGGTTGGGCAGCCGATGTTCGAAATTGCCGAACACGATGCCGTCGCGCGAGTACGGGAACGGCCCGCCGCGGTGGATCAGGTCGACGGTGGTGCCGGCCTCGGCCGGCAGCGACGACAGCTGACAGACGGGTAGCCCGGACTTGCTCCGGGTCGTCGGCGAAGGCCCTGTGGGCGGCGCGTGCGAGGCCGCCGTCGGCGACGCCGTCGGAGCCGGCCCGGTGAGCACCGTCGACTGCCTGGTACACGCCGGGGTGAGGGTCAGCAGCAACGCGGTGCCGCAGGCGAGGGCCGCGGCGCGCACGGTGGTTCTGGACATCGCACCTTTTCTGCCGCGTTCTGATATCGGAGCTTCGGCCGGCCCCCAAAGCCCGGCCGACGCTCCGGTACACAGCCCACGCTACCGCGCCGCGAGCCTCATAGCTGATTCTTACGCGCAACCCAGCCACCGCAGTGGTTGACGGACGGATCATCGATGACATGAGTGACGAAACCCCTAAAGAAACGCCAGAGACGCCGGATACCCCGACGGACTCGTTCCCGCCCGTAGCAACGGCCACCGCAGTGGCCGCGCCGCCCGCCGAGCACAAGCCGAGCAAGCTCAACAAGGTGCTGGCTTGGGTCGGCATCGTCGCCGGCATCGTGTTCATCGTCGCGACGATCTTCTTCTCCGGCTTCATCCTCGGCGCGCACTCCGGCGGTGGCCACCACGGCTGGCACAAGCACCACCGCGGCCACGACATGTCGGAATTCCGCGAGGGGCACGACGGGCCGCGCGGTGGTGGCATGTGGCATCCGATGTTCCCCGGTGGCCCCGGCTGGCAGGGTGGCCCGGGCGGCCCCGGTGGGCCCGGTGGACAGGGCCCTGGTGGTCCCGGCCCTCAAGCTCCCGGTCAGCCCGGCCCGGCCCAGCCCGGCCGCTGATCCACGAAGTCCTGCATCAAGCGACAGGCCGTGCCCGATCAGGGTGCGGCCTGTCGTGTTCTAGCGGTCAGTAGCGCGGTTCGCCGACGCTGACCGATACCCGGTTGTCAGAAGCTCGACGATCCGCTCCTCGAGTTCGGCGGAGTCGTCGTCGGCGGCAATGGTGGTCATGTACATCGCGGCGCCGGCCGCCATGATCACCACTGCACGCGCATCCAATTCCGCACTGCGCCGCTCCTCGGCAGTCTGGGCTCCGACGTCTTCGGAGAACAACTCGACCGCCGGCCCGGTGAAGCGCTTCCACAACGATCGACCCAGTTCGCTGTCTTCCTGCAACGCCAGGGTCAGACCGGGCGCGGCGGCTTTCATCTCCGGACGGCTGAACAGCTCGTGGCTGCCCCGAACCACGAAATCGATCCAGCCGTACACGTCCGTTCCGGTGAACGGCGTCATGTCGGGTGTCTGGCCCAGCACCGCGTCCAGTACCAACGCGGCTTTTGTGGGCCATCGTCGAGCCAGGCTGGCGCGCGTGACGCCGGAGCGCTGCGCGACGAGCCTCATGCTCAGCGCCTGAAACCCGCCCTCCGACAGCAGCTCCCGGGTCGCCGCGAGTACGCGATCGTCGATACTCCCATCGCGCGGCCGACCGGGGCCTGACTGACTGCTCACGCATCCATCATCACAGGCCCCGAGCGACGGTGGTGCCGTTGACGTCAACCGGCAATTAGTGTACCACTGGATCACTAATTGAGGAGGTTGCCGATGACCGCTGCCGTCACCAGGCCGGTTCGATGTCGCTGACCGCGGCGAAAGTGACTGTGTTCACGGTGGTGATGCTGTTGGTCGCCGCCGCACTGGTGGTGGTGTTCGGCCAACTCCGGTTCGGTGAGGGCGAGCAGTACCACGCCGAGTTCGTCGACGCCTCACGTCTGAAGGCCGGGCAAGACGTGCGCATGGCCGGGTTGCCGGTCGGCAAGGTCGACCACGTGTCGCTCAACACTGACAACACCGTCGACGTGCTGTTCAGCGTCGATTCGCGCTACCGCCTGTACACCTCGACCAGGGCCGTGATTCGATACCTGAATCTCACGGGCGACCGTTATCTCGAATTGGCCTTTGCCGCAGGAGATTTACACGAACTGGCGGCCGGGGCCACCATCCCGCTGAGCAACACCCAGCCCGCGGTGGACCTCGATGCACTCCTGGGCGGTTTGCGTCCCGTTCTCAAAGGCCTCGACGGCAACAAGATCAACGCGATTAGCGCTGCGGTCATCGACCTGCTCCAGGGCCAGGGTGGCGCTGTGTCCCAATTGCTTTCGACGACCGGCAGCTTCACCCAGAGTCTCTCCGGCCGCGATCAACTCGTCGGTGACGTCATCGGCAACCTCAACGCCTCGCTCGGAACAGTTGATGAGAAGGGCCTGCAGTTCGGGCGCAGCGTCGACGAGCTCCAGCAATTGCTCACGGGTTTGGCGCAGGGCCGCGACCCCATTGCCGGCGCCATCCCGCCGCTGGCGGCATCGTCCCAAGAACTGACCCAGATGCTGGAGAGCGGACGGCGCCCGGTCCAGGGTGTCCTGGAAAACGTGCGGCCGTTCGCGCAGCGGGCCTATGAGCGCAGAGCAGATATCAACGCGACCATCGATCCCCTCGCGGAAAACTACCTGCGGCTCAACTCGCTGGGCGCTTACGGCGCGTTCTTCAATATCTTCTTCTGTTCCAGCAAGATCAAGATCAGCGGCCCGGCCGGTAGCGACATCATCATTCCCATCGGCGGAGCCCCCGACCCTTCGAAGGGTCGGTGCTCGGAGAATGGGTGATCGAAGCGTTGGGCTGCGCGGCGGCGCGATCCTGACCTGTATGGCCGCGATGGTGACGGGGTGTCAGTTCGACGGTTTGAACTCGCTTTCCCTGCCGGGCACAGCGGGTCACGGCGCGGGCTCTTTCGTGGTGACCGTCGAACTGGACAACGTCGTTGGGCTACCGCAGAATTCGCCGGTCCTGGTCGGCGACGTCACGGTCGGAAGTGTCTCGGGGGTCGCCGTCGTGCAGCGGCCGGACAGCACCGTGTATGCGGCCGTGCGTCTTTCGTTGGATCGCCAGGCAGATTTACCCGCGAATATCTCCGCGATAGTTGGACAGACATCACTATTGGGCTCTCAGCACATCGAACTGGTGCCGCCGCGCGATGGCCCCGTGCGTGCCAGGCTGGCCGACGGTGCGCACATCGGGCTCGATCGTGCGCGTCACTTTCCCACAACCGAGGAGGTGCTGGCTGCGCTCGGCGTCATTGTCAATAACGGCAATCTTGGTTCTTTGCAGGATATTACGAACGAGGCCTATGGCGCCGTTGTCGGGCGGGGAGCGACGTTCACCGGGTTGGTAGCGAGACTGGCCGAACTGACCAGCTTCCTCGATGCGCAAACCAACGTCATCATCGCTGCGATCGAGGGGGTCGACCGCACAGCGGCAGTCCTGGCGCACAACAGCGACGGACTGAGGCGGACGCTGGAGACCCTTCCCGTCGCACTTGATGTCCTGAACCGAAATCGCGGCAGTATCGTCGCGGCATTCGAGGCACTACGCAGATTCGCATCGACTGCCGAGCGCGTGTTGGCACAGACCCACGACGACTTCGCTGCTGACCTCAAAGACACATTTCCCGTCATCAAAGCCTTCAACGACAACGCTGACGACTTCATTCACGATCTGGAACTCTTGCCCACTTTTCCGTTCGACCGGAAATACCTACGCAATGCCATTCGTGGCGACTACCTCAACGTCTTTTCGACGTTCGACCTCACCATGCGGCGGCTCGGCGAAAACCTGCTCACGACGTCGGCTCTGGACCCGAACATGCCGCACCTGTCCGAGATCGTCAATCCGCCCGATTTCCTGACCGGCGCGGTGTCAAATCTGTCGGGTCAGGCCGCCGACCCGTTCAAGATTCCACCTGGGGCCGCCACGCAACACGGTGCGAAGCCATGACGCTCCGCACCGCGGTGCGAACCGAAAGGCGTTGTCCCATTGAGATTTATCGAAAGGATTTCAGAAACCATGGCCGTCGATCCCTTTCAACCGGCCAAACTCGGCCCGGTCACGCTGCGCAACCGGATCATCAAGGCCGCGACGTTCGAAGCGTCCACCCCTGATGCCCTGGTCACCGACGATCTGATCCGCTACCACCAGCTGCCCGCGGCCGGCGGCGTCGGCATGACGACCGTCGCCTACTGCGCGGTGTCCCCCGGTGGCCGCACCGACGGCTGGCAGATCTGGATGCGACCGGAGGCCATCCCCGGCCTGCGCAAACTCACCGACACCATCCACGGTGAAGGTGCCGCGATCAGCGCGCAGATCGGCCATGCCGGGCCGGTCGCCAACTCACGCACCAACAAGGCCAAGGCCCTGGCACCGGTGCGGTTCTTCAACCCGCTGTCGATGCGGTTCGCCCGCAAAGCCACCCGTCAGGACATCGACGACGTCACGGCCGCGCACGCCAACGCCGCCAAACTCGCGATCGAGGCTGGCTTCGACGCCGTCGAAGTGCACCTGGGCCACAACTACTTCGCCAGCTCGTTCCTGTCCCCGCTGATCAACAAGCGCCGCGACGAGTTCGGCGGCTCACTGGAGAACCGGGCCAAGGTGGCCCGCGGGACGGTCCAGGCCGTCAGAGAAGCCGTCGGCAACCAGATCGCCGTCATCGCCAAACTCAACATGAGCGACGGCGTCCGCGGCGGTATCCCGATGGAGGAGTCGCTGCAGACCGCCAAATGGCTGGAAGAGGACGGCGCGCTGGATGCGCTGGAACTGACCGCGGGCAGCTCGCTGGTCAACCCGATGTACCTGTTCCGCGG
Source organism: Mycolicibacterium llatzerense (assembly GCF_000878195.1). GTDB lineage: Bacteria > Actinomycetota > Actinomycetes > Mycobacteriales > Mycobacteriaceae > Mycobacterium > Mycobacterium llatzerense. Next base: position 158 of record NZ_JXST01000027.1, on the reverse strand, counting down.
CGACGCACCCGTCAAGGAGTTCGCCGCGAACTTCAAGCCGCCGATCAGCTGGGGCATCCGGATGAGCGGCCACAAGTTCTTCCGCGAGTACCCCTACCGCGAGGCCTACCTGCTGCGCGACGCCCGCCAGTTCCGGGCCGAGCTCAAGATGCCGCTGA
>NZ_JXST01000026.1 GCF_000878195.1 Mycolicibacterium llatzerense | reverse complement strand
GCGTCGTGCCTGTGCCGGTGGCGCATATCGCCCGCGATCCGCTGGATCCCGAATTCGATCCGGAGTCCGTGGTGAAGATATTGCGGCGCAAGGATTCTGAGATCAAGCGCCAGCTGCTGGATCAAACGGTGGTATCCGGCGTCGGCAACATCTACGCCGACGAATCGCTGTGGCGGGCGCAGGTCAACGGCTTCCGGCCGGCTTCGGCATTGCCCAGGCGTCAGCTCGGGGAGCTCCTTGCGCACGCCGCCGACGTGATGAATTCCGCTCTGGCGCAAGGCGGTACGTCATTCGACTCGCTGTACGTCAATGTCAACGGCGAGTCCGGATACTTCGACCGCTCGCTGGACGCCTACGGCCAGGAGGGGGAGCCGTGCCGCCGGTGCGGCACGGCGATCCGGCGGGAGAAGTTCATGAACCGCTCGTCGTACTACTGCCCGAAATGCCAACCGAGACCACGCATTCCGCGTCGCGTCTGACCGCCGGAGGCTACTTCAGCCCGGGTATGCCCTTGAACTTCGGCGAATCGGTCATGCAGAACCTCCACTCGCCGCCTTCTTTGCGGAGCGGAACGCTCGTGACCCCGGAGGCCGAGTTGACGCTCACCGTCGCCCGATCTCCGTTGACACTGATATCCGTGATCTCGGCACGTTTGGTCGAACCGGGGCCGGCGTCGGTGCTGCTGCCCTTGCCGAACTTGCCCGCGATCGAGGGCACCTTGTCGTACAGCTTCACGTCATTGGCGCAGGAGTGCGCTTTGAAATCGTCGAAGGTCTCGATCTGCGCCGTCATGAGGTCGCGAATCTGTTCCTCGTCCGACGCCGGTCCGGCGATCGTCACCCCGCCACCGCTGGACGCCGAGTCAGAGCCGGAGCCCGAGCGCGACGTCACCATGGCGAAGACGACCCCGATCACGAGGACGACGGCGAATATCCCTGCACCGATGAGCGCGTACTTGCGGGTGTTGTTGGGCGGAGTCGGCGGCGGGAAACCGGGCTGGCCCGGGAAACCGGGCCCCATCGGGTAACCCGGTGCCTGCCCGTAGGCGGGCTGCCCGTAGGTCGGCTGCCCATAAGCCGGCTGCCCGTACTCAGGCTGGCCGTACGTGGGTTGGCCGTAAGCCGGCTGCCCGTAGGCGGGTTGGCCGTACGTGGGCTGCCCGTAAGCGGGTTGGCCGTAGGCGGGCTGACCGTACGCAGGCTGGCCGTATCCCTCGGGCGGCGGCTGCTGCGGCTGCCAGGGCTGAGCGCCCGGATCTGAGCCGGACGGGGGATAGGTCATGTCTGCGCGCTCCCTGTGAACTGTGCTTGGTGTCCAACGTAACACCGGCTCGACCGCCCGAAATGCCAACCGCGGGCGGGCAAGTCACAGGTCGATCACTTCATGCCGGGCAGGTTCTGTAGCTGCTTCAGTTGCGGTGAGTCGGTGAAGCAGATCTTCCACTCGCCGCTTTCTTTACGGAAGTACAGCGTGCCGGAACGCTCCAGGCCGGTGCTCGACGTCGCGGTGACTTCTGCGGTGGCGGTATCGCCGTTCACATTGACACTGTCGACGCTGGCTTTGCCCTTGGCTCCCGTCGGATTGGTGCCCGTGCTGTCGGCGATGCCGGGGAACTTGCTGAAGAACTTCTGGTCGTTGGCGCAGGCCCGTTCTTTGATCGACGACGGTCCCGAGCTCATCAGGCTGCGAATCTGGTCCTCGTCGGAGTTGCCGCCCAGCGCGCTGAGCCCACCGCCGGAGTTCGAGACCAGCACCACGGCCACCACGATGCCGACGACGATGATGGCCGCCAGGCCACCGATCAGCGCCCATTTCGGGCCGTTGGATTTGGGTTGCGGCGCGCCGGGGAAGCCGGGTCCCGTCGGATATCCCGGCGGCTGCCCGTACCCGGGCTGCCCGTAGGCCGGTTGGCCGTACGCGGGTTGTCCGTACGCGGGCTGGCCGTACGTGGGTTGTCCGTAGGCGGGCTGGCCGTACGTGGGTTGTCCGTAGGCGGGCTGGGGTTGGCCGTATCCCGGTTGGCCGTAGCCGCTCGGCGGGAACCCGGGTGCAGGCTGCTGCGGCTGCTGCCACGGCTGACCGCCTGGCTGTGGCCCGAGCGGGGGATAGGTCATGTCTGGTCGCTCCCTGTGAACTGTGCTTGCAATCCAAGTTAACACCGTTGGGCCGCCTACCACCGGAAACGCCGGTCAGCCTCGGGCGTTACTTCATCCCGGGCAGATTCTTGAACACCGGGTTGTCGGTGGAGCAGAACTTCCACTCGCCGCCTTCTTTGCGCAGCCAGATCGCAACCTGCGACGACGACGGGGGTTTCACCGTGGCCCGGTCACCGGTGACGGTGATGTCGAGGCCGTTTAGGCTCTCCGGGTCGCCTGCGACCTTCGGCACCGGCATGGTGCCGAATGCGTTGCCGCCGGCCTGCCCGAAGAACTTGCGGTCGTTGGCGCACGAGATCGAGGCGATGTCGCCCCCACCGAAAGTGGCCAGAAACTGGCGAATCTCATCCTCGTCGGAGCCGTCGCCACTCGACACACCAGGCTTTTCGGCCTCGTCGGTCGAACCTGTGCTGCCCGCTCCGCCCTTGCGCTTACTTCCGCGCTCACTGCTCGCGGAGGTCGATTTGTCGTCATCCGAGGAAGTGCCCAACGCGTACAGCCCCACGACGCCGAGGACCAGTACCAGCACCACCGCGCCGACGATGAGAAGCCACTTGCCGGGGCCGCCGGAGCTCGGCGGTGTGGCACCGGGATACCCGTAAGGCATCGGCTGACCGGGTACCGGACCGTATCCAGGCGGACCGTATCCGGGATAGCCAGGAGCAACCGGTTGGCCGGCGCCGTACGGACCCTGCTGTGGGTATCCGGGCGGCCCTGGGTATGGACCTTGAGGTGGGTACGTCATCTGAGCTCTCCCCCCGAGAGTCGTGCGTGAATGCCGAGTTTACCTGGGGCCCAGCAGGGTTCCCGCAGAACATTGCGCGTCGGCGCGGTACAAATGAGCCATGACGGAACTGTGGGTCGAACGGACCGGGGTGCGCCGCTACACCGGACACAGCTCGCGAGGAGCAGAGGTCCTCGTCGGATCCGAGGATGTCGACGGCGTCTTCACTCCCGGTGAACTGCTCAAGATCGCGTTGGCGGCCTGTAGTGGGATGAGCAGCGATGCGCCGTTGCGTACCCGACTCGGCGACGACTACCAGACCACCATCCGGGTGTCGGGACCGCCGGACCGGGAGAACGAGGTCTACCCGCTGCTGCAGGAGTCCATGGAACTCGATCTCTCCAGCCTGTCCGAGGACGAGATCAAGCGACTCAAGATCGTCGTCGAGCGGGCCATCGACAAGGTCTGCACCGTGGGCCGCACGCTCAAGGCGGGGACCGAGGTCACCTTCGAGTTCGCCGACAAGTGACCGAGGCAGTCCGGCTGTCGGCCTGGGTGCACGGCCAGGTGCAGGGCGTCGGGTTCCGGTGGTGGACCCGGGCCCGAGCTCTGGAGCTGGGTCTCACCGGCTACGCCAGCAATAAGCCGGACGGCCGCGTGCACGTCGTGGCGCAGGGTTCGCGCGCCGACTGCGAACAGCTGCTGGCCCTCCTGCGCGGTGGCACCACCCCGGGCACGGTGACGACCGTCGTCGACGATTGGGCCGCGGTTGGTGACCCGATCGATGGTTTTTCCGAGAGATAGAAGCCCAGGGGTCCCCTGCATTTAACCGGCTCGACGGTAGGGTTTCACCCCATGCATCTGAAGAGTCTGACGCTGAAGGGCTTCAAGTCCTTCGCGTCGCCGACGACTCTTCGCTTCGAACCCGGCATCACCTGCGTGGTGGGGCCGAACGGTTCGGGCAAGTCGAACGTCGTCGACGCCCTGACCTGGGTGATGGGCGAGCAGGGGGCCAAAACCCTGCGCGGCGGCAAGATGGAAGACGTCATCTTTGCCGGCACCTCGACGCGGGCCCCACTGGGCCGGGCCGAGGTGACCCTGACCATCGACAACTCGGACAACGCGCTGCCGATCGAGTACGCCGAGGTGTCGATCACTCGCCGCGTGTTCCGCGACGGCGCCAGTGAGTACGAGATCAACGGCAGCAGTTGCCGGCTCATGGACGTGCAGGAACTGCTGTCCGACTCCGGCATCGGCCGCGAAATGCACGTCATCGTCGGCCAGGGCAAGCTCTCGGAGATTCTGGAATCGCGTCCCGAGGATCGTCGCGCCTTCATCGAGGAAGCCGCCGGCGTGCTCAAGCACCGGCGCCGCAAGGAAAAAGCGGTCCGCAAGCTCGACGCCATGCAGGCCAACCTGGCCCGCCTCACCGACCTGACCACCGAACTGCGTCGTCAGCTCAAACCGTTGGGCCGGCAGGCCGAGATGGCCCGCCGTGCGCAGACCATCCAGGCCGATCTGCGTGACGCTCGGCTGCGGCTGGCCGCCGACGACCTGGTGACCCGGCAGGCCGAGTTCGACGACACCAACCAGACCGAGACCGCCCTGCGTCGCGAGCACGGCGAGGTGACCGAGCGTCTGGAAGCGGCCGCCGCGGAACTGGCCGGGCACGAAGCCGCGGTGTCGGGTTTGTCCGGTCGGGCCGAAGCTGCCCAGCAGACCTGGTTCCGGTTGTCCGCGCTGGCCGAACGGGTCAGCGCCACAGTGCGTATCGCCACCGAGCGGACCAATCTGCTGGACTCGGATCTGGAGGTGTCGACCGGGCCGGACCCGGACGCGCTGGACGCCGAGGCCGAAGCCGTCGCCGAGCACGAAGAACAACTGCTCGCCGAACTTGCCGAATCGCGGACCCGGCTGGAGGCCGCCCGTGGCGCGCTGGCCGAATGCGAACGCGCCGCGGCCGACGCGGAGCGGGCCCAGATGGCCGCGGCCCGGGCCGAGGCGGACCGTCGTGAAGGATTGGCCCGGCTTTCCGGTCAGGTCGACAACATGCGCACCCGGATCGAATCGATCGACGAGGGCGCGGCCCGGCTGACCGGCAGCATCGAGGAGGCGGCCGCCCGCGCGCAACAGACGTGGGCCGAGTTCGAAACCGTGCAGGGGCAGGTCGGTGAGCTGGACGCCGGCGAAGTCGGTCTGGACGAGCATCACCACCGCACCACGACCGCGCTGCGTCAGGCCGACGAACGGGTCGACGAACTGCAGGCCGCAGAGCGGGCCGCAGAACGGCAAGTGGCTTCGCTGCGGGCCCGGATCGAGGCGCTGTCTGTCACGCTGGACCTCAAAGACGGTTCGGCATGGCTGCAGGAAAACCATGATGGCGCAGGGCTTTTCGGTTCGATTGCGGAACTGCTGCGGGTGCGGTCGGGGCATGAGACGGCGATCGCAGCGGTGTTGGGCGCCGCCGCCGACGCGCTGGCGGCGGAGAGTTTCGACGCGGCTCGGTCCGCGGTCGACGCGCTGAAGAAAGGCGACGGCGGCCGGGCGGCAATCGTGCTGGGCGACTGGCCCGGCGAAACCGCTTCGCCGCGTGGGGAATTGCCGTCTGGTGCGCAGTGGGCGCTGGATTTGGTCGAAGTACCGACGCGGCTGATAGGCGCGATGACCGCCATGCTGGCCCGGGTCGTTGTGGTCGGTGAGTTGCAGGCCGCACTGGACCTGGTGGCGGCGCGTCCGGAGTTGCAGGCGGTCACTGCAGACGGTGACCTCGTGGGTGCCGGCTGGATCAGCGGCGGATCCGATCGCAAACCCAGCGCGCTGGAGATCACCGCGGAGATCGACAAGGCCCAGTCCGCGTTGATCGACGCGGAGCGCCAGACCGTCGAATACGCCGCCGCGCTGTCGGGCGCCCTCGCCGAACAGTCGTCCCGGCGGGATTCGGTCGAACACGCGCTGGCGGCGTTGCACGAATCCGACGCCGCCATCTCGGCGATCTACGAACAGCTGGGTCGGCTCGGTCATGTGGCCCGGACCGCTGACGCGGAATGGCAGCAGCTGACCCGGCAGCGCGACGAGCTCGAGGCCGGGCGCAGCCGCACGCTGGCCGAGCTGGCCGAGCTGGAAGACCGCTTCCACAATGCCCAGCAGGAGCCGATGTTCGACGTCGAGCACGTCGACCGGTCCGAGACGACGGCGGCCGCCGAAGAGGCGCGAGCAGTCGAGGTCGAGGCCCGCCTGACGGTGCGTACCGCCGAGGAACGGGCGAACGCCGTTCGCGGACGGGCGGATTCGTTGCGCCGGGCCGCGGCCGCCGAGCGGGAAGCCCGGGTGCGGGCGGCTCGAGCCCGCGAAGCTCGGGAGAACGCGGCGAAGGTCGCGGCCGCGGTCGCCGACTCCGGCCGGTTGGTGGCCGAAAAGCTGGCTGCCACAGTGACTCTCGCGGCGCGTAAGCGCGACGAACTGGCCACTGAACGGGCTCAGCGCTCGGAAGGACTGACGCGGGTCCGGGCAGAAGTGTCTGAACTCAGCGCCCGGGCCAGTGCACTGACTGAGTCGCTGCACCGCGACGAGGTCGCGAAAGCGCAAGCGGCCCTTCGTATCGAGCAACTCGAGCAACAGGCGCTGGAGCAGTTCGGCATGGCGGTGGCCGATCTGGTCGCCGAGTACGGACCAGACGTGCCGCTGCCGCCGACCGAACTCGAGATGGCCGAATACGAGCAGGCCAAGGAACGCGGCGAGCAGGTCACCGCACCCGCCCCGATGGCGTTCGACCGGCCCACCCAGGAGCGGCGCGCGAAGAAGGCCGAGAAGGAACTTGCCGAGCTCGGCCGGGTGAATCCCTTGGCACTGGAGGAGTTCGCGGCGCTCGAGGAGCGCTACAACTTCCTGTCCACCCAGCTGGAGGACGTCAAGGGTGCCCGCAAGGACCTGATGGACGTCATCGCCGACGTCGACGAGCGCATCCTGCGGGTGTTCACGGAGGCCTACGCCGATGTGGAGGCGGAGTTCTCCCAGGTGTTCTCGACGCTGTTCCCCGGTGGCGAGGGCCGGCTGCTGCTGACCAACCCCGGTGACATGCTCACCACGGGCATCGAGGTCGAAGCCCGGCCGCCGGGCAAGAAGGTCAAGCGGTTGTCTCTGCTGTCCGGTGGCGAGAAGTCGCTGACCGCGGTGGCGATGCTGGTGGCGATCTTCCGCGCTCGCCCGTCGCCCTTCTACGTCATGGACGAGGTCGAGGCCGCGCTCGACGACGTGAACCTGCGCCGGCTGATCAGCCTGTTCGAACAGCTGCGGGAGAAGTCGCAGCTGATCGTCATCACGCACCAGAAGCCGACCATGGAGGTCGCCGACGCGCTGTACGGCGTCACCATGCAGGGCGACGGCATCACGCAGGTGATCTCGCAGCGCATGCGCGGCCAGGAGCTGGTCTCAAGCACCTGACACAATGTTCGCGTGTCGGAAGGTCTCTGGATCGCGATAGCGGTCGTCGCAGTTCTCGTTGTCACCGCCCTCGTCGTCGGATTCGTCCGCTACCGGCGCAGCCGCATCTCGCTGTCCGCGCCGGAGGAGACCCCCAAGCTGGATCGCTCCGGCGGCTACACGGCGTCGTCGGGCATCACGTTCAGCAGTTCAGACACCGCGGAGAAGCTGCCGACCGTCGGCGACGACGCTGAGATCCCGCGTGACTCGCGCAAACGCACCATCGCCGATGTCCAGCTGCCCGAGCCCGAAGTCGTGGCCGAGCCGGAACCCGACGTCGTGGTGGCACCTGAGCCGACCGCGGCGCCGGAACCCGAGGCAGAGCCGGAGCCGGAACCCGAGGCAGCGCCCGAGCCGGAGCCGGCACCCGAGGCCGCCCCGCGCGACGAGATCGCCCCCACCGCAGGCCGGTTGGAGCGGCTGCGCGGCCGCCTGGCCAAGTCGCAGACCACCCTGGGCCGCAGCATGCTGGGCCTGCTGGGCGGCGGTGACCTGGATGAGGACGCCTGGGAGTCCATCGAAGACACCCTGCTGATCGCCGATCTGGGTCCGGTCACCACCGCGTCGGTCGTCACCGCGCTGCGCAGCCGGATGGCCGAGGCCAACGTGCGCACCGAGGCCGATGTCCGAGCGGTACTGCGTGAGGTGTTGATCAACGAACTGCGGACCGACCTGGACCGGTCGATCAAGGCGCTGCCGCACGCCGACAAGCCGTCGGTGCTGTTGGTGGTCGGGGTCAACGGAGCCGGCAAGACCACCACCGTCGGCAAGCTGGCCCGCGTGCTGGTCGCCGACGGCCGCCGCGTCGTGCTGGGCGCGGCCGACACCTTCCGCGCCGCGGCCGCCGATCAGTTGCAGAGCTGGGGCTCGCGCGTCGGTGCCGACACCGTGCGCGGACCCGAGGGCGCGGATCCGGCCTCGGTGGCGTTCGACGCCGTCGACAAGGGCGTCGCGGCGGGGGCTGACGTCGTCGTGGTCGACACCGCGGGCCGGCTGCACACCAAGACCGGCCTGATGGACGAGCTGGGCAAGGTCAAGCGCGTCGTCGAGAAGCGCGCCAAGGTCGACGAGGTGCTGCTGGTGCTCGACGCCACCATCGGTCAGAACAGCCTGCCGCAGGCCCGCGTCTTCGCCGAGGTGGTCGACATCACCGGCGTGGTGCTCACCAAGCTCGATGGCACCGCCAAGGGTGGCATCGTGTTCCGGGTGCAGCAGGAGCTCGGGGTGCCGGTCAAACTCGTCGGGCTCGGCGAGGGGCCGGACGACTTGGCGCCCTTCGAACCGGCCGCCTTCGTCGACGCCCTCCTGGGGTAACCGACCTGCCGCGAGAGGACGCAAATGTCCCCGACACCTCGGCGTGTCGGGGACATTTTCATCTCCTCACAAGGTAGGCGACGCCTGACGAAGAGGGCCTTAACCGCACCGAAACGTAACTGGTCGATCCGTTCACACATGCGAAACGCCCGCGCGCCGTCGGCGAAACAACCGATGCGCAAAGTTCTGGCCTAGGTCATTGGCATCTGCCCGTGACATGGGTTAAGGAGGAAGCGGCCAGTGGATGGATTCCCGATCTTGGGCACGCCGGACACCGGTGACACAGCATGGATGCTGGTGAGCTCAGCGCTAGTGCTGCTGATGACACCGGGTCTGGCGTTCTTCTACGGCGGCATGGTGCGCCGTAAGGGCGTGCTCAACATGATCATGATGAGCGTCAGTGCCATGGGTGTCGTCACCGTGTTGTGGGTGCTGTTCGGCTACTCGATGGCATTCGGCAATGACAAATGGAGCATCGTCGGGGATCCCTCGCAGTACTGGGGACTCAAGGGCCTGATCGGCGGCAACTCGCTGGTTTCGCACCTGCCTGCGGGAACCACTGCGGCAGTGCAGATTCCGCTCGCCGGGACCATCCCGCAGTTGGTGTTCGTGGCGTTCCAGTTGATGTTCGCCATCATCACCGTCGCACTGATCTCGGGTGCCGTCGCTGACCGCCTCAAGTTCGGTGGCTGGCTGCTGTTCGCGGGGCTGTGGGCCACGTTCGTCTACTTCCCGGTCGCGCACTGGGTGTTCGCCTTCGACGGCGTCACGGCCACGCACGGTGGCTGGATCGCCAACCACCTCAAGGCAATCGACTTCGCCGGTGGTACCGCGGTGCACATCAACTCCGGTACCGCGGGCCTGGTGCTGGCCATCATCCTCGGCAAGCGCGCCGGATGGCCCACCACTCCGATGCGGCCGCACAACCTGCCGTTCGTCATGCTCGGCGCAGGCCTGCTGTGGTTCGGTTGGTACGGCTTCAACGCCGGTTCGGCACTGACCTCTGACGGCGTCGCCGCGTCGACGTTCATCACCACCACGGTGGCGACCGCAGCCGCGATGCTGTTCTGGCTGCTGACAGAAAAGATTCGCGACGGTCACGCCACCTCCCTGGGTGCGGCGTCGGGCATCGTGGCCGGCCTGGTGGCCATCACCCCGTCCTGCTCGTCGGTCAACGTCATCGGTGCGCTGGCGATCGGTGCGGGCGCCGGTGTGGTCTGTGCGCTGGCGGTCGGCCTGAAGTTCAAGTTCGGCTTCGACGACGCGCTCGACGTTGTGGGCGTGCACCTCGTCGGTGGTCTGTTCGGCACCCTGATGGTCGGCCTGGTGGCCACCAAGGAGGCTCCGGCGGCTGTCGCAGGTCTGTTCTACGGCGGCGGGTTCGACCAGCTGTGGCGCCAGGCTGTCGGTGCGTTCGCGGTGCTTGGCTACTCGGCGATCGTTACCGCTATCTTGGCCTTGATCGTCAAGTACACCATCGGCCTGCGCCTCGACCGCGAGGACGAGGCCACGGGTATCGACGAGGCCGAACACGCGGAAACCGCTTATGAATTCGCGTGATCGGGAAGGATTTACGGTGACATCCACGGGTTTCGCGGTTATTTGGAAGGAATTGATCAAATGAAGTTGATCACGGCGATCGTCAAGCCGTTCACGCTCGAAGACGTCAAGACCGGCTTGGAGCAGATGGGCATCCTCGGGATGACCGTCAGCGAGGTGCAGGGCTACGGGCGGCAGAAGGGCCACACCGAGGTCTACCGCGGCGCTGAGTATTCAGTGGACTTCGTGCCCAAGGTGCGGGTCGAGGTCATCGTCGACGACTCATCGGTGGACAAGGTCGTGGATGTCATCGTGCAGGCGGCGCGGACCGGCAAGATCGGTGACGGCAAGGTGTGGGTCACCTCCGTCGAAACCGTCGTGCGAGTCCGTACGGGTGAACGGGGCAGCGACGCCATCTGACGGCGGCTGACCACCAGATGACCATGCAGACACCAGATTCCGCTGCCGGGGCCGACGATACTTCGGTTTCGCAGGCTTCGGCAGCGGGATCACCCCGTCCGGCGAGCGACCTGAGCGCTGCCGTCGAGCAATTGCTGGCCGGCGGCGCGCGCCGTCTCGATTCGGCAGCGCTGCGCGAGGCACTGGTTGATCTGTACGAATTCTGGCTTGCCGCAAAGGCAACCGAGATCGGCATCACCGAGACCAGTGGATTCGCCATCGTGGCGACCGGTGGTCTCGGCCGGCGCGAAATGCTGCCGTACTCGGACCTGGATTTGATGCTCTTGCACGACGATCTACCGCAGGCTCTCGTGACCGAGGTCGCCGAGGCGCTGTGGTACCCGCTGTGGGACGCCAACATTCACCTCGACCACAGCGTCCGGACCGTGCCGCAGGCACTCAAGACCGCGGCCGGTGACGTCTCTGCGGGACTGGCCATGCTCGATGCGCGGCACATCGCCGGTGATTCCGATCTGGCGTCCCTGTTGGTCGGCGGTGCCCGGCGGCAGTGGCGGACCGGGATCACGTCTCGTTTCACCGAACTGATCGAGCATGCCGCGGCGCGGTGGGAACGTTCCGGTCAGATCGCGCACCGCGCCGAACCGGATCTGAAGAACGGCCGTGGCGGCCTGCGTGATGTGCAGCTGCTCAACGCGCTGGCCATGGCGCAATTGGCCGACGTCTACCCGAGTCCTTCGGTGGCCTCGCCGATCGGCACCTTGGGTGACGCCCACCTCGCACTGCTCAACGTCCGCACCGAGCTCCATCGCGTCTCCCACAAGGGCCGCGAGATGGTGCTCGCCCAGTACGCCGACGAGGTCGGCGTCGCGCTGGGCATCGGTGACCGCTTCGATCTGGCGCGGATGATCAGCGATGCCGCACGCACCATCAGCTTCTACGTGGACGCCGGCGTGCGTACCGCGGGGAATGCCTTGCCACGCAGAGGCTTTGCCGCACTCAAGCGACCGGTCCGGCGTCCGCTGGACGAGGGCGTGCTGGAGTTCGGCGGCGAGGTCATCCTGGCCCGGGACGCCAAGCCGCAGCGTGACCCGGGCCTGATTCTGCGAGTGGCCGCGGCTGCCGCCACCAACGGACTGCCCATCGCGGCGTCGACGCTGGCACGGCTGGTCGAATCAGCACCCGAACTGCGGGCACCGTGGCCGAAAGAAGCGCTCAACGACCTGCTCGTGATGCTGGCGGCCGGGCCGGGCGCGGTGGCCACCGTGGAGGCACTCGACCGGACCGGGTTGTGGGGCCGGCTGTTCCCGGAGTGGGGTGCGATCCGCGACCTACCGCCGCGTGACGTCGTGCACATCTGGACAGTGGACCGCCATTTGATCGAAACCGTTTCCCGGGCAAGTGCTTTCACCACCCGGGTGGACAGGCCTGATCTGCTGGTGCTGGGCGCGCTGCTGCACGATATCGGCAAGGGCCGGGGCGGCGATCACAGCGTGATCGGCGCTGAACTGGCCAACCAGATCGGCATCCGGCTGGGCCTGTGGCCCGGCGATATCGAGGTGCTGGTCAAGATGGTGCGCTATCACCTGCTGCTGCCGGAGACCGCAACTCGTCGAGACCTGCAGGACCCCAACACCATTGCCGCGGTGGTCGACGCGCTCGGCGGCGATCCGCTGCTACTGGAACTGCTGCACGCGCTGGCCGAGGCGGATTCACTGGCCACCGGCCCCGGCGTGTGGGGCGACTGGAAGGCCTCCCTGATCGGCGATCTGGTCCGGCGGTGCCGGTTGGTGCTGGCGGGGGAGGACCTGCCGCATCCTGATCCCATTGATCCGCAACTGCTTTCGCGTGCCGACCCGAGCGGTGTCCACGTGGAGCTCGCCGCGGCGGACAGCGCGCACCTGTTCAACGTCACGATGCTCGCTCCGGACCGGCGTGGCCTGCTGTCCAAGGCGGCCGGAGTGCTGGCCCTGCATTCGCTGCGGGTTCATTCGGCGTCGGTCAACAGCCACGAGGGGCTGGCGATCAACACCTTCGTGGTGTCGCCGCATTTCGGCTCGCCGCCGGCTGCCGAACTGCTGCGTCAGCAGTTCATCCTGGCGCTCGACGGTGAACTGGACGTGATCGCCGCGCTGGAGCAGCGCGACGCGGAAACACCGGCGCCGACCCGGCGGGCCGGCGAGATTCCGGCAGCCGTCCCCGGCCATCAGACGATTGCGCCGCCCCGAGTGCGGTGGTTCGCCGGATCGTCGGCCGGCGAATTGGTCGTACAGATTCGTAGCGCCGACCGGCCCGGCCTGCTTGCCCGACTGGCCGCTGTGGTCGAGCGCAAGGGCGTGGACGTCTCCTGGGCCAAGGTGACGACGCTGGGCGCGACCGTCGTCGACGCCTTCGGTCTGGTGGTTCCCGAGGCCTTCACGGCCGCCGAGGCCAGGACAGCGTTCGAACAGGATCTGTACGCGGTGCTGCCTGCCCCGCTACCGGTCAAGCCCGCAACAGCGGCCAGCTGACACCCGGTCAGCCGGCGCTGACCGTCACCCAGGTGTTGTTGACGGCCGCCGTCCCGGTGAATGGGTCCACCAACGCCGGATCATGCAGGTCGTTCACGTTGGCACCGGGCAGGGTATTCGCATGGTGCCAGCCGGTGTTCGTGTGTCCCCAGCCGTGCGGCACCGCCACGGTGCCCGGCCGGATATCGTCGCTGATGTCGAGCGGCACTTCGATCTGTCCTGTCGCCGAGGTGACCCGGACGAGGTCACCTTGAGCGAGTCGGCGCGCATCGGCATCGGAGGGATGCATCAGCACCGTGCACTTGTTGGAGCCACCGGTCATCGATGGCAGATTGTGCAGCCAGGAGTTGTTGCTGCGCAGCTGGCGCCGCCCGATGAGCTGCAGATCGTGGCCGGAGTTGTCGGTGTTGTCCGGCGCCTTGTCGAGTAGTTGGACGGCGGCGGCGACGAACTCCGCGGGCGCCAGGGCGACCTTGCGGTCGCGGGTGGCGATCACCGTGCGGAGCCGCGGTTGCAGTGGGCCGAGGTCCAGGCCGCCGGCGCTGGAGCGAAGATCGCCGATGGTTTTTCCCTTGCGGCCCTTGCGGATTCGGCCGTAAGGGCCGGTTGCCAGCGCTACCGCGGCCATTCGCATGGGGTTGGCGAACTCGATCAGCGGGGTGCGCAGCGGCGCGGTGAGCTGCCGCAGCGGAGCCGGGAGCAGTTCCATGGTCAGGCGACTGAGGATTTCCCAGTCCTCCAGGGCGCCGGCGGGCGGGTCGAAGGTCCGGTGTTGATAGCGAATGTTGTTGCGCACGCTGAAGATCGTGGTCAGCAACCCGACGTCTTCGCGCTCGAGCGGTGACACCGGCGGCAGGATGAAGTCCGCGTGCCGGGTGGTCTCGGTGACGTACATGTCCACTGCCACATACAGATCCAGCGATGCCAGGGCCTCGCCTAGCCGGCCCTTCTGCGGGACGGAGGACGCCGGGTTGCCGGCATAGGTGATCATCGCGCGAATCTGGCCGTCGCCAGGGGTGAGGATTTCGTCGGCCATCACGACGGCGGGCAACTCGGCGCGGAAGGACTGGTAGCGGCCGGACCGGTCGGTCCACGCCCCGTGTCCCACCGGGACGTACTTGGCCAGCCGTGGCAGGTCCGCGATCGGCGTGGAGAACATGGTGCCGCCCGCGCGGTCCAGGTTGCCGGTGATCGTGTTGAGCACCATTACCAGCCAGCTCACCAGGGTTCCGGTCTGCTGCTGGCAGATCCCGATCCGGGCGTAGATGGCTGCCGATTCCACGGCCGCATGCTCGCGGGCCAGGGTGCGGATCACCTCCGCGTCCACCCCGGCACGCTGTGCGACGGCCTCCGGGCCGGCATCGGCGACCAATGCCTTCAGCTCGTGCCATCCCGTCGCAATCTCGTCGAGAGCCGCTGTATCGCAGAGGTTTTCATTGATCAGTACGTGCAGCATGCCCAGCAGCAGGTACGCGTCGCCGCCGGGGCGTACCGACACATGCTGGTCAGCCATCTGGGCGGTCTCGGTCCGGCGGGGGTCGATGACGACGACCTTGCCTCCGCGCTCGCGGATCGCTTTGATGCGGCGTTTGGCGCCCGGCATGATCGACAGCGAACCGTTCGACACCGCGGGGTTGGCGCCGAGGATCACCAGGCGCTGGGTTCGGTCGATATCGGTGATCGGGACCAGGACGTTGGAGCCGAAGACCCGCCACGCGGCATATTCGTGGGGCATCTGGTCGAGCGTGGACGCCGAGAAGAAGTTCGGGGTCAGCAGGGCCGCCCGCAACATCAGCCCGTAGAACGCGCCCGAACTGTGCGCTGCCGGGTTGCCCAGGTACATCCCCACCGATCGGGCCCCGTGTTCCTTGCGGATGCGGCGCAGTCGGTCCCCGATCTCGGTGAACGCCTCGTCCCAACTGACCGGCTCGAAGCTGTCGCCGACCCGCCGCATCGGGGTGCGCAGCCGGTCGGGGTCGTGATGCAGGGCGCCCATGGCGGTGGCCTTGGGGCAGATGTAGCCCTTCGAGAAGACGTCGTCGGGGTTGCCCTCGATGCGGCTGACCTTGCCATCGGTCACCGTGACATGGATTCCGCAGTGCGCCTCACACAGCGTGCACTGGCTGATGTGCTTCGTACCGGCCATGCCGTCCGTAGAGCTGCGCAGTTCGGGCAGGGGAACGTCGATCGCAGTCATGCGGCCTCCAGGCGATATCTGGCTACGTGCGTGACCAGATTAGCGCCGACGGTCACTCCAGGCCAGAGCTGGCCGACCGCTAGGCTTAGCCACGTGTTTGAATCCCTGTCCGACCGGTTGACCGGTGCGCTGTCGGGTCTGCGCGGCAAGGGCCGGCTGACCGACGCCGATATCGACGCCACCGCCCGCGAAATCCGTCTGGCCCTGCTCGAGGCCGACGTGTCGCTGGCGGTCACGCGCGAATTCATCGGCCGGATCAAGGAACGCGCCAAGGGTGCTGAAGTCTCCGGTGCGCTGAACCCGGCTCAGCAGGTCGTCAAGATCGTCAACGAGGAGCTCGTCGGCATCCTCGGTGGTGAGACGCGTCAGCTGGCATTCGCCAAGACCCCGCCGACCGTCATCATGCTGGCCGGTCTGCAGGGCTCCGGTAAGACCACCCTCGCCGGCAAGCTGTCGAAATGGCTTGCCGAGCAAGGGCATACGCCGCTGCTGGTGGCCTGCGACCTGCAACGCCCCGGCGCGGTCAACCAGCTGCAGATCGTCGGTGAGCGGGCGGGCGTCAGCGTCTTCGCTCCGCACCCGGGCGTCTCGCCCGACGGGGTGAGCATCGACCAGATGACCACCGGCGACCCGGTGTCGGTTGCCGCCGCGGGTCTGGCCGAGGCCAAGGCCAAGCACTTCGACGTCGTGATCGTCGACACCGCCGGCCGCCTCGGTATCGACGAGGAACTGATGGCCCAGGCCGCCGCGATCCGCGACGCCGTCAAGCCTGACGAGACCCTGTTCGTCCTCGACGCGATGATCGGTCAGGACGCCGTCACCACCGCCAACGCCTTCCGCGAGAGCGTCGGCTTCACCGGTGTCGTGCTGACCAAGCTGGACGGCGACGCCCGCGGTGGTGCCGCGCTGTCCGTGCGTGAGGTCACCGGCGCGCCGATCCTGTTCGCTTCCGCCGGCGAGAAACTCGAAGACTTCGACGTCTTCCACCCCGACCGCATGGCCTCGCGCATCCTCGGCATGGGTGACGTGCTCACCCTCATCGAGCAGGCCGAGCAGGTCTTCGACCAGAAGAAGGCCGAAGAGGCCGCCGCCAAGATCGGTTCGGGCGAGCTCACGCTGGAGGACTTCCTCGAGCAGATGCTGATGATCCGCAAGATGGGTCCCATCGGAAACCTGCTGGGCATGCTGCCCGGTGCCGGCCAGATGAAGGAAGCCCTGGCAGCTGTCGACGACAGCCACCTGGACCGGATTCAGGCCATCATCCGCGGTATGACCCCCGGCGAGCGGTCCGACCCGAAGATCATCAACGCCTCACGGCGACTGCGTATCGCGAACGGCTCCGGTGTCACCGTGGCCGAGGTCAACCAGCTGGTCGACCGCTTCTTCGAGGCCCGCAAGATGATGTCGCAGATGGCCGGCCAGATGGGAATGCCGTTTGGCCGCAAGAACACTCGTAAGGTCGCCAAGGGCAAGAACAAGCAGGCGGGCAAGGGCAAGAAGGGCGGTCGCGGGCCGACGGCGCCGAAGGCGGCGGCCAACCCGTTCGGCCTGGACCCGAGCGCGCTGCCCGGTGGTTTCCCGGACCTGTCGAACATGCCGCAGGGGCTGAACGAGTTGCCGCCGGGGCTTGCCGATTTCGACCTGTCGCAGCTGAAGTTCCCGAAGAAGTAGCGTGACCACCCTGCACGTGCGCGGTCGGGGTCTGCCCGGCGGCGACGAGGTGCAGTGGTGGATACGTGGCGGGGTGCTGTCGGCTGAACCGGTAGCCGGTGCCGAGACGATCTTCGACGGTGGCTGGATCATCCCCGGTCTGGTCGACGCGCACTGCCACGTCGGTCTCGGGCCGGGCGGCGCCGTCGAACTCGACGAGGCCGAGCGTCAGGCCCAGACCGAGCGCCAGGCCGGTGCGCTGCTGCTGCGCGACGCCGGCTCGCCGGTGGACACCCGAGGCTTCGACGATCGCGACGACCTGCCCCGGATCATCCGGGCGGGCCGGCACCTGGCCCGGCCCAAGCGTTATATGCCGGGGCTCCCGATCGACATCGAGGACGAGTCGCAGCTGCCGCAGTACGTCGCCGAGCAGGCCCGGCGCGGGGACGGCTGGGTCAAGCTCGTCGGGGACTGGATCGACCGGGGCGTGGGCGACCTGGCGCCGCTGTGGTCCGACGACGTCCTCAAAGCCGCCATCGACGCCGCCCACGCCAACGGCGCCCGGGTCACAGCGCACGTGTTCGGGGAGGCGGCGCTGCCGGGGCTCATCAACGCCGGCATCGACTGCATCGAGCACGGCACCGGGATCACCGACGACATCATCGAGCTGATGCTGGCCCACGGCACAGCGCTGGTGCCGACCCTGATCAACATCGAGAACTTCCCCGGCATCGCGGAGAAGGCAACCAAGTTTCCGGCGTACGCCAAGCACATGCGCGATCTGTATGCGACGTGCCCGCAGCGGGTCGGTGCCGCGCACGAGGCCGGGGTGCCCATCTATGCGGGCACCGACGCCGGCGGCATGATCGCCCACGGCCGGATCGCCGACGAGGTCGCGGCCCTGCGCCGCGTGGGTCTGAGCCCGACGGAAGCCCTGGGGGCGGCCAGCTGGGATGCCCGAAATTGGTTGGGGCGTCCGGCACTGGAGCACGGCGCCTCGGCCGATCTGATCTGCTACGCCGACGATCCGCGGTTGCCGGGCGTGCTCGACCATCCCGCGCTGGTGATCCTGCGCGGCCGGGTCTACTGACTCAGGTGTACTGGCTGAAACCCCAGTCCAGCAGCTGCCGTGCCTGGGGGTAGAGATCGCCGGTGCCGAACATCTGCACCACGACCAGCCGATGGTTCCCGCGTTGCGCAGCGCCGACGTACGTCTTGCGGGCCCGGTCCGTGTAGCCCGTCTTGCCGGCGAAATCGCCGGGGTATCCGGTCAGCAGCTCGTTCTGGCTGGTGAGAGTCCGGCCAGGGAACTGCGCCGACGTCTGCCGGAAGATCTCGGCGATCACGGGATAGGTCAGCGCCGCCCGGTAGATCACCCCGAGATCGCGCGGTGTGGTGATCGATTCCCAGCCGGGTCCGTCGAGACCGGACGGCGAGCCCGCACGGGTGCTGCGGGCACCGAGTGCGGCAGCCTTGCGGTTCATGGCCGCCACCGTGACGCGCTGCCCGCCCAGCATGTCCGCGAGCATGTTCGCGGCGTCATTGCCCGACACCATGAGCAGGGCGTCCAGCAGCTGCCGTGCGGAGTACACCTGGCCGGGCTTGAGCCCGACGCACGAGCACTCCACCTTGGTGTGTGACTCGTTGGCCCGTCCCAGGGCATCGGGTCGCAGGTTGTCCAGTACGACCATGGCCAGCAGTGGCTTGATGGTGCTGGCCGGTGCGTACGAGCCGCCCGGGTCCTGCGAGGCCAGTACCTGACCGGTATCGAGGTCGGCGACCAGCCAGGCTTTGGCCGGCCCGTTCGCCAATGCCTGTGCGCCCGTGGGCTGCCCGGTGGGTTCGGCCCCCGCGATGGGCGTTGCGATGGGCGCCGCTAGTAACGCGCTGAGGGCCAGCGCGGTCGCCGTGAACAGTCTGCGCACGAGCGCCGACGCTACGGACGCCAGGCTGCGATCAGCTCGCGCCGAGATTCCGGTCGGGTATCGGTTACCCGTGTATTTCCCGTCGCTCCGCTCGCCTACAGCGAACCGACGCTGACCGAGCGGTCCTGCGCGAAGCCCCAGTCCAGTAGTGCGGAGGCCTGATCCCAATAGGTCGGACCACCTTCGTGGACCATGCCGTACATCATCGCGATGACCAGTCGGTGGCCACCGCGGTCGGCGGCGGCGACGTAGGTCTTCTTGGCGGCGTCGGTGAATCCGGTCTTGCCGCCGATGGTGCCCGGGTAGCGCTGCAGCAACTGGTTCTCGTTGACGATCTGCTCGTTGCCGTTCTTGCCCGGGAACGTCGCGGCGGGCTGCGCGGTGATCTGCGCGAAGTAGGGGTTGGCCATTGCAGCGCGGAAGATGATGGCCAGGTCGCGCGGTGTGGTCCAGCCCGACCCACCGGCACCGTCCAGACCGGACGGAGTGGCGGCATGGGTGTCGACGGCACCGATGGAGGCGGCCTTCGCGTTCATCTTGGCGACCGCGGCGTCGTAGCCGCCGATCATGTCCGCCAGGGCGTTGGCGGCGTCGTTGCCCGAGGCCAGCAGCACCGCGTCCAACAGTTGGCGGGCGGTGTAGACGTGCCCGGGGACGATGCCGACGCAGTTGCACTCGACCTGCGTGTCGGCCACGGTGCCGACGACGGTCGCGTCGAGGCTCGGCAACTCACCGAGCGCGGTCAGCGCCAGGAGCGTCTTGATGGTGCTGGCGGGCGGATGCCGCAGGTCCATGTCGCGGCCGGCGAGAATCTGGCCCGAATCCATGTCGGCGACGATCCAGGCCGGGGCCGGTCCCGCCGGAATCGGCATGGTGCCGGCCGACTGGATGTCGGGGTCAGCGGCCGCCATCGGCGGCGCGACGAGGAACACGAGCGTCAGGGCCGCCATGACGGCGGTTACGAACCTTCCCATGGGGCCAGCAGCCTACTGGCCGAACCTGGACGGTGCCGCCCGGACAGCTGTCCGGTGGTGTTCAATCGGAGCATGCTGAGCCTCGAGGAGATCTCGGACCGTCTGGAAATCCAACAACTGCTGGTCGCGTATTCGACGGCCATCGACACCCGCCGATTCGATGATCTGGCGCAGGTTTTCACGCCCGACGCCTACATCGACTACCGCGCAATGGGCGGCATCGACGGGCATTTCCCTGAAGTCAAGGACTGGTTGTCCCAGGTGCTGCCGAATTTCCCGGCCTATGCACACATGCTCGGCAACTTCGACGTCACCATCACCGGTGACACCGCGAAATCGCGCACCATTTGTTTCAACCCGATGGTGCTGCCGGCCGCGAACGCGGATACGCAGAATCAGGTGCTGTTCTGCGGTCTCTGGTACGAAGACGAGTTCCTCCGTACCGCCGAGGGCTGGCGCATGACGCGCCGCGTCGAGACCAAGTGTTTCGACCGCGTCGTCTGACGCCGCGCGGCCAGTTGTGACACAGGATCGTCGCGAATCCGTGTGACAGTCCCCGCAAGCGGGAGGTACCCCCAGACCGAGTCGGCGGTGCTGGGGCAGGATTTGGGCCGGTCGCGGCTGCTCTGGCAGAATGGTCGGCTGTCTGTCCGCGACTCGTTCAATGCGCCGCGCGGCGGTCACACACGTGAGGCAAGACCGGACCGGGCAATCCGCCTGAGTCGCTGAATTGCAGCGTGGCAATCATCAGGAGAAGTGCAGAACATGGCTGTCAAGATCAAGCTCACCCGGCTTGGCAAGATCCGCAACCCCCAGTACCGCATCATCGTCGCCGACGCGCGCACCCGCCGCGACGGCCGCGCCATCGAGGTCATCGGCCGGTACCACCCGAAGGAAGAGCCGAGCCTGATCGAGATCGATTCGGAGCGCGCGCAGTACTGGCTGGGTGTCGGCGCACAGCCGACCGAGCCGGTCGCCGCCCTGCTGAAGATCACGGGTGACTGGCAGAAGTTCAAGGGCCTGCCGGGCGCCGAGGGCACCCTGAAGGTCAAGGAGCCCAAGCCCTCCAAGCTGGACCTGTTCAACGCCGCGCTGGCCAACGCCGACGCCGCCCCCGGTGGCGAGGCCGTGACGCTGAAGAAGCGCAAGGACAAGAAGGAAGAGGCAGCTGAGGCTGCCGCCGAGACCGAGGCTGCTGAGGCCACCGAGGCCGAGGCCGAAGCGCCCGCCGAATGAGCAGCGTCGTCGTCGACGCCGTAGAGCACCTCGTCCGCGGAATCGTCGACAACCCCGACGATGTCCGGGTCGACATGGTGACCAGCCGCCGCGGTCGCACCGTCGAGGTGCACGTGCACCCCGACGACCTGGGCAAGGTCATCGGGCGTGGCGGCCGTACGGCCACTGCGCTGCGGACTCTGGTCGCCGGTATCGGTGGCCGGGGTATCCGCGTCGACGTGGTGGACACCGACCAATAAATATGGACCTCGTGGTCGGCCGCGTCGTCAAGGCGCACGGCATCAGCGGCGAGGTAGTCGTCGAAGTACGTACCGATGATCCCGGCGAGCGTTTCTCGCCGGGATCATCGCTGCGTGGCAAGCCGGGGGCCCGGAATCCCGGCCCCGAACGCACCTACGTCGTCGAAACGGCGCGCGAGCACGGTGGCCGAATGTTGGTGCGCCTGCACGGCGTGGCCGACCGCAATGCGGCAGATGCGTTGCGCGGCACCCTGTTTCTGGTGGACTCCGCCAGCCTGCCGCCCATCGACGAGCCCGACGAGTTCTACGATCACCAACTCGAGGGCCTCAAGGTCCGCACCGTCGACGGCGTCGATATCGGTGTGGTGACCGAGGTGCTGCACACCCCGGGCGGCGAATTGCTTTCCATCCGAACGGAATCCGGTGCCGAGGTGCTGGTGCCGTTCGTCACCCACATGGTGCCGACGGTGTCGCTGGCCGACGGTCTGGTGGAGATCGATCCGCCCGACGGTCTGCTCGAGTTGGACTGACACTCATGCGGATTGACGTCGTCACCATTTTCCCGGCGTATCTCGATGCGTTGCAGCAGTCGTTGCCGGGCAAGGCGATCGCCAATGGCACAGTGCAACTCGGCGTGCACGACTTGCGGAACTGGACGCATGACGTGCACAAGTCGGTGGATGATTCCCCGTACGGCGGCGGGCCCGGCATGGTGATGAAAGCGCCGATCTGGGGCGCCGCCCTCGATGAAATCTGTACGCCGGAAACAGTTTTGGTGGTCCCGACGCCGGCAGGCCGGTTGTTCACCCAGGAGCACGCGCACCGCTGGACGGGCGAGCAGCATCTGGTGTTCGCCTGCGGCCGCTACGAGGGCATCGACCAGCGGGTCGCTGACGATGCGGCCAAACGGATGCGGGTCGAAGAGGTGTCGATCGGTGATTACGTGCTGCCCGGCGGTGAGTCAGCTGCGCTCGTGATGATCGAAGCTGTGGTGCGGTTGCTGCCCGACGTGCTGGGCAATCCGGTGTCGCACCAAGATGATTCGCATTCCGCGCACGTCGGGGGAGTGCTGGAGGGGCCGAGCTACACCCGGCCGCCGGTCTGGCGTGACCTCGAGGTGCCTCCGGTGCTGCTGTCGGGGGACCATGCCAAGGTGGCTGCCTGGCGCCGCGAGCAGGGGCTGCAGCGGACGCGGGAGCGCCGCCCGGACCTGCTGTCCGACTAACTGATCTAGCTGATCCGCCCGCTCGGGAACATCGTCTTGACGGCATTGGTGATCGTGGTGCGTGCCGTGGCGTCATCGGTGGGTTGCAACGAGCCGATTGCCATGACGTAGCGGCGGTCGGCGCCGACCACGCCGGTGGACATGTGCATCCAGTTGTTGCCGTCCCACTCCGGCATCCAGCCCTGCTTCACCGCAACCGGTTCGCCGTACAGTCCGTCGGGAATGCCGAAGCGCTGCGGGTAGCCGTCGGCGCCCGACGGCGTGGACGCGGCCAGGTTGGCCAGGATGATGCTGGCCCGCTCCGGGGGCAATCCGCCGGTGCCGTTCAGTAACTGGTCGTAGTAGTGCACCAGGTCGGTGGTGGTGCTCATGGTGTTCCACCACTTGCCGTCGTAGGGCACCGACGTCCCGGTCAGCCCGTAGCGGGCCGCGACGCGGCTCACGATGCTGTTGCCGCCACCGCGGTTCCAGAAGACCTCGGCCGCGGAATCGTCGGACGACCGCAGCATGGTGTCGAGCGACTGGCGGTCGGTGGCGGTGAGCTCGATCTGGCCCTTGGCCTCCTGCAGTAGCAGGTCGTCGGCGATGAACAGCTTGGCGACCGACGCGATGGGCATGGCGGACTTGTTGCCGGTGGCGATCAGCTGGCCGGTGTCGCGATCGAGCACCGCGGCGCTGATCGACGCGCCGGCGGCCGCGGCATCGGTGGTGGCACTACGTTCGCGGGCGTCGAGACCGGCCAGGGCCGCGGCGGGTTCGCCGGCCGGGGCTTCCGGCATCTCCAGCGCGGTGACGACCGGTACGACGGTCAGCGCGATCCGGTTCGGCGGCGCAGCCCCGTAGACCTTCGCCTCGCAACCGGCTGTGAGCATCACCGTTGCCGTGGCGGCGGTGATGGTCAGCAGCTTCAACTGCTGCGGGCGCATGGGTCTCCTAGCATCACGATGGATAAAATTCTGGTTGTTCAGCCTAACGGGTAAAGCTGTGTTGGGTGTGACGTCTGTGACCGTGCCGCCTGTGATGTCTGCTGCATCGGCCCCGATGGGGTCACGATTTCGTCACCCGGCGGCCGTCTGGCACAATTGAGCAGTTGTCCGCGCTGGGCGCGGGGTCGGCGTCTGTTTCGGATGTGTCCCCGCCCGCTGCGGCATCCGCCCAAGTACGTCCGTAAAGAGAATGGCTTGTCCGCCGCGCCGCATGGCGTCCGGCGGATGTGGCCCGCGAGTTAGCAAGGAAGTGTCACCGATGAAAACGCTGGACTTCGTCGATCAGGCGTCGCTGCGCGACGACATCCCGGCCTTCAACGCCGGCGACACCCTCAACGTCCACGTCAAGGTCATCGAGGGCAACAAGCACCGCATCCAGGTGTTCAAGGGCGTCGTGCTCCGTCGTCAGGGTGGCGGCATCGGTGAGACCTTCACCGTCCGCAAGGAGAGCTACGGCGTCGGCGTCGAGCGGACCTTCCCGGTGCACTCGCCGAACATCGACCACATCGACGTCGTCACCCGCGGTGACGTCCGTCGCGCCAAGCTGTACTACCTGCGCGAACTCCGTGGCAAGAAGGCCAAGATCAAGGAAAAGCGCTGAGTCTGTCCGGCGATTTTTCCGCCGAACTGACTAGCCTGGTGCCGTGACCGGCCCAAGCGAAGACAGCAGCACCCCGGACAGTCCGACGACGGACGACGCCGACACGACAGCGACCGCCGACGCGGCTGGCACGGCCGACGAGGCCGACGAAAAGCCGAAGTCGAAGCTGGCCGCGCTGCGCGAAGGCGTCGTCCTCGTCGTCACTGCGGTGCTGCTGTACTACCTCGTGCTGACATTCGTCGCGCGGCCGTACCTGATTCCGTCGGAGTCCATGGAGCCCACGCTGCATGGCTGCAGCGGCTGCGTCGGTGACCGGATCATGGTCGACAAGCTGACCTATCGGTTCGGCACCCCCGAGCCCGGCGACGTCGTGGTCTTCAAGGGCCCGCCGAACTGGAACATCAGCTACAAGTCGATCCGTTCGGACAACCCGACCATGCGCTGGATCCAGAACGCGCTCTCGGTGGTCGGCTTCGTGCCGCCCGATGAGAACGATCTGGTGAAGCGCGTCATCGCGGTCGGCGGTCAAACGGTGCAGTGCCGGAACTCGACCGGTTTGACGGTCGACGGCAAGAAGCTCACCGAGCCGTACCTGGACCCGGCGACCATGATGGTCGACCCGGCGACCGACCCCTGCCTCGGCAACGAGTTCGGCCCGGTGAAGGTGCCGGACGGGCGGCTCTGGGTGATGGGGGACAACCGCACTCACTCGGCCGATTCGCGCGCCCACTGCACGAACACGCCGGCCGACGCCATCAACGCGCTGATGTGCACCGGAGACCCGACCGCGGGCACGGTGCCGGTTGCCAATGTGATCGGGAAGGCCCGGTTCATCGCGTGGCCGCCGTCGCGCTGGGGCGGTGTGATCACGGTCAATCCGCAGACCGGTCAATAGGTTCTTCGGTGCCCGTTTGGCCACCTCGCACGGTGATCCGCAAGTCCGCGGGCCTGCGCACCCTGGAGTCCGCGCTGTACCGCGGTGGGCTGGGGCCGGTGGCCGGGGTCGACGAGGTCGGCCGCGGGGCGTGTGCCGGTCCGCTCGTCGTCGCGGCCTGTGTGTTGGGCCCGAATAGGTTGGAAAGCCTGGCGGCCCTTGATGATTCGAAGAAGCTGAACGAAGCCGAACGGGAACGTCTGTTCCCGTTGATCCGGCGCTACGCGCTGGCGTACCACGTGGTGTTCATCCCGTCGATCGAGGTGGACCGGCGTGGGGTGCACATCGCGAACATCGAAGGCATGCGCCGCGCCGTCGCGGGCCTGCCCATGCGGCCGGGTTACGTGCTCTCCGACGGGTTCCGGGTGCCGGGCCTGCCGGTGCCGTCGCTGCCGGTGGTCAGCGGGGACGCCGCAGCCGCGTGCATCGCCGCGGCCAGTGTGCTGGCCAAGGTCAGTCGCGACCGCCTGATGGTGGAGATGGACGCCATACATCCCGGCTACGGGTTCGCGGTCCACAAGGGGTACAGCACTGCCGCGCACACCGCGGCGCTGGCCGAGCTGGGCCCGTGCCCCGAGCACCGGTTCTCGTTCGCCAATGTGCGCAAGCTGGCTGCCAACCCGGCGATAGGGCAGCGCTGCCGATCCGGGTAGGGAAAAATGGAAACTAGTCGCCAATCCGAACAAGACATGGCTCTGCAAAACCAAGTAAACAGAAGGACCGCTGACCTGATGAGTCTGTGCCGATGAGTGCCGAGGATCTCGAGAAGTATGAAACCGAGATGGAGCTCTCGCTGTACCGCGAGTACAAGGACATCGTCGGGCAGTTCAGCTACGTCGTCGAGACCGAACGCCGCTTCTACCTCGCCAACAGCGTCGAGCTGATCCCGCGCAACGCCGACGGCGAGGTCTACTTCGAGCTGCGCCTGGCTGACGCCTGGGTCTGGGACATGTACCGGCCGGCGCGGTTCGTCAAGCAGGTCCGGGTCATCACCTTCAAAGATGTCAACATCGAAGAGGTCGAGAAGCCCGAACTGCGCCTGCCCGAATAACCCGTGTCGACCATCGGCGAGCTGTTCGCCGTCATCGACCTGGCCGGCGTCCTGACCAACGCGATCCTGGGCGGCATCGTCGCCCGCGACGAGCGCATGGACCCGATCGGCTTCCTGACCCTGGCACTGCTGTCCGGGCTCGGCGGCGGCATCATCCGCGACACCCTGCTGCAACACGGACCGCCGGTGGCGCTCATCGACTTTCGCTATGCGCTGTGCGCGGTGATCGGTGCGGTGATCGCCTTCCTGATGCCGATCGGCGGCCGCGGCTGGCACGCGGTGTTTCCGTACGTGGACGCGTTGGCGCTCGGTTGTTGGGCGACCGCCGGCGCACAGAAGACACTGGCGCTGGGCCTCGGCTGGGTGCCTGCGCTGCTGCTGGGCACCATCACCGCGGTCGGTGGGGGCGCGCTGCGCGACATCACGACGCATCGGGTGCCGCAGATTTTCGGCGGCACCACGCTCTATGCGACGAGTGCGCTGGCGGCCAGTGCGGTGGTCACCGGGTTCTGGTACGTCGGGCTGGCGGAGCCCGGCGTCCTCGTGGGCACCGCGGTCGGCGCGGGGTTGTGCCTCATCTCCCGTCGCCGTGGCTGGCAGCTCTGGGGTGGGCTGTCCTGGGAGTACCGCTTCGCCCGTAAACCGGGGCAGCGGGTGCCGCACATCTCGGTGCGGATGTTGCGCGACGATGCCGGCGGCACCGCCGACGAGGGTCAGCGGTAGCGCAGCTCCAGGCGCCGGTGCCGGCGCACCATGAGGCTGGGCACCCATTCGGCGTCGGCCAGCTCGAACCAGTTGGTGGCCTCGAGCAGTGTGGTGATCCCGATGCGGGCTTCCGTGCGGGCCAGTGCCGCACCGACGCAGAAGTGCAGGCCCTTCCCGAACGCCAGGTGATTGCGCAGGTTCGGCCGGTCCAGCTGCAGCTGGTCTGGGTCGTCGAACGCGGCCGGGTCGCGGTTGGCCGAGCCCCACAACAGCAGTAGGTGACCGTCTTTGGGTAGCGGCACACCGGCCAGCGTGGTGTCGGTTCGGATGTGCCGGTGATGGTTGCGGAACGGCGACTCCAGCCGCAGTGTCTCCTCCAGCAGAGCGGGCACCAGTTGCGGGTCGTTTCGCACCTGTTCCTGGACGTCGGGCTGGGTCGCGAGTAGCCGGGCCGCGTTGCCCATCAACCCGGCCGTGGATTCGCCGCCGGCACCGACCAGCTGAATGAGCATCAGCACCGCCACCTCGGTTGCGATGGCGCCGTCGGCGACCGCGCGGGTGAGGTCGCCGAGCAGGTCGTCGCCGGGGTCCGCCTGGGCTTCGGCGAACTTGGTGTACAGATAGCCGGCGAGTTGCGTCGACGTCTCGACCGCGGTGCCGATGTGCTCGAGATCGAAGACGCCGCTGAGCAATTCGGTGCTGCCGTAGCCCCACTGCACCAGCTGCGGCACGTCGTCGTCGGGCAGTCCGATGAGCCTGGCCACCAACGTCATCGGCAGTCGGTCGCCGATGGCGGACATCCACTCGATGCGGCCGTTCACCGCTGCGTCGAGCCAGAGTTGACGGGCGATGTCGGCGATCGCCGGCTCGAGGGCCCGGATCCGTTTGGCCACCAGGGCCGGCAGCACCAGTTTGCGTTCGTGCGCGTGCCGCGGGTCGTCGCCGGTGGCGAGGACATGTCCCGCGGTGTCGACGCCGCCCATGTCGAAGGTCGACGCTTGGGTCCCCTGAGTCACCAGTGTGGCGGTCAGGTTTGAGGAGAAGTCCTCCGGGCGGCTGACGGCCTCCTGCACGGCATCCCATGTGGTGGCCAGGTAGAAATCTGTGCCGGCCACCCGGTGCACCGGACCGGCGACCCGCAGTTGCGCATAACAGGCATACGGATCGTCCAGCGTGGACAGGCTGAGCAGATCTGAAACTAGTTGCACGCCTTGAGTTTTGGTTGCCGGAAACCGCATGTCAAGGGCGATTTCGTGCTGTCTCACGCGCGGCCTCGGAGCTGCGGCGATGCGGACGGTTCTGGAAAAAACGTCTCGCTGTGAGACACATCTTCGGTTTAGTATCGCGGGTATGGACTGGCTGATCGGCGCCGACCGCCGCGACGCGGGCGTCGAACGCATCTATGCCGCCGCCGCGGCCAGCGCTGCTGCCCACGGCCTGGACCGGTTGAACATCGACGAGGTCGCCGCGAGCGTGGGCTGTTCGCGCGCCACGGTGTACCGGCACGTCGGCGGCAAGCAGGCGCTGCGCGACGGGGTGTTGGCCCGCGCGATCATGCGGGTCGGGCAGGAGATCGCCCAGGCGGTGTCCGGGCAAACCGGGCCGGAGCGGGTCGCGGCCGCCGTGCTGTCGGCTGTCCGGGTGGTCCGAGCGGACCCACTGGCCTCTGGTTTGGTGCGTGCGGGAGCCCTGGTCGACTTCGATTCGCCGCGGCTGGCGCAGGCGGCCGGCGAGCTGTCCGGGGTCGCGGATCCGCTTCTCGCGGACTGGATTGTGCGGGTTGTGCTGTCGTTGCTGTGCTGGCCATTGGCCGACGAAAAGGCCGAAGAGCTGGTGGTACGTCGGTATGTGGCCGCGGTAGCCGGGCCGGTGGGCCGCAAGTGACTATCCCGACAGGCGGTCATGACTAGGGCCTTTGCGGCAATAGATTGTTAGGCTAAGCAGATGGCAAGCAAGCCGCCGAGCAAACCGTCGCTGGCAGCGACGAGTTGGACGCTGCTCGGCATGTTGTCGTACGAAGAGGAAATCACCGGCTACGACATCAAGAAGTGGATCGACTGGAGCGTCGGTTTCTACTACTGGAGCCCGTCCTACAGCCAGATCTACACCGAGCTGAAAAAGCTTGAGGGACTTGGCTATCTCGAGTCCCGCGTCGAACAGGACGAGGGCCTGCGTACGCGTCGCCTGTACAAGATCACCGAGGCCGGTATGGCCGCCGTGACCGACTGGACCAACAACGCGCCCGTCGACCCTCCGGTACTCAAACACAGTGTGCTGCTGCGGGTTACGTTCGGCCACCTGAGCAACCCGACCCGGCTTCGGGAGCTGCTGGAGCAGCATGTCGCCTATTGCGAGGCCATGGAGCGGCAAGCCGCCGAGGACTCCGACGGTGCCAAGGCCCAGCCGGTGTGGGCGTATTCGGTGATCGCACTGCGCTGGGCGGCCAAGTACTACGCCGCCGAGCGGGAGCTGGCACTCGAGCTGATGAAGGACATCGACGAGGCCGACGCGGTGCTGCAGACCGCGGCGAAAGGCGTTGCGGGCATGCCGCGTTCGATGCCGGGCCTGTGGCGCGAGGTCGAACGCGAGGTTCAGGGGCGGCACGGCAGCTAGCCGGGCGCTCCCCGCGCGGCAGCCAGGTGCGGCTGCCGGCTCTAGAGGATTTCGACGATGTCGCTCTTCAAGGCCTCGGCGTCGGTGCCGAAAACCGCTTGGACACTGTTGCCGACCTCGATGACACCCGCGGCACCAAGCCTTTTCAGGCGGTCTTGATCCACCTTGTCCTTGTCGGCGACTTCGATGCGCAGGCGGGTGATGCATGCGTCGACGTTGACGAGGTTCTCCCGGCCGCCGAACGCCGCGATCACTTGCTCTGCTCTGCTCTCGGTCACCGTGGCCGCCGGCGCGGTCAGCGTCGCGGTCGCGGCGCCGCCGACGATCACCGCGGTGGCGGAGTCCGTACCCTCGCCGAGGTTCGCCTGCTCCTGCGCCTCGAAGTCGGTTTCCGGTTCCCGTCCCGGCGTCCTCAAGTCCCACTTGGTGATGGCGAACCGGAACAGCACGTAGTAGACGACGAAGAAGACAACGCCCATGCCGAGCAGCAGCGGGATGTTCTTCGCGGCCGGGGCCGTGCCGTAGAGGAGGAGATCGGCCAGCCCGGCGGAGAACGAGAAGCCCAGGTGGATGTCGAGCAGGTACGCGATCGCCAGTGACAGTCCCGTCAGCACCGCATGGATGACGTAGAGCGGGAACGCCACGAACATGAACGCGAATTCGAGTGGCTCGGTGACGCCGGTCAGCAGCGCCGTCAGCGCCGCCGCCGACAGGATGCCGACGGCGACCTTCCGCTGTTTCTTGTTCGCCACATGGATCATCGCCAGGGCTGCGGCAGGCAGCCCGA
Organism: Mycolicibacterium llatzerense; assembly: GCF_000878195.1. Classification (GTDB taxonomy): domain Bacteria; phylum Actinomycetota; class Actinomycetes; order Mycobacteriales; family Mycobacteriaceae; genus Mycobacterium; species Mycobacterium llatzerense. The sequence goes on along the minus strand of NZ_JXST01000026.1, from coordinate 61,402 downwards.
ACATCAGAACCGGGTAGAACCCGGACGTGAAGATGCCCGCCGTCGGGTCGCCCGCGGCGAAGCGGGTGAGTTCGCCGGTGACGACGTGGCCGTCGGGAGTCTGATAGTCGCCGTAGAGGAACCACACGTACGAATTCGGGATGTGATGGAGTCCGAGCGGAATCAGCATGCGGTTGGCGAACCCGTACACGAAGGCGCCAAGGGCGCCCGAGCCCCCGATGAACTTGCCGAGGCCGGTCAGGCCCGCGTCGAAGAACGGGTAGAGGTAGCTCATCGCGAACGCGAGGAACAGGCAGGTGACTGACACCACGATCGGGACGAACCGCCTGCCCCCGAAAAATCCTAGATAGGAGGGCAATTGGATGGTGTGGTAGCGGTCGAAGAGCCACGCGGTGAGCAAGCCGACCACGATTCCCGCGAACACGCTGTAGTTGATCTGGGCCTGGGCGCCGGCCTTGTCGACCTCGCCGGCGAGCACGACGGGCGACATGGTCTTGAACACCGCCTGCACCACGAGGTATCCGACGACGGCGGCCAGTGCTGTCGAACCGTCCGCCTTCCTGGCGAATCCGATGGCGACACCGACGGCGAACAGCAGCGGGAGGTTGCTGAATATCGCGTCACCGGCAGCGCTCATCGCGTGGAAGAACGGGCCGATGACGGGAGCCTTGATCTTGCCCAATAGATCGTCTTGACCCAGCCGGAGCAGGATTCCTGCCGCGGGCAGCACCGCGATCGGCAGCATGAGGCTCTTGCCGAGCCGCTGCAACTGCGCGAAGCCGGGAACGCGCACGCCCGACTTCTCCTGCGCACCTGTAATTTGCGGTGTGCTGCTCATGTGCGGGACCCTCTTCTGCCGCAGAAACGCCGCCCGGCGCGGAAGTTGTGCGGAAGCTTAGACGAGAACGTGTGGCCGTGAGATCGCGTTCGGCGGCGCTCGTATTGTTGGAGCCCACGAGCAGAGGAGATACGGCAGTGAGTCAGACGTCAGTTCTCGCCCCGGTCGCTGGGCGTGCGGTTCTGCTCGAGGACGTCCCGGACCCCGTCTTCTCGGCGGGCATGGTCGGCTACGGCGCCGCGATCGATCCGCCGCGCAGGGTGATCGACGCGGTCGCCCCGGTCAGCGGCAAGCTCTTGAAGTTGATGCCACACGCCTACGTGGTCCTGACCCCGGACAATGTGGGCGTTCTTGTGCACCTCGGCCTGGACACCGTCGCGCTCAAGGGTGCAGGTTTCACGGCTCATGTCAGTCAGGGTGACGATGTCGCCGCGGGTCAGGTCGTCATCAGTTACGACGTCCCCGCGATCGAGTCGGGCGGGCTCAATCCGATTGTCGCCGTGGTTGTCATGGACGAACGCGTCCCGGAGAACGTGACGCTGTCCGACGCCGTTACCTTGGGTGCGGACATCGATTCCGGGGCACACCTTTTCACGGCGAACAAGACTTCGCGATGACCGGTGCGCCGTGCCGGGGATCGTGGGACATTGTGCCCGGGGGCAGGGAAGGATTGACCGATGGCTGATCACAATGTGCTCGGTGCTCCGCTGGAGCCGTGCGGCACCGAGCCGCTGACCGGCTTCTACCGCGACGGCTGCTGCTCGACCGGGCCTGAGGACGCCGGCCTGCACACGATCTGTGCGGTCGTCTCCGCCGAGTTCCTGACGCACCAGCGCTCGATCGGTAACGACCTCTCCACGCCGATGCCGGAATATCGGTTTCCGGGGTTGTCGCCGGGGGACCGCTGGTGCGTGACCGCGGTGAACTGGCTTCGGGCGCACCGCGACGGGTGCGCGGCACCGGTGGTGCTGGCCTCCACCCACGAGCGGACGCTGGAGGTCGTGCCGCTCGAGGTGCTCAGGGAGTACGCCGTCGATGTGCCCGACGATCTCGGCGGCCTCTGAGGTCTACAGCTTCCCGGCCGCATCCCGTCCGGCGATGTAGCCGTAGACCAGACCCTGTGCGATGGTCGCGCCCGCACCCGGATACACCGCGCCGAAGGCGTTGGCCGCGGTGTTGCCCATCGCGTACAACCCCTCGATGACGCCGCCGTCTTCGCGGTGCACGCGTCCGCGTTCGTCGGCCACGACGCCACCACAGGTGCCGAGGTCGCTCAGCGTCATCTTCACCGCGTAGAACGGACCCTTGACCAGCGGGCGCAGGTTCGGGTTGGGCGTCACGGTCGGGTCGCCGTAGTAGCGGTCGTATGCGCTGAGGCCGCGGTCGAAATCAGGATCGATGCCGGCGGCCGCGCTTTCGTTGAACCGCGTCATGCTCTGCTCGAAATCGGCGACCGGGACGCCCATCTGCGCCGCCAGGTCGGCGAAGTTGGTCGCCTTGGCGGCGATACCGGCCTGGTACCAGGACTTGGGCAGCGGCATCCGCGGGAACGAGCCGGCGGCGAAGACGTAGCTGTTGCGGTACTTCTGGTCGAACACGATCCACATCGACTCGACAGGGGTGCCGGCGCGCTCGAGTTCGAGCACTCGCTGGCCGAACGACATGTAGTCGGTCGACTCGTTGGCGAAGCGCTTGCCGTCCTGATCGACGATGAGCGAGCCGGGCAGTGAGCGCTCGGCCAGCAGCACGGCCGGCGGACGGCCGTTCGCCGACGCCACCGCCGGGAACCACCAGGCCTGGTCCATCAGCGCCGTGGCGGCACCCAGATCGGTGGCGGCCCGGATGGCCTCGCCGGTGTTGGAATCGGCGCCGAGGCTCTCGTGGTCGCCGAGCGAATCGGATTGGTACTTGTGGCGCATCGCCATGTCATGGTCGAAGCCGCCGGCGGCCAGCACGACACCGCGCGTCGCGGTGACGGTGACCTCGCGGCCTGCGTGCGACAGCACGGCGCCGGTGACCCGCCGGCCGTCGCCGGTCAGCCGGACCAGCGAGGTGTCGGTCCAGATCGGGATGCCGGCCTGCAGCACACCGGCGAACAGTCCGGCCGCGAGGGCCTGGCCACCGGCGATGTATTCGCGGCCCAGCAGCTTGCCGCCGACGCCCTGTGCGAGCCGTTTTGCGATGAGCGGCAACCCTTTTCGTGGCACCCGCGTCAGCAGGTTCATCCACTTGTAGTCCGCGCCGGTGGTCGGCATCGGAACCTTGACCTCCATGACGCCGCCGCGCAGCCGGTCCCGGTACTTGCCGAGCACGCGGGCGTTGAGCGGGCGGCATTCGCAGGTGCGTCCGGTGGCCCGGCCGCCGGGCCGCTCGGGGTGGTAGTCCGAATACTCGCGGGCCCAGAACAACCGCATCGGGGTGGTCCGCCCCAGCATGTCGACGGTCGCGTTGACGTGCTTCAAGAAGCCGGTGGAGCGGGCGGCCGGCGCGGTCCCGTTCACCACGGCGTCGAGGTAGGTCGCGGCGCGATCGGCGGTGTCGGCGGTGCCCTTGTCGGTCAACAGGGGAGTGGTCGGCAGCCAGAGGGCGCCACCTGAGCGGGCCGTGGAGCCGCCGACGTCGGACGACTTCTCGACGACGAGGACGTTCAGCCCGGATTCCTGACCGCTCAGTGCGGCGGCCAGGCCGGTGCCGGAACCGATCACCAGCAGATCGACGGTGGTGTCAGCGATGTCGAGGCCGGCCGGAATCGTGGCCGCGGCAGATGTCGTCACGGCCGCTGAGCGTATTGCGGCAGACGGTTTTCCGGCCTCGGGCATCCCTACCAGCGGGATAACACGTGTATTCGCCACCCCGTTGCTGTTAGACCTGAATCCTCAAACTGCAGCCCAGTTTTCAAGGTAAGGATGGTCCATCAGATGTCGCTGGATGATGTCGATGTTCGCCAGATCGAAGCCGGTGAAGCGCCGACCCGGTTTGCCCGTGGTTGGCACTGCCTTGGCCTGACCAAGGATCTCGGTGACGGCAAGCCGCACTCGTTCAACGCCTTCGGACAGAAGCTCGTCGTGTTCCGTGGGGAAGATGGCCAGCTCAACGTGCTGGACAGTTACTGCCGGCACATGGGCGGCGACCTGAGCCAGGGCACCGTCAAGGGCAACGCGATCGCCTGCCCGTTCCACGATTGGCGCTGGGGCGGCGACGGCAAGTGCAAGCTGGTGCCCTACGCCAAGCGCACGCCGCGGCTTGCGCGCACCGCGAAGTGGGCGACCCTCGAGCAGGACGGGATGTTGTTCATCTGGAACGACCCCGAGGGCAGTGCACCGCCGGAGGACGTCTACATCCCGCGCATCGAGCAGGCGGGCAGCGGCGAGTGGACCGATTGGCATTGGTACACAACGGTTGTCAACGTCAACTGCCGCGAGATCATCGACAACGTGGTCGACATGGCGCACTTCTTCTACATCCATGGTGCGGTGCCGTCGCACTTCAAGAACATCTTCGAAGGCCAGGTCGCGACGCAGTACATGAACGGTGGCGGCCGCGAGGACATGCAGGGCACCGAGGGCGCGAAGATGCTCGGGTCGACATCGGTGGCGTCGTACTACGGGCCGTCCTTCATGATCGACGACCTGACGTACCACTACCCGGACGCCGATCACAAGACGATCCTGATCAACTGCCACTACCCGATCGACTCGAATTCCTTTGTGCTGCAGTATGGAATCATCGTCAAGAAGGTCGAGGGTCTGCCCGAGGAGGTGGCCGTCGCAACGGCGCACGCGCTCGGCGACTGGGTGAAGCAGGGCTTCGAGCAGGACGTGCAGATCTGGAAGAACAAGGCCCGCATCGACAACCCGCTGCTGGTCGAAGAGGACGGTCCCGTCTACCAGCTGCGCCGGTGGTACGAGCAGTTCTACGTCGACGCCGCCGAGGTGGTGCCGGAGATGACCGACCGCTTCGAATACGAATTGGACACCACCGTCCCGCGCGAGGCGTGGACGAGGGAGATGGCAGCCAACATCGCAGCGCGGGCCGCGGAGTCGGTCTGATGACCGCGCGGCCCGACATCCGGCTGGCCGACATGCCGATGGTGCCGGTGGCCTGCCGTGCTTGTGGCGCCGAGGTTTTGGCGCGTAAGGGCAGCTGGCAGCAGACCAGCGTGCAGTGGACCTCCGAGTCGGCCGCGAGGTGCGAGGAACGCCAGCGGGCGGAGTGCCTGCCGGGCCGGATCTTCCTGGCCTGTGGCCAGCTGAAGGAGTCCATCGCCGCGGCGGTGGCGGCCGGTGTCGTGCACGTCGTCCAGGACGAACTGGGCGTGGCACCATAGCCGCATGAGCTCAGACAAGCGGGTCGCGGTCGTCACCGGCGCCAGCAGGGGCGCAGGCAAGGGTATTGCCGCGGCGTTGGTGGCCGACGGGTGGACGGTTTATCTCACCGGCCGCACCGTCACCGACCCCGGTGACGGCGGCATCGCCGTTGCGGTGGACCATCGCGACGACGATGCGGTGGCCGCATTGTTCGCCCGGGTGGCCGACGAGGCCGGGCGGCTCGATCTGCTGGTCAACAACGCTGCCGTGGTGCACGACAACCTTGTCGACCCGAAGCCGTTCTGGGAGAAGCCGATCGGCCTGGGTGACGTGCTCGACGTCGGCCTGCGGTCGGCCTATGTCGCGTCGTGGCACGCCGCGCCGTTGCTGCTGGCGCAAGAGCGGGGCCTGATCGCATTCACGTCATCGCCGGGGGCGGTGTGTTACATGCACGGCCCGGCCTACGGTGCGCAGAAGGCCGGTGTGGACAAGATGGCGGCCGACATGGCCGTCGACTTCCATGGCACCGGGGTATCGACGTTGTCGGTCTGGATGGGCATTCTGCTCACCGACAAGTTCAAGCAGGCGTTCGACGCCGACACGCTGGCCAAGGCCGCGGGCAACTTCGAAACGCCGGAATTCGTCGGGCATGTGATCAATGCGCTGTACCAGGACCCGGACCTGGACGGCATCAGCGGGCAGACCGTGATCGCCGCTGAAGAGGCCCAGCGCTACGGCATCACCGACGTGGACGGCCGGACGCCGCCTTCGCATCGGGCGATGCTTGGTGATCCGCGGGTGCCCAGCGACGTCATCGTCCGCTGAGCGGACAAGTCGGACTCGGTCCGCTGAGCGGACAAATCAGACTCGGTCAGCTGAGCACCCGCGGAAGTTCTGGCCCCGCAGGGAACTAGCAGTGCGCGCCGCCGTCGATCCGGATCTCGGTGCCGGTGAGGAACGCGCCGTCATCGGAAGCCGCCATGGCGACCACCGCGGCAACCGCGCTGGGGTCACCCAAGTTCGATTCGTTGCCGGTGTTGAGCATGGGTATCTGCTTGGTCCACAGGCCGTAGTCGGCGCCCTCGGGCATCTTGGCGAACGTGCCGTTGGCCAGCGGGGTGGAGACACCACCGGGCTGGATGTTCACCGCGCGCAGCCCCTGCTTGGCGTATTCGAGGGCCAGCGAGTGGGTCAAGCTCAGGATGCCGCCCTTGCTGGCGGAGTAGGCCGCCATGTACGGGTGGGCGTAGCTCGCCGAGGTCGAGGTGAAGTTGATGATCACGCCGCGCCCCGAGGCCAGCAGGGCCGGCAGGGCCTGGCGGGTCATCAGGAAGGTGCCGGTCAGGTTGACCGAGATGATGCGATTCCAGTCGGCCAGCGTGGTTTCGTGGGTGTGCGAGCAGGTCTCGATCGCGGCCACGTTGACCAGTACGTCCAGGCCGCCCATGTCGGCGATCGCGGCGTCGACGCCCTTGGTGACGGCTTCTTCGGACGAGATGTCGAGCACCGTTGTGGTGAGACGCGCTGCGGTACCGGCCTTTTCGGCCGCTTCCTTGGTGCGGGCCAGTCCCTCGGCGGAGATGTCGCACGCGACGACAGTGCCGCCCTCATCGAGCAGGCGGGCCACGGTGGCCTGGCCGATGCCCGAGCCGGCACCGGTCACGATGACCCGGCGGTCGCTGAATCTATCCATGCTGCAAGTCCTTTCGTTGCCGAAGGATTCTTGCGGTACTGGTGTTCCCGTGAACAGCCGTTGCCCGGTCACCGGGATGCCTTCTCAACCGGCAGTTGGCGTGAGTTTGTGGATGGTGCCGCCGAGATCGGTGCTGTACAAGGCGTGGGGGTCCCAACCGGGGCCTGCGCCGAAGCGCACCGAAGTGCTGCCGAACATTCCCGAGGCCAGAATGCATGCGGCGTGCTGGTCGGGATCGATGCGGACGATGTCGCCGCCGTCCATGGCCAGGTAGATCAGGCCGTCCGGGCCGACCGTGAGGTCGTCGGGGAACCCGAATAGCCCGAACAGTCCCAGATTGACGGTGCGGATGTGGACCGGGTTGTCCAGATCCACGACGGCCAGGGTGCTGACGGGGTGCAGATCCATCGATGCGATCACGGCGTTGTGGGCAGGGTCGTAGGTCAGGCCGTTGGCCATGGTCACCGATGGGACGAAGCGTGTTTCGTGGGTGCCGTCCGCGGTGATCCTGGTGAGTCCGGTGGTCCAACCCAGGTTGCGCGAAACGATGAACGAACCGTCGGGCAACCGGACCATGCCGTTGGGCATGGTGAGTTTGGCGGCGATCGTCGTCAGTGCTCCGGTGCCGAGATCCACTCGGTCGATGGTGCCGTCTTTGCTGCCGAATATTCCGGACAGGAAACTGTTGCCGGTGGTGAAATAGGCGGCGCCGCCGGCGACGGTAATGCTGCCTGGCGCAGCGACATTCGGTACGAATATGCTGCCCCTGCCATCGGGCGTGAGGCGGTAGAGCTGCCCGGAATTGCCGACCGTGCGCGACACCAGCATGGTGCCCGAACCGTCGAATCCGAGGTTCTCCAACGAACCCAGGCCGCTCGCGACGGTGGAGGCGCGCCACGGGCATCGGGAGATCGCCACAGCAGAGGCCGGAGTCGCCGGACCGCCGAGAACGGCCAGCAGTGCCAGTAGTGCGCTCAGCGCCAGCCAAGCGACGGGGCCACGCTGCCGGTGTCGCACATCTCGCATCGTCATGTCCCTCCGCAGGCCCGAGTACGCTGTCGTACTCGCACTTCAGGGCACAGTACGATAACGTACTGGCATGCGCAACAAGGAGGTCGGCAGCGACGTCGAAGGTGGTGAATCGCCGGACGTGGCCCGGCAGCGATTCATCGACGCACTCGCTGCCCTGATTGCCGAGCGCGGCTATGCCGCGACGTCCGTGGTCGACATCGTGCGGGTGGCACAGGCCTCCAAGACGACTTTCTACTTGCACTTCGCGAACAAGCAGGAGTGCTACCTGGCGTTGCTGGCTTCGGTGACCGACGACCTGGTTGCCGACATTCGGCAGGCTGTCGATTCAGATGCGCACTGGCACAAGCAAATTCGTCAGATGTTCACCGCCTACATCGCGCATCTCACTGCGCGCCCGGCGATTTCGCTGAGCTGGATACGCGATCTCCCGGCGTTGGGGGCGGCCGCCCGTCCGATTCAGCGGCGCAATTTCGCGGAACTCGCGGCGCTGCTCGAAGAACTCGCCACCAACCCGGGGTTTCAGCGCGCGCAACTTCCTGCCATCACCAGGCCCAAGGCCGTGATGCTGCTGGCCGGCGTGCGCGAGCTGGCCGCCCAAACCGCCGAAGACGACCGGGAGATCGAAAGCGTCATCGGCCCGGCCACCGACATCGCGATCAGCATCCTCGCGGCGGGGCAGTGACTTCGGTTCAGGTGTCGAGCGCGTCGACGGGCACCCGGCTTTCGTCGGTGACCGAGGCTGGGGCGGCGGGCTCCGTCGCAGCTGGGCGGCGCCGCCGGACCACCTCGAAGGAGCTCAGGATGACCAGCAGGGTCACGCCGCTCATCAGGAACTGTGATCGCGTGCCGGGTAGGAACGCCATCGCCAGGATGACGGCCGCCATGAGTGCGATGGTGGCGTAGCTCAGCCACGGGAACAGCCACATCTTCAGTTTCAAGCTGCCCGGTGCGCTGCGCTCGACGCGGCGGCGCAGCACGACCTGGGAGATGGCGATGATCAGGTAGACGAACAGCGCGACTGCGCCGTAGGAGTGGATCAGGAAGTTGAACACAACGTCGCCCCATACGTAGGTCGCCGCGACCGACGCGTAGCCGACGGCGGTGCCCAGCAGTATCGCCCGGCGCGGGACGCCGCTGGCGGACAGCTTGGTGAAGAACCGCGGGGCATCGCCAGAGGTGGTGAGCGCGAACAACATTCGCGAAGTGGTGTACAGCGCTGAGTTGAGGCAGGACAGCACCGCGGTCAGCACGATGAAGTTCATGATCGTCGCGACGCCGGGGATGCCCAGAACCGTGAGCACCGACGCGTAGGGGCTGATGCCCACGCTCTTGGTGTTCCACGGCTGGATGGCCACCACCACGAGGATCGATCCGACGTAGAACCCGATGATGCGGAAGACGATCGACTTCATCGCCCGCGACACGGCGCGCTCGGGCTCGTCGGATTCGGCGGCGGCGATGGTGACGATCTCGGCGCCGGTGTAGAAGGCGACGCAGGGGACCACGGCGGCCAGCACCGCGCCCCAGCCGAGCGGCGCGAAGCCGCCGTGATCGATCAGGTTGGCCAGACCGGGGGTGGAGTGCGGCCACAGACCGGTGATCCACAGTGCGCCCATGGCCAGGAACACCACGATGGCAATGACTTTCACCGACGAGAACCAGTACTCGAATTCCCCGAATGAGCGCGCCGAGACCAGGTTGCTCGCGGTGAGGGCGAGCATGAGGCCGAGGCTCAACAGCCACAGCGGCACCGCGGGGAGCCACAGATGCAGGATGCGTCCGCCCGCGACGGCTTCGACCGCGACGACGATGACGAAGAAGTACCAGTACATCCAGCCGGTGACGAAGCCACCGCGGCGCCCGAGGGCCTGCCGGGCGTACACGTAGAACGAGCCGACCACGGGTTGCGCCACAGCCATCTCGGCGAGCATCCGCATGATCAGCAGCGTGATGATGCCGGCGACCAGGAACGACACGATGGCCGCGGGTCCGGCGCTGCCGATCACGACGCCGCTACCGACGAACAGCCCGGCGCCGATCACCCCACCGAGTGCGATCAGGTTCAAATGCCTGCGCCGCAGCCCTTTTGCCAGCTGCGCGTCGCTGGCTTTGATCTCCGAACTCACCACCGACGCGACGATGCCGCAATTGTGCGCACCGCTCCACGGTTGTGTTCACCGTGCGTTAATCGGGCCTAGCTGCGCGCCGCCAGTACTAGGGCCCAGGCCAGTACGCCGGCGGCTGCGGTGTTGGCCAGGCCGCGGATCGCGTTCCAGTGCACCCAGGTCGACTCGAACTGCGCCCGGAGCGTCGCGAGGTCGGCGGGCGCGGTCGAGGTGGCCGCGGTGGCGAGCTTGTTGTTCAGCGGCACGTTGATCGTGGACGTGATGACGAGGCTGATGATGTTGAGCGCCAAGCCGATTCCGACCCAGATCAGTACCGGGCGGGCATCGGGCTTGAGGCAGAACGCCCCGGCCAGTGCGGTGAATCCGACCGACCCCAGGAAGGTCAGCATGAACGGCGGGTTGACGATCACCACGTTGATCTTGTTCATGACGTCGCTGAAGGTCCGGTCGTCGAACGCGCCGAGTGCGGGCATCACGGACACCGCGTAGGAGTAGTAGAGACCGGCCAGGAGTCCGGAGGCCAGCAGGGCAACGATGAGCGCGGTCACGCCGAGGGATTGGGGCAGCTTGCTGAAGGTCATGGTCCGACCGTATTCAGGGAGTGGTGGACGATCCATCGCCAAAAGGCTCATTTACATACGCGAGCGTCTACCCTTGCGTATGTGGACGCCCTGGCGGGACTGCTGGAAGGGCCACGCGCCCGTGGCGCGTTTCTGATGCGGTCGTTGCTCGACCCGCCGTGGTCGCTGCGGGTCGAAGACCAGGCTCCGCTGACCATCGTGGTGGTGGCCCGCGGATCGGCGACCGTGTTGCCAGACGGCGCGGCGGGCCGGGACCTCGAGGCCGGCGACATCGCGATATTCCGTGGGCCCGACGGTTACACCGTTGCCGATGACGCCGCCACCGCGCCTCAGGTCGTCGTGCACCCGGGCCAGGTCACCACCACCGTGGACGGTGAACCACTGTGTGAGGCACTGAGTCTCGGAGTCCGGAGCTGGGGTACCCGCCCGGACGCCGACACGCTGCTGATCACCGGCGCCTACGAAGAGGTGGGCGCCGTGTGCCGCCGCCTGCTGAGCGCGCTGCCACCGCTGGTGGTGGTGCGGCGGGGCGAGGTCAACGGCATGCTGGTGGACCTGTTGCTCGACGAGATGTCGTGCGACGAACCGGCGCAGGGCGCCGTGCTCGACCGGATGCTGGATCTGCTGACCATCGCTGCGCTGCGCAGCTGGTTGGCCCGCGAGGACGCCCCGGCCTGGTATCGCGCCTATCGAGATCCGCAGGTGGGCACGGCGCTTCGGCTCATCGAGAACAACCCGGCACACCCGTGGACGGTAGGCTCGCTGGCTGCCGAGGTCGGGCTGTCACGGGCGGCGCTGGCCCGGCGGTTCACCCAACTCGTCGGCGAACCGCCGATGGCACTGCTGACCGAGATTCGTCTGGCGCTGGCCACGGACCTGCTCCGCGGATCCGACGCCACCATCGAGACCGTGGCGCGCCGGGTCGGCTACAGCACGGCCTTCGCGCTCAGTACCGCGATCAAGCGCCGGTATGGGATGAGCCCCAAGGCAATCCGCGCCGAGCTCGCCTAGCGGGTCTTGGCGAAGCGGCGGTGCCGCCACACGTACTGCGGGATGCCGCGCACGGCGACGCCCTTGGGCCAGCTGTCGGGCCGGAAGTAGGCGTCGGTGCCGCCGTCGACGAAAATGACGCTGCCGCACAGGAAGTCGGCCGCGTCCGACAGCATGAAGGTGATCCAGTTGGCGAGGTGCACGGGATCGCCGAAGTTGCCGGTCGGGATGGGGAAGGCGCGCACGGCCTTGCCTTCGCGCGGCGAATCGAGCTGAGCCTGCAGCAGCGGCGTCATGATGGCCCCGGGCGCCAGCACGTTGAGCCGGATGCCGCGGCCGGCCCAGTCGGCCGTCACCGCGGTCTGCCGGACCCAGCGGGCCACGGCGATCTTGGAGGCGGCGTACATGAGCGCGGAGGCGCCGCCGCCGAAGAAGCGCACGGCCCGGGCCGCGCGGTCGGCGTCGCCGGCCAGCAGTGCGCGGATCGCGCGGCGGGGGACTGCGGGCACCGTCGTGCTGGAGTTGCTGCCCAGCGCAACGACTTTCGCGTTGCCGGCGGCCGCGAGCGCCGGGCGCCAGGCGGTCAGCAGGTCGACGGTGCCGAGGTAGTTGATCTGGGCGATCAGGCGGGCACGGTCCTTGCCGTCACCGGGGCCGATCCCGGCGGCCAGCACGGCGCCGTCGAGCTTGCCCTCAGACAGTTCCAGCACGCGGGTGGCGGCGGTACGCCGGCCGTCCGCGGTGGACAGGTCGGCGATGACATCGGCGTCCTTGAGGTCGACCCCGATGACCGTATGACCCTGAGCGCGTAGCTGTCCCGCTGCTTGGTATCCCATGCCGGATGCCGAACCGGTCACAGCGTAGGTGCCGATGATGAACTCCTCGGTAGGTGGGGAATCGCCGTCTAGTTGGCGAGCAACTTGGTCACTGCGTCGGCCACGTCACGACGGGCACGGTGTGCGATGTCGAGCACGGGCATGGTCAGGAAGCCGTGAATGGCACCGTAATACAACTCGGTGACCGGCACGCCCGCGTCGCGCAACGCCTCGGCGTAGGCCAGGGCCTCGTCCCGCATCGGGTCGTAGCCCGTGACCACGAGCACGGCCGGCGCCACTCCGGCGACGGAGGCGGACAGCGGTGCCGCGTAAGGGTTTTCGCGGTCGGTGGTGTTGGGGACGTACTGGTCCCAGTACCACTGCATGGCGGCGGTGGTGTTGTAGTAGCCGGTGCGGAACTCGTGGTACGAGCCGTAGGTGAAGTCGGCGGTCAGCACCGGGTAGAGCAGTACCTGCGCGGCCAGCGGCGCACCGCCGCGGTCACGGGTCATCAACGCGGTGACCGCGGAGAGGTTGCCTCCGGCGCTGTCGCCACCGACCACGAGCTTCGCCGGATCGCCGCCGAGTTCGGCGGCATGGGCGGCGGCCCACTGAGTGACGGTGTAGACGTCTTCTGCGGCAGCCGGCCACTGATGTTCGGGCGCCAGCCGGTAGTCGACCGAAACCACCACGGCAGGAATCGAATTCGCGAAGCTGCGGCACAGTCCGTCGTGCGAGTCCAGATCGCAGAACACGAATCCGCCGCCGTGGGCGAACACGAAGATCGGCAGCGGCCCGCCTGGCTCATCGATGGTGGGCCGGTAGATCCTGACTCGGATGCCGTCGACCTCGGTATCGGTGACCGAGCCGACCGGTTCTGGTTCAGCCGGTGGGACATACCGTCCGCGGATGGCGGCGCGCGCCTGCGCGCCGGTCATGTTGGGCAGGTCGGGGAAGCCGCCGTTGAGCGCCTCGAGCAGGCCGGCGATCTGCGGATCCAGGCTCATGCGCGATCCGCTCGCGCTACTCGCTGGTGACTCACGCGTACTGGAGCGCCGGACCCATGCGCAGCGGGCGCATCGGCTGCAGCGTCGGTGCCACGCGGGAATCCTCGGCGTTGCGCCAGATGCCCATGGCGGTCATGCGCACGGGCGCGGTCAGCTGTTCGAAGGCCATGCGGTTCATTGGACCACACACGGAGACGGCGGCGACGGCCTCACCCTGGCGGCCGATCGGCGCAGCGACACAACCGAATCCGGGCACCGACTCTTCGCGCTCGAAGGCGACCCCGTGGGCACGGACCTTGGACAGTTCGGTGGCGAGCTGGGCGCGGTTGGCGATGGAGTACTTGGTCTTGCGGCTCATGAGGTCGACCTCGGCGTCCTGGTTGTAGGCCAGGATGGCCTTGCCGATGGCGGTACAGTGCGCCGGCTGGCGGCCACCCACCCGCGACGGCAGCACGGTCATCATGCGGTTGCCGACCTTCTCCAGGTAGACGACGTCACCGCCGTCGAGCACGGCGAGGTGGACGACCAAGCCGGTGGCGCGGTGCAGTTCGTGCAGCAGCGGGCCGGCGGCCCGGTGCAGGCGATCCTGGTGCACGGCCAGCGAGCCGAGCTCCACCAGACGCATCCCCAGTTCGTAGTCGCGGCCGTTGCGGCGCAGCCAGCGCAGCTGGACCAGGCGCTCCAGCATCCGATGGGCGGAGGAACGGGGCAGACCCGTGCGACGCACGATCTGCGCCAGGGTCAGGCGGCCCGGGCCGTCGAACGCGTCGAGGACCAGCGATACCCGGTCGATGACCGCGCTGGGGGTGGTGGATTCGACTGCTGCTGTCATGTCGGCCTCCGAGCTCCGTTGCTTCGTGTATATATTCCTATTAGGAATATGACTGTTTGTATCACACGCCCGTGGGGCTTGTCACACATTTCGCAGGAGCGCGGCAGAATATATGCACGACGAAGTGCCCCAAGCCGGCCGGCAGGGGGCACCTCGCGTATAGATTTTGCAGCTCATGGCCCAAATTTGGGACACGATCCCGTGGTTACCGCGGTGCCGACACGCGCAGTGACGACACGCCGGACCTGCGGTTTCAGCTCTGCGCCGCGGACCTCCCGGCACGGCGCCCGTAGAAGCTGCCGTCGCCCAGGGATACGCCACTGGCATAACCCCAGGCAGACAGGCCCGCCGCGCTGCGCCCGGCGGCGAAGAGACCGGGAATCGGCTCGCCGCTGACATGCAGCACCCGGCCGTCCAGCGTGGTCAACAGGCCGCCGAGGGTGAACCCGCCGGTGCTGTTACGCAGGTCGATCGCACCGATCGGTGACCCGATGGGACGCAGCCACTGCGGCTTCTTGTGCAGCAGCGGATCCTCGCCGCACGCGGCGTGCTCGTTGTAGTAGGCCACTGTGTGCTGCAGGACGCCGTCCGGCAGCCCCATCTCGGCTTCGAGCTCGGACACCGTCTCGCAGACCCAGGTGGCCGGGCGGCGCAGGAACGGTGTCGCAGACGTCGCGGCCATCGCCTCCTCCTGGGCATCGCCGTCGATGATCAGATAGGCGGCGTTGTCCTGGTAATACAGCGTCTGCTGGCCGATGCGCCCGGGATAGGTGTCCTCGGCGATGTAGCGCTGGCCGAAACCGTTGACCAGGATGCCGCGCACCAACTGCTGCGGATCGCAGAAGAACGCCACCTCGGTGGCATCCATGTGCGCCAGGTCCGCGCCGAGAACCTGGGCCATCCGGATGGCCCGGCCGTCGTGCTGCTCGATGCTCGCCGCGGGACGGCCCGCGATGCGGGGTGCGTACTGCGCGACCATCTCGTCGCTGTAGGCGAAGCTGCCCGAGGCCAGCACCACGCCGCGGCGGGCTTTGATGGCCACGGTGTCGCTGTACCGGCGCGCAACGATGCCGACCACCCGGCCGTCGGCCTCGGTGATCAGCGACTGCACCTCGGTGTCGTACACCGACCGGACGCCCTGCGCGGTCGCGGTGTCCACCAGCGGCTTCATCAGCATGTAGCCGCCGCTGCGTTCGCCCGTCACCTTGCCGACCATCTGCGGCACGTGGCCGCGCGGCGCCGGGGCGGCAATGGTGTTGTACGGGAAGGCATTTTCGCCACCCGTGAACATCAGGCCCTCGTCGCCTGGCGGCTCCCAGCCCGGTTCACCCCAGAACACCGGCTTGAACGGCACGCCACAGCTCACCAGCCAGTCATAGTGGGCCACACTGCCGGCGCAGTAGTCATCGATCCGTTCGGCATCCGCGCCCGGGCCCATGGCCACCTTCAGGAAGGTCGCCATGTTCTCGACGGAATCCTCAAAGCCACAAGCCTTTTGGAGCGCCGTGCCGCCGCCGAGATAGATGAACCCACCGGCCATGGCGGCGGCGCCGCCCCAGCCGCCGGTGCGCTCGACGACCAGTACGTCGGCGCCGCCGGCAGAAGCTTCCACCGCGGCGGCCGCGCCGGCGATGCCGTAGCCGACGACGACGACGTCAGCTTCGTCGTCCCATGCGGTGATGGACGACGCCGGGACCGGAAACAGGTCAGTGCTCATGGCAGCATGGCCCGCGGCGGAACGCCCATCCACTCATGGCCCCAGTAGCTGTCGGCGGTGATTTCCTCTGCGGTGTAATGCCGTTCGTCGACCGTCATGCCCTCGGTGCCGAACTCGATGTCCCAGTCGCCGGGCGAACGGACGTAGAACGAGACCATCTTGTCGTTGGTGTGGCGGCCCAGCGTGGAGGACAACTGGAAGCCGTCCCGGTTCACGCGGTCGAGCGCCTGCCCGACGGCATCGAGGGTGTCCACCTCGACCATGAGGTGGATCAGCTTCGGGTCGCGCAGCGTCGCGGCCGGGCAGATCGCCAGGCTGTGGTGCCGCTCGTTGATGCCGAGGAACTGCACCCGCAGCGGGCCGAACTCCGGGGGAGCGGGCACGCGGAAGGCGCCGCGGGGCAGGAAGCCCAGCACGTCGGTGTAGAAGTCGAACAGTCCCTTGGCGTCCTGGGCGGGCAACACCACGTGGCCGAGGCCGAGGCCATCGGTGACGAAGCGGGCACCGAACGGCGTGACGACGGGGCTGTGGTCCAGCACCGCACCGTGGAACACCTCGACGTCGTTGCCGGCCGGGTCGACGAAGGCGATGACCTCATCGACGCGGCGGGCGTCGGCCTCTTCCAGGGACAGCTGCTTCCACGGCACGCCGGCGCCGTCCAGGGTGGCCTGCACCCGGCGCAGCGCGGCGCCGTCGCGGACCTCCCAGCCCACGGTGACGATGCGGTCGGCATCGCCCGGCACCACGATGATGCGCGCGGTGCGCTCGTCCATCCGCAGGTACAGCGCGTCGGGGTCGGGACCGCTACCGGTCGCGAAACCCAGTACCTCGAAAGCGAATTGGCGCCAGCGCTCGATATCGGCGGTCTGGACCTTCACATAGCCCAGGCTCTTCAGATCGGTCACGTCAGATCATGCCTCGCAGCGGGCCCTGGGGATCGACACCCAAGCTGCTCAGCGCCGACGCGTGGAACGTGGTGCCCGGGACGTGGATGGCGTGCGCCTGGCCGACGTGTGCGTCACGCCAGTAGCGCTGCAGCGGCTTGTCCATGCGGGTGGCGTTGCCGCCGCAGCGGGCGAAGATTTCGTCGACCGCGGACACCGCGCGCCACACCGACCGGATCTGGGTGCGCCGGCCGGCGGCGCGGTCCTCGAAGGACACCTCCTTGCCGGCGTCGACCATGTCGTAGATGCGGTCGGCGTTGGCCAGCAGTTCCTGGCGGGCGGCGTTGATGTCGGCGGCGGCCTCTCCGATGGCGTACATGACGTAGGGGTCGTCCTTGATGGCCACGCCACTGGAGTTGACTCGTTCGCGCTGGTAGTCGAGTGCGGCGCCCAGGGCGCCCTCGGCGATACCGATGACGGCGGACGAGATGCCCAGCGGGAACATCGTCGACCACGGCATCAGGTACAGCGTCGAGGTCATGCCGGCCTCGCGCTGGGCGCGGCCGTCCATCACCTTGGTGGCATCCATGGTGCGGTAGGTGGGGACGAAGGCGTCCTTGACGATGACGTCCTTGGAGCCGGTGCCGCGCAGGCCCACGACGTTCCAGGAGTCCTCGACGATTTCGTAGTCGCTGCGGGGCAGGATCATGTGCAGCATCTGCGGCGGCATGAGGGGCTTGCCCTCGGCGTCACCGAGCATGGCGCCCAGGAAGATCCACTCACAGTGGTCGGTGCCCGAGCTGAACTGCCAGCGGCCGTTGAAGATGTAGCCGCCGTCGACCGGCCTGGCCACGCCCTGCGGGGCGTACGGGGAAGCCACCCAGGTGTCGGTGTCGGATGCCCAGATCTCGGCGGCGACCTTCGGGTCGGCGTACGCCAACTGGTAGGGGTGCACGCCGACCACTCCGTTGATCCAGCCGGCGGCGGGATCCAGGGCGGCGGTCGCCATCACGGTCTCCGCGAACTCGCGCGGATGCACCTCCAGGCCGTCGTATTCCTTGGGCTGCAGCAGCTTGATATTGCCGGCGGCCTTCATCATCTTGACGGTCTCGTCGGGCAGCTGGCCCAACTTCTCTGCTTCCCAGGCTTGTTCGCGAAGCTGGTCGGCGATGTCACCGATCTTGTCGATAACCCGCTGGGTCATGGTCGTTTCCTAACTCCTGTGATGGGCTAACCAATGGTTTACCGCACCCGCTGCGCACCGCGGGGCTGTTCCCGGTGAGCGGGCGAAATTCCGTTACCCGAAGTCGAACCGGGTGTTCTCGGCCATGTCACCGAGGCTCGGCGCCGGTGACCAGTTCTGGTCATGGGCCGGTCCGATGGTCGGGACAGGTGGTGGTGGAGCGTCCGATGATCGGGACGCTGATGACCAGCATCCGCTTGATCGGTAGCAACACCGATGGGTATCTCATTGCGTCGCATCGGTTTTGGGATTCGCCGGCATCTGCGCCGTCGGCAAACAGGGCGTTCGTTGCCGCAGACGGGACTTATGGCTCTGGGTGTCGGACCGATGGGCCCTACAGCGTTGGCCCGGATCGGCGGATCATTGACCGGGATTAGGTGACGACCGACCGGAACAGAGGCAGTGCGATGGCTGAATCGGTGCGACGTAACGCGCTGGCGACAGCTGTCGCCGTCGCGTCAGTGCTCTTCGGTGTTTGTGTAGCCGCGATCATGCACCCGACCACCATGGCAGAGCCGCCCGGCTGCTGGGGTCCCGCCGGTGTGGACTCAGACTGCTTGGGACCCGGCCCGTACGGGCACGGCCAGTGGGGGCCGGAACCGGGAACAATGGGACCGGGCCCCATGATCGTTCCCGGCCCCTCGGGTCCCGCTTGGGCTGGACCCGATACCGTCTGATCTCTGGCCGGTCCGGTGGTCGAGACGGCTTCCGGTGGGCCGTCCGTTCACCGGGATGCTTCGTACAGGGTCATCCGGAGGACGGCTAACTTCACCCTATGAGCAGCGCAACACAGGTTGACATCGTCGTTGTCGGTGCCGGGTTCGCCGGTCTTTACGCACTGCACAAGCTGCGGTCGGAGGGCCATTCGGTCGTGGTGTTCGAGGCGGCCTCCGATGTGGGCGGCACCTGGTTCTACAACCGGTATCCCGGCGCCCGTTGCGACGTGGAGAGCATCGACTACTGCTACTCGTTCGACAAGGACCTGCAGCAGGAGTGGACCTGGACCGAGAAGTACGCCACCCAGGCCGAAATCCTCACGTACATCAACCATGTCGCCGACCGGTTCGACCTGCGCCGCGATATCCGCCTCAGCACCCGCGTCACTTCGGCGACCCTCGACGAGGAGACGCTGCGCTGGACGGTGACCACCGATACCGGCGAAACCGTGGACGCGCAGTTCTGCATCATGGCCACCGGTGCGCTGTCGGATCCACTGCTGCCGAACATTCCGGGCGTCGAGACCTTCGCCGGCCAGACCTACCACACGGCGAACTGGCCGCACGAGGGCGTCGACTTCACCGGCAAGCGCGTCGGCCTCATTGGTACCGGGTCGTCGGGCATCCAGACCACCCCGATCGTGGCCGCCCAGGCCGCCGAACTCGTTGTCTTCCAACGCACCCCGAACTTCTCCGTGCCGGCCGGCAACGAGCCGCTGACGGCCGAGCGCGAAGCCGACGTCAAGGCCAACTACGACGAGCGGCGTGAGCTGTCGTGGCGCAGCGGTGGTGGCTCGCCCCACCTGGCGCACCCGAAGCTCACCATGGAACTGTCCGACGAGGAGCGTCGCGCCGAGTTCGAAAAGCGTTGGCAGCTGGGCGGTGTGCTGTTCAGCAAGACCTTCCTGGACCAGATGGTCGACCCGGTGGCCAACGCCGAGGCCAAGAAGTTCTACGAGGAGAAGGTGCGCGCGGTCATCGACGATCCCGCGGTCGCCGACATGCTGATCCCGAACGATCACCCGATCGGCGCCAAGCGAATCTGCACCGACACCAACTACTTCCAGACGTTCAACCAGCCGCACGTGAAGCTGGTCAGCGTGAAGCAGACCCCGATCGAGCAGGTCGATGCCACCGGCATCACCACCACCGAGGCCCGGTTCGACCTGGACGCCATCATCTTCGCCACCGGGTTCGACGCTCTCACCGGTGCGCTGGGGCGCATCGACATCACCGGCCGCGATGGACAGAAGCTCAAAGACAACTGGGTCGACGGGCCGCGCAGCTACCTGGGCCTTGGCGTCGACGGCTTCCCGAACATGTTCCTGGTCAACGGGCCCGGTGCGCCGGCGGTGCTGGCCAACATGGTGCTGCACGCCGAAGCTCACGTGAACTGGATCGCCGACGCGATCGAGTACGTCGGGCAGCACGGCTATGCAGCCATCGAGGCCACCACCGATTCGGTCGACGGCTGGAACGCCGAACTGGTCCGCCGCGCCGACCAGACGCTGTTCCCGAAGGCGAACTCCTGGTACATGGGCGCGAATGTGCCCGCCAAGCCGCGGGTTTTCATGTTGTTCATCGGTGGCTTCGCCGCCTACAACGACATCTGCGCCGAGGTTGCGGCCGCCGGGTACAAGGGATTCGAACTGACCAAGGCCGGTTGATGTCAGGGCTGCTGAACAAGGTTGTCCTCGTCACCGGTGCCGCCCGCGGTACCGGCCGGGCGCACTGCGAGCGATTCGCCGACGAGGGCGCCGACATCATCGCGCTCGACGTCGAGAGTGCCGCAGCCGATTTGGCCGATCTTGCCGACGCAGTGAAGCTGCGCGGCCAGCGCTGCTACACCGGCGTGGCCGACGTGTCGTCGTTCGACGAGGTGCAGGCCGCGGTCGACGAAGGAGTCTGGGAATTCGGCCGGCTGGACGTGGTCGTCGCCAACGCCGGCGTCCATTCGGCGTCCGCACCCGCCTGGGAGGTGAGCGCCGAAGACTGGCAGCGCGTCATCGGGGTCAACCTCACCGGGGTGTGGCACACGGTCAAGGCCGGCGTCCCGCACTTCGGGCCGGCCGGCGGATCCGTGGTGATCATCAGCTCCACCAACGGACTTCGCGGCACCGCGAACACCGCGGCGTACACCTCGACCAAGCATGCGGTGGTCGGTCTCGCCCGCACCCTGGCGAATGAGCTGGGGCCCAAGCGGATTCGGGTCAACACCGTACATCCCGGCGCAGTCGGCACCCCGATGGTGCTGAACCCGGAAACGTTCAAACGCATCCGGCCCGATCTGGAGAACCCGACCGCCGACGACGTCGCCGAAGTCCTTTCCGCCCGCAACCTCTTGCCGGTGCCGTGGGTCGAGCCCGAGGACATCAGCAACGCGGTGGTGTTCCTGGCATCCGACGAGGCCCGGTACATCACCGGCACCCAGCTGGTCGTGGACGCGGGTCTGACGCAGAAGGCGTAATCAGCGGTTCAGCTGCGTCCTTTCGGGGCCTGCTTGCGGGCGGGTGCGGCCGGGGGCTCGACGAGGCCGGCCGCGATCTCGAGTTCCACAAGCGCGGGTTCGATGGCGTCGGCCATGGCGTCGATGTCGTTGGCCATCTCGGGAGTGGTGACGAAGCCGAAATCGATCCGGTCGCGGTAGCTGAAGCAGGTGATGTTCAGCCCCACGTCCATCACCAGGGGGCCCATCGGCATCATCTGCTCCAGGACTGCGCCGTCCATGTACAGCGGCACGGGCGGTCCCGGCACGTTGGAGACGACGAGGTTCATCGGCTTCAGCGTCCCGCCGAGCTTGCTCGCGGTGTAGGCCCGGGCGGCCAGTGCAACCAGACCGGGCGGCGTGGTGTCGGTCAACCCCATGATCTGGTGTGCCGTCAGCGCTTTCGCCATTTCTTTCGCGCTCTGCGAACTGGTGTAGATGGCTTTGATCCGCTCGGCAGGGTCGACGATGTCGGACGCCAGCGATACCGACATCGCGCTGACCTGATTGCCCACCTGATCGCTGGAGCTCTCGGTACGGGTCGACACCGGAACCTGGGCGATGAGCGACTTGTCGGGGAGCTCGCCGCGGTCCTCCAGATACTTGCGCATGGCGCTCGAGACCAGCGCCAGCACGACGTCGTTCAACTTCACCCCGAACGCTTCCTTGACCGCTTTCACGCGCTCCAGGGACACGCCGGAATTGCTGACCCGGCGATGCGGCGAGATGGGGCCGTTGAACCGCGTGGGTGGCGCGTCGAAGTAGCCGGGCGGCTTGTTGGCGACGCTGAGCGCCGCGATCTGCTGGCGCACGGTCTGCTCCAGGAAGCGCACGACCCGGTAGGGCGTCTTGATGCCGATGTTGATCAGCCCGCCCAGCGCCTGCAACTCGATCCCCGGCGCTTTGACGCCGACCAGCGACCCGCTCGGCTCAGCGGCCGGCGGCCGCGGGGTGGGAGTGAAATCCAGCAGAATCTCTCCGAGTCCCGCCCCGGATACGCCGTCGATGATGGCGTGGTGCATCTTCATCAGCACTGCGACCCGGCCGCCTTCGACGCCTTCGATGAACCAGAGTTCCCACAGCGGCCTGGAGCGGTCCAGCTTGTAGGACATCAGCCGTCCCACCAACTGGTCCAGCTCGCGGCGTCCGCCGGGCGCCGGGACCGCGATGTGGCGCACGTGGAAGTCGAGATCGAGTTCCTCGTCCTCGACGAACCACGGCCGATCGAGGCCGAGCGGGGCGCCGGTGACCCGCCAGCGCAACTGCGGCATTTCCGGCAGTCGCGCCGCGACAAGTGCTTTCACCGACTCGAAGGTGAAATCCGGTGCGTCGGTAGGGTCGTAGATCGACGACGCGGCGACATGCATGTGCCAGCTGTTGGTTTCCGCGAACCAGAAGGTGGCGTCTGCACCGGACAAGCGATTCATGGGGCTGATCCTAAGGCGCTGGTGGAGGTGCTGGCGCGAAATCGGCCGTTTGGTACGAACTTCGGGGTGTGATCGTTGTCTCCGCGAGTCGGGAACCTGCAATCGTGTTGGCGCACAACGCCGCCCGGCATCTCCATCACCGGGATGCATGTTCCGCCCTGGTCAATTGGTAAGCCCGACAATATATTCCGCAGATTCGCAGTCGCCGCGATCGTGATGAGGTAGGGCGCAGCGGATCCGCACTACCAACGCAAGCGGCCGCGTACCGCACACCATCGCATCGGTGTGCGGACGCGGCCGCTCGCGGCAGAAGGTCAGCGCTGCAGGAAGCCCAGCACCGTGCTCTCAAATGCCTCCTTGGCCTCGATCATGGCCCAGTGCCCACAGTTCGGGAACACGTGCAGCTCGGCGTTGGAGATGGTGCGCATCGGGATCAGCGCCATGTCCAACGGGCTGACGCGATCGTCGCGGCCCCAGGTGAGCAGCGTCGGCGCCTTCACCTTGTGCATCTGCGCCCACGGCTGCGGCGGCGCGTCGGCCGACCGCATGAACTTCATCATCATCTTGAAGGCGGCCTTGCCGTACATCCGGCGAGCCGATTCCAGCGTCTCGGGATCGGAGGCCAGCTTCATGCGCTCTTCGATCAGCTCCTCGGTGACGATCTTCTCGTCGTAGACCATCGAGTTGAGCCAGTCGACCAGACGCTGCCGGGTGGGGTCCTCGGTGAACTCCTGCAGCAGCCGGATGCCCTCCGACGGACCGGGGCTGAAGATGTTGGTGCCGATACCGCCGATGGTGACCAGCTTGCCGATCCGGTCGGGGTTGTTGATGGCGAAGTTGATGCCGACGCCGCCGCCCATCGAGTTGCCGACGATGTCCACCTTCTCGACGCCGAGCGCGTCGAGGAAGGGCACCACCGCGGACTGCGCGTCGATCATCGGGTGGCCGCCGAAGTCGTCGCTGACGCCGAAGCCGGGGAACTCCAGGATCAGGCAGCGGAAGTGCGCCGCGAAGGTCGGCAGGATGCCGCGGAAGTTCCGCCAGCCCGTGACGCCCGGTCCGGACCCATGCAGAAACAGCACTACAGGGCCGGTGCCCTCGTCGTAATAACGCAGCGTGCCGCGCTCGGTCTGGACTTCCTTCAGCTCAGTCATACGTTCCAAATTACGGTGCGGATGTCACGCGGCGACGACCACCTCCCGTCCGGCGGGACGCGAGCCGCCCGGGGCCGCCGGATTGTGCTGCGTAGGGCCTCTATGGTGTCCAAATGACCGTGCCGGAGTCTGCGCGTCCGCTGGCGGGTGTGCGCATCGTCGAGATTTCCAGTTTCGTCGCAGTGCCCCTGGCGGGGATGACGCTGACACAGCTCGGCGCCGAGGTCATCAGGGTCGATCCGGTCGGCGGCGCCGCGGACTATCACCGCTGGCCGGTCACCGACGACGGCGACAGCATCTACTGGGCGGGCCTGAACAAGGGCAAGCGATCGGTCGCGGTGGACCTGCGCTCGCCGGAAGGCCAGGACCTGGTCACCCGGCTGATCGTCGACGCCGGCGTCTTCATCACCAATGTGGCGGGCCGGCAATGGCATTCGTACGAGACGCTCTCCGCGCTGCGGCCCGACCTGATCCACGCCGAAGTGTCGGGGCGGGCCGACGGCGGCACGGCGGTGGACTACACCGTCAACGCGGGGCTGGGCTTCCCATTGGTCACCGGCCCGTCCGAACTCCAGACCCCGGTGAACCACGTCCTGGCAGCCTGGGATGTGTCCTGCGGCCTCTACCTGGCACTGGCGGTGACGGCGGCGCTCCGGCACCGTGACACCACCGGCGAGGGCCAGCGGGTCAGCATCCCCTTGGAGAACGTGGCCCTGGCGACCGCAGGCAATCTCAGCTTCCTGACCGAGGTGATGGTCAACGGGGTGAGTCGTGAACGCATCGGCAACTCGATCTTCGGCCAGTACGGGCAGCAGTTCGTCAGCGCCGACGGCGCCGCGTTCATGATCGTCGCGCTGACCGGGCGTCATTTCCGGGACCTGGTCGAGATTACCGGTACCACGAAAGCTGTTGCCGCACTGTCGGAATCGTTCGGAGCGGACTTCGGCGATGAAGGTGAGCGCTACCGCCATCGGGATGCCCTCACCGGCCTGTTCACCGTCTGGTTCTGTGCGCACACCGCTGATGAGATCGCTGCGGCGCTGGGTGCCACGTCGATCCTGTGGGAGCGCTACCGCGACTTCTCCGAGGTGGCCGTGAGCCCGAAGGTGACCGACAATCCGCTGTTCACCGAACTCGACCAGCCCCGTATCGGCCGGTATCTGGCACCGGGACTGCCGTTGCGGATCGACGGCGAGTACCCGCCTGCCCGCCCGGCACCGGCGCTCGGCGACGACACCACCGCAGTGCTGACCGGCCGGCTCGGGTTGAGCGCCGACGACGTCGTGCGGCTCACGGAAGCGGGGACCGTGGCGTGACCGTGCTGCCTGGATTGCTGGTGGTGTCACCCGGTGACGGGGCCGACGCCTGGGTGGGCGAGGCCGGGGGACCGGAGGGTAAGCGGGCCTTCGGCGGTCTGCTGATGGCGCAGAGCCTGTCCGCCGCGTGCCAGACCGTCAACCCGGACATGCGCCCCACCGCCATGCACCTGCAGTACTTGCGTGGTGGCGAGGCCGGCGCGGCCACCGACTACGCGGTGGCCCGGGTGTACGACGGGCGGACCGCGGCGTCGCGGCGGATCGAGGCCTGCCAGGCGGGGCGGCTGCTGACCGTTGCGACCGTGTCCTTCTCCGTGGATTTGGCGGGCCCCGAGCACGATGAATCAGGCACGCTCCCAGACGATCCCGAGCTGCTGCCGGTGACCGGCCCGCCGGGACCGGCGCCCGCGGTACCGCTGGACGAACTCGACATCCGGATCGTCGACGACCGGTCGTCGGGCGAGTTCGTGCGCCGCATGTGGTGGCGGGCCACGGTGCCCATGCCGCCGGAACAGTTGTCGCACATGATGATTGCCTGCTACGTAACGGACCTGTACGGGATCGACCCGGCGCTGCAGGTGCACGGCCACTCCATGCAGGCACGCACCCACCGCAGTGGCACCACCGATTTCTCGATCTGGTTCCACCACCCGATCCGGGCCGACCGGTGGAATCTGTTCGAATCGCGCTCGCCTGCCACCGGCCGGGGCCGGGGAGTCATCACCGGGACCCTGGTCGGCGCGGATGGCACCCGCGTGGCGACATTGGTGCAGGAAGGCCTGATCGCGGACCGGTAGTACCGTCGTCCGCAGGCTGCTGCGGGAACACCTGAAGGAGAACGATGAACGGCGCACAGGCACTGATCCGCACACTGGTCGACGCCGGTGTCGACGTCTGCTTCGGCAACCCCGGCACCAGCGAGATGCACTTCGTCGCGGCGCTGGACTCGGTGCCCGAGATGCGTGGCGTGCTCTGCCTTTTCGAGGGCGTGGTCACCGGGGCCGCCGACGGCTACGCGCGCATGGCCGACAAGCCGGCGGCCACCCTGCTGCACCTGGGGCCGGGCCTGGGCAACGGCATCGCCAACCTGCACAACGCCCGACGGGCCTATTCGCCGATGGTCAACGTCGTCGGCGACCACGCGCTGGGGCACAAGAAGTACGACGCGCCACTGGAATCCGATATCGACGCCATGGCCGGCACGGTGTCTGGCTGGGTGCGCCGTTGCGAAAAGCCGGTGGACATCGCCACCGACGCGCTGGCTGCCATCGAGGCCGCACAACTGGGACAGGTGGCCACGCTGATCCTGCCCGCCGACGTCTCGTGGACGGAAGGCGCCGAGCCGTCGGCGGGGGAGCCGGCCACGGGCCCGGCGTCGTTCGACTACCGCGCCGGCGTCGACCCGGATGAGCATGAGCTGCTCGACGCCGGTGCCGAGGTCTTCGGAACCGGCACCGTCATGCTGCTGGGCAGCTCGGCGTGCCGCGAACGCGGCCTGCGTGCGGCCAGCCGGATCGCGCAGGCGACGGGGACCAAGGTGCTGATCGAGACCTTCCCGGCCAGGCTGGAACGCGGCGCTGGACGGCCCAACTTCGAACGGCTGGCGTATCTCGCCGAAGCCGCCCAATTCCAGCTGACCGGTGCCGAGAACCTGGTGCTGGCCGGCGCCCGGTCCCCGGTGTCGTTCTTCGCCTACCCCGGCAAGGCGAGCGACCTGGTGCCCGTCGGTTGCCGGGTACACACCGTAGGTGGCGATGTCGTCGAGCGGCTGGAGGCATTGGCCGATGCGGTGGCACCGGGTGGCGAGCCGGTGTTGACGGAACTGAAAACGCCTGAGCTGCCGGAAGATTCGGGACTGACGACGCAGAACTGGGTCGACGTGGTGGCGGCGACGCTGCCTGACGACGCGATCGTCGTGGACGAGTCCAATACCAGCGGATTCCTGTTGCCCCAGGCGACGATGAGTGCGCCACGGCACGACCTGTTGACCCTGACCGGCGGGGCCATCGGCTTCGGGCTGCCGAATGCCGTCGGTGCCGCGGTGGCCCGACCGGACCGTCCGGTGTTGTGTCTGCAGGCCGATGGCAGTGCGATGTACACGATTTCGGCGTTGTGGACCATGGCGCACGAGCAGCTCAACGTGGTGACGGTGCTCCTCAACAACGCCGCCTACGCGATCCTGCGGATGGAGCTGCAGCGGGTCGGCGCCGAGGCGGGCGGTCCGAAAGCCGCTGCCATGCTTGACCTCTCGGGCCCGACGACGGATTTTGCGGCTTTGGCGGCGTCCATGGGTGTGCCCTCGGCCAAGGCCACGACCACCGCGGAGTTGGCAGACCTGCTGCGCCTCGGCTATGCCACTCCGGGGCCGTACCTCATCGACGCGGCGGTGCCGCCGCTGCTGTAATCAGCGCTCGGACTGGGGTTCACCGGCCTGTCCGGCAAGGGCAGCCACTGCCCGCAACTGCCGCAAGGCGAACGCGCGGGGGCGGCCTCCCTCGGGTATGTGTACGCCGGCAACGACGCCAGAGATTCCCGGGATGCTGATGGCCTCGCCGGCGCAGCGTCGGCGACGCGGACAGCTGCGGCACAACGCCTTGGGTTCGGCGTCGTCGCCGGCGGTGGCCCACCGGTCCGGGTCGGACAGGCACGGCGGCAGCTGCACCGGAACGGCCGGCTTCTGCAGCATCGCAGTCACTTTCGCGCCTCTCCCCGAGCGGGTACCTCGATGACGCGGCAATGATCTGGACTCAATTGGTTCCCCCAAACCTGAGCAGTGGCGAGTCGGTCGGTGGCCACCCAGGTGGGTGGTCTCAGGCGAACGCGAAACGCAATCGAATGTACCAATATGCTCATATCGTTCACAATTTGAAGGTATTGATCGTCCGTCAAGGCCTATCGGTGAAGCACGTTTTTGCGCATTGTTCACCAAACAAGCGGGGTCAGAAAGCAGTGCTGCGCGGGAGGATGCTCTCCTAATTGCGGGCGTCGCGCAGGTCGGCGATGTGCGGGGGCACCGTGCCGAGTAGATGGGTGGAGTTGCCCGTTCTCGGCACCATTTCCATCGGCTAACCTAGGGGTGTAAACGGCATGTGCACAAGACGATTCGGTTAGCCGAGGATAGGTACCGTGGCCACGTGTGACCTATTTCCGCGGGGCAGTGTCGGCGAAACCGGAGTTGTGTCGGCGCATCATTCTCGGGGAGGGTCGTTATGGCGGTGTCGTCGGAGATTCGGGATGTCGCGTCATTGCCGCTACCGCCGGTGAACCCGCTGCCGTATAAGGAGCGTCTGGCGGCATGCCGCAGTTTTCACACCGGGACCGATGTGTTGCGTGACGCAGGTGGTCCCGTAACTCGCTTCACGTTGGCACCCAGATGGTTGATGGCGCCGCTGGTCGTCGTCACGTCGCCACAAGGTATTCGCGATGTTGTCGCATGCCGTGACAGTTCGATCGACAAAACCGCCGGCGTGACCGTGGAAATGCAGCGTCTCATCGGCCCCAACTTGTTCGTTACTCCTTTCGACCAGTGGAAGTCACGTCGCCGCACTCTGCAGCCGGTGTTCACGAAGCAGTCGGTCAACACCTTTGGTGGCCACATGTCCAAGGCGACCGAATCTGTGTGTGGTGCCTGGCGCGACGGCGGTGAGATCGACCTGGATGTTGAGGCGCGCAAGCTGACCATGCGTGCACTCGGACACTCCGTATTGGGCCTGGAGCTCACCAGTCAGAACGATTCGCTCGCCGCACCGATGCGGGAGGCCGTCAGCTATGCGGTCTCGCGGGCCATCAGCCCGATACGGGCGCCTCGCTGGCTACCTACGCCCGCGCGGCAGCGGGCACGCCGAGCGGCAGCCAACTTGCGTGACGCGGCGCTGGGCATCGTGGCGGCGTGCAAGGCCGATCCGACTCGCAGCGCGCCCCTCGTGCAGCAACTTATCGCGGCGAAGGATCCGGCCACAGGAAAGCCCCTGACGGACAACGAGATTGCTGATGAGTTGATCATCTTCATTTTCGCGGGACATGACACAACCGCGACGTCGATCTCGTATGCGCTGTGGCAGCTCGGGCGAAACCCTGATATTCAGGATCGGGTTGCCGCTGAAGTCTGCGCACTGGGTACTGCTCGGCTCACGCCAGACGATGTTCCTCGACTCGGGTATACCGTGCAGGTCCTCAAAGAGGCGATGAGGTTGTGCCCCCCCGGTGCCACCGGCTCGCGCATGACGACGCGGGATGTCGAGGTGGCGGGCTACCGGATTCCGGCGGGGACGATGCTGGTTGTCGGTCGCATGTCTGTTCAGCGGGACCCGAGCTTGTGGACCGATCCGCTGCGGTTTGATCCCGACCGTTTCACCGAGGAAGCCTCGAAGGCTCGTAACCGCTGGCAGTATGTGCCGTTCGGTGGTGGGCCACGGGCATGCATCGGCGATCACTTTGCGATGCTGGAAGCCACTCTCGCGTTGGCGACCATCGTGCGTCTGGCCGAAATAGATTCTCTTGACGCCGAATTCCCGATGGCTGCACCGTTCACCGTTGTTGCCGGTGGTCCGGTCCCCGCGAGGATCACCCTGCGTTAGTCCGTCTGGGTTTGGCGACCGGGTAGGTGTCGGGAGCGGTACGGCAGCGCCGGTCGATGACCCCTCGACATTGACCGGCGCCGCCACTGGTGTCGGTGAGCGGGCGCGTTGGGTGCTGTCGCGCTCATTCCACGGTCCGCCTTTGCCGGTTGCGGCCGTGGCGGCGACGTCGTCGTGGCCATGTTCCTGGTGAGCCAACAATACCCACGTCACGTACTGCAATACAACACTACCAGCTACCAATACGCGACAATTGTTGTACGTTATCGGGTCATTTTCTGCGGTGTGTCGGCGGGGATGAAGTGCACTCCATGGCGTGCTGGAACCTGCTTTTGACGCGTTCAGCGATCTGGCGGTGCGGCTTCCTGGCAAGTCGGATCGCGCCCAGGCCACTCTGCGGTTTTTCGTGCCGGTGCCGAAGGCCGTGACGCTACGCTCTGGGCCATGGGCGAAGTGATGGACTGGGACAAGGCCTATCGTGGTGAACTTTTCTTGGGGCCACCGCCGTGGAATATCGGCGCTCCACAACCTGAAATCTTGACGCTCGTTGAGCAGGGGGACGTGCACGGCCCGATCCTGGACGCGGGTTGCGGCGTCGGTGACCTTGCGTTGGCACTCGCTGAACGCGGCTACGACGTCACCGGGGTGGACATCTCGACTGTTGCCATCGCCGAGGCTGAAGCCGCCGCCGCAGCGCGCGGGCTTTCGACCGTTCAGTTCCTGCAAGGAGACATGCGCCGTCTCGATGACCTTGGCTTGCCCCACCGTTTCAATACGGTGTTCGACTGCACGCTGTTTCATTCCTTGCCCGTCGACGGGCGCGACGACTACATGCGCGGCATCTACGCCGCCGCGGAACCCGGTGCGGCGCTGTACCTGTTGGTGTTCACCACCGAAGCGTTGCCGCCGGACTCCCCATTCCCGATTCCGAATTTGGTGACCGAAGCTGAAGTCACCGAGGCGGTCGCCAAATACTGGTCCGATGTCAGGCTGCAGCCCGCTTCGGTCGCGGTCAAGCCGCCGGAGTTTCCGGGACACCCTGAACGCAATTTCCCTACCGATGAATTCGGGTTGACGAACCTTCCGGCGTTGTTGCTTGCGGCCCGAAAGCTGTAGAGCGCTGAAGTTTCCGCGCCACAGTGCTACTCGGTTCGCCCGTCAAACCTGGTGTGTTGGTGACCACGTTTCAGGGCGCGCGCCGTGCTTGTGGCGCCGTGTCAGGTCAGGGTTGGTCCTGGATGGGGGCCTTGGGCTGGAATGCGCCATGCCGTAACAAACCGGTGATGGTGTTATCCCAGCGTTCCAATTGCTCGCCATCGTAGAAAGACTCGCCGAGATACCGCTCGATATGCCGACGCAAGATCATGGGTCCAACGCGGAGGATCAGCGGGTTGAGAATCAACCATTTGTAGTCCAGGTCATTGAGGACTTCGCCCCGTTCGACAAATTGCTTGCCCTGCGCCTCGCTGATGGCGGTCAGTCCATCGAATATCACTTCGCCGATTGTTGAACCTGAATCGATCTCTACGAGCGCGCGTGCCAGATAGTCCATGACGCGGGGATGATCAGCGATCAGGCGGGTCATGCGCCTGCCGGCCTCTTCGAGGGCGCCGTTGTCCGGCATCGCCTCCGGCTCGAGGCCTTCGGCGAGTACTTGCAGGACGTAATTGTCGACTGTTGCAGTCAGATCCGCTTTGGTGTGGAAGTGGTGCTGCACGGCGCCCACCGAGACCCCGGCTTGTTCGGCGATCATGCGGAACGACGCGGCGGTGATTCCGTGCTGCGCGTACACCGTCAGTGCCGCGTCGAGGATCTTTTCCTCGGTGGATGGTTCTGGGGGTGCGGGCGGCTTGTACGGAAATAGCCGGGTCTCTGCCACACATCGACCATACAGCTATCTTGTGGAAGAATATAGCCGTATCGGTGAGCAGCATATACATACTGCTCCTATCGAATTTTGAATATACCCAAAAATGGAAGGGCTGCGAGCGATGGCGGCATGGCAAACAGCGTGTAACCAAGCCTCCGCCGCCGGCCAATCCCGGTAGCGGACCATGCCCGACATTGTTTATGAGGATGGCACCGGTGGTCCGGTACCCGCTTACCTCGCAGTACCGGGCAACGCCGGTCCTTGGCCGGGCGTGGTGGTCGTACAGGACGTCCTGGGGATGACCGCCGACCTGCGTCGAACGGCCGACCGACTCGCTGAGAACGGCTATCTGGCCTTGGTCCCCGGCCTCTACGGCCGCGGTCCAAAGATCAAGTGCATGATCAGCACCATCTACGCCGCCGTGGTAGGCCGGGGCGGCGCCCAGCAAGCCCTCATCGCTGCTCGCGACCACCTTCTTGCCGACGGGCGCTGCACGGGAAAGGTTGGGCTGGTTGGTTTCTGCATGGGTGCCCAATTCGTCGTCCACCTCTCGCCAGGTGGACTCTTCGATGTCAGTGCACCGAATTACGGTGTCCTCCCGCGTGACCTTGAACCGCTGAAGGAATCGTGCCCGGTGGTCGCCAGTTTCGGCGCCAACGACCGCATCGTGGCCCGCGGCAGCGCGGCCAAGCTTGACGCCGCGCTGGCCCGTGGTGACGTACCGAGGGACATCAAGGAGTATCCGAACGTCGGACACAGCTTCATGAACGATTGGCGGTTGCCCCCGGCGATGCGCAAGATCGAAAGCGCGGTCGGGTTGTCCTACTTCGCCGACGAATCCGAAGACGCCTGGAAACGTATGACAGACTTTCTCGAAAGGCACCTGGCATAGCTCCCGTCTCCGGCTGAAGGGCACTTGCACGGCAATGGCCGATCTCAACGACGCTCTGCCCGATCCTGGCCAGCTGCCCCTGGTTCCCATGAACCCACTACCGGTGGGCGAACGAATGAAATGGGCCCGCCAAAACCACCACGGGCAGGTCGTACTGCGTGAGGCCGGTGGCAGCATTACGCGAGTAGGGCTTGGACCACGCTGGCTCGGCCCCAGCATCGTGTTCGTCATGACGCCTGAAGGTGCGCGTGATGCGCTGGCGCGCAACAACGACGCATGCGATCGAACGCTCGTCCATCACGAGATGCGGCGGCTGCTCGGGGACAATCTCGCCGATCTGCCCAACGCGCCCTGGCTGTCCCGCAAGAGGACGCTGCAACCCGTGTTCACGCGACACAGTGTTGCCGCATTCGGGGCGCACATGTCCGGGGCGGCCGCGACGATCAGCGACAGTTGGCCCGACGGAGCCCAAATCGACCTGGACGCCGAAGCGCGTCGGCTCACCATGCGAGTCCTGGGACGTTCGGTGCTCGGACTGGACTTGGATGATCGCGCCGAAGCCCTGGCCGATCCCCTCAACATCGCCCTGGCCTACGTCGCCGATCGGGGCATGCGGCCCGTCCGCGCCCCCTGGTGGCTGCCCACCCCGGCGCGACGTCGCGCCCGAGCCGCCACGGAAACGCTCCGCCGGCTCGCCATGGACGTCCTCGAATCCTGCCGCGCTGACCCGACCCGCGATGCGCCCCTCGTACACGCACTGATTGCCGCCACCGATCCCGAGACCGGCAACGCGCTCTCTGACCTGGACATCTGCAACGATCTCGTTGCGTTCATGGTCGCCGGCCACGACACCACGGCCACCACCATCGCGTACGCCCTGTGGGCGCTGGGGCGACACCCTGAAATTCAGGACAAGGTGGCCCAGGAAGTCACCGCCATCGGAGGTCATGACCTAACTCACGAGGATGCGCCCCGACTCGAATACACCACGCAGGTCCTGCGCGAGGCTCTGCGCCTGTGCCCGCCCGTGGTGGTCGCGGGACGGACCGCCCTGCGGGATATCGCCGTCGACGGCTACAAGATCGAAGCGGGCAGCATGGTCCTGGTCGGCATCTTCGGCATGCAGCGCGACCCGAAACTGTGGGCAGACCCACTGCAATTCGACCCCGGCCGGTTCAGCCCGGAGAACATCAACGATCGCGACCGTTGGCAGTACATCCCATTCGGTGCGGGGCCACGAACGTGCATCGGAGATCACTTCGCCGTACTGGAAGCCACCCTCGCGCTCGCCACGATCGTGCGCGCCGTTGAAATCAATTCTCTGACAACGGACTTCCCGCTTGCCGTGCCCTTCACGATGGTCGCGGGCGCGCCGATCCCGGCGCTGACGCGTAGGCGGCGATGAGCCCGGCGATATCTATTCGGATAGCCGGACTCGGGTGACGCTGCGCCGGCTCGTGACGGCCGGCGGTGGGGCGGTGCTCAGCCGCAGGATCAACGCGATCCTTTCGTCGGCACAAATGCCGGCCAGGTCGATGAATTCGCGTTGCAGTCTGCCGAGTTCGTCGGCGAACCTGCCGGACAGCTTCTCGAGGTCGGCAGGGTCATGCGCAAACAGCCAGACCGGCGAGATCGGTTGTACGGCCAGGCCGCGCTGCTGCGCGTGTACCCAGACCGACTCGGCGGCCGATCCACCGACGGCATAGTCCCGCAGCGAGCCGCCGGTGACGGTGACGACGGCCAGTGCCGAGCTGCCCGTGACGCGGCTGCGCATCTCATCGCCGAGTGCATCGCCGGCATTCCAGTCGGCCAGCTGGGCCATCACTTCGGGCCGGCGCAGCAGTTCGAGCATGACCAGACCGCCGTCGTCGAAGCCGAGGCTGTGCACATCGATCCCGGCGTCCGGATCGGGATCGCCAGGCCAGCGCAGCTCGGCGATCATCTCCTGATGCAGGTGCGGGGTGAGGAAGCGGATGCGGTCGGAGGCACCCAGAATCTCTGCGGCCGAAGCCAAATCGGCGGAGTCAGTGATGAGCCGCAGGTGCCCGCCCTCGCGGTCAGCGGCGGCGGTCAAAGCCCCAGCTAGGTCGTCGGTGATCGGCGTGGGAATGCCCTTGTCCCGATTGGTCTCGCGGACCAGCACCGCTCCGTACAGGTCCGCGAGGTCCTGCGAGCCGCCGGCGCCGTACCAGAGTGTGGCGTGCAGTGGTGACCACGACCCGCTGGGATGCTCGTCGACGGTCACGGGTCCAAGGATGCCGTGGTGGGCGGCGGCCACCCGCGCGTTGAAAACCGCCGCTCCCACGGCGACGGCGCTGCCCCGGAACCCGACGTCGATTGTCGGGCTGTACTGCGGGGCAAGGCAAATGGCGATCTCGTCCTCGCCGGCTTCGATCAACCACGGCTGAACGTTGCCGCCCGACGGGGCGCGCATCGCGGCGACCGCGACCAGACCTGTGACGCTGGAGGCGACGAGTGGTTGTTCCGTCGGCGAGACGGGTCGGGGTGCGGCCATGGCCGGTTCTGTCAACTGGTCGAGGCACGATCCGATGTCGATGCGGCACCGCCCCGAGCGCAGCTCCTCACCAAGCCCGATGCGGCGCACGGCTTCACTGACCGCTGACGCGCCGATGATCACCTCGGAGGCCACCTGCGGCCAGGTGGCCAGGGTGCGTTCGAGTTCGATCAGCGACGCCGCCGTGCGCGGCGAAAGCTTTTCGGCTTCCAGATGACGCAGGATGTGCGGAATCTTGTCCTTGCTGCTCATGCCCGGCAGTAGGCCGATATCGAGCGGGCCGAGCAGCCCGTGCAGGATCGGGCGGTTGGGCTCGTCGTCGAACCTCTCGACGTCGACGATGCCGCGGTCACTGGTGGCCATCAGTACCGGGATGCGTCGGTGCTTGGCGGCGACGCGCACGATCGCCTTGATATCGAGCGAATCACACTCTTCGACAAGGACATTCAGTCCGTCGAGGAAGTCATCGACGGTGTCGGTGGTCAGACCTCCGAGGAATACCTCGACCGGTAGATAGGGGTCGAGTTCGGAGATGCGGCGGGCTGCGGCGACTGCCTTGTTGAGGCCGATGTCGAACACGGTGGCCGGTATCCGGTTGAGGTTGGACAGTTCGATGCGATCGAAATCTGCCAGTCGCAGGCGCCCGCAGAGACCTTGGGCGGCCAGGGTGTGAGCGATCACGTGTCCGACGCTCAGGCCGGCGACGCCGACGGTGAGTTCGGCCAGGCGAGTCTGTTCTTCGACGGTGATGGTGTTTCGGTTGCGGTCCAAGCGCAGTGCCTTGAAGCCGACCGGACCCAGGATCGAGACGAGGCTTCGCCGCCACGGGTACCAGGCCCAGCGGCCGGGTTCGTCCAGGAGCGCCGCAGCGGGGCTGGGGCGTAGCCGGCGCAGGTTCTCCAACTCGGTGCCGTGGTGGTCGAGGACCTGGATGTACGGGTCGGATCGAAGTCGACCCAGAGTGGCCGCGTCCGCCGCGTTGGTCGGATCGAGCAATTGCGGGCGGTATTCGTCCGCGTCAGATGGTTGCATTGTCGACTCTCAATTCAGCGCAACGCCCGTCAGCATTGTTTGCGTCGGCTATCCGGTGCGGAGCGGGCCGGACGGGCATTTCATCGGTGTCACCGACCAGCCAGAGGAGAAACGCGTTGATGTGCGCGTTCAAGCACGAATCGACTTGTCCTGCAGCCTCGATCGCCCGCTTGCGCAGTGTTTCGTCGGCGCGATAGATACCGGCAGGCACTCGATGCTGGCTCGGCATTTCCTCACTATTGCATAGGTGGATATCCACCGTCGAGACCGAGAAACGCCAACGCTGCACCACCACTCGGCAGGCTCAACTGCCTGAGGTCTCCGCAGGCTTTACGGGTGTGCACCGGCGCGCATCGGCTGCCGCAGTGTCGGCTTCTTCAAGAGTGCTTCCGTGGCGTCCGCGTCCAGCGGGCCTGACACCAGAGGGCCTTGCGCGTGGCGGTAACCCATGGCGACCAGTCGTTGCGCCGCGGACTCGGTTTCCAGTCCATCAGCGGTCAATTCGAGGCCGAATGCATCGGCCAGGGCGGCGATCGACCGCACGAACAGTTCATTCTCGCCACCACGATCGAGCGTGCGCACAAATTCGCGACCGACCTTCAACGAGTCGATGGGCAGCTCTTTCAAGCTCGGCAGGAAGCTGTATCCGGTCCCGAAATTGTCCAAAGCCAACCGAACCCCAATGCTCTTGAGCGCCAGCAGAATTTGGCCACAGCGCTGTGCCTCGGCGACCAGCAGGTCTTCGGGCAGTTCCAAGCACAACGCGGCCGCAGGAATGTCGAATTCCGTAAGCGTCGCGGTGAGGTGTTCGGTGAAGCCGTCGGTCACCACCTGGGCGGGGGACAGCTTCACCCGCAGCATCGTCTCGTGCGCCAGTCCCGCGCGGCGCCAGCGCTGGAACTGCGCGCAAGCCAGCCGTAAGACCTCGCGCCCCACGGCGCCACCGAAGTTGGTGGCTTCAGCGATCGGCATGAACTCCTCGCGCAGCAGTGGTCCGCGGGTGGGGTGGTTCCACCGCACCACGGCCTCCACCGCGGCAAGTTCTCCACTCTGCAGATCGACCTCGGGCAGATAACGCAGGAACAGCGCGCCGCTCTCTACGCAGTCATGCAGGTGCACTTCGATGTCGGTTTGGAGCGAATATCGTGCCGCCAGCTCGTCGCTGAACGCGATCACAGTGTTGCCGCCGGCGGTCTTGGCAGCAGTCAACGCATGTTCGGCATACCTGAGCAGGTCGGACACCGAGTCGGTGCCCGGAATCCCAACGGCCACGCCGATGCTCACTCGGTGTCGGATGTAGGTCGAGCCCAGCAGCAGCCGTGCTGCCAGCATCTGGCGCAGCTGTTCGGCGTACTTGTAGGCGTCGGCGAGCGTGGTGGGTACGTTGAGCACCGCGATGATCTCGTCGCCGCCGAGGCGAGCCAGGAATGCCACGTCCGCGGTGTGCTCGCGCAACCGCTGCGTGAGTTCGACAAGAACCCGGTCCCCGGTCTCGTGACCGAGCAGATCGTTGACCGCTTTGAGTTGATCGGGATCGATGTAGAGCGCCGCGACAGGGGCAGGCTGGCCTGCCGCAAGCCGATGCTCGAGGTGGTCGAGCAGACTCCGGCGATTGCGCAAGCCCGTCAGGTCATCGTGCTCGGCCAGGTGTCTGATGGATTCTTGTGCTTCAACCCGCGCCTTGACGTGAGCGAACATGGTGGCGATGACTTTCAGCGCCGTGATCTCGTCGTCTGTCCACGCAAGGTCGCCGTATTTGATGAAGCCCAGTGTGCCCGTTGTGATGAAGCCGTCGGACCCCTCGGTCGTATCCGCAACGTTCATCGGCACGGCGGCTATCGAGACGACGGGGACGGTGGTGCCTTCTTCGATGCGCTGCTGGAATTCATCCGGCTCGGCGCCCGGTCGCAGGATCACGGGCTCTTCGACATGCTCGGCCATCGCGAAGACCGGATCGGCGTCCTTGAAGTACACCGTTCCGATGGGATCAGGGTCCGGGACGTAGGTCCTGATCGGCCACTGAGCGATCAGGATTGTCGCTCGAATGGTGTGATCGTTGTGCCGCAGGAACGCGACGTCCAGCCCGAAATGCGCCGCCACGTCGGTCAGAACCTGCTCGCTGGCAGCGACGTAGTTGTCCGCGTCGGCGGCCATCAGGGTATGAGCGACCCCCTCGACCAGTTCGTTGAGGGCGGTCAGCACTTGATCACGGTAACCAACGAATCGGGTTTACACCCGTCAATTTCGTTCGGTCTCACTGCTTCCGCTGGTAAACCTGCTCAGCCCGGGGTCAGGGACACCGGACACAAAAAACGGGGCGCCCCGAGTGGGGCGCCCCGAATCTTGTTGCCAGTCAGCGGCTCTGGTGCACGCTGCTATCGACCTGCGGCGCCTCGGCCCGCGGGTGGATGTCGTTGACCCAGTCGTGGTGCGAGTAGTCCGCCGATGCGGGTGCGGCCAGTCCGAGCACCGCGGCCACCATTCCGTTTGCCAACAGTGCGGCCAGTCCGAGCTTCTTCATTGTCCCCAACTCCTTGTATCTGAAGCTTTGATGCCTGGTTCAACGGGACGGGCGGCGGGGGTATTTCTGCAGATGGGGTGTTGGCAGCAATTGATCGTTTCTCGGCAGTAATCAGTCGGTAACACGCCCTGTGGATGAATCACGCACTGTGGATAACTCGCTGCCGGGCGCCGGATCCGGGGTCTAGGGCGCCTCGTTATGTCGGTGACAGTGGTCACGGTAGCGGCATGAACACACCACCACGCATGACCCGGGCAGAGATCGGCGCGTTCGGCGAACAACTCGCGGTCGACCACCTGATCTCGCTCGGGATGACGGTCCTGGCCCGCAACTGGCGCTGCCGGTGGGGTGAGCTCGACATCATTGTCACCGAAAAGGACCACGGTGCAGTGGTTTTCGTCGAGGTGAAGACCCGCACCACCACGGAGTTCGGCGGTATCGAGGAAGCGGTGACGCCCGAGAAGGCACGCCGCCTGCGCCGGCTGGCCAGTGTGTGGCTCGCCGAGCAGAACGCCCACTGGCCTGATATCCGGATCGATGTGGTCGGCGTGCGCCTCGGCGGCCGGGAGCCGGAACTGGTGCACCTGAAGGGCATCGGCTGATGGCGCTCGGACGGGCCTACTCGGTGGCCATCCGCGGGCTCGACGGCGTCATGGTCGAAATCGAAGCGGACATCACCTCGGGGCTGCCGGGGGTGCATCTGGTCGGCTTGCCCGATGCGGCGTTGCAGGAGTCGCGGGATCGGGTCCGGGCGGCGATCACCAACTGCGGCAACAGCTGGCCGATGTCACGGCTCACTCTCGGGCTGTCGCCGGCCACCTTGCCGAAAGGCGGGTCGATGTACGACCTGGCCATCGCGGCCTCGGTGCTGTCGGCGCATTTGAAGATGCACTGGGCACGGCTCGAAAAGACGGTCCTGCTGGGCGAATTGGCGCTCGACGGTCGGGTGCGCCCGGTCAAGGGGGTACTACCGGCCGTCATGGCTGCCAAGCGCGAGGGTTGGCCGTCGGCGGTGGTGCCTGCCGAGAATCTGGCCGAAGCCAGTCTGGTCGACGGCATCGAGGTGTGGGGCGTCCGCACTCTCGGGCAGATGCAGGCGTGGCTCAACGGGAAGGCGGGGCTGGACGAGCGGGTCGACACAACGGCGCCGGCCGCCGACGACAGCGTCGACCTCGCGGACGTGGTGGGGCAGACCCAAGCCCGGTGGGCGGTCGAGATCGCCGCCGCGGGCGCCCACCACCTGATGCTGACCGGGCCGCCCGGGATCGGGAAGACAATGCTGGCTCAACGGCTTCCGGGGCTGCTGCCCGACCTGACCGACGACGAGGCGTTGGAGGTCACCGCCATCCATTCGGTGGTGGGCCTGCTCACCGGCGATACGCCGCTGATCACCCGTCCGCCGTTCGTCGCGCCGCACCACACGTCCAGTGTCTCGGCGTTGGTCGGCGGCGGTTCGGGGATGGCGCGGCCCGGCGCGATCAGCCGGTCGCACCGCGGCGTCCTGTTCCTGGACGAATGCGCCGAGATCGGGGTCAGCGTGCTCGAAGCCTTGCGAACGCCGTTGGAGGAAGGACAGATTCGGCTGGCCCGCCGCGACGGCGTGGCGTGCTATCCGGCCCGTTTTCAGCTGGTGCTCGCGGCCAACCCTTGCCCGTGCGCGCCGCCGAACCCGCGGGACTGTGTGTGCCCGTCGGCCGACCGTCGTCGGTATCTGGGCAAGCTCTCCGGGCCGTTGATGGACCGGGTCGATCTGCGGGTCGACATGCATCCGGTACTCGCCGGGGCGTTCGGCGACCACGCTGCGGAATCCACCAGTGATGTCCGTGCTCGCGTCGCGGCGGCCCGGGCGGCTGCGGCCGAGCGCTGGCATGACGTCGGGGTGCGGACCAACGCGGAGGTGCCGGGGCCGCTGCTGCGCCGTAGATTCCGGCCG
Organism: Mycolicibacterium llatzerense; assembly: GCF_000878195.1. Taxonomy (GTDB): domain Bacteria; phylum Actinomycetota; class Actinomycetes; order Mycobacteriales; family Mycobacteriaceae; genus Mycobacterium; species Mycobacterium llatzerense. The sequence goes on along the minus strand of NZ_JXST01000026.1, from coordinate 20,899 downwards.
AGCCGGGATGCCATGGCGCCGCTGCGCAAGTCGCTGGATTCCGGGCGGCTGAGTATCCGCGGCGTCGATCGCACGTTGCGGGTCGCATGGTCGTTGGCGGATCTGGCCGGCCGAGATTCACCGAGCCTCGAGGACGTCAGCACGGCCCTGAGTTTCCGTGAGGGGGATGCGCGATGAGTGCCGACGATGCGGAACGACGGGCGTGGGCGTACCTGTCGCGAGTGGCCGAGCCGCCGTGCCCTCGGTTGACGACGCTGGTGGCCGACTGCGGTCCGGTGGAGGCGGCGGACATGATTCGTCGCGGACAGGAGGACAAGGACCTCACGGGGAGCGTGGCCGCCCGTCGAGAGGTCGATTGTGCCGCCCGGGATTTGGAAATTCTGGACCGCCGGGGTGGGCGGCTGATCACACCCGATGACGATGAGTGGCCGTACCTGTCGTTCGTCGCTTTCGCGAGCCAGGCGGTGATGGATCGGCCATCCGGCTATCCGCCCATGGTGCTGTGGGCTCTGGGTCCGGCCCGGTTGGATGATGTCGCCGAACGAGCGGCGGCGATCGTCGGCACCCGGGCGTGCACGTCGTACGGTGAGCATGTCACCGCCGAGATCGCGGCGGGACTCGTCGAACGCGACGCCGCGGTGGTGTCGGGCGGGGTGCTGGTTCTATAGCCATTGGCTTGTTGTTGTTATGCTCCTGCCACCCTCGGGCTGGGAGCCAACATGCAGACATGGTCGGTTGTGCGCTACGACATTGATGTGCTCGCCGCAGATTGGCCGACGGAGGTCACGGGTCCGATTCCTGATATCGGAGACGTGTTGGCGCGTTGGCGGGCCGTTGACGGACAGCGCTTCCTCATACGCAACGATGGGTTTGTCGACGTACGAGTCAATGCCTTCCTGTCTTCAGCTCGCATGCGAACGCTAGCGAGTAACACAAACCGTGACTACGCACAGTCGCTGTGTTTGTGGCTGAACTTCTTGCAGACCAGCGGACGCGTGTGGTCTGAAGCGACCGAGGAAGACGCAGAGGATTTCGAGTTCTGGAGGCGCACCGACCCGAACAACCCGAGTCTCGTTGGTGCTTCTGCTTTTTCGAAGGATATTGCAGCGTGCAAAAAGTTCTATTCGTGGACAGCGGAGAGGTTTGCAGATGTCGTCGACGTCTTCCTATACGTCGCTTCGCCGCCGTCCAAGCGGTCGGCCAGAGTTCGATGGCTCGATCCTGCCGCGGTAGATCGATGGCGCGACGTTGGGTTGCGTGGCCGCGATCTCCACGGGCGCAGGGACCGCTCGTGCCGTACTCGAAATGAGCAGCGCGATGTCGCATTTTTTGACGGACTTTATGGAACAGGGTTGCGGCTGTCGGAATGGGCCTCGGTCACGATCGATGAACTTCCAACGCTCGGTGCGGACCGGCCTTTCTACAAGTGTCACCTGGCCGACAAATGCGCCAAAGGTGGCTATGGGCACCCGTATTGGATGCCGCGGCACGTGCTTGCCGGGATGTATGCGTACGCGGAGGGTGCCCGTGCCCGAGCTATCCGCGGCGCCCAAGACAGCGGCCGCTATGCGGAACTGAGCGATACGATCGAGGTGGGTGACGCGAAGCGTCCCGGATCGGTGCGACTGCCCGACGGCAACGGCGGATTCATCGATCGCGCCTGGAATATCACTAGTCTGGCGTTGCGCCGCAGACTATTTCGCCGCACTCCAGCTGGTCTTGAGCCACTGTGGTTGTGGCTGAACGAAAATGGCCTCCCGCGCGACCCACACGGATGGCACCACACCTTCGCTGAGGCCAACGACCGTATCGCAGCGCAGGGTGTGGAGAACTTCACCTGCACACCGCACATGCTGCGACACTCTTTCGCCCTGCGGTGGTTCTCGGTAGGCAAATTGGTCTATTCGTCGCGACTGGGCCACCTTTCGGACGTGGAGGCACGCGACTTCCGAGTCCAATTCGGTGACACCTGGCATCTGGTGCAGACGATGTTGGGACACCGTCGAGTCGAAACCACCAGGGACGTATACCTGGAACCGTTCCGAGCGCTCGACGTGGAGGTGTTGCTGGCCCAGACACAGGGATTGCCGGTGTCGGGATTGCTGGCCGAGCTTTTCGACAATCACTCGATGGTTCTCGGAGATCCGGTGGCGCGCCGATGAATCGTCGTGGTCGTGCCGCGCGGCTTCCTGAATCTGGCTCTGCGACACTGCGCGGTGTTCTCACCGACGGAACCACGGTACGTTGCTTTGAGGACGGTAATAGCCAGCCGAAAGACTTCGACTGTTCGCTGTTGACGGTGAGCCCAGAGCTGCAGCGCATGTTTGCCGAGGCGTTCGCCAAACGCACCGGACCCGGCAGCGGTCTACGGTCAATGTCGTCGATCGGGGACGCGTTCCGATCGATGCGTCTGTTCACGCGGTACCTCGCGGGTTTGCCGCGTCCACCCGCCCGCAAGGCGGACCTACTTCCGCGCCACATCGATGGCTTCTTGGCCGCGCGTCGCGCCGCGGGTGCGCCAGCGAAGCTCACCGAGGAGCTGCGCGGAGTGAAAATGATTCTACGCCAGCTTGATTCGTGGGAACCGGCCATGGTGGCCAAACTCGCCGAGCCCCACCCGCGGCCGCGGCGTTCAGGTAAGCGCCACGAGAGCTACAGCCGTGCCGAGTTCCTGCGGATAGCGTCTGCTGCACGCGCGGACCTGCGGCGGGCCGCGCAACGCATCCGAGGCAACCGCGTGCTGCTGGAGCAGTACCGGTCGGGTCACCTCGACGATCCAACGCGCCGGTTTGAGTTGCTCGACTACGTGGAACGTCATGCCGACGTGCCGCGCCGTGGCGGCGACTTCCCAAGCAAATCGCAGCTGACGGCCAAGTGGGTGCGTGGTTTCGGCGGGACCCGGGACATCATTCGCTGGGCACATCTGAGTCCGCTGGAAGTGAGCGCCGGTGCAGTGCTGCTGGCTGTGCTGACCGGCCAAAATCCGTACGTCATCATGAAATGTCCGGCACGGCATCATCGTGCCGACGGCAACGCAGGCGGACCCAAGACCGCGATTGTCGAGATGCGTAAGCCCCGCCGCGGCAGCCGCGCCGACATGGATGTGGCCCTTGCCGCCGTTCCAGATTGGATCAGCATCCCTGACGACCCTACCGCGATGTCGCGCCGCGATGAACTGCACACCGCCTTCGGCGTCTACATGTTGCTGTGTGAGCTGACCGCGTCGAGCCGGCGGATCGAGGGCAGCGGCCGACTGATGGTTGCCTACTGCGCAAATGGGCACAACGGTCGCGGTATTCGTGCGCACGGCTCGGCCGAGGGATGGGTTAGGCCGTGGTCGCGCCAACAGGGCCTGCTGTGTGACGCGGTCCAGGGCGCACCTGCCAAACCATTGGAAGTGTCGCTGGTTCGATTGCGGATGACATACCTTGAGCTGCACCAGAAACCGGTGGCACACACCGAACAGACCCTCGTCGATGACTATCTGGGGCGAAACCGCGGCAGCCTGGTTGAGTACCGCCGCGTTGTCGCTGATGCCTTGCAGGACCAGGTGGCCAAGGCTCGTGCACTGCCCCTCATGTCCGCGCTTTCGGCGGCCGAAGTTGCTCAGGCGCACGCCGACCCGACGACTTTGGCGTCGGAATTATCGTTGTCCCACACCGATGTTCGCCGGATGCTGAAGGGCAAGTTAGACACCGTGATGAATGCGTGCATTGACAATCAGCACGGGCCATACGGTGACACGGGCCAACCCTGTAGAGCCTCATTCATGCTGTGCCTGAGTTGTCCGTGCGCTCGCGGGTTGCCTCGACACCTACCGGTGCAGACGTTGGTGCTCGACCGTCTCGCTGAGCGTCGCCACCACATGACTCCGTTGGCCTGGACGACCCGGTTCGCACTCCCGCATGCCCAGTTATCCGATCTGCTCGCTGGCTTCGACGACGAGCAGCTCAGTGCAGTGCGAGCAGCAACCACCGATGCCCATCGAGAGATGGTGGGCCGCTTCCTCAACCGAGAACTGGACATGCGATGACGACGCAGCGGCGGCACGCAGCGTTGCACGACGACCACGTGGAATGGCCTGACCCATCCACGACCGTGCTCTTGCGGCGGGTGCTGCGTCCAGATGCTGATCCGGCCGGGCTGTCTCGGTACGCAGACGACGTGTGGCACTTCGATCAAGGAATCTTCGAGGAGAGCTCGAAGATCATCAGTATCAACTTCAAACTGGCACCAAAACCGTTGCGAGAAGCGGTAAAGCACTACGTGTGGGTCCTGGTCAACACCGACCCGCCAATGCAATTGCGGCGCACAACGGCCACTCGCCCGTCGTTGTACACCGTCAGGATGTGCTGGTATCCGCTGCGGATCTTCCTCAATTGGCTTCACAAACGCCGTGTTGGGCAGTTCTGCGATGTCACAGCCGAGATGCTGGACGAATACTTGGTATATCTGAGCCGCTACCAGGACAGCGTGGGACAGATGCACCGATGCGTCGTCGAGGTCCGCCGCCTCTGGGGGTACCGCTCGGTGCTACCGGAATCAATGCGGCTGCCCGAAACGCCGCCCTGGGGCGGTGATTCGGCCGGAGCGCTGTTCGGCAACGTCCGCTCGTACATGGAGAACCTCACCCCACGTATCAATGAGGACACCATGGGAGCACTGCTGCTGTGGGCGCTGCGATTCGTCGAAGATTTTGCCGACGACATCATCGCCGCCCGCGAGGAGTTCGTGTTCCTGCATGCACGCGGGCCGGACGTGACGGCCGGGCACGAACCGGATCGGCCACGATTGCCACAAGGCGGGGCCATCAAACTGGTCACCGACTACGCCGAATCGGTTCGGCAACAGCAAGGCTTGTTGCCGGGCAGGATCAACGACGCCGGCGAGCGGGAAATCAACTATCCGTTTATCGGCAGGCTGATCGGGGTCCCACGGCTACCACGGGCGTCCTACGCGACCGCCCAGTCCGCGCTGGCCTCCTCCGGTCTGCCGATCGATGACGACGCATACCTGTCCACTCTGGTCACCGCCACCGTGGCGGGACGGCCGTGGCATCCCGGACGTTTTTCCTACAACCAGACTCGCTACCTCGTGCGGCATTTGCACACCGCCGGCCTGATCGTGGTCGCCTACCTCTCAGGTGCTCGGCCCGCGGAGGTGTTGAACCTGCGTCGTGGCTGCGTCGACCGTGACGATGCCAACGATATGTACCTGATGTCGGGCGTGTACTTCAAAAATGCCGTCGACGAGCACGGCAACAAGGTGCCCGCCGGTCTGCCGCGGGCTGATCCTTGGGTGGTGGTGGCGCCTGTCGCGCGAGCGATCGAGGTACTTGAACGGCTCCATGACGAAGACCTGCTGTTCACCAACCGCATTGACCTGAGCCGCAATTACGTGCAGCGCCGTACCGGGGGATTAGCCTTCAACACCCAGGTCGCCACCGACAGCGTGCACCGGTTCATCGATTTCGTGGACCAGCTGTGTGCTCACCACCGCATCGACCCCATTCCGTCGGACCCACACGGCCAGCTGACCATCAGCCGGTTTCGTCGAACGCTCGCGTGGTTCATCCGCCGCCGGCCTCGCGGGCTGGTCGCCGCATCGATCCAATACGGTCACGTGCATACCCGCATGATTCAGGGTTACGCCGGTGCCTACGACTCGGGCTTCCCCGACGAGCTGGCATTCGAGGACTACCTTGCCCGGTTGGAACAATTCGCTGATGATGAACAGGCCCTGAGCGACGGGGAACACGTATCCGGACCGGCCTCACAGACTTACCGCCAGCGTCTGAGCGCCGCCAACGGTCGATTCGCCGGATATGCCCTGACCAGCAAAAAGCAGGCTCGCGATCTGCTGGCCAACCCTCTACTGCAGATCTATCACGGGGAGGGAATGACCTGCGTGTTCGACGCGACGAAGGCCGCGTGCCAGCTGCGGGGGGCTCGCGACGATCCGCTGGTGACACCCGACGTCGACGACTGCCGGCCCGGCTGCCGCAATATCGCCCGGACCGATCGTGACCTGGAGACAGTCCGCCGACACCGAGATCGGCTTGCCGAAACGGTGGCCGATCGTGCCGCCCCACCACTGCGGCATCAGCGAGAACAACGAGAACTCGCTCGCATCGACATGATCATCAGGGAGCACGATGAAGGCCACTGAAACCGACCCTGTTCGCAAGAAGATCCTCGCCGCCATGGACCGCTTGATGGCGGGCAAACCGCTACGCTCCACCGGACGGCTCAACGTCTCCCAGCTGGCCATCGAGGCCGGTGTGGCGCGGTGGCACCTCACCCATCAGCACGTCGATCTCAAAGAGATGTTTCAAGCGCGCGTCCGCAACGAGGGTAGGACGCCGGCTCCGTTCCAGGGCACCGCCGCCGCATTCGATGATCTGCAAGATGCACATCGAGCGCTGCTAGCGCACTGCGCCGAACTGGAGCAGAAGATCAAGCTGTACGCCAACGTGATCCAGCTGCTGGCCACGGAACGAGCGACGAGCACGCAAAGCCGGCCGGTGACCGATATTGCGTCACGTCGAACACCGCCGCTCCAATCGGCCGCGAGGCGCCCCAAGCGCAACGTAACCTCGTCGCGCGAACGCAAGCAATAGCACCGGATCACCGTTGGGCGACAAGTTGGGCTTGGTCGCCCGGCGGCGCTCCGCGGTCGGCGCTGGATCAGCGTGACTGAGGTGATCCGGTCAGGCGTGCGTGCAGGTCGGTGACGCGTTCGTTCGATGCCTTCGACGCCGCGTAGGGATGGTTCGTCGGTGTCCCAGACTTCGATGGGGTGCCGCCGACCGGGTCGACGTGGGCTTGGGTGCCGACGACGACAACCAGGTCCGCCGCGGTGCGACTGCTGTTCACCGAATTCGGCGAGTACCTGAAATCGCCAGCGGCACAGTCTTCTACAAGCACGACGACCTGATGGCCGTTATCGACGCGCATCGCACCCACACCAGCGCCACCACCGTGACGCCGGCAACCTGGCCGCGACAGCAGCATCGTGGCCGCACTGCGCCGCAAGATCACCGCCCAATCAGACGAGATCAGAACACTCAAAACCACCGTGGCACAACAACAAGCCATGATTGAACTGCTCTACGGGCAACTCGAAGACCGCCACTAGGGCACCACCTGAGCGTGACCGCGCGCAGCGCGGCTCATGCACCTGTGGCGTCGGCGCTTTCGGTGGGTGCTGGCGAGATGCGGCGGTGGGCGCTCAGGAAGTCATCGACGATGGCGACACAGTCGTCGTGACCCATGACGCGAAAGCCGGTCATGCGGGCGAAGGCCAAGGGGCCGACCAGTTGGCACAGCACCCGTTCCAGGTCGAAGTCGCCCAGTTCGGCGCGGGCCTGCTCGCTGCGCAGCAGGGCGTCGAACGGTTGGCGGTACTGGTCGATGACCAGGGCCCGGACGGCGCCGGCCGGGTATTGGTCCTCGGTGGCGGGTTTGGTGGTGGTCGGGCCCAGTGCCAGCCAGGCCAGGGTCGTGATGTGCAGCGGGGCGTCGTTGAACAGCGTTGCCTGCCGGGAGAGCAATTCGATGAGCTGTTCGCGCAGCGGTCCGCTGCGTGGTGCCGGAGGGGTCACCTGCGGCAGCAGCCGCTCGAAGGTCGCGGCCAGCAGGTGCGAGGAGGTTTTGAAGTGGCGATACAGCGTGGTGCGGGCCACCTTGGAGGCTTTGGTGACCGAGTCGACGGTGACCGCTTCAACGCCGCCGGCATTCAGCAGGGCCGCGGCCGCCTCCAGGAGCCGGTTGCGTGACCGGATACGCCGCGGGTCCACATCATCGTCATCATCAGAGCCGTCGGCGCTGAAGTCGGGCCACTCACTCACAGTCACTCACTTTATTGTCCGCAGCCTCCGGTGTGGCGAATCGTCGATGCCCACACCCCAGGACAGCTATGCTACCGCGTGTAGCGCAGCGAAACCGCCTATACCAGGAGATGTGGGATTGCCTGATCACACCTGGCTATCAGCGTTTTTGGCGCCGCGCACCCCGATCTGCCGGGGATGGCTGTCACCGCATCGGCGCCGGCTCGGGACGCAGCGATGAGAGGCGCGGCAGGCCTGTCGGCTCGCGATGGCCGGGACATCGCGATCCTCGATGCCGCCGTCTCGGTGGCCTCGATGGGCGGCTACGACGCAGTACACATGCGCACGGTCGCCGAGCGCACGGGCATCGCCGTCAGCTCCATCTACCGCCGCTTTCCCTCCAAGACCTATTTGCTGGTCTGCGCACTAACCCGCGAGGTCGAGCAGGTGCAGGCCCTGCGCGACTGGTCGGCGGTGCCCGGCGGCCCCCAGCAGCGACTTGTCGCGCTCAGCAACTGCCTGCACGAGCAGTGGCAGCGTGATCTGCCGCTGACCGAGGCGCTGACCCGGGCGCTCGTCGTTGCCGACAGCACCGCGGCCGCCGAGGTCGAGCGGACAATGGCGGTGCTCAACAGGCTGCTAGCGGCCGCGCTGGGCGGCCCGTCCCCGTCGCCGCGCAACCAGCAACTGGCCTGCCTACTCGGCGACGTGTGGTTGGCCAATCTGGCCGCCTTCATCAGCGGCCGGGTGCCCGCCGCCGCCGCCCGGGACAACATCGACCGGGCGATGGCTCTCATCCTGCGCGCCCAACCCGCCACCATTGCCCCACATCGCTACACGGTGTAGCGTTTCGATACTGCTTAGTATCGTTTTGCTGGTGCGGAGACAGGGGACGCGATCATGGTCGATCAGTGGATTGAACGGTGCACCCTGCAGCGGGTGTCGCTGCATGAAGGTCTGGTGCTCAGCTTCGAGGACTACAACGAGGTGGTCATCTCCCGGCGGCTCCGTCTGGGGTTGCCGCCGGTGGGCCCGTACCCGGCCGAGGTGGTGGAGCTGGACCCGCTGAACGTGGCGCCGGCGCACCGCGCTCTTTTGGACCTGGCCGGGTCGGTGTGCGTGCGAGCACACAGCGATGACGATGGGGCCCTGCACCTGCAGTTCTCGGACGGTCACTCGATCGACGTGGAGCCCGACGCCCACGTGGCGGCATGGGAACTGTACGGAAAGCGCCACGGATACATGGCCTGCATGCCCGGAGGCCGGGTGCAGATGGTCCGACATGATGTGCCCGCCGCGGACAGCGCCGACTACGACACGGCCCCTGCCAGCCAGTGAGCGATCCGCTGCGCGGGGGACCGACCCTCACCGCCGCACCCGGGCTACCGCCGCGCCGCCGGCGCACACGCGCCGAGACCGCGCCGTCGAGTGAATACAGCCCCGCGCTGGCCCGCCTGGGGGCGTTCACCCTGCGCCACAAGGCGCTGGTGATCGGACTGTGGATCGGGGCCGCGGTGTTGTTGGCGGTGCTTTTTCCGCAACTGGAAACCGTGGTGCGCCAACAGTCGGTGGACTTGGTGCCCCACGACGCGCCGTCGTTTCTGACCGTTGACCGGATGAGTGCAGCATTCGGCGAACAGGGGTCCAAGACCGTGCTGTTCGTCGCGTTCGAGGACCCCGCCGGCCTGACCCCGCCAACCCGCCAGAAATACGCGCAGCTGGTCTCGCAGCTGCGCGCCGACCCCAGCCATGTCCTGCTCGTGCAGGACCTGCTGGCCGACCCGGTCACCGCACCGCACGCCATCAGCGCCGACCGACACGCGTGGTACCTGCCGGTCGGCATCGCCGGCACCCTCGGCGATCCGACCGCCGCCGAATCGGTCAGCGCCGTGCGCGCCATCGCCCACCGCGTCTTCGCCGCCAGCACCACCACCGTGCACGTCACCGGGCCCGCCGCCACGTTCAGCGATCAGATCGCCAGCGCCGAACACGATCTGCTGTTCATCTCCATGGCCACCGCCGGCCTCATCGCCCTGATCCTGCTGCTGGTCTACCGGTCGGCATTCACCGCGCTACTGCCACTGCTGGTCATCGCGCTGAGTTTGGCTGTCGGGCGGGGGGTGCTCTCCGCCCTCGGCGAATGCGGCTTACCGGTATCGGAATTCACCGTGGCGTTCATGACCGCGATCTTGCTCGGCGCCGGCACCGACTACACCGTGTTCCTGATCAGCCGCTACCACGAACAGCGACGCGCCGACATCGCCCCGCCGCAGGCCGCGATCGACGCCACCGCCAGCATCGGACGAGTCATCCTGGCCTCAGCGGCCACCGTCGCACTGGCCTTCCTGGCCATGACCTTCGCCAAACTCAGCGTGTTCGCCGCGCTCGGCCCCGCCTGCGCCGTGGCCGTGATGGTCGGATTTCTGGCCACCGTCACCCTGCTGCCACCGGTACTGGCGCTGGCCGCCCGCCGCGGCATCGGCGACCCCCAGCCCGACCGCACCCGCCGCTACTGGAACCGCATCGCGGTCGCCGTCGTGCGCAAACCCGTGCCGCTGCTCACCGTCAGCCTCATCATCCTGCTGGCCCTGGCCGCGGCAGCCACCACCATCAAGATCAGCTACGACGACCGCAAAGGCCAACCCGCCGACACCGCAAGCAACCTGGGCTACCAGCTGCTCAACCGGCATTTCCCCACCGACATGGTCTTCACACAATTCCTCGTCGTGGAAAACCCCGCCGACATGCGCACCGGCAAAGGCCTCGCCGACCTCGACGAACTCGCCTCCCGCATCGCCCAACTGCCCGGCGTGAGCAAAGTATCTGGCGTCACCCGCCCCGGCGGCACCCGACTCGAACAAGCCCAATTGTCCTGGCAGAACCAACAAATCGGCGACAAGATGGCCACCGCCGCCGCCGACGGCAACGCCCGCAAGAACGACCTGGCCCAACTCACCGGCGGCGCTGACCAACTCGCCAACGGCCTGGCACAACTCGACCGCACCCTGCGCACCGCGCTGACACCCTTGAGCGGCCTGCTCAACCAAGCGCACACCGCCAGCAGCCAAATGCAGCGATTCACCCCGCTGCTGCACCAACTGTCGGCCACCGCCCCCGACATCGATCACGCCATCCAAGCCGGACCCGGACTACGCCCCGAGGCCGAACAGGCTCGCAACGCCATCGCCGCCGTTTCGCCACTGCGCGACATCCTCGACACCGCACCCTGGTGCGTCACCACACCAAAATGCACCGAACTCCGCGACCAGATGCGCGTCCTGGACGCCCTGCGCACCAACGGATTCTTCGACCGCATCGCTGAGCTGGGCGACCACTACAACCCCGCCACCAACGCCACCGTCACCGCCACCCTCGCCGACGTCCAAACCTCAATCACCACCCTGCAACATGCCCTGGGCACTCTGGGTGACCCCGCCGACGTGGCGACCAACATCGCACGCCTGCAACACGGCATCAGCCAACTCGCCTCTGGAGCACAAGCATTGGCAACCGGCGTGCACGCCCTGGCCGACAGCAACATTCAACTGCTCGCCGGGATGAGCCAGATCGCTGCACAACTACAAAACTCCGCACGCGCCAGCGCCAACTCTGACACCGCCAGCGGCTTCTACCTACCCCCAACCGCCTTCGACAACCGCCAATTCGCTGACGTCGCCAAACAATTCATCACCCCCGACGGAAAAACCGCCCGCTTCATTATCGAATCCACACTCGACCCCTACAGCAGCGCCGCCATGGCACTGGCCCACCACATGGTCACCGTCGCCGAAGCCGCCCGCCCCAACACCTCCCTGACCAACGCCACCATCTCCGTGGCCGGATTCCCGGCCGTCAACGCCGACATCCAGCACCTACTACAAGCCGACTTCACCCAACTGGCCGTCGCCACCCTCGTCGTCGTCGGACTCATCCTGGTCCTGCTGTTGCGCGCTGCGCTGGCCCCGCTCTACCTCCTGGGCACCGTCGTGCTGAACTACCTGGCCTCCATCGGTTTCGGCGTCGTCGTTTTCCAATGGATACTCGGTTACCAAATCGCATGGCCCGTACCACTATTGGCGTTCATCATCCTCGTCGCGGTCGGCGCCGACTACAACATGCTGCTGGTATCACGACTACGCGAAGAATCCGAACACAACATCCGCGTCGGAGTCCTACGCACCGTCGCCAAAACCGGCTCGGTCATCACCTCCGCCGGACTCATCTTCGCTGCCAGCATGTTCGGACTGATGGCCGGCTCCATCGCCATCATGATCCAAGTCGGCCTCATCGTCGGCTGCGGACTACTGCTGGACACCTTCCTCGTGCGCACACTCACCGTTCCGGCCATCGCCACCCTCCTGCGCGAAGCCAGCTGGTGGCCCCAAAAACAACCCACACGGACCCGGCCATGAAAATGCTACTCCCACACCGGCATCGAGCCGCCACGACCCAAACCCAACCAACCATCGACAGCGTCGCCGCCGACCAGCCCACCCGCGCACCAGCCGGCGCCAACACCACCACACCGGACAACACCAAGCGCCGCCGCCCCTGCCCGATCCACTGGCCCCGCCTCCTACAAGGCAAGTACCCCTACTTCCACGGCGAGCACGAAAAACTCTTCCGAGAAGCGCTCATGGAACGCGAAATGTACCGGCTTTAAACATCACAACCCCCGGCACGCCATCCGCCACCTGACAACGCCGACACAACCTGCGCCCACCAGCGACCACAACATCGACAAACGAAAGCGGGAACACCCGCAACCACAGCTGTTCCCGCCTACCTCAAACCCACCACCATCACCTCAGCGGGAACAGCAATACACGGCCGAATTCAACCCCAGATAACGTAGTTGCCCACGGCCTACCCTCACCGATGTCGACTAGGCACATCGCAGCTGCAGCGATGTCTACATTGATGCCCTGGTGGACCCGAACAACTGTTGTATGGTCGAGTCAACGCAGCCACGTCTACGAACTGGTAGTTCGCTTACAGCGACGGGATTCCAGTGCAACAATTATTACTAGCGATAGAACCTATGGCATCGACGGAGCGGCGCACCGAGCCGCACTGGCATCAGACGGCGTCACCGTGGCGGTGCTGGCCGGTGCTGTCGATGTGCCGTACCCCTCCGGGCATTCCGCGCTGCTGCACCGCGTCGCCACGTCCGGGCTGCTGCTCAGCGAGTATCCGCCGGGGGAGCGGCCGACGCGGTACCGGTTTCTGACCCGTAACCGATTGGTGGCGGCCTTGTCCGGCGCGACAGTGGTCGTGGAGGCGGGTCTGCGCAGTGGTGCGGCCAACACGGCAGCCTGGGCGCGCGCGATGGGCCGCGACGTGTGTGCGGTGCCGGGCCCGGTGACCTCGGCCGCTTCGGCGGGGTGTCACGTCTTGCTGCGTAGCGGTGCGACCTTGGTCGACCGGGCGGAGCAGATCGTCGAATTGATCGGCCGGATAGGCGAACTCGCCGATGAACCCGACCATCCGGACACACCGCTGGACGACCTGACCCCTGACCAGCTCCAGGTCTACGAGGCGCTGCCGGCCCGCGGATTCCGCAGCCTGGAACAGATCTCGGTCGGCGCGGCGCTACCTCCCGAACGCATACTCGGACCGCTGGCACTGCTGGAGATCAGCGGTCTGGTCGAGAAGCAGGACGGGCGGTGGCGGATCAGGAAGGACATCGGTGGCAGCGCCAAGGCAGTCCGCTGACCCGGTTACGCGCGGCTAAGCGGCAATCAGCTTGAGAGGCAAGCGTTCATGGCGGCGGATGATGTTGTTCACCGCCCACTCGGGCGTACCGGTCAGCTCTATCCGGTCCACGCGCTCGAGGAGCGCGTGCAACATCGCGGTTGTTTCCAACCGCGCCAGGCCCTGTCCGGCGCAAGCGTGGGCACCGTGTCCGAAACCGATGTGACGGCCGGCGTCACGTCGGATGTCGAAGACCGCTGGGTTTTCCCATTCGCGTTCGTCGCGGTTGGCCGAGGCATAGATCACCAGAACCCGGGCGCCCGAGGGGATTCGCACGCCAGCGATTTCACTCTGCTGCGCTGCGCACCGTGCGAAGGCGCGCAGCGGTGGCTCGTAGCGGACTATCTCGTTGACGGCGTTTGCCATGAGGCCGGGCTCCTCCTTGAGCAGTTGCCACTGGTCGGGGCGGCTGGCGAAGAGACTCAACGCGTTGGAGATAGCGCTCATCGTGGTATCGATCGACGGGGCGAGGTAATCGACGAGCAACGGCGGGCATTCGCGGTGCGCCAGTTTGCCTTCGTCTGCGGCGGCAAGTAGCTCATGAGCCATGCTGCCCTCGATGACGTTGCGCTCGCGAACCACGCGCCTGGCGAAGCGCAGCATGAGCATGGTTTTGGGTACCGCTTTGATCGCCTGCCAGTTGAGCGGGCCGAGTACATCGAATGTCGCTCCAGCCCAAGCAACCAGGTGATCGCGTTGATCGCGCGGCCAACCGATGAGGTCGGGGACGACGGCCAAGGGGAGTGCAGCCGCGAGGTCGGCCACACCATCGATCTCCCCCTTGTCGAGCGCAGTTTCAACGACGCGGCGGGCTGCGTCATCGACGGTGTCACTGATCGCGCGCAGCGCACGCGGCAGCATGCGATGCGCGACGCTCTTGCGGCGTTGTTCGTGCTCGACACCGTCGCTGTTGAGCGTGGTGCCGTGCGACATTCGGTTGGTGATCGGATTGAGTGCCACACCGTGACCCGACAGAAAGTTCTTGTCGTCGCGTAGCACCGCTTTGCACTCGGCGTACCGCGGCAGCGCATACGCTCGTTGCTTCGCCAGCCATACCACCGGACCGAGGTCACGCAGTCTCTGGTAGTGCGGGTAGGGGTCGGTGATGCCGTCGACCGAGTAGATGTCTGGTTCGTAGCTGGGTAGGCCAGCGGGTCGGCGTTGCATTGATGTCCCTCTCATGTCATTGGCGGTGGACGAAAGAATGCGGGCGCGCCTCAGCTGGGTGTTCCGGGATCGGCACCGCGCAGCTGCAGTTCGGTGTCCGTGCGGGACGCGGGCCGGTGGGTGGCGCGCGCCCAAGCACGCTGACCGGACGCCGCCGAAAACCCCGGGATGGCCGCGCACAGTCTCCATAGGCCGCCGCCCGCACACATCACCGTGCGATCAGGCCGGATGATTGCGACGGTCGCACGGCCGCGGCGTAACCACCGCTCCAGTTCACCTCCGGGTTCGGCGACGTGCACGACAATGCCGTTCTCGTCGAGCTCCGAGAGCTGAAATGCCAGCGGGCGAGTCGTGGTGACCACACCGAAGCCATTGCCCAGCAACGTGTCCAGGCGTCTGCCGTCGGCTACAACGGGGTTGGGGCACAGGGTTCCGGCCAGGTGCCACGGCGTCCGGCTTTTGATCACCAAGGCAGACTGATGCAACCGCGGGGTGGTGCCGTTGGTGAGCTTGTCACGAAGCCCCGGAATCCACCGCAAGCGAGGTGCGACGGCGCGCCGCACCGTGTTTCCGACCTGGCCGCCGGCCGTCATAGCCCATCCCATGCCCAACGCCAGGCCGATCATGGTGCGTGCGTGCGGCTTTCGTTCTTGCTCGTAGGTATCCAGCAGGGCGGCGGGCATGTCCGCGTTGATGACGGCGGCGATTTTCCACGCGAGGTTCATCGCGTCGCGTAGGCCCGCTCCCATGCCTTGTCCGATGAAAGGCGGCGTGAGGTGCGCGGCGTCACCGAGAAGGAAGACGTGGCCGTCCCGCCATTTGTCGGCGAGCTGGGCGCGAAAGGTGTACTCGGTGACGCGTACCAGCTCGAGTTCGTCGTCAGCGACGTCGCCGATCCACGGAACGATCAGGGGCCGAAGGGTTTTCAGCGTGCTGAAGTCGGCGGCGACTTCCGACGGCAGCAGACGGAATTCCCAGCGGTAGCGGTTGTGCCCGATCCGCATGTACGTCGCGGCCCGAATGGGATCGCACACCTGGTGCACGCCATCCCATTGATCGAGCTCGGCGTCGGTGACCACATCGGCCACCAGCCACCGCTGCTCGAACCGCAGGTCGTCCATCTCTGCGCCGATCGAGGCGCGCACGATGCTGTTGGCCCCGTCGCAGCCCAAGACGTAGCTGGTTTCGATGGCGTGCTGTGTTCCGGCATCGCGGTCGGTGTAGGTGACCCGGACGCGGCCGGGCTCAAGCTGAGTGACGGCGGTGACGTCCACATTGCCGCGCAACTGCACATTCGGGCGCTTGGTCAGGTTCGCGCGCAGCAGCAATTCCAGCTCGGGCTGGTCGAACATGTTGGCCTGCGGGTACCCGTGCCTGCTGCGGGTGGGGTCGCGGTCGAACTGCGCCAGCGTGTGGTGGTTCTGGTCGAGCAGCCGCAAGCCGAGCGCCGGCCGAGAAATCGCGCGGAACTGCTCGGCCACGCCGATGCGGGCGAGGATGCGATGAATCTCGTCGTCGAGGTGGACTGCCCGCGGCTGGGGATAGACCGATTTCCATCGGTCGAGAACCAGCGTCGGCACGCCGTAGTCGGCCAGCAGCGTCGCCGCGGCGACGCCGGTCGGCCCCGCTCCGACGACGACAACGGGGACGGATTTCGTTACAGGGTAAGGAATTTGCGTCGACGACGTCGAGACGGGAGCAGTCATGATCGTTCCTTGATGCCCCAGGTGAGCGCATACCGTCCCAGGATTGCAGTGATCGTGTCGGTGTCGGAGGCGGTGCCGACAGTCACGACGATGGAACCGTCGTCGACTGTGGCTTCGACATCCACGACGCCGGGTACGCCCGCCAGTGCGTCCATGATCGCGCGGCGGGCGGCGTCGGCGCGCAGCGCGGGCTTGTACGGTTTCCCGACGGCGGTGAGCGGGATGGCGTCGATCACGGTCACCGATTTCGGTGTGGCGGCCGCCTCGGCTACCCGCTCAACAGCCCACTGGCGCAACGACTCCGGAGTGACTGTTGCCTCGGGACGCACCGTCACGTACGCGACCGGCACCTCGCCGGCGTGTGCGTCGGGACGGCCCACCGCGGCGACGCCGGTCACGTCGGGATGCGCCAGCAGGACGTCCTCGATCAGCACCGGGTCGATGTTGTGCCCGCCGCGGATGATCAAATCCTTGGCACGTCCGGACAGGTGCACGAAATCGTCGTCGCCGATCCAGGCGAGGTCCCCGGTGTCGAGCCAGCCGTCGACGAGTTTGCCGTTGCCGTCGAGCACGAAACCATCCGCGCTGCGGCCGGTGACGTAGCCCGGGAACACGGTGGGCCCGCCGATCGCCAAGGTTCCGATCTGCCCGGGCGGCAGGTCGTGCCAGGTCCCGTCGCCATCGATCCGGACAGCTTTGACCTGCTGATAAGGCAACCGCTGACCTACCGAGCCCAGGCGGGGGTGCTCGGGGAAGCAGCGGGCACTCGCGCACGTCGCCTCGGTCAACCCGTAGCCCTCCACGAGCGTGACGCCGGTGTGCGACTGGAAATCGCCGCGCACCGCGTCGGGGAGCGCGGAGGCGCCGACGATCGCCAGCCGCATGCAGGAGATGTCGGCATCGACCGGGAGCTGGCTGAGCACGGAGTACACCGTGGGGACGGCGCTCATTGTGGAGACCTGGTAGCGCTCAACGATCTTCCAGAAGTTCCCGTACAGCCCCATGTCCCGGTAGCCGAGCGGCCCGGCCCACAACACCTGCTGCCCACGCAGCAGCGGGGCCAACGTGGTCACCACGAGAGCGTTCACATGGAACAGCGGCAAGGCCGCGAACAACACCGCAGTCTCATCGAGCACCGTGTTGGCGGCGATCATCCAGGCGTCGGTTACTTCATTGGCGTGGGTGTGCGCGGCCAGTTTGGGTGCGCCGGTGGTGCCGCCAGTGTGAAACAGTGCTGCCAGATCGCTGGATTGCGGTGCGTCGCCACTGAATTGCGTGCTGTCGTAGTCTGCGGCCAGCCGAGCCAGAGAGCCCACGTTCGCACCCGCGAGAGCGGGGACGGCGTTCGAGCCAGCACCGGTGGGCCCGATCAGCAGGACGGTGTCGATGAGGCCGTCGGCAACGAGTCGTTCGGCAATCGCCCACGCGGATGCGTCGAGTTCGGGATTCGAGGAGATCAATACTCGGGCACCGGACCGCCGTACCAGTTCGCTGATGTGCCCGGGCGAGAGTGCGCCATTGACCGGCGCGGCGATACCGGCCAGCTGGGCCGCCAGCGTCGCGGTGATGAGCTCGTCGCAATTCGGTGCGATCAGCGCGACCGCGTCGCCGCGCCGAACACCCAAGTCGTACAACAGGTTGGCGGCTTGGTGCACGTCGTGCAACAGCTGTCCGAAGGTACGCTGAACCGGCTGCTCCCACCGCTGGCCATCGGGCAGGACACTGACCGCGACCCGGCCCGGCCACAACTGGGCGGCCCGGACCAGCATCGCGTACGTCGAGTCGGGCAGGCCGCGGTCGGACAGCGGCACCGACTCGATGTCGGCCAGGTCCGTTGGTTCAGAGTAACTGGGCCACAACAGGTTCGAGCTCACGCATACCTCACGGTGTTGTGTTGGGCGCCGAGGTCGATCGCGCCGTCGTCGGTGGCGACGGTCGCCTCGACGACGTCGCCGTCGTGCAGATACTTGGGGTTCTCCGCCTGGCTCTTGAAGAAGGCCTTCCACTTCACGGCCGGCGGCAGCAGTGACCCGATGAGTTGGATCGGTTTCGGCGGTGCGCTCAACGCGGTGCCGACGGGTGTTCCGGTCAGAATCAGGTCGCCGGCGCTGAGATCCTGGAAGCGGGTCAGTGACCGCAGGGCCTGCAGTGGCGGATAGATCATGTCGCCGGCGACGAGCATGTCTTGCCGCAGTTGGCCATTGACGCGCAGTTGCAGACGCAGGTCGCCGAAGCGCTTGAGTTCGGCGGCGGTCAGCAGCACCAGCGCCGGCCCGACGGGGGTGAAGGTGGGGTAGGACTTGGCTTCGTAGAACTGAGTCTGCGGCAGCTGGATATCGCGGGCGGACACGTCGTTGGTCACCACCAACCCGGCCACGTAGTCGGACAGGTTGGACTCGTCGATGGTGCTGCCCACCGGGATGTCGGTGCCGATGACCAGACCGATCTCCACTTCATAGTCCAGAAACCGCACGTGGCTGGGTTTGACGATCGCGTCCGCTGGGCCGGTGATCGACGCCGACGATTTGCGGAAGAAGGTCAACGGGATCGAGGCCGGTTCCATCCCGGCGTCCCTGACGTGCGAGGCGAAATTGGTCATCTGGGCCACGACGCGGCACGGTGCGGTCACCGGGGAGAGCAGATCGAGGCTGTCGACCGGCACCGTGCTGGGGTCGGAAGCGGCGGCCTCGATAGCGGCGCGGTCGGCCAGCAGCGCACCGGTGGTGGTCGCGTCGGTGGCGATCTTGGTTGCGCCGGTGGCGGTGTACACCCACCAGGCGTCGGAGGTGCGAAGAACGGAGATGGTCATGACTTGGCAGCTTTCAGTAGGCCGATGAGGCGGTTGACGTCGAATTCGTTGTTGCCGCGTAGCGCGGTGAGCAGTTCGCGCGCCTCGCTGCGCGCGTGCCTGGGACTGGTGCCGAGGAAGTCGGCGGTGGCGGGCGGTCCCCATTGCGCCAGGCCGGAGGCGGTGAACTCTGCCCATCCGGGTTCGAGCGTGCTGTCGAACATGTCGCCGTCGGTGAAGTGCTCGACCATGAACCCGTCGGGGTCGCGCCAGTAGTCGAAGATCTGGCTGCCCTGGATGTGTCGCCCGATGCCCCAGGAGCGTTGGTAGCCATGGTCTTTGAGGTATTCACCGCCCGCGGCGAGGGCGTCGAGATCACTGACCTGGTAGGCCGAATGCACGTAGCGGTTCGCTGGCCCCAGCGCCAACGCCAGGGTGTGATGGTCGGTCGGGATCGACCCGCGGTCGCACCGGATGAAGCTCATGGCGGGCCCGCGTTCGCGCTGTCCCGGGAAGTACAGGAAGTCGCTGACGATCAAGCCGAGCGTGTCGAGGTACCAGTCCAGTGCCGCACGGTATTTGGTGGTCTGTAGGACGACGTGGCCGAGTCGCTGCACCGTCGTCGGCACCCGTGGCGGCCGCTGCGTCGCGTTGATCCGGGTGACGTCGTCGCCGAAGTTGAGGGTGTGAGGTACCTGCGATGGCAGCGGACTCAGCGGATGGGTGCCGGACACCACGCGTACCGGGATGCCGCTGGGGTCGGTCAATTGCACACCCAGTCCGCCGATCGATTCCGGTAGCGCGGTGACCCGGGAGCCGGTCTTGTCGGCCAGTCGCACCAGGTCTGCGTCGTCCGCGGCGACGAACGCCAGTCCGCGGAACCGAGTCTGCGGGCCACGCCGGATGAGGACGCACGGGGCGTCGGGATCGCTACCGCGCAAGTGCAATTCGGTGTCGGTGCGGAGTGCGGTACCGAAGCCGAACGCCTGGGCAAAGGCCTCGGCGCGCGCCAGATCGGGTTTGTCGAACTCCAGCCACGCGACGTCGACGACCTTGGTCAGCGGGTTGTGGGAGCGGCCCGGGTGCTCGCCGCTGAGGGCTCCGTCTGCGCTGTGCAGACCGTTGTGGGCGCCGATCGTGTTGTTGCTCATCGTGAGTACTCCTTTCGCGGAGTCAGAATCGAGGCGCCGACCGCGCCGCGGAGCCGGTCGATCACGGCCGCCGCGTCGGTGGGGCCGCTGTTCCCGCGCCATGCCACGTGCTGATCGGGACGGATCAGCACCAGGTCACGCTCGTAGAGCTTCCGGGTATGCGTGTCGCGGACATCGACGACGGTCAGTGGGACGCCACGATCCTCTGCCGCAGCGACCAACTCCATGACGTCGACGTCGGTGAAGCGCAGCAGCGTGAATCCGGACCCGAACAGGTCGAACAGAGCCGTACCGTCCGGCAGGAAGACACTCGGTGGCCGGGCACCCGGCACGGTGCTCGGGAGGTATCGGTGCGAGGGATTGGCCGGGGGATTGCCGGGTTCTGCACAGACGACCGGCGAGTTGTCGTAGCGGTATCCGTGCTCGATTCCGTCGGCCTCATTTTCCAGGTTGCCGAGATCGAGAATCTCGCGGCCCAGGCGCGCGCGATCACGTTCACCCGCCC
>NZ_JXST01000025.1 GCF_000878195.1 Mycolicibacterium llatzerense | reverse complement strand
ACCTGGCGCACGGCACCCCGGTGCTGGCGGCGGGCGGCATCGGCGACGGCCGCGGCCTGGCGGCGGCGCTGACTCTCGGCGCCGCGGGCGCCATGATCGGCACCCGGTTCGAAGCCACTCACGAGTCGCTGCTCAGTGCCGCCGAGTCGAAGGTCATGCTGAAGGCGACGGCCGAAGACACCACCACCGGCCGCGCCATCGACATCGCTGCCCGGCCCCTCGAAACGCGGTGGCCGGCTACGTATCCGGCGCGGACGCTGCGCAGCGTCTTCACCGACCAGTGGCAGGACCGGGACGCCGAACTGGACGCGGATCCCAAGGCGCAAGAGGAGTTCCGCGACCGGGCGGCCAAGATGGATCTGGACTACGTCCCTATCTGGGCCGGCGAAGCCCTCGACCTGATCGATGAGCTCGAACTGGCCGCTCCCCTGGTACAGAAGATCGCCCATGATGCCGAACAAGCTCTGACCCGAGCCCACACCTACATCCGCTGATGCCCGAAGGCGACACCGTCTGGCATACCGCAGCAGTGCTCCGCGAGGCACTGCAGGGAAAGACGCTGACGCGCTGCGACATTCGCGTCCCGAAGTTCGCGACCGTCGACCTCAGCGGACAACAGGTCGACGAAGTGCTCAGCCGCGGCAAGCACCTGTTCATCCGCACCACCGGGGCCAGCATCCACTCGCACCTCAAGATGGAGGGCAAGTGGCAGGTCAACACCAGGCCCAGAAGGCCGGATCATCGGACGAGAATCATCCTGGAAAACAACGACATTCAAGCGGTGGGCACCGAGCTCGGCACCTTGGAGATTCTCGAAAGAGACCACGACCAAGACGTCGTCAAACACCTCGGACCGGATCTCCTTGGCCCGGACTGGGATCCACACAGAGCAGCACAGAACCTCACCCAGGACCCGGAACGTCCACTGCACGAAGTGCTGCTCGACCAACGCAACCTGGCCGGCGTCGGCAACGTCTATGCCAACGAGCTGTGTTTCATCGTCGGCCGCCGCCCCACGGCCTTGGTCAGCACAGTGAAAGACCCGCTGCGACTGGCGCAGCGGGCCCGGGACATGTTGTGGTTGAACAGGAACAGGTGGAACCGGACTACAACGGGCGATACCCGACCCGGCCGTCAACTCTGGGTGTACGGCCGGGCCGGGCAAGCGTGTCGCAGGTGCGGGACGCTGATCGAATCAGGCGACCGAGACCGGCTCGCGAACCTCGGGAACCTCGCTGACCGGATCACCTTCTGGTGCCCGCTTTGTCAGCCATGAGTCCGGCAGGGCCAGGCGGCAGATCTTCTTGACCACCGAGAAGAACTGCGTGTGGAGCGGGCCGGAGTTGTAGGGCAGGTCGTACTTCTCGCACAGCGCCTTGACCTCCGGGGAGATTTCCGCGTAGCGGTGCGCCGGGACGTCGGGGAACAGATGGTGCTCGATCTGGAACGACAGGTTGCCGCTGAAGATGTGGAACCACTTGCCGCCGGACAGGTTTGCCGAACCCAGCAGCTGGCGGTAGTACCACTGGCCGCGGGTCTCCGCCTTGGTCTCCTCGATGGTGAACTCGTAGGTGCCCTCGGGGAAGTGACCGCAGAAGATGATGGCGTACGACCACACGTTGCGCATCAGGTTGGCGGTCATGTTGCCGGCGAACACGAACGGCAGGAACGGTCCGGCGAGCAGCGGGAAGGCGACGTAGTCCTTCAGCGTCTGGCGACTGACCTTGGCCCACATCTCACGCAGCATGTCCTTCTTGTCCCGCAGCTTGATCTCGCCGGAGCGGATCCGCTCGGTCTCCAGCTCGTGCAGCGCGACGCCGTACTGGAAGAACACCATCAGCAGGAAGGCGTAGACCGGGTTGCCCAGGTAGTACGGGGTCCACTTCTGGTCTTCGCTCATCCGCAGCACGCCGTAGCCGATGTCGCGGTCCAGGTCGACGACGTTGGTGTAGGTGTGGTGCATGTAGTTGTGCGAGTGCCGCCACTGGTTGGACGGGCAGGCCGAATCCCACTCGAAATTCTGGCCGCGCAGCGCCGGGTCGCCCATCCAGTCGTACTGGCCGTGCATGACGTTGTGGCCGATCTCCATGTTGTCGAGGATTTTCGACAGGCCGAGCATCACGGTGCCGACGGGCCACGCCGGGGGCAGGAACAGCAGCGCACGGCCACCGATCTCCAGCTTGCGCTGCATGGCGATGATGCTGCGGATGTAGTCGGAGTCACGGTCGCCGAGGTCGGCGAGGTGGCGCTCACGGATGGCGTCGAGCGCGCGACCGAAGTCGTCGAACTGCTCGGCGGTCAGGGTGTTGGGACGTTGAGCCATGGGTTCGTCTCCTTGAGTGCGTGGGCTGGTGGGGTGGTTCAGAGATCGATCTGGACGTCGCCGCACGGGGCGGTCACGCAGATTTCGATGATTTCGTCGGGGGCGGTCGAGACCGCGCCGGTGATCAGGTTCTTCACGGGGCCGCTGATCTTCGTGCGGGTGCAGGTGTGGCAGATACCCATCCGGCAGCCGCTGGTCGGGTTCAGGCCGGCGGCTTCAGCCTGCTCGAGGATGGAGCGACCGTCGTCGACGATGTCGACGTTGCTCTCGGTGAAGGCGATGTTGCCACCCGACGCCTCTGTCGGGACGGCGATGACCGGGGGCACGAAGCTCTCGGACTGGGCACCCGGCAGCAGGTCCTTGACCGCGTCGACCAGGGCCGGCGGGCCACAGACGAACACGGCATCGGGGTCGGGCATTGCGGCCGCCAGGTGGTCCGACCCGAAGTGGCCGCTCAGGTCACCGCGGTTCGACCGGGTGAAGCTGTGCAGCACCTTCACGCCCGGGGTGGCCGCCAGCTCGGTGGCGTAGGCAGCCTCTTCGGGGTTGCGGGCGTAGTGGATGAACGCGACCTCGCCGTCGTAGTTCTCCTCGCGCAGGGTGCGCAGCATCGACAGCACCGGCGTGATGCCGCTGCCGCCCGAAACCAGCAGGATGCGACGCGGTCGAACGGTCGGCATCACGAAGTCGCCGCCGACGGAGTCGAGGTGGACGACCATGCCGGGCTCGGCGTGCTCGTACAGGTGGGTGGAGACCAGGCCGCCGTCGTGCAGGCCGACGGTCAGCTCGATGACCGGGCTGCCCTCGGAGTTGGCCGGCGAGTAGCACCGGGTGCGGCGGCGGCCGTCGATCTCGACGGTCAGGTTGATGTGCTGGCCGGCTTTGAAGCCCTGCCAGGCGTCGTTGGGCTGCAGCGTCAGGGTCACGCTGCGCGGCGTCTGCCGACGGACCGCGACCACCTTGGCGCGGGCATCGTTGACAGTCCAGGTGCGGTCGAAAACCTCGGTGTACCGGTCCACGCCGTGCGGGCCGGTGAGGATGCCAACCAGGGCGGAGCGCCGAACTCGGCGGCTCAAAGTTTCGGTGAACATGTGTACACAGTGACCGATTCCAAGCGTTCGCGTCAAGACTTAAAGCGCAGTTTGTTGCTGGGATCACACAGTGAACATCTGTATGCTTGTGCCATACACAAGCGTTTCAATCTGCGGCAATGCCACGCTGTGTAAACTTTGTTCGGTGAACAGTCGTACCCCTGGTTCACGCGACCGGAGGTCGAGCCGCTCATCAAGCTCTCGCGTCCAGGACAACCTGTCGCGCGAAGAGCGCAAAGAAGCAACCCGCCGCGCCATCATCACGGCTGCCCTCACACTGCTCGAAGAGGACAGCTTCAGCGCGCTCAGCCTGCGTGAGGTCACCCGCGAGGCCGGCATCGTGCCCGCCGCCTTCTACCGGCACTTCGAGACGATGGATGCGCTCGGCCTGGTGCTCATCGACGAGTCCTTCCGCGCTCTCCGCGAGATGCTCCGCGGTGGCCGCGCCGGCCAGCTCGACCCCAAGCGCTTCATCGAGTCCTCCGTCGACATCCTCTTCAACAGCGTTGCCGAACGACCCGAGCATTGGCGCTTCATCAGCCGGGAACGCAACAGCGGCGTCACCGCGCTGCGCTACGCCATCCGCACGGAAATCCGGTTGATCACCTCGGAGCTCGCGATCGATCTGGGTCGGCTGCCGGGACTCACCACCTGGAGCGCCGAGGACCTGAACATCGTGGCCGGACTGTTCGTCAACACGATGATGACCACCGCCGAGTCCATCGACGACGCCAATGACGCGAAGGCGCTGGACGACGTCAAGCGGACCGCACGCAAGCAGCTGCGAATGATCGCCGTCGGCGTGGCCGGGTGGCACAGCGCCTGAACAAGGCCGCAAACTCGCTCGACGAAAGTGTGGGAATCACCCTCGCTGGTTGCTCCTAGTTGTTGGGAAAGCCATGATGAGATTCCTGCCATTCGCCAGGAGTCAGCTGGGAGCTCGATGTGACCACTGCATATGCGAGGTCGGCGGCAGCCGACGATGACGCCACGCTGGCGCTCGCCGCCGCATCGGGCGACCGGATGGCATTCGCGGCAATCTACGACCGTTACGCCAATCGCTTGTACGACTTCTGCGTCGGCATGTTGCGCGATCGCGACGCCGCCGCGGACTGCGTCCAGGACGTCTTCGTCACTGCCGCCAGTCGGCTCGATCAACTCCGCGAGCCCGACCGGCTGCGGTCGTGGCTGTATGCCGTCGCCCGCAATGAGGCACTGTCGCGAATCCGGGACCGCCGCCGCGAACAGCCCAGCGACGAGCTGCCCGAGATCGTCAGTGGGGAACCGGATCCGGCGACCCTTGCCGCGCGCAGCGAGCTGGCGAATCTGATCAGCGACGCCTGCGGCGGGCTGACCGATCGCGATCAGCTGGTGCTGGAACTGTCCTACCGCCAAGGGCTGAGCGGGCCCGAACTTGCTGACGCACTGGGAGTTTCACCGAGAAACGCCAACACATTGGTCGAGCGGTTGCGCGACACCATCGCGCGGTCTCTCGGCGCGCTGCTAATCTGCCGGCAGGTGCGTACCGACCCGTCCCGGTGTCCCGAACTCGCCGCGATCCTCGCTGATTGGGACGGCCAATTCACCGTACTGACGCGCAAGCGCGCTGCCCGCCATATCGACGGTTGCGCAGTCTGCGAAGAGCAGCGCGCCAAGATGGTCAGCCCCGCCACACTCCTCGGCAGCGCTCCGCTGCTCATCCCAGCGCCCGAGTGGCTCCGCGAGGCCACGTTGGCCCACGCCGGCAACGTTTTGCCCACGACGCCCCGCTCGGCAGCCGGGCCACCCCAAACGGGCAATTCGTGGTGGCCCCCGCATGACGTGGACGTCTCCGACCTGCCGCCGACGTCCGTTGAGAAACCCTCGGCGACAACAAATTCGAGGCCGGGTTATCTGCGGCGCCATGCGATGGCGGTGACCGGGGTGGCCGCCATCGTGGCGGCCGGCGGTGCGGTCTATCTCAGCATGCCCCAGGTCTTCAACGTCGACCCGATGAGCGTCACCGGCCACTCGACTTCATCGTCACCGACATTCCCATCAGTGCCGAACACTCCGTTTGACGCACCGCTCAAGACTGCTCCTCCCAGCCCGACGGGCCCGTCGGGCAACCCCGAGCGGACCGCGCCTCCGGGCAATCCGACGGGACCGATTGAGCCTCCGCCCGTTGAGACTGAACCATCCACTCCCCCAAACAACCCCGCTGCACCGGTAGTGCCTCCGCACCACTCCGGCAACCCAGCTGGACCGGTGCAACCCCCGAGCACCGCGCCGGGCCCGGTCATTCCGCCGCCCAACTCCGGCGGCCCTGTCACGCCCCCGGGCAATTCCGGCGGGTCGACGGCGCCCTCGGGCGGTGACGAGGGGCCGGTCACGCCGCCGAAGTCCGGTCCGGTCGTCGATCCCGGCCCGCCCAAAGGGCCGGTGACTCCGCCGAAATCGTCGAACGGACGGGCGCCTGCTCCCGGCCACGTCCCGCCGCGACAGGAAGGCGGGTCGAACAGCTGCACACCGCCCGCGTGCATCCAGCCCAGCGGTCCACTCGGATAACCCGAAAGCGGCCCGCCATCAGCGATGGCGGGCCGCTTTCGGTTCGGATCTTTCAGTTGACGGTCACCATCGGATGGGGCACGCCGACTGGGTTCTGGAGGTAGACCTGCCTGGTGTAGTCGCCCAGCCAATTGCCGTTGGGGTGGAAACCCGGCGCACCGTACAGCGAGCAGATCTGGTCCATCTCCTTTCCTGGCACGACCTCCAGCCGGTATGCGCCGCGGACCGCGCCCGCCGCGTATGCCCCCGGGTTCGTGAGGCAGGACTGCTTGAAGGCGTCGAACTGGGCGTCCGCCTGTGCCAGCGGGGACAGTGCTGTCGCGCCGGCAGCGATGATGCCGGACGCAATGACGAACTTGGCGGTCGCGACGAGGGCGCGCCTCTGGGTTGATGCGGTGCTGGCCATGATGGTCTCCTTCGACTTACCCGGCCCCGGTGGGCCGCGTTCACCTACTAGGAGCGCGGGGCTGCCGGAATTCCCACACTTTTTCGGGGAGACCTTTGGACGCCGCGAGCGGTCATGAAAAAAGTGTGGGAATCGTCGCGACACCGTCCTCCTACCAGTGAACACAGGCCACGAGGCCAGACAACACAGCTGGAGGAAGCCATGCCACACAACAACACCCACGCACGAAAGCTGCCGCTGATGGCAGTCGCACTGCTGATCGCGACACTGGGGCTCGAGACCGCAGCGACCGCCGGGGCAGTCGACAACAATCAGGGCGAGGGCGGCTTCCTCACCTGCTACAAGGAGATGATCAGCCACGCGCCCCACGATCCGCCCACCCAAGACGATGCCGACGTGGCCACACACGACTGCTGCATCAACACCGGTGGAACGTGGAGTACGGGCGACTATCACCACGGCTTCTGCATCTGGCCGCCCGCCGACTCGCAATCCGGCCACCAAACCAAGCCCCGCCCGACTCCCCTCCCCCGCAGCGCGCCGATGCCGACCCGACAGCTGTCGTGACGGCGCGACGGGGTTAACGTCAGGAACATGCCGCCGCTGTCACTCACCTACCCCCGCCCCGATATCGCTGTGCTGACGCTGGACCGTCCAGAGAAACTCAACGCGCTGAGCTTCGAACTCGTCGAAGCCCTGCACAGCACCCTCGACGACATCCACCGGAACAACGAGTGCCGCGTCGTCGTACTCACCGGCGCCGGCCGCGGATTCTGTTCGGGCCTGGACCTTTCCGACCCCAACCCGTCGGAAGCCGGTGGCGGACTGGAATTTCCGCGTTCGGGCATGCGCTGGCAGGAACGTATCGCCGAGCTGACCACCCGTATCCAGAATCTGCGCCAGCCGGTGATCGCCGCGGTCAACGGGCCCGCGTACGGCGGTGGCTTCGCCATCGCACTGGCCGCCGACATCCGGATCGCCGGGCCGGGCGCACGGTTCTGCACCCAGTTCATCAAGCTGGGCATCGGCGGCTGCGACATCGGGGTGAGCTACACGCTCCCCCGGATCGTCGGTGCCGGGCAGGCGTTCGACCTGATCCTGACCGCCCGGACGGTGGCGGCCGACGAAGCACTGCGCCTGGGGCTGGTCTCACGGCTGTCCGCGGACGACGTCGTCGCCGACGCCCTGGCCATCGCCGAAACCCTCTGCAGCTACGGCAAGTTCGGCGTCGAGTCCACCAAGCAGGTGCTGTGGGCCAACCTCGAAGCCCCCAGCCTGCAGGCCGCGCTGCACGTGGAGAACCGCAGCCAGATTCTCGCCGCCTCAGCCCAGATCGATTTGGCGGCAAAGGCGTTCGGCGACCGATAGGCGGCTATGCCACCAGCGCGGGACTCGCGGGCACGCGCTTCTTCAGTCGCGCCACCCGGTGCAGCTGACCGAAGATGTTCAGCGAGGTCAGCATCGGGATGCCCCCGATGAAGGTGCGAAACGAGGGATGGCCGCCGTGGACCTGCAGCTCGTAGAGGCACCCGACGACGTAGAAGAAGCCCATGGTGAACAGAAGCGCTGGTATCGCGTAAGCGAGCGGTGAGCCGGCGTCGGATACCAGTTCCTTTGCGTAGTCGATCTCGTCCTGCGACATCGGTTGACCTTTACGCACTTTGGCCAGTACCGCTTTGTGAGCACCCACCTGTTCGCCCAATGCAGCAGGTGGGCGCCGCTCCAGACGGCGGACGTACACGAAGACACACGCGAGGAGGATCAGCGCCAGCAGCCCCGCAAGGATGGTGAGACCGCCCCACAGCTCGATGCCCGTCATGCGTCTCCTCCGTGGCTTCGCGCGCCTGCACTTGATCCACTGACCGCGGGGTCCCCGTCCTCCCACAGCAGCAGCTGACGCACCGCCTGGCGTGACCCGTAGGGCTGCAGCATCTGACTGGCCGGGCGTGGCCGCACTTTCAGCGGCCACCAGAACCACCGCCCGAGCAGCACCGCGATGGACGGCGTCATGAACGACCGCACGATCAATGTGTCGAACAGCAGGCCCAGGGCGATCGTGGTGCCGATCTGGCCGAGCACCCGTAGGTCCGCGAACACGAACGACGCCATGGTGGCGGCGAACACCAGCCCGGCCGAGGTCACCACCGCACCCGAGCCGGCCATCGAGCGGATGATGCCGGTGTTGATGCCGGCGTGGATCTCTTCTTTGAACCGCGAGACGAGCAACAGGTTGTAGTCCGATCCCACCGCCAACAGCAGGATGACCGCCAGCGCCAAGACAATCCAGTACAGCTCGATACCGAAGATGTCCTGCCAGATCAGTACGGACAGCCCGAAGGAGGCCCCCAGCGACAGCGCCACGGTGCCCACGATGACCAGGGCGGCGACGATGCTTCGGGTGATGAACATCATGACCAGCAGAATCAAGCTCAGCGCCGCGATGCCGGCGATCATCAGGTCGTACTTGGCGCCCTCCTGAATGTCCTTGTAGGTGGCCGCGGTACCGGCAAGGTAGATCTTCGAGCCACCCAGCGGCGTGCCTTTGACAGCCTGTGCCGCGGCGTGCCTGATGGCGGCGATATGCGAAATACCTGCCGGCGTAGCGGGATCACCTTCGTGGGTGATGATCATGCGGGCGGCCTTGCCGTCCGGGGACATGAACAGCTTCATCCCGCGCTGGAACTCGGGGTTGGTGAATGCCTCCGGTGGAAGATAGAACGAGTCGTCAGTTTTCGACGCGTCGTACGCCTGGCCCAGCGCGGTCGCGTTCTCCAGCGACGCGGCGGCCTGATTGTTCAGACCTGAGTTCGTGGCGTAGTTCGTCATCGTCAGTTCGCGGTTGGTCTGCTGACTGGCGATCTGCGGCGGGATCAACGCAAGCAGTTTCGGTTGCAGCGCATCGAGTTTGGCGATGCTGCCCGCGACATCACCCAGTTGATCGGTCAGGTCGTCGATACCGTCGAGAGAGTCGAACACCGACCGCAACGCCGCACAGACCGGGATGTCGTAGCAATGCGGCTCCCAGTAGAAATAGTTGCGCAGCGGCCGGAAGAAGTCGTCGAAGTTGGCGATCTTGTCGCGTAAATCCTTGGCGGTCGCGACGGTCTGCTGGAATGCCTGGGCCTGTTCGTGGGTGATACCACTGGATTGCTGTTGCAGCGAATACTGTTGGCGCAGAATGTCGATCGACTTGTTGATCACGTCGACCTGCTTGAGCAGGTCGGCGCTGCGAGCCTGCTGAAAGGGCAGGTTGTTGATCTGACCAGCGTTACCGGCGCTGATCAGGAACGGTATCGACGAGTGGTCCAGGGGCGTCCCGAGCGGCCGGGTGATCGACTGCACCTGCGCGACGCCGTCGGTGTGGAAGACGGCTTTCGCCACGCGCTCCAACAGGATCATGTCGGTGGAATTGCGCAGATCGTGGTCGGCTTCGATCATCAGCAATTCGGGATTGAGTCGGGCCTGCGAGAAATGGCGTTCGGCGGCGGCGTAACCGATGTTGGCGGGCGCACTGGCCGGCATGTAGGGCCGGGTGTCGTAGCTGGTCTTGTACCCGGGCAGGGCGATCAGGCCGATGAGGGCCACGGCGACGGTCACCACCAGGATGGGGCCGGGCCAGCGCACGATGGCCGTGCCGATGCGCCGCCAGCCCTGGGTCTGCAGCTGGCGCACGGGTTCGAAGAGACCGAAATGCCGGCCGATGCACAGCATCGCGGGCGCGAGCGTCAACGCGGCGACCACCGCGACGAGAACACCTGTGCCGGCGGGAATTCCGAGACTCTGGAAGT
This sequence comes from Mycolicibacterium llatzerense, assembly GCF_000878195.1. Lineage (GTDB taxonomy): Bacteria > Actinomycetota > Actinomycetes > Mycobacteriales > Mycobacteriaceae > Mycobacterium > Mycobacterium llatzerense. Next base: position 87,359 of record NZ_JXST01000025.1, on the reverse strand, counting down.
ACGGCAGCCGGGTGAACATCAGGCAGAACACCGCGCCGGCGATGGTCAGGCCCGATCCCAGGATGATGTGCGACGTCCCGCGATACATGGTGTTGTACGCGGCGACCCGATCCTGCCCGGCGTATCTGGCTTCGTGGAACCGGCCGAGAATGAAGATCGCATAGTCGGTGCCGGCAGCGATGACCAAGAGCGTCAACAGGTTTGTCGAGTACGTCGACAGCTCGATGATGCCGGCGTTGGCCAGCGAGGCGACGACGCCGCGCGACGCCGTCAGTTCCATCATCACCGTGAAGATCACCATGATCACCGTGGTGAACCGGCGGTAGAGCGAGAACAGCATCACCATGATCACGCCGATGGTGATCAGGGTCGTCTTCAGCGTCCCATGGCGGCCCACCTCGAACTGGTCGGTGATCAGCGGCGCGGCGCCGGTGAGGTACACCTTCAGACCTGTTGGCGGCGGGGTGTTCTCGATGATCCTGCGGACGGAGTCGACGGACTCATTGGCCAGCGACTCACCCTGATTTCCGGCGAGATACACCTGCACCAGTGCGGCCTTGCCGTCGGCGCTCTGCGAACCGGCCGCCGTCAGCGGGTCGCCCCAGAAGTTCTGCACATGCTGGACGTGTTTGGTGTCGGCGGTGAGCTTGTCGATCAGGCCGTCGTAGTAGTGATGCGCGGCAGCACCCAACGGCTGGTCGCCCTCGAGGACGATCATGGCCGAGCTGTCGGAATCGAACTCGTGGAAGACCTTGCCGATCTGCTTCGCCGCCTGCAGCGATGGCGCGTCGGTCGGACTCAGCGACACGTTGTGAGATTCGGCCACCGTCTCCAGCTGTGGCACAAAGACATTCGTGACGACGGCCAGGGCCAGCCAGAAGGAGGCGATGAGCACTGAATACCGCCGGATGAAGTTCGGCACCCGGTTCGCGCTCATCCGGATTTGTCCAGACAGTAGGTGAAGGCGTGCACAGTGTTCACCGTTCTCTCGTCCTTGACGGCGTCATCGATGGTGATGCGGCAGCCGATCGAGTCGCTGTCGCCTTGCGCCTGGAGGTTGACGAACACCGCAGGCTGCGTGGTGGTGGTGTCGTAGGTCCACGGCAACCTGACAGTGTCGGCGCGCTGTGGCCGGGCATCGACGTCCAGGTAGGTGACGGTGGCGACGGTGCCCGGCGGTCCGAAGACCTCCATCACCACATGTTTGGGGTTGAACGGCACGACGTCGTTCACCGCACCGCTCGGGGTCGACGTGACGTCCTGCGACGCGAAGATGCCGTGCAGTCGGTACACCGCGAATCCGGCGACCACGACCACCACCACGGCCACCACATACATCCAGTGCTGACCGAGTCGGCGTCTGATCGAAAACCGCTGCATCCGTGGACCTTTCGCACGGGTGGGCGCGAACTGCGCGGAACGTCTCTGCTGCGTGGCTAATCAAGAAGGTTGACGGTATGACATTAGACCCGCCGGGGCTATAATTCAACACGTAAAGAATTCTGTGAATGGGGAGTCGAATGACCCAGCGAACCTCCCGCGGTGGACGCCGTCCGGGACCTAACGGCACCCGCGAGGCGATCGAGGAAACCGCACGAAAGCTGTTCGCGGAGTTGGGGTACGAGCGGACCTCGCTGCGCCAGGTCGCGTTGCAGGCCGGCGTCGACCCCGCGTTGGTCAGCCATTTCTACGGCAAGAAGCTCGACCTGTTCCTCACGGTCGTCGAACTGCCGGTGGAACCCTCGGTGATCATCGGCCGGGTACTCGACGGCGACAAGGACACGGCAGGACTGCGATTGGCGACGTTCATCCTCGAGGTTCTCGACGACGAGGTCCGGCGACGGCCCATGATCGGCATGGTGCGCGCCGCCACGGCCGAACCAGCGGCGGCGAAGCTGGTGCGGGACTTTCTCGCCCGCAAGATCATTGCACCCATCGCCGAAGGGCTCGGCTCAGCGGACGCCGACTACCGCGCCGCCCTGGTCATGTCGCAGGTCAACGGCTTCGCGCTGGCGCGGTACGTCATCGGCCTCGAACCGCTGGCCAACCGCTCCAACGAGCAGCTCGCCGCCGACCTCGGCGTCACGTTGCAGCGCTACCTGCTCGGCGATCTCGCACCGAGCGCACACTAGAGGAGTCAGACGTGGCTATGCGCTGCGGTCCACGCCGGCAGCGGATCTGCGTACCGCAGCCACGCGCTCGTGCCGTCGGCAATTTCGTCGTCGGTGAGCAGCGCTGAGTCGAGAAGCGCTCGCACCTTGCCGGTTTCGAGGCGGATGCCGATGAAGACGATCTCCTGACCGGGCTCGATCTCGGTGCTCGTCCAGTACTGAGCGGGTTCGATGGTGAGGTTGGGTCCAGCCTGTGACCAGATGGCGGCGATGTTCGGTCGGGTGGCGATCCAGCAGAAGCCCTTGCTGCGCAGCAGTCCTCGCACCTGATCGAGGGCATCGGCGAGGCGCTGCGGATGGAACGGCCGGTCGGCGCGGAACGTCATGCTGCTGATGCCGTATTCCTCGGTTTCCGGCGTGTGCCCATTGGCGATCTCTTCATCCCATCCCGGCGCCTCGGCGGCAAGTTCCGGATCGAACAACCCGGTGTCCAAAACGGTTGCCAGCGGCACGATCCCGTGCTCGGTGCGCTCGATCCGCGCCTTGGGGTTGAGTCGTCGCACGACGGCCTCGACGGTCGCTATCGTCTTGGCGCTGACCAGATCGGTCTTGTTGACCAGGATGACGTCGGCGAACTCGACCTGATCGACCAGCAGATCGGCGATGTTGCGTCCGTCGCCGTCGCCCACCGCCAGATTGCGTTCGGTGAGGGCTTCCCCGCGCGCCAACTCCGGCAGGAAGGTGCAGGCATCGATGACGGTGACCATCGTATCCAGGCGGGCGAGCTCGGACAGCACGAAGCCGTCCTCGAATTCCCAACTGAAGGTGGCGGCCACGGGCATCGGTTCGGAGATGCCCGTCGATTCGATCACGATCTGATCGAATCGCCGCTGGCGAGCCAGATCGGCGACGGCGGTGATGAGGTCTTCACGCAGGGTGCAGCAGATGCATCCGTTGGTGAGTTCGACCAGCTTCTCTTCGGTCCGGTCGAGGTGGCCTTGACCTGCGATCAGGGCCGCGTCGATGTTCACCTCGCTCATGTCATTGACGATGACCGCGACGCGGCGGCCGTCCCGGTTGGCGAGGATGTGGTTGAGCAGCGTGGTCTTGCCGGCTCCCAGGAAGCCTGAAAGCACGGTCACCGGGATGAGATCAGCAGAGGTCGAGGGCATGACCTTAATGGTAATCATTTTCATTAAGGAACGCGAGCCGGCACGATTCCCGCCCGAGAAATAATCCGGACCGTAGTCCGGTTGGACACCTTCAGAGGCCGGAACGCCGGCGCTCGGACCAAGAACAAAGGACAGGCACATGACCACCGCAACCACTCCCCTCGGCGTCGGCACCTGGGCGATCGACACCGCCCACTCCACGGTCGAGTTTTCGGTACGCCACCTGATGGTCAGCAAGGTCCGCGGCAAGTTCGAGAACTTCAGCGGCGCCATCACCGTCGACGCCGACGGCACCCCGTCGGTCACCGCCGAGATCGACGTGACGTCGCTCAACACCGGCAACGAACAGCGCGACGGCCACGTCAAGTCTGCCGACTTCTTCGACGCCGAGAACCACCCGGTGGCGACCTTCGCATCGACCTCGGTTCGGCAGAACGGTGCCTCCTACCTACTGGACGGCAACCTGACCATCAAAGGCAACACCCGCCCGGTCACCTTGGGCCTGGAGTTCAATGGCGTGAGCCCCGGCATGGGCGCCGGCGAGGTCTCCGGTTACGAAGCGTCAGTTGTCATCAACCGCAAGGACTTCGGCGTCGACCTCGACCTGCCGATGGAGACCGGTGGCGCCGTCGTAGGCGACAAGGTCACCATCACCCTCGACATCGAAGCCGTCAAGCAAGCCTGATCAGAAAGGCAACGCCGGGCCGGGTTCCCAAGCCTGTCACCCGGCCCGGCGTTGCCCCATCCCGGTGATGCGGACTCACTCCGGCCAGGCGTTGTTCTCAATGAGGTCAACGAAATTCGTCCGCTGGAACGACGGGTCGAAGTGCGCGAGCACATCGTCGTTCATCGTGCCGAACGTGGTGTCCGGACGATTGACCATGCCGTCGTTGAATGCCCGAAGGATGCGGTTCTTGAAGTCGGGGCGCGGATGCGCCGCCACCACCTCGGCCCGTTGTGCGTCGGTGATCTCGTCCAAACCCATTCCCAGCACATCGGTTTCGACGCCGAGACTCACCACGGCAACCTCGGGTGCCAGGTGGTGCGGCACTTCCGGAGTGGTGTGCAGCGCGATCGCCAGCCACACGTTAGTCGCTTCCTGCTCGGTACGGCCGAAGTCCAACAACAGCTTCCGAGCCATTGCCGCGCCATCGATCTCGAACCGCTGGTGCTTGGTGCCATGCGCCGCCGTCAGGCCCAGGTCATGGAACATGCCGCCGACGTAGGCAAGTTCCGGATCGACCTCCAGCTCGCGCGCAGCCGCTTTCAATGAGCCCCACAGGAACACGCGGCGGGAATGGTTGAACAACGTTTCGTCGGTCGCCTGCCGAACGATCGAGGTGGCCTCCCGGACCAACTCGGTGTCCGGAATCGTCACTCCTGCAATCACTTCAGCCATGATGTGTCACTCCCATCGGGATTAATTGGACACATTCCATTTTGCCCGCCGGCTAGCCGCGGTCACATGGCACAAGCGGCCACGCAGCCCTCAGTTCAGGACACCGGTCAGACGTACTTCTCGTGCACGTAGCACCATCGCCAGTTCTCACCCGGTTCAAAAGACTGCACGATCTCGTGCCCCGGCGTCTGCGCATGAGCGCTCGCGTGGCGCATCGGCGACGAATCGCAACAGCCGACGTGGCCGCACGTCAGACACAACCGCAGATGGACCCAGCGGGTACCGGCCGCGATGCAGTCCTGACACCCCTTCGTCGTCTGCGGGGTGACCAGGCGGACGTGCTTCAGGTGGGAGTCGCCGAAGATGGATGCCACAGCTTCCACGGTAGCCCCGTCGGGTAAGTAGTCCACCTGGCGGCTCCGCCCGAAAGCTGATGAACTAGAGCTTCTTCGGGACTGGGGGCGGACTCTGTGACACAGCACTATGACGTCGTCGTCGCCGGTGGTGGCCCGTCGGGCTCCGCCGCGGCATGGCAGGCGGCGCAGGTAGGCGCCAAGGTGCTGGTCGTCGACAAGGCCGAGTTTCCCCGGGATAAACCGTGTGGTGACGGCTTGACCGCCCGCGCCGTCAGTTATCTGCAGAAGATGGGCCTGGCAGACGAAGTCGCCACCTTCCACCGGGTCAACCGGGTCACGGTGTTCAGCCCGAGTCGGTGGGAGATGTCCTTCCCGAGGCGCCCCGGTATGCCCGATCACGGACATACCGTCAGCCGCACCCACTTGGACAACGTGTTGCTCAGGCACGCCGAGAAAGCTGGAGCGGAAGTTCGCGAGGGCGCCGAAGTGGCAGGACCGGAACTCGATGCCGACGGTCGTGTGGTCGGCGTGGTCCTCAAGACCGGGGAGAAGATCTCGGCAGATGCGGTCATCGCCGCAGACGGTGCGTACTCACCGATCAAGCGCGCGCTGAACATCGAATCGGAGTACAACGGCTACTCGGCCATCGCGATCCGCTCGGAGATGCACGTCAACCGGCCGGACACCGATTCGCTCGACATCTACCTCAAGCTGCAGTTCGAGGGCGATCAGTTGCCCGGCTACGGCTGGGTGTTCCCGATGGGCGACGGCGTGTTCAACATCGGCGTGGGCTATGTCAACTGCTTCCGAAACTGGCACGCGATCAACGCCACCCAGCTACTCGGCGAGTTTCTGCGTTCCCTGCCGCGTGATTGGGACCTGCCGCCGATTGCCGACTTGAAGAAGAGCAAGAGCGTGCGGGCGTGGCGACTGCCGATGGGTTTCACCGCATGGCCACCGTGGCGTCCGGGCGTCGTCTTCACCGGCGACGCACTCGGTGCCGCCAAACCGGTTTCGGGCGCAGGCATCTCGAAAGCGCTCGAATCCGGATTGCTCGCCGGGGAAAGCGTGATCGCGGCCCTGCTGAACGGCGGCCCCGACGATTTCACCAACTACACCCAGCGCTTGGAGGCTGCCTGGGGCAGGGAGTACCGAATGGGCCGCTTCGGACACAAGCTCGCCGGTATCCCTGCCATCCCGAACGCAGGCATCAAGCTCCTCGACAAGGGGCTCGTCCGCGACTGCGCTCTCAGGGTGATGTACGGAAAATCGCACGGTCCCCTGCATACATACTGACAGCTGGCTGCGGCCCTACCTCGGTGTCCCGCCACCGTCGACGATGACGACCTGCCCGGTGATGTAACTGCCTGCGCCCGAACACAACAGCAGCGCCGCGCCCACCAATTCATCGGGGTTGGCCAAACGCTTCAACAGGGTGTTGGAGGCCATCGCGTCGATGGCTGACTGCGGGTTGTTGCGCACCATGTCGGTGTCGACGGGGCCGGGCGCGATGGCGTTGACGCGGATGCCGTCGGCCGCGAAACCGGCCGCCATCGACCGGGTGAACGACAGCAACGCCGACTTGCCCGCGGCATACATCGACACGAACGGCGCGAACTGGAACGCGCCGATCGACGACATGTTCAGCACCGCCGCGGCCGGGCTGGCCTTCAAGTGCGGCAACGCTTTCTGCACCAGGAACACCGGACCACGCAGGTTCGAGTCGTACGACTTTGCCCACGCCTCGGGCGTCATCTCCCCCAGCGGCTGGGCGAGCGCGTTGGCCGCGTTGTTGACCAGGACGTCGATGCCACCGAACTCCGCGACGGTGGCCGCCACCAGCCGGTCGAGATCGTCCAGGCTGCCCATGTTGGTGGGCACGCCGATCGCCTTTCCACCCAGACCGCGCAGGTGCTCGGCCGCAGCCCCGCACGCGTCGGGCTTGCGGCTCGCCACCACCACATTCGCACCGGCCAGCACGAACCCCTCGGCCATCGCGAGGCCGATGCCGCGCGTCCCGCCCGTCACGATGACGGTGCGGCCGGTCATGTCGAACAGGCGGTCAAACGTGCTGCGGTCCATGGCTAGCAGTAGAACACAGGGGTTGGACGCGTTGACCCGGCCCACTCCACTGAGCGGGCACGGCGCCACCGAACCGGTCTCGGCGTGTCCTGCCCGGGGTGCCAGCTCTGTTGTGACACTTGCGGTTTGGACCCGTCAACTTTCCTGCGCGAGTTGTGTGGAGACAGCTCCACGGCGCCGCCGTTCCCCCGATCTAGGGCCCAGCCGCCAACGTCCGCTGACTGACGAACTCCCGCTCAACCCCGGTCACCGGATCGGTGAACGCCAGCCGGTGGGCCAGCAGCTGCAGCGGCGTCGAGAAGTCCCCGGCGGCGACATCAAGCACCGTGGGATACAACGGATCCCCGTCGATGGGAAGTCCGAGCGAGTTCATGTGCACCCGCAGCTGGTGCGTACGGCCCGTCGACGGCGTCAGCTGGAACAACCCCGAACCCAACGGCGCGACCGCCGTCACCGCGTTCACGTCACCGGGCTCCACGACGGCCTGTAAAGACCCGCGCCGCTTCACAATTCGGTTGCGCAACTCGACGGGCTCGGCCAATGTCCCGGCTGACGACCGGGCCAGATACGTCTTGGACACCCCACCTGAGGCGAACATCGTCTGATAGGCCCCGCGCACCTCGCGCCGCGCCGTGAACACCAGCACGCCCGCCGTCAGCCGGTCCAGCCGGTGCGCAGGCGAGAGCTCCCACAAACCCAAGGCTCGGCGCAGCCGCACCAGGGCCGTCTGCACCACGTGCCCGCCGCGGGGCATGGTCGCCAGAAAGTGCGGTTTGTCGATTACGACGATGTTCTCGTCGCGGTACAGCACCGGCACGTCGAACGGCACGACGACCTCGTCGGGCAGGTCCCGGTACCAGTAGATGAACGCGCCGGCGGGCAGCTCGGTGACCTGGTCCACGACCGACCCGTCAGCGCAAACCACTTCGCCGGCAAGCACTTTCGCGGCTGCCTCATCGCCGAACCGGGACCGCAGCTCGGCCAGCACCGGCCCACCGTGCAGCCGTAGCCGGGAAGGCCCGATCCCCTCGTATCCGGGACGGACAGGCAGGCTCAATCGAGCGGCACCGGCTCGAGAATCTCCGCACGGGATTCCGGAGCCGCGGCGCGCAGCGCGTCGGCCGATTCGTCGTCGGGCTGGGTCTGCGACAGCACCTCGGCCTCGACGCGCGCCAGGTAGGTCGCGACCTCACGGTCGATGTCCTCGGCACTCCAACCCAGCACCGGCGCAATGACTTCCGCGACCTCGCGGGCGCAGTCCACGCCGCGGTGCTGGTACTCGATGGAGATTCGCATGCGGCGCGCCAGGATGTCCTCGAGGTGCAGCGCACCCTCGGCCGCGGCGGCGTACCAGGCTTCGACCTTCAGGTACACCGGCGCCTCGGTGATGGGCTCCAGCAGCTCGGGGCGGTCGGCGGCCATGTCCAGCACCTCGCCGATCAACGAGCCGTAGCGGTCCAGCAGGTGCCGCACCCGGTAGGGATGCAGGCCGTAGTGCTGGCCGACGTGTTCGGTCTGGTTGATCAGCGCGAAGTAGCCGTCGGCGCCGAGCAGCGGGACCTTCTCAGTGATCGACGGCGCCACCCGCGTCGGCACGAACTCGCTGGCCGCGTCGATGGCGTCCTCGCCCATGACGCGGTAGGTGGTGTACTTGCCGCCGGCGATAGCCACCAGGCCCGGGGCCGGCACCGCGACCGCGTGCTCGCGGGACAGCTTGGAGGTCTCCTCGCTCTCGCCGGCCAGCAGCGGGCGGAGGCCCGCGTAGACGCCGTCGATGTCGTCATGGTTGAGCGGAGTGGCCAGCACCTTGTTGACGTGCCCGAGGATGTAGTCGATGTCGGCCTTGGTCGCCGCCGGGTGCGCCAGGTCCAGGTTCCAGTCGGTGTCGGTGGTGCCGATGATCCAGTGCGTGCCCCACGGGATCACGAACAGCACCGACTTCTCGGTGCGCAGGATGATCGCCACCTCGCTGACGATCCGATCCCGCGGCACGACGATGTGCACGCCTTTGGAAGCGCGGACCCGAAACCGCCCGCGCTGCTTCGACAGCGCCTGAATCTCGTCGGTCCACACGCCGGTGGCGTTGACCACGACGTGGCCGCACACCTCGGTCACCGCACCGGTCTCGGAGTCGCGGATGCGGACGCCGGTGACCCGGTCACCTTCGCGCAGCAGCGCCACGACCTGGGTCGAGGTGCGGACCACCGCGCCGTAGTGCGCCGCGGTGCGGGCGACCGTCATGGTGTGCCGCGCGTCGTCGACGACGGTGTCGTAGTAGCGGATCGCGCCGACCAGCGAGCTGCGCTTGAGCCCGGGCGCCAGCCGCAGCGCCCCGGCCTTGAGCAGGTGCTTCTGCGCGGGCACCGACTTGGCGCCGCCCAACTGGTCGTACAGGAAGATGCCGGCGGCGATGTACGGGCGTTCCCAGATCCGCTTCGTCAGCGGGAACAGGAACGGCAGCGGCTTCACCAGGTGCGGCGCCAAGGTGGTCAGCGATAGCTCGCGTTCATACAGCGCTTCCCGGACCAGACCGAACTCGAGCTGCTCCAGGTAGCGCAGGCCGCCGTGGAACATCTTGCTGCTGCGGCTGGAGGTGCCGGAGGCGAAGTCCCGCGCCTCGACCAGGGCGACCTTCAGCCCGCGCGTCGCGGCGTCCAGCGCCGCGCCGGCACCGACGACGCCGCCACCGATCACGATGACGTCGAACTGCTCGGAACCCAGCCGGTTCCAGGCGGTCTCGCGCTGCGCGCGGTTCAGCAGGGTCTGCCCATTGCCTGGACCGGGAATCGGGTCACTCACGGCGGAACTCCTCGTGGTTACTCGTCGGTAGGCCTTGCATGGTCGAGCCTACGTGGTCGGCCCCGGTTCGTGCGTCAGTCCAGATCGTCGTGAGCCATGAGCCGGCGGGCCGTTTCGATGATCGAGCCCGACAGCGACGGATAGACCGACAAGGTCTGCGCCAGATCGGTCACCGAGATCCGGTTCTGTACCGCCAGGGCAATCGGCAGGATCAGCTCGGAGGCGATCGGCGCGACCACCACGCCGCCGATCACCACGCCGGTGGCCGGGCGACAGAAGATCTTCACGAAACCGTGCTCGAGCAACGACATCTTGGCCCGCGCATTGGTGTTCAGCGGCAGCATCAGGGTGCGGGCCGGGACTGTGCCGGCGTCGATCGCCGATTGCGGCACTCCGACCGCGGCGATCTCCGGGCGAGTGAAGACCGCAGCCGCAACCGTGCGCAGCTTGATCGGCGAAACCCCTTCACCCAGTGCGTGATACATCGCGATGCGGCCCTGCATGGCGGCCACCGAGGCCAGCGGCAGCAGGCCGGTGCAGTCACCGGCGGCGTAGATGCCCGACGCCTTGGTGCGCGACACCCGGTCGACGGTCAGGTAATTACCGGGCCCGAGCTCGATGCCCACCTTCTCCAGTCCCAGGCCCGAAGTGTTGGGTACCGAACCGATGCTCATCAACGCATGGCTACCCTCCACGACGCGACCATCGGCCAGGCTCACCTTGACGCCTTTTTCGGTACGGACCACCGAGTCGGCGCGGGCGTTCTTGACCAACGTCACACCGCGCTCGGAGAACACCTCCTCGAGCACCGCAGCGGCGTCGGAGTCCTCGTGCGGCAGGATCTGGTCGCGGCTGGCCACCACCGTGACCTTGACGCCCAGTTCGGTGTAGGCATTGCAGAACTCGGCACCGGTGACACCGGAACCCACGATGATCAGGTGCTCGGGCAGGTCGGTGAGGTCGTAGAGCTGACGCCAGTTCAGGATGCGATCCCCGTCGGGTACCGCGTTGGGCAGCACCCGGGGGCTGGCGCCGGTGGCGATCAGCACCACGTCGGCCTTCAGCACGCCGGACCGGCCGTCGGGTGTGGTGACTTTCACCCGGTGGTGCGCCATGCCGGGGATGCTGTCGACGAGCTCGCCGCAGCCTGCCACCACGTTGACACCCGCGCGCAGCAGCTGCCCGCCGATGTCGACCGACTGGCTGCGGGCCAGCGTCTTGACGCGGTTGTTGATCTGCGGCAACGAGATCTTGGCGTCCTCGATCTTGATGTCGAAGCCCAGCCCGTCGGCGCGGCGCAGCTCGGTGCGCACGCCGGTGGAGGCGATGAAGGTCTTGGACGGCACGCAGTCCCACAGCACGCAGGCGCCACCGATACCGTCGCGGTCGACGACGGTGACTTCAGTTGCCTCAGGGCCATAACCGGCAGCAACCAGGGCTGCCTCATACCCGGCGGGACCGCCGCCGATGATCACGATGCGGGTAACCACGGCTACATCTAACCCTGAGTTGGGTGTTGGTCGCCGGACAACAAGCCGTACGCTTGCCAGGTGCCGCTCTACGCCGCTTACGGATCGAACATGCATCCGGAGCAGATGCTGCAGCGGGCCCCTCATTCCCCGATGGCGGCCACCGGTTGGCTGCACGGCTGGCGGCTCACGTTCGCCGGCGCGGACATCGGCTGGGAGGGCGCGCTGGCGACGCTGGTCCAGGATCCCATGTCCAAGGTTTTCGTCGTGCTTTACGACATGACCCGCGAAGACGAGGAACGCCTGGACCGCTGGGAAGGCTCAGAGCTGGGCATCCACAAGAAGATCCGGTGCCGGGTGAACCGGGTGTCGTCGGACACGTCGACCGAACCGGTGCTGGCGTGGCTGTACGTGGTCGACGCCTGGGAAGGTGGGCTGCCGTCGGCGCGCTACCTGGGCGTGATGGCCGAAGCCGCCGAGATCGCCGGCGCCCCCGCCGACTACGTCCACCACCTCCGCACCCGCCCGTCCCGCAACATCGGCCCCTAACCTCCCGCGAGCGTGCGTGTTTGCCGGCGACACGCCGTCTCTCTCGTGCATTTTCGTCGCGCTCACCGTTGATGAGCGCGACGAAATAGTCAGGCGGTGAGCGCTGATCCGCCTCATCCACAGTTCGCGATCCATCCACAGATGGCGCGCGAGCACTGTTGACGAACGCGAGGCGACTCCAGGATCGGGGTCATGAATGCCGATCTCGAAGCGCTGCTGGACGCCCAAAACGGGGTGGCCACCAGCGGGCAAATCCTGACTCTGCAGTCCAGGCGGGAGTTCAACGACGATCTGAGAACCGGAGCGCTGCAACGCATCTGGCAGGGAATCTATTCACGCGGCGTGCCTGATGACTGGACCCGGCTACGCGGACTCGACCTCTCCGCCGGTGCCGTTGTTCCCATCTGCCTCTGCACCGCGGCGGCGCTTTACGGCTTCGACACCGAGAACCCGAAGGACCTGCACGTCCTCAATCCCCCGCATCACCAATTACGGAACGCGGACGGGTTGGTGGTGCATCGCCGCGACGGCGCGCCGATGGCAGAGGTCCGTGGCCGGCCGGCCACCACCGCAGCATGGACCGCCATCGAAGTCGCCCGCTCGCTACGTCGGCCGCGGTCGCTGGCCACTTTGGATGCGGCGTTGCGGTCGGGCACGTGCGACCGCCTGGAACTTGCCCGCGCACTGACGAAACAGGCGGGACGCCGGGGAGTCGTTGTCGTCCGTGAACTGCTGCCGTTGGCAGATCCACGCGCCGAGTCTCCGATGGAGAGCGAAGCGCGGCTCGTGATCATCGACGGTGGCCTGCCCGCGCCGGTACTCCAATACGAACTCATTGACGGTCGTGGGCAACTGCGGCGCCTCGACTTTGCCTGGCCCGACTACCGGGTGGCCGCGGAGTACGACGGAATGGATTGGCACAGCGGCGCTGATGCGATGCTGGCCAACCGGAACCGAACGTCAGCACTGATGGACATCCGGTGGACTGTGGTACCGATCGTCTTCGAGGACGTCCGGCGTCGGCCCGACGATCTGGTATCCCGGATTGCCATGCAGTTGCGTCACGCTCGGGCCGCGTGACAGTGCCCAAAATGCACCGAAATTGCAGCGTGTCGGACGCAAACACGCACGCTCGCGGTTAAAGGTTGGCGGCCTGCTCGATGATGTTGACCAGCACCCGGACGCCGACGCCGAGGGCGCGTTCATCGAGATCGAAGGTCGGCTGGTGCAGGTCGAGCTGCGGGCCGACGCCGGGCCACACGCCGAGGCGCGCCATGGCTCCCGGCACCTCCTCCAGGTACCACGAGAAATCTTCTCCGCCACCGGATTGCTTGGTGTCCGCCAGAGAGTCCGGGCCAAGCGCTTCGATGGCGTGAGTCATGATCCGGGTGGACAGTTCTTCGTTGACCACCGGCGGGACGCCGCGCCGGTACAGCACCGTGTGATCCACGTTGAGCGGCGCCAGTAGTGACGAAACGATCTCGCGGACAATCGATTCCATCTCGACCCAAGCGTCACGGCTGGCGGTGCGGATGGTCCCGGCCAGGGTTCCCGTCTGTGGAATGGCGTTCGACGCGAACCCGGCGTTCACCGCACCCCACACCATGACGGTGCTGTGCCGCGGATCGACCCGACGGGACAGGATGCCGGGCACCCCGGTGATCAACGTGCCGAGTGCATAGACCAGATCGCCGGTCAGATGGGGGCGCGAGGTGTGCCCACCCGGCGAGTGCAGGGTGATCTCCATCTGGTCGGCGGCCGACGTGATCGGCCCCGGGATGGTGGCGACCTTGCCCACTTCCAGTCGCGGATCACAATGCAGCGCAAAGATTCTCGATACCCCGGCCAGCGCACCCGCAGAAATGGCGTCCAGTGCACCGCCGGGCATCAACTCCTCGGCGGCCTGGAACACCAGGCGCACGCCGACGGGCAGCGTCGGCGCCGACGCCAGCGCCAGGCCGGTACCCAGCAGCACCGCGGTATGGCCGTCGTGGCCGCAGGCGTGTGCCACGTTAGGGATTGTCGACGCGAACGGCAGGCCGGTGCGCTCATCCATCGGCAGCGCATCCATGTCGGCACGCAGGGCGATGCGCGGCTGGTCCTCGGGACCGAAATCGCAAGTCAGACCGGTACCGCCGGGCAGAATCTTCGGGTTCAACCCGGCCTCGGCCAGTCGCGTCGCGACGAACTTGGTGGTCTCGAACTCCTGCCGGCCCAACTCCGGGTTGGCGTGCAGATGCCGCCGCCACCCGACCAGGTCACCGTAGTTCGTGGTCAGCCAGCGCTCGGCGTGGTCCGAGAGGCTCATCCGCGCCCTGCCTTCACTTGTTGCTGAACCGCTGCCCGGTCCGCCATCTTCTGCAAAACCCGGGTTCGCTCATCAGGCGCCTGCGCCAGCGCAACCACGGTGCGCGCCAACATGATCGCCCCTTCGGTGACAGCCCTGTCCGCACTCGGTCCGGCTGCGGCCGCGGTGAACTCCGGCTGGTGGATCGACGCCCCGTTGGCCTCGATCCCGACCACCGGGTGAATACCCGGCATCACCTGCGTGACGTTGCCCATGTCGGTACTACCAAGGGGTACAGAGACTTCCAGGTCCATCGGCAGCGGGGTACGGCCCAGCCGCTCCATCTCGGCGCGGAACACCGCGGTCAACCACGGGTCGGGCGTCAGCGCGTCGTACCGGGGCGACACCTCGGTGACCTCGTGCGTGCAGCCCGCCGCCAATGCGCCGGCCGCGAAGCAGGAGAACATCCGTACTTCCAGCTCGTCCAGCGACGCCGAGTCGGTGGCCCGCATGGTGTACAGCAATTCCGTATGCGCCGGAATGACATTCGGGGCCTGACCGCCGTCGGTGACGATGCCGTGCATCATCTGGCCGGGCGTCAACTGCTGACGCAACAGCCCGATCGCGACCTGAGCGACCGTGACCGCATCGGAGGCGTTGATACCCAGATACGGCGCGACAGCGGCATGCGACTCGCGCCCGCGGTAGGCCACCGACACCTCGGACAGCGCCAGGGAGCGCGCGCCCGCGATATCCACCGGGCCGGGGTGCAGCATCACCGATGCCGCGACATCATCGAACACGCCGGCATTGAGCAACAGCGCTTTTCCGCCGCCGGCTTCTTCGGCGGGCGTGCCGATCAAGGCCACAGTGATGCCGATCTCGTCGGCGACCTCGGCCAGCGCCAGCGCCGTGCCGACCGCTGACGCGGCAATGATGTTGTGCCCACACGCATGTCCGATACCGGGCAGCGCGTCGTACTCGGCACAGATGCCGATCACCAGATCGCCACTGCCGTAGTCGGCGCGGAACGCGGTGTCCAGACCGCCGGCGGCCGCGGTGACCTCGAAGCCACGCTCGGCGACGAGCGCCTGGGTCTTGGCGCAACTGCGAAGCTCGGCGAAGGCCAGTTCCGGCTCGGCGTGAATCGAGTGGGACAGTTCGATCAGATCGGCACGGCGACGCGCGACGGCATCGGTGACCGTCTGCAGTGCGTCGCCAGTGAGCATCATGGAAGTATCGCACCGGCCCGTTCGGGCGCGGCTGGCAACTAAGGTGGACGCCGTGACCGATCCGCAGGCCACCCCTGACTTCGCCGCCGCGCAGGCCGCCGCCGCCATCCGTGACCGCACCGGAATCTCGCACTTCGACGTGGCTGTCGTGCTGGGTTCGGGCTGGGCCCCCGCTGCCGCGGTGCTGGGCGAGCCGATATCCGCCATCGCCATGGCTGACCTCACCGGATTCACCCCGCCGACCGCTTCCGGACACGGCGGGCAGGCTCTGGCGCTGCAGGTCGGCGGCCGCAACGTGCTGGTGCTGTTGGGCCGCATCCACGCCTATGAGGGCCATGACCTGCGCCATGTGGTCCACCCGGTGCGCACTGCCATCGCGGCCGGTGCACGGACCGTGGTGCTGACCAACGCCGCCGGCGGCCTGCGTCCCGAGTACTCGGTCGGCCAGCCGGTGCTGATCAGTGACCACCTGAACCTGACGGCGCGCTCACCGCTGGTGGGCGCGCAGTTCGTCGACCTGGTCGACGCCTACTCGCCGCGGCTGCGGGCCCTGGCCCGCGCGGTCGACCCGTCACTGACCGAGGGCGTGTACGCCGGCCTGCCCGGCCCGCACTACGAGACGCCCGCCGAAATCCGGATGCTGCGCACCCTGGGGGCCGACCTGGTCGGCATGTCGACGGTGCACGAGACCATCGCCGCCCGCGCCGGCGGCGCCGAGGTGCTCGGCATCTCGATGGTCACCAACCTGGCCGCCGGCATGACCGGCGAGCCGCTGAGCCACGCCGAAGTGCTGGAGGCCGGACGCCAGTCCGCGACCCGGATGGGGACGCTGCTGGCCGAGGTGCTGGCGCGGCTGTAATAGGGCGGCGCCAGACTCAGGTGCAGTGCCACCGCCCCAGCGAAAAGCCGATTTGCGCGTTTCGCAAAATGCTATGAGGCCTCATAGCAACCCAATTGGTAGATAAGGGTCTCATCGATTGCAGCGGGCTCGTCTGCGTACGCCGCCAAAGCTCGAACCGCATCCAGGTTCGGGATGTCGAAATCAAAGGGCTCAACAGGAATGTCATCATCCACGTTCAGAATTGCGCGAATCGCAGCAACTGTTAGGCGCGGCAGATGCGTTTCCTGCACAAGTCGCTCCGTCGTACGGTCAAAGCCCTGAAGCCACCACGACAGCATTATGGCTCGGTTCGCAACTCGGCAGCCTGCGTCGCCAGCCCCATGGCCGCATTCACCATGTCATCCCAGCTTGTTTGCAACATGCCAGCCACGCCGCCCCCATAGGTCTCGTCGTACCCCCCGACTTCCACAATAGAGGTGGTGGCACTGTGCGCACTTCACCAAATTCGGCACGAGCACAATGGCCCTGTGACCATCACACCCCTTGCCTTCGGCACCGCCGGCCTTCGTGGCCCGATGCGCGACGGCCTCGACGCCATGAACGTCACCACCGTCAGCCGGGCGACGTGGGCCGTCGCGAAGGTGCTCAAGGACCGTTGCCTGGGCGGGTCGACGGTCGTCGTCGGTCGCGACGCCCGCCACCACTCCGACGAATTCGCCACGGCGACGGCGGAAATCTTTGCCGCCGAGGGATTTTCCGTCGTTCTCCTCCCCCACCCGGCACCTACGCCCGTCGTCGCCTACGCGGTGCGCCAGCTCAATGCCGTTGCCGGCGTACAGATCACCGCGTCGCACAATCCGCCCGCCGACAATGGCTACAAGGTGTACTTCGACGGCGGCATCCAGATCGTCCCCCCGACCGACAGCGACATCGAAACGGCGATGCGCCAGGCGCCGTCGGACATCGCCCGGCAGCCGGTCACGCCCACCGATGACACCCTCATCGAGCAGTACGCGCGACAGGCCGGGTCCCTGCGCAAGACCGAAGGCGACGTCCGGGTGGCACTGACCGCCATGCACGGCGTCGGAGGCGCGCTGGCAGTCGACGTCCTGAACCGAGCCGGCATCGCCACTATCCACACGGTGGCAACACAATTCGACCCTGACCCCGACTTTCCGACGGTCGCGTTCCCCAACCCCGAGGAGCCTGGCGCCACCGACTTATTGGTCACGTTGGCCGCCGAGAACGACGCCGAAGTCGCCATCGCCCTTGACCCCGATGCCGACCGCTGCGCCGTGGGCATCCCGACCACTGACAGTTGGCGCATGCTGTCCGGCAACGAAACCGGTTGGCTGCTGGGCGATTACCTGCTGTCGGACCTCACTCCGAACCAAGCCACAGACACCGTCGTTGCCAGCTCGATCGTCTCGTCGCAGCTGCTCGCCAACATCGCCGCCGACTACGGGGCCCATCACGTCGAAACCCTCACCGGCTTCAAATGGCTGGCTCGCACCGACAAGGACATCCCCGGCGCCATACTGCGATACGCCTACGAAGAGGCCATCGGCCACTGCGTCGACCCCGATACCGTGCGCGACAAAGACGGCATCAGCGCGGCGGTGGTGTTCTGCGATCTGGTTGTGGCACTGCGCAATCAAGGCCAGACGGTCCAGGACCGATTGGACACACTCGCCGCGAAGCACGGCGTACACGTCACCGGCGCGGTATCGGTGCACACCGGCGCCGACGCGGTGATGGCCCGCCTGCGCGCCGAGCCACCGACCGAGATCGCCGGTATCGCTGTCAGCGCCGAGGACTTGGCCAAGCTTCGGGGTCAACGCCGCACCGACGCGCTGATCTTCACCGGCGACGGCCTGCGAGTAGCGGTGCGCCCGTCGGGCACCGAACCAAAAGTCAAGGGCTACCTGGAGATCAGCAGACCGCCCGCTGGGGACGTATCTGCCTCGCGGACTGCCGCCGAATCAGAACTGGCGAGAATCAAAGCCGCTGTGACGGGCCTGCTGGCGCCACGTTGAGCGCTCGACCTATCCACCTGACTTCTTCGCCCGGAACCCGTCAGCGTGGGTTGACATTGTCAACCCACGCTGACGGGTTCCGATCGCAAGTGTTGCAGGAGAGGACGACACGCCGCCCCGCGCGACGCGCCCAACATCACCTTCAGCGCGGCCCGAACTGCCGGTCTCCGGCATCGCCCAAGCCCGGCACGATGTAGGCGTCTGCGTTCAACGAAGCATCAATGGTGGCCGTGAACAACCGCAACGACGGAACTGTCTTCTCCACCAACGCAATTCCCTCCGGCGCGCAAACCACACACACGGCGGTGATGTCATCGGCGCCGCGGTCCAGCAGCAACTGCAGCGTGTGTGCCATCGAACCGCCCGTGGCCAGCATCGGGTCGAGCACCATCACCGGCCGGCCGCTCAGGTCCGCGGGCAGCGACTCGAGGTACGGCGTCGGTTGGTGCGTCGTCTCGTCACGGGCCATGCCGACGAAACCGACCTGAGCCTCCGGAATCAGCGCGTGCGCCTGGTCGACCATGCCCAGACCGGCCCGCAGCACCGGGACCAACAAGGGCGGGTTCGACAGCCGCGACCCGGTGGTCAGCGCCACCGGGGTCTGAACCGGCAGCTCGTCGCAGGCCAACGAACGCGTGGCCTCGTAGACGAGCATCAACGTCAGATCGCGCAGCGCCGCCCGGAACCCGGCGTTGTCAGTGCGCTCATCGCGCAAGGTGGTCAGCCGCGCGGCGGCCAACGGATGATCGACGACCCGGACGTCCATGCACGCCAACATTAGTGGAACCGAACGGGCCTGACGCCCGTCTAATCCACATGACCCGAAATCTGACCGCGGATCCGTCGGCTCTGCACGCCCTTGCCGCGGACTACCGCGGCCACAGCACCGAACTGGCGGCGCACGCCGCGAACCTGGCCGCCATCGCGGGACAGTTCGACGTGTTCGGCCCGGTCGGCGCGGCCTTCGCCGCCGCCCTGGCACAGGCCACGCACCATCAGGCCCAACTGGCGCACCGCCTCAGTGCGCACCTCGACACCGGTAGCGAGGCGGCCGTCGCCACCGCGGACGGCTTCGTCGACGCCGACCACAGCGTCGGTAGCCGGATCGGAGCCTGGTGATGATCGGCTCGCTGACATCCGCGCTGGCCGCCCCGATCCGTGAGGTGCAGGCCCTCCTGGGTCCCGGTTTCCCCGGCCCCGACCCGGCCGACGCCCTGCGCACGGTGCAGTCCGGGCTCGACGGCGTCGCCACCGCTGCCGACAACGCGTGGCAGCAGACCCAAGGCCAGTGGACCGGCGCCGCGGCGGGCAGTGCGGGTCAGTTCGCGAATGCAGCCGTCACGGCCATCGTGGCGATGGCGATGACCGCCGGGCAGCTGAGCACCCACACGCAGCAGGCCGCTGCCGCGGTGTCCAGGGCGCGCGAACGACTCGACACCATCCTGCGCAATTTCGAGACCAGAGCGGCCGAACTCGAAGCCACCCTGGAATCCCCCGCCGACGCCGCGGCGCTCATCGACGAAGCCAGCCGCGCGCTCGACGAGGCCATCACCGTCGTCGACGAGCTGCATACCGAACTCGCCGCACAGGCCGAGCAGGTCACCGCCACGGCGGGCACTCCTCCGCCCCAGAACGGATCGCCCTGGGAGGCAAGCGGATCCGGCGCGGGCACCGGATCCACTGCGGGCACCGGCGCGGGCATGAGCCTGCCGAGCCTGGGCACGCCGGCCGGTCAAGGCGCCGATTGGGCGAGCGGACTCGCCGCGCCCGCGGCCCACGCCGCCCAGGCCGCGCTCACCCACCGCCGGCCGCCCGACCCCGGGAAGTTCGGCGCCGGCGAAGCCGTCACGCTGCCCGACGGCAGCACCGCCACCGCGCCCAACAAGGTCGCGGCCGACGCGGTCCGCCACGCCCTCACCCAACTCGGCGTGCCCTACGTGTGGGGTGGCACGACACCCGGCGTCGGACTGGACTGCAGCGGCCTGACGCAGTGGGCCTACCGCGAGGCCGGCCTCGACCTCCCGCGGCTGGCGCAGGAGCAGGACATCGGCGCCGCCGTCGACCGCGGCTCGCTGCGCCCGGGCGACCTGGCGGTGTGGGACGGTCACGTCGCGATGATCGTGGGAAACGGCCTCATGGTGGAGGCAGGCGACCCCGTCCAGCTGTCCCCGATCCGCACCACCAACCTCGATCAGGGTTTCCACGGCTTCTTCCGCCCGACCGCATGACCACCGAATGACAGCAGCATGACCACCGCCGAATACGACGACGCGATGGCACGTGCGCGCACGACGCTGGCGGTGCTCAAACGCGCGGCCGCGGAACTGTCCACGCCGGGGCGGGACCCCGACGCCGCGGCCACCGTCCTGCGCCATCTACGCAACGACCTGTACCGACCCGACGCCCCCAGCATGGCCCCAGCCACACGTCGATAGGCTGTGCCGCATGGCTGCTGACATCGTGCCGGTTCGGCTCGGTTTGACCCATGGCGATCTGTACACCCTGTGGGCGCCGTTGTGGCGTGACTCGGACGACGAGTGGGAAGCGTTCCTCGGCGACGACGACGCCCTCTTCGGGTTCGACTCCGTCGCTGACCTGGCCGCCTTCGTGCGGACCAACACCGACAACGACCTCGCTGACCACCCGAAGTGGCAGGCGCTCGGCGAGGCCAACGCCCACCGCCTGAACCCGGACGAGAGCCACCTGCACGACCTCGTCGGCGTGCCGGAACTGGTCGCCGAGAAGCCCACCGACGAGTCCGTCACCTCGCTGCGGCGCACGCTCCAGGTGGTCGGCGCGCTCGGCTCGGTGTGCGATCTGATCGCGGTGGCGAAGTTCTTCAACGGCAACCCCGTGTTGTCGACGCTCGGCGGCGGCGCCGAGGCCTTCTCGGGCCGCGCCGGCCGCAAGCGCTGGGCGGACATCGAGGCCGCCGTCGGCCGTAGCTGGGATCACGTGCTCGATGCCATCGACGAGCTGGTGACCACCCCCGAGGTCGACGCCAAGGCCGCGGCCAAGGCCCAGGCCGAGCTCGACGAGCCCGCACCTGAGCCCGAGGAAGACGAACTCGACGAGGCCGAAGCGGCAGCCGAGGACTCCGAAGACGAGGTCATCGAGGGCGAGGTGGACACGGATTCCGAGGAGGCGGCCCTCACCGTCCAGGCGGAGCGCCAGCTGCTCGGCAGCGACGAGGACTTCTGGGAGCGCGTCGGCATCGACCCGATCCGCATCATGACCAAGGGCGGCACCTTCTACACGCTGCGGTGCTATTACAACGATCAGCCGCGGTTCCTCGGCCGTAACGGCCGCATCAGCGTGTTCGGCTCGGAGCGCACCCTGGCCCGCTACCTGGCCGACGAGCACGAGAGCGACCTGTCCAGCTTCGAGGCCTACGCCGACATCCGCACGGCGGCCACCGACGGCTCGCTGCAGATCCGCGTCACCGAGGACAACGTCTACGTGCTCAGCGGGCTGTCCGACGACATCTCCGACGGCCCCGACGCCGTCGACCGCGAGCAGCTCGACCTGGCGGTCGAGTTCGCCCGCGACGTCTGCGACTACGCCGACGACGGCACCGCCGACAAGGCCCTGACCACCAGCCAGCCGCTGGGCAAGTTCGTGGGCCACGTGCTCGAGCCCGAGACCGTCGGCGCCCCGTCGAAGCCGTACGCCGAGGCCGTCGCCCAGTGGGAGACCCTCGAGCGCTTCGTCGAGTCCCGACTCCGCCAGGAGTAGTCCGGACGGCGATGAGTTCCGGGGATGCCACCGGTCTGCACTGACATGACCCAGACCGGCACCCAGCCCATCGTCCGAAATCTCGTCGTACCCGGCGCGACCCTGCACTACGAGGTGCGCGGCAGCGGGCCGGTGCTCGCCGTCATCGGTTCCCCGATGACGGCGTCCGAGTTCGCTCTCGTCGCCGACGTGCTGGCCGCCGACCACACCGTCGTCACGTACGACCCACGCGGGCTCGGCGCCAGCCCCATCGACGATCCCGCACAGGATTCGACGCCAGAGCTGCGGGCCGCCGACGTCGCCGCGATCCTCGATGACCTCGGCACCGGTCCGGCCGACGTGTTCGGCTCCAGCGGCGGCGCGGTGACCGGTCTGGCGCTGGCCACGAGGTACCCCGGCCGGGTGCGGACACTGGTCGCGCACGAGCCACCGCTGCTGGAGCTGCTGCCCGCATCGGAAGCCTCCAAGCAGCGCGCCGCGACGCAGGACATCATCGCCACCTTCCACAGCGACGGACCCGGCGCGGCGATGGCGAAGTTCATGGCCACGGCGGGCTTCGATCAGTCCGAGGACGGGGCTCCTGGGCAGCCGGGACAGCCCTCGCCAGACGAGATGACAAAGCAACTCGCCGACCTGGCCCGGTTCTTCAACCACGAATTGCTGTGCACCACAACGTATGTGCCGGACCTCGACGCGTTGAAAGCAAGCCGGGTCATCGTCGGCATCGGCGCCGATTCCGAACATCTCATCACTCACGGCACCTCGATGGCGCTGTGCCACCTGCTGGACATCGAACCCGCCATCTTCCCCGGCGATCACGGCGGGTTCATGAGCGCGCCCGACGAGTTCGCGGCCGCACTGAGGGCCGTTATGCCCGACTGAAAATCCCAGGTCACCCGGCCACCACGCACACTCCCGGCCGACACCCGGCACAACCGCGTTGCAATATTAGTTAGCAAGGCGTAAGAATTTCCCAAGAATCCGCTGAGTCAGCGGAGCCGCCTGCCGAGGGCAGGTGAGGCAGCGGCCTGATCGTCGGGGTTTCGGTCAGCGGGTTGAGCGGAAGGTGGTCGGGTGCGGTCGTTTTCGATGGGACGCCTGGTGAAGAAGGTCTGGATACCGCTTCTTCTGGTGGTCGTGTTGGCGGTGTCGGGCCTGGTGGTGTCGCGCCTGCACGCGAAGTTCGGGTCCGAGAACCTCAATGCCCATGCCGGTGCGGGGATCGAAATCGTCCAGTTCAACCCCAAGGTCGTCGTGTACGAGGTCTACGGACCACCCGGGAGCTCGGCCGACATCAGCTACTTCGATCCGGACGCCAACGTGCACTCGGTCACCGCGACACTGCCGTGGTCGGTCACCCTGTCCACCACGCTGCCGACGGTCAGCGCGAACTTGATGGCCCGCAGCGACGGTGAGCAGAGCAGCGACCACATTGGTTGCCGCGTCACCGTCAACGGCACCGTCCGTGAAGAGAAGTCAGCCGATGGCGTCAACGCCCAGACCTACTGCTTGGTGAAGTCCGCATGACCGAAACACTTGAGACCCAGCACAGCACGACAGCCAAGCGGCCCAAGTTCGCCCATGCGCTGCGCATCCTGTCGGTGCCGATCATCCTGTTCTGGATCGCGATCGCCGTTCTGGTGAACGTGATCGCACCGCCGCTGGAGGTCGTCGGCGAGCTGCACGCCGCGCCGATGGCGCCCGAGGACGCCCCGTCGATGCACGCGATGAAGTTGATGGGCAGCAACTTCAAGGAGTTCAACTCCAACAGCACGATCATGGTCGTGGTCGAGGGCAAGGAGCCGCTCGGCCCGGACGCCCACAAGTACTACGACGAGATCATCCGCAAGCTGCAGCAGGATCCCGAGCACATCCAGCACATCCAGGATTTCTGGGGTGACACGCTGACGGCGGCAGGCGCGCAGAGCGCCGACGGCAAGGCGTCCTACGTGATGATCAACCTCGCCGGCGAGCAGGGCATGACGCTCGCCAACGAAGGCGTGGACGCCGTCCGCAAGGTCATCGAGGAGACCAAGGCCCCACCGGGGGTCCAGGCGCACGTCGCCGGTCCCGCCGCACTGACCGACGACATGCACGTCATCGGCAACGCGAGCCTGATCATGATCACGCTGATCACCCTCGCCGCGATCGCCGGCATGCTGCTGGTGGTCTACCGCTCGGTCAGGACCACCCTGGTCCAGCTGTTCCTGACGTTCCTGGCGCTGCTGACCGCTCGCGGTGTGGTGTCGGTGCTCGCCACCCACGACGTGTTCGGGTTGACGACCTTCGCGGGCAACATCCTGACCATGCTGGCCATCGCCGCCGCCACCGACTACGGCATCTTCATCTTCGGCCGGTATCGCGAAGACCGCGGCATCGGGCTGGACCGGGACGACTCGTACTACGCCACCTTCAAGTCCGTCGCACCCGTGATCGTGGGTTCCGGACTGACCATCGCCGGCGCGACGTACTGCCTGAGCTTCTGCCGCCTGCCCTACTTCACCACCATGGGCGCTCCGGTCGCGATCGGCATGCTCGTCGTGGTGGCGATCTCGGTCACGCTCGGCCCCGCCGTCCTGTACCTCGGCAGCCGAGTCGGCATGTACGAGTCCAAGAGGCCACCGCAGAGCAGGTTCTGGCGGCGCATCGGCACGGCCGTGGTGCGTTGGCCCGCACCGATTCTGGTGGCCAGCCTGTTCGTCGTGCTGGTCGGCGTCGTCGCCATCCCCGGCTACAAGCCGGCCTACAACGACCGCTACTACCTGCCCGACAACGCCCCGGTCAACATCGGCTTCGCCGCCGCCGACCGGCACTTCACGCAGGCCCGGATGAACCCCGACATCCTGATGGTCGAGTCCACCCACGACATGCGCAATCCCGCCGACATGCTGGTGCTGAACAAGATCGCGAGCAACGTGATGCACACCGACGGCATCGCGATGGTGCAGAGCATCACCCGGCCGCTGGGAATTCCCATCCAGCACAGCTCGATTCCGTTCCAGACGAGTATCTCGGGCCAGACCAGCAACATGAACCTGCCGTTCCAGCGCAAGCAGCTGGAGGACCAGCTCCGGATGGTCGACGCCACCAACGTGTCGATCAGCATCCTGGAGAAGCAGTACGCGCTGTCGCTCGAGCAGACCAAGCTGACCCAGGACTCGGCCGCCAAATCCCAAGCGCTCCTGGAAGTCACCGAGGAGATGCGCAACAACATCGCGAACTTCGATGACCAGTTCCGGCCGATGCGCAACTACTTCTACTGGGAACCGCACTGCTTCGACATCCCGATGTGCGCCGCGGTGCGCTCGGTGTTCGATTCCCTCGACGGCATCGACGAGCTGACCGACCGGACCGGCGACGTCCAGGTCAACACCGACAAGCTGGCCGACCTGGCACCCAAGCTGACGGCACTGCTCCCCCAGACCATCGCGTCGATGAAGACCAGCAGGGACCTGTCGCTGGCGTCGTACAACTCGCAGAAGGCCCTCATCGACCAGATGCAGGCCATGAACGACACCGCGCTGTCGATGGGTGCCGCCTTCGACGGCGCCAAGAACGACGACCTGTTCTACCTGCCGCCCGAGGCCTTCCAGAACCCGGACTTCCAGCGCGGGCTGAAGATGTTCATGTCGCCGGACGGCAAGTCCGCGCGCATGTTCGTCACGCACCAGAGCGACCCGGCGACCGTCGACGGGATCAACCGCGTCGAGTCCGAGCGCAAGGCCGCGCAAGACGCCTTGAAGATGTCGTCACTGTCGGACGCCAAGATCTACCTCGGCGGCGTCGCGGCGACCTACCGGGACATGGCCGACGGCGCCCGCTACGACCTGATGATCGCCGTCATCTCCTCGCTGACGCTGATCTTCATGATCATGCTCATCCTGACGCGCAGCGCCGTCGCGGCGTTGACGATCGTCGGCACCGCGGGCAGTTCCATCGCCGCGTCGTTCGGCATCTCGGTGCTGATCTGGCAGGACCTGTTCGGCATCCAGGTGCAGTGGCTGGTCATGCTGATGTCGGTCATCATCCTGTTGGCCGTCGGCTCGGACTACAACCTGCTGCTGGTGTCCCGGTTCCAGGATGAGATCCACGCCGGCCTCAAGACCGGCATCATCCGGTCCATGGCCGGCACCGGCGGTGTCGTCACCTCGGCCGGACTGGTGTTCGCGGCCACCATGGCCGGCATGATGGCCAGCAAGCTGATCGTGCTGGCGCAGATGGGTTCGACCATCGCCATCGGCCTGCTGATCGACACCTTCATCGTGCGGTCGCTGCTGATGCCGTCGATCGCGGTGCTGCTCGGACGCTGGTTCTGGTGGCCGCAGGTGGTCCATCCGCGGGGCAAGTACAACTTCGAGAAGTTCGTGCCGAAGTCGTTCCAGCAGGCGCAGCAGCCCGAGCCGGCAGGTGCGGCAGCCGGGCGGTCCGGCTTCGTCGACGACACCCCGACGGACAGCTACCCGACGAGCACGGCGTAACGCGGTTTGATGACGTCGTCGATGATCGCCAGCCGCTCATCGAACGGGATGAAGGCCGACTTCATCGCGTTGATGGTGAACCGCTGCAGGTCGGTCCAGCCGTAGCCGAACGCGTCCACCAGGTGCGCCATCTCCTGAGTCATGGTGGTGTCGCTCATCAGGCGGTTGTCGGTGTTGACGGTGACGCGGAAGCGCAGCCGGGCCAACCGGTCGAACGGGTGCTCGGCGATGCTCGGCGCCGCGCCGGTCTGCACATTGCTGCTCGGGCACATCTCCAGCGGAATTCGCTTGTCCCGCACGATATTCGCCACCCGGCCGAGCCGGAAGGCACCGTCCGGCCCGGCTTCGATGTCGTCGACTATGCGTACCCCGTGGCCCAGCCGGTCGGCGCCGCAGTAGGCGATGGCCTCGTGGATGGACGGCAGGCCGAAGGCCTCACCGGCGTGAATCGTGAAGCGCGCGTTGTTGCCCCGCATGTATTCGAAGGCGTCGAGGTGGCGGGTCGGAGGGTAGCCGGCCTCGGCACCGGCGATGTCGAACCCGACCACGCCGCGGTCGCGGAACCGGATGGCCAACTCGGCGATCTCGCGGGACCGGGCGGCATGCCGCATCGCAGTGACCAGGCAGCGCACCGTCGCTGCCTGCCCTGCGGCTGCTGCGGCTTTCTCCCCGTCCGCGAACCCCGCCAGCACCGCGTCGACGACCTCGTCCAGCACCAGACCTTCGGCGATGTGCAGCTCGGGCGCGAACCGGACCTCGGCGTAGACGACGTTGTCGGCAGCAAGATCCTCGACGCACTCGTAGGCGACGCGGTACAGCGCGTCGGTGCTCTGCATGACGCCGACGGTGTGCGCGAACGGCTCCAGGTAGCGGACCAGCGAGCCGCTGTGCGCCTGGGTGCGGAACCACATCGCCAGTTCATCGACGTCCATGGTGGGCAGGTCGCCATAGCCGCTCTGCTCGGCCAGCTCCACCACCGTGGCGGGGCGCAGGCCGCCGTCGAGGTGATCGTGCAACAGGGCTTTCGGTGCTTGCTTGATCTGATCCAGCGTCAGGGTCATGCGTCCATCTTGCGCCCGATGATGGCTTTTAGCCCGCGGGTTCCGTGGCCGGCAGCAGTCGTGTCCGGAACAGGTCCAGTACCTGGTCCAGCGCGGCTCGGGTGGCCTGGCCCGGCTCGTCGATCAGGTGCTCGGTGACCACCGAGTGCGGTGACAGCCGCGCATCCGGGTTGGCGTCGGCATCCTCGAGTTCGACGGCGATGAAGGCGTCACCCAGCTGCTCCCGCAGGAAGTCGAAACGCGCTGCCGGGACCAGCTTGTCGCTCTTGAATCGCATACCGATGACGTTGAGCCCACGGGCGCACCGGCCCTTGACGACCTCCAGGTCGGCCGGCGAGATGTCGATGTTGTGGCGCTGTTTGGCGGTGAGGCCGATCGGCATCGACGGCTGGGACAGCACCGGGGCGAGGATGACGTCGTCGGTGGCCATCGCCAGGGCGTAGCCGCCGGTGAAGCACATCCCGATCGCGCCGACGCCGGGGCCGCCGCAGCGTTCGTGTTCGGACCGCGCCAATGCCCGCAGCCAGTCGACCACCGGCGACGTCTTGCCGGTGGCGAGGATGGTGAACTCCTTGCTGACGCATGCGGGCAACACCGACGCCATGCCTTTGAGCGCGGCCATGTTGCTCGCGTTGGGATCCAGGCCCGGAATGCCGAACAGGTGAGGCAGGACGGCGGTACAGCCGATATCGGCGACCTTGCGGGCGAAGTCGAGAACCTTGGGCGTGATGCCCGGAATCTCGGCGATCACGATGACGGCCGGACCGGTACCGCGGCGGTAGACGGTGCGGGTCGTGCCATCGTGGGTGAACTCGGTGCGCTCGAAGTCGCGGAGGTCATCGTCAGCCATGCGGTCGACCCTAGCGGCGCAGACGGGTCAGAGCCATGGATGCCGCTTTCGCCCAAGGCGAATCAGCCGCGGCCTACTCGACGCGGTCGAGCACCACGGGCCGCTGCGCCGGCGCCGCGTCGTCCACGGACCAGCCGCCGTCGAGTTCGGCCAAGGCTGACGGCAGCCGCTCGGGGGTCTCGGTGTACAGCGTGAACAGCGTCTCGCCGGCAGCGACGGGCTCGCCGCTGCGCCGGTGGAGGTACAGCCCCGCCCCGGCCTGCACGGGGTCGCCGGGCTGGGCCCGGCCCGCGCCGAGCCGCCACACGGCCATCGCGACCGCCATGGCGTCGATGTCGCCCATCACCCCACCGCGGGTCGCCACCACCGTCTCGGTGTGCGTGCCCATCGGCAGCGGCGCCTCGGGATCGCCGCCCTGCGCCGCGATCAGCTGCCGGAAACAGTCCATCGCGGTGCCATCGGTCAGAGTCTGCGCCGGGTCGACGTCGTCGATACCGGCGACGTCCAGCATCTCGCGGGCCAGCGCGACGGTCAGCGTGACGACGTCGTCCGGACCGCCGCCGGCCAGCACGTCCAGCGACTCGGCGACCTCGATCGCGTTGCCGACCGCACGACCCAACGGCCGGTCCATGTCGGTGAGCAGCGCCCGGGTCGGAACGCCGTAGGCGACACCGAGGTCGACCATGGTGCGCGCCAGCTCGCGCGACTCGCCCTCGGTCTTGAGGAATGCGCCGCGACCGACCTTGACGTCCAGCACCAGCGAGCGGGCGCCCTCGGCCAGTTTCTTGCTCATGATCGAGCTGGCGATGAGCGGCAGCGATTCGGTCGTACCGGTGACGTCGCGCAGGGCGTAGATCTTGCGGTCTGCGGGCGCCAGGTCCCCGGCCGCGAAGATCGCTGCCCCGATATCGGAAAGCTGTTGGCGGATAAGGTCTTTGGACAGTTCGGCGGTGAACCCCGGAATCGCTTCGAGCTTGTCCAGGGTGCCGCCGGTATGCCCGAGGCCGCGGCCCGCCGCCTGCGGGACGGCGCCGCCGCAGGCCATGACGACGGGGACCAGCGGGATGGTGATCTTGTCGCCGACGCCGCCGGTCGAGTGTTTGTCCACCAGAGCCAGCGGCCGGCCGGCACGCCGCAGGTCGGTGAAGTCGAAGCGCTCGCCCGAGCCGACCATCGCCGCGGTCCAGCGGGCGATCTCGGCCGGCGTCATGCCGCGCAGGAAGACGGCCATCAGCAACGCCGACATCTGCGCGTCGGCCACCCGGCCGTGGGTATAGCCGTCGATCACCCAGTCGATCGCGGCGTCGGACAGCACGCCGCCGTCGCGTTTGGTGCGAATGACTGTCGGAGCATCGAGATGCGACCCGTGGTTCTGCGCGTCCGACGACACGATGACGTCCTCCTGCCGGCGACCCAGGCCGCCCCGTCGAGCTGGTTACCGGCCGGTAACCAGAAGTGTTGCCCCGCTTGGCGTTACCGGCGGTTCAGGTCATCGGGCCCGAAGGCGTCGGGCAGCAGTTCGGCCAACGCCCGCGGACCCGATGCGTGGTCGATCAGCATGGCCGGTCCGCCGTGCTCGAGAAGCACTTGCCGGCACCGCCCACACGGCATCAGCACCGCCCCGGAACCGTCCACGCACGCCAGCGCGAGCAGTCGTCCGCCGCCGCTGGAATGTAGGGCACAGACCACAGCACACTCGGCGCAGAGGCCAAGGCCATATGAGACATTTTCCACATTGCAGCCCACCACGATTCGACCATCGTCGATCAGCGCCGCCGCTCCCACCGGGAAGTTCGAGTACGGTGCGTAGGCATCACCGGAAACAGCTATTGCCTTGTCCCGCAACAGCTTCCAGTCAATTTCTGACATCACCGACACCCCGTTCCCGGCGCCCCGAAACCACCTCGAAGACCGTCCCGACCACCCAGTAAGTTAATGTAGGCAAACCTAATTTCTGACGCGGGTTCGCCATTCCCCCCACACCGTAGTTCTGACTGTGCGCAAATTGGGATTAGAGTCGCCCCGAGGTTTGGGCTCGGCACGCGAAAAAGTTGCTGCCGGGTCATGCGTCCACCGACGGCGTTGGAGGTCGAAATGAGTACAGCGGCAGCCGCGGATTCCATACCCGCGCCGCGTTCATCCCCGCAGAAGCGGCGGAGCCTGTATCGCGGAGACCCGGGCATGTGGTCCTGGGTACTACACCGCATCACCGGTGCCACCATCTTCTTCTTTCTGCTGGTCCATGTTCTGGACACGGCACTGGTCCGGGTCAGCCCCGAGGCCTACAACGAGGTGATCAACACCTATAAGACGCCGATCATCGGGTTCATGGAGATGGGCCTGGTCGCGGCGGTGCTCTACCACGCCCTCAACGGCGTGCGAGTCATCCTGATCGACTTCTGGCAGCAGGGACCCAAGTACCAGCGGGTCATGCTGTGGACCATCCTGGCCATCTGGATCGCGGTCGTCATCGCCGCAGTTGGGGTAGAGGGCATGCACATGGTTGAGCACTACGGGTGGCTCAAGTGACCACGCATACCGATTCCGGCGCCGCTGAGGCGCGCCGCGGAGGACGTCCGGCCCCGGTCCTGGAGCGCGAGTACGACCGCCCCGCCGCCCTCGACCACCCGCGCGCTCCCCGGCGCCCCCGCGGCATCCCGTACTTCGAGAAGTACGCCTGGCTGTTCATGCGCTTCTCCGGGGCGGCACTGGTGCTGCTCGCCCTCGGGCACCTGTTCATCGGGCTGATCTGGGCGAACGGCGTCTATCGCATCGACTTCAACTACGTCGCGCAGCGGTGGGCCTCGCCGTTCTGGCAGATCTGGGACATGGCCCTGCTGTGGCTGGCGCTGGTCCACGGCGCCAACGGCATGCGCACCATCATCGGTGACTACGCCCGCAAGAACACCACCAAGTTCTGGCTGAACTCGATTCTGCTGCTGGCCACCGGATTCACCCTGGTGCTGGGCAGCTACGTGCTCGTCACCTTCGACGCGAACATCAAGTAGGGACGCAGATGATTCAGGAACATCGCTACGACGTCGTCATCGTCGGTGCCGGTGGCGCAGGTATGCGCGCGGCCGTCGAGTCAGGTCCCCGGGTCCGCACCGCGGTGCTGACCAAGCTGTACCCGACTCGCTCGCACACCGGTGCCGCCCAGGGTGGCATGTGTGCCGCACTCGCCAACGTCGAGGACGACAACTGGGAGTGGCACACCTTCGACACCGTCAAGGGCGGCGACTACCTCGCTGACCAGGACGCCGTCGAGATCATGTGCAAGGAAGCCATCGACGCGGTGCTGGACCTCGAGAAGATGGGCATGCCGTTCAACCGGACGCCCGAGGGCCGCATCGACCAGCGTCGCTTCGGCGGGCACACCCGCGACCACGGCAAGGCCCCGGTCCGCCGTGCCTGCTACGCCGCCGACCGCACCGGCCACATGATCCTGCAGACGCTGTACCAAAACTGCGTCAAGCACGACGTCCAGTTCTTCAACGAGTTCTACGCACTCGACGTGGTCCTCACCGAGACCGCCAGCGGCCCGGTTGCCACCGGCATCATCGCCTACGAACTGGCCACCGGCGACATCCACATCTTCCACGCCAAGGCGATCGTCTTCGCCACCGGCGGCTCGGGCCGGATGTACAAGACCACCTCCAACGCCCACACCCTCACCGGTGACGGCCTGGGCATCATCTTCCGCAAGGGACTTCCCTTGGAGGACATGGAGTTCCACCAGTTCCACCCGACAGGCCTGGCCGGCCTGGGCATCCTGATCTCGGAAGCCGTGCGTGGTGAGGGTGGTCGTCTGCTCAACGCCGACGGCGAGCGCTTCATGGAGCGCTACGCCCCCACCATCGTCGACCTCGCGCCCCGCGACATCGTGGCCCGCTCGATGGTGCTCGAGGTCCTCGAAGGCCGCGGCGCCGGACCCAACAAGGACTACGTCTACATCGACGTGCGTCACCTCGGCGAGGAGGTGCTGGAGGCCAAGCTGCCCGACATCACCGAATTCGCCCGCACCTACCTGGGCGTCGACCCCGTCACCGAACTGGTGCCGGTGTACCCGACCTGCCACTACGTCATGGGCGGTATCCCGACCACGATCAACGGCCAGGTGCTGCGCGACAACGTCAACGTGGTTCCGGGTCTGTACGCCGCTGGTGAGTGCGCCTGCGTCTCGGTGCACGGCGCGAACCGCCTGGGCACCAACTCGCTGCTCGACATCAACGTGTTCGGCCGCCGCGCCGGCATCGCTGCCGCCGAGTACGCGCAGAACCACAACTACATCGAGCTGCCCGACAACCCGGCGGACATGGTCATCGGTTGGGTCGGCGACATCCTGTCCGACCACGGCAACGAGCGTGTCGCCGACATCCGCACCGCGCTGCAGCAGTCGATGGACAACAACGCCGCGGTGTTCCGCACCGAGGAGACCCTCAAGCAGGCGCTGACGGACATCCACGCGCTGAAGGAGCGGTACTCGCGAATCACGGTGCACGACAAGGGCAAGCGCTACAACAGCGACCTGCTCGAGGCCATCGAGCTGGGCTTCCTGCTCGAGCTGGCCGAGGTCACCGTCGTCGGTGCGCTGAACCGCAAGGAGTCGCGTGGCGGTCACGCCCGCGAGGACTACCCGGACCGCGACGACACCAACTACATGCGCCACACCATGGCCTACAAGCAGGGCGCCGACCTCCTGTCCGATATCCGGCTGGACTACAAGCCTGTCGTCCAGACCCGGTACGAGCCGATGGAACGGAAGTACTAACCATGAGTGCACCTGTCCTCGACAAGCCCGAAGCCGGCGACCCGCCGCTGCCCCCGGTGCCGGACGGCGCCGTCATGGTCACGCTGAAGATCGCCCGGTTCAACCCGGAGGACCCCGACGCCGCCGGCTTCCAGAGCTTCCGCGTGCCCTGCCTGCCCAGCGACCGGTTGCTGAACCTGCTGCTGTATGTGAAGGGCTACCTGGACGGCACGCTGACGTTCCGCCGGTCCTGCGCGCACGGTGTGTGTGGCTCGGACGCCATGCGGATCAACGGCGTCAACCGGCTGGCCTGCAAGGTCCTCATGCGCGACCTGCTGCCGAAGAAGGCCGGCAAGGACCTGACCATCACCATCGAGCCCATCCGCGGCCTGCCCGTGGAGAAGGACCTGGTGGTGGACATGGAGCCGTTCTTCGACGCCTTCCGCGCCGTGAAGCCGTTCCTCATCACCTCGGGTAACCCCCCGACCCGTGAGCGCATCCAGTCGCAGACCGACCGCGCCCGCTTCGACGACACCACCAAGTGCATCCTGTGCGCCTGCTGCACCACCTCGTGCCCGGTGTACTGGAGCGAGGGCTCGTACTTCGGCCCCGCCGCGATCGTCAACGCGCACCGGTTCATCTTCGACTCGCGTGACGAGGCAGCCGCCGAGCGACTCGACATCCTCAACGAGGTCGACGGTGTGTGGCGCTGCCGCACCACCTTCAACTGCACCGAGGCCTGCCCCCGCGGCATCCAGGTGACCAAGGCGATCCAGGAAGTCAAGCGCGCCTTGATGTTTGCCCGCTAAATATCGCGTCGAGTGTTGGCTTGTGTTCGAGATTCATTGAAATTCTCGGGCACAAGCCAACTTTCGTTAGTAGGGTCCACCTGCGGCGCGGAGGGCGTCGCGAGTGCGGGCAATGATGGTGCCTTGGCGCGAACGAAGTAAGTCAGCGCCGACGCGAACCATGCGCCAACCGAGATCCCGATACTCCACGTCCTGATCGATGTCTTTCGTGCGCCGGCGCGGGTCCTGCCAATGCTGGATGCCGTCGTACTGCACGCCGACTTTCCACTCCGGCCAGCCCATGTCGATGCGGCCCACCAAGTATCGGCCATCGAACACCTCGATCTGGGTATGCGACGGCCGCATGCCGTTCTCGGTGAACAACAGTCGTAGTCGGGTCTCCTGCGGCGACTCCCCGCCATAGTCGGCGAGGTCAAGCACCTGCTCCAGCTGCCTCAGTCCTCGAACTCCGGGATGGCGATCGGCGAGTGATTGCACTTCCGGGATCTTCAACTCGGTGGCCTGGAGCAAGGCGTCCACCCGGACTACGGCGACCGTCTGCCCTTTTCGTCGCCCAAGGTCGAATGCCGTTCTTGCCGGCGTCGTGACGTTGATGCCCCGCACCTGACATATCTCGTCGTCGGGGAGCTTGTCACTGCGGATGAGAATGCCAGTTGGCCGCGTCCTGCTCGCCTGGTTGAGCTCTGCGGGTTGCCTCGCATCGATCCAAAGTGAGCCGTGCAGGGCGGCGGCCGACAACCCGACAGCAGTTGCCCTGCGCTCGGACCACAGCCAGGCCGCGACCGCCTTGTCGACGGGTGTGAGCTCCTGACCACGGGCAACGTAGACAT
The DNA here is from genome assembly GCF_000878195.1 of Mycolicibacterium llatzerense. GTDB lineage: Bacteria > Actinomycetota > Actinomycetes > Mycobacteriales > Mycobacteriaceae > Mycobacterium > Mycobacterium llatzerense. The sequence goes on along the minus strand of NZ_JXST01000025.1, from coordinate 52,513 downwards.
TGCGATGAATCGCGTCGTATCGAGTTCTGAGTTGGTATCGATTGACCCTGCCCGCGGCCAGTGCCTCAGTACCCAAAAACGGCATGTGGATAAGACGCGTGCGCCACCTGCCCGGTTCCACCTTCATCGAGTGTTGGCCTGTGTGCGACTAATGCGCGAAATGTCGCACACAACCCAACACTCGGCGCAGGAAATTTCAGGTATTTACTGGGACCGCTGTTCCCGGTAAATTGGTGGCATGACTCAGGCAATGAAGCCCGACTACCAGAACCTGCTCGATGTGCTGTCCGAAGGCTCGGTGCGACGCCGCTTCGACCCGTACCTCGACATCGCGTGGGACGCCCCCGACATGCAGATCGACCTGCAGGATCCGCGGTGGGTGCTGTCCACCACCATCGACCCACTGGGCGCGACCGAGTGGTACCAGAGCCAGCCCCTCGCGCGGCAGATCGAGATCGGCCGCTGGCGGACGCTCAACACCGTCAAGGTGGGTGCGGCGTTCGAGAGCATCCTGATCCGCGGGCTGATGGCGTTCATCATGAAGCTGCCCAACAACTCCCCCGAGTTCCGCTACGCGCTCCACGAGATGACCGAAGAGTGCAACCACATCCAGATGTTCCAGGAGCTGGTCAACCGCTCCGGGACCGATGTGCCGGGCATGCGCAAGCTGTTCTTCCGGCTGTCGCCGTACATCGGATTGGTGGGCCAGTACTCGCCGACGGCGTTCATGGCCGGCATCCTCGCCGGCGAAGAGCCCATCGACCATTTCCAGAAGGGCATGATCCGCGACGGCGCGAACCTGCCGCCGGCCGTGCTGCGGACCATGCAGATCCACATCGCCGAGGAGGCCCGCCACATCTCGTGGGCCAACGAGTTCCTCAAGACCCACATGCCGAAACGGTCGTGGCGGTTCAGGGCCTTCGCCACCGTCGCGTTCCCGCTGACGCTGCGCTGGTTGGCGCACGAGATCATGGCGTCCCCGAAGTCGTTCGGCAAGCAGTTCGACATCCCCGAAGAGGTTATGCGGCAAGCATTCTGGCGCAGCCCGCAGTCGCGGAAGATCATGGCGAGCTTCTTCGACGAGACCCGCGCGCTCGCCGAGGAGATCGGCCTGATGAACCGCGTCGGACGCTGGATGTGGAAGCGCTGCGGCATCGCCGGTGAGACGGCCCGCTACCGCAGCGCCCCCAACCGCGAGGCACAGCTGATCGCCTGATGCCCCACGTCATCACGCAGTCCTGCTGCAGCGACGCGTCCTGCGTCTACGCCTGTCCGGTCAACTGCATTCACCCCACGCCCGACGAGCCCGACTTCCACACCGCCGAGATGCTCTACATCGATCCGGTGGAGTGCGTCGACTGCGGTGCGTGCGTGACGGCCTGCCCGGTCGACGCCATCAAGCACGACGGTTCTCTGGACCCGTCCGAGAAGGTCTTTCTGGAGCTCAACGCCGACTTCTACAAAGAACCCCGGCCCCGCCCACTGCTCGCGCCGGTCGTCCCGCCGCTGCAGGTGCGGGCTCCCGGCGCCATGCGCGTCGCCATCGTCGGGTCCGGCCCGGCTGCGATGTACGCGGCCGACGAAGTGCTGACGATCCCGGCAGCGCGCGTCCGGATGTACGAGCGACTCCCCCAACCTGGTGGCCTCGCCCGCTTCGGCGTGGCACCCGACCACCGGCGCACCCGAGCGGTGTCCCGGCAGTTCGACACCATCACTGCCGATCCGCGGCTGGAGCTGGTGACGGGCGTCGAGGTCGGCACCGACGTAACCCATCAACAGCTGCTCGCCGACCACGACGCCGTCATCTACGCGGTGGGTGCGTCCACCGATCGTCCGCTCGACGTGCCCGGCGCCGACCTGCCGGGCGTCAGCTCGGCCACCCGATTCGTGGCTTGGTACAACGGACATCCGGATTTCGCCGCCGTCACCTTCGATCTGTCGCAGCCCCGCGCCATCGTGATCGGCAACGGCAACGTCGCACTCGACGTCGCCCGGATACTCACCACCGATCCCGACCGGCTCGCCGCCACCGACATCGCACTGCACGCCTTGAAAGCCCTGCGGCAGAGCAAGATCGAAGAGGTCGTGGTCGTCGGGCGGCGAGGTCTCGCGCAGTCGGCGTTCACGGTGCCGGAGCTGATCGGCCTGACGTCCATGCCCGACGTGGACGTCGTCGTCTCCGATGCGGACCTGCAGTCGCTGCCCGACACCGATCCGCGCGCCCGCATCCTGCGCGACCTGCCGCGACGCCCCGGCAACCGCCGCATCGTGTTGGCGTACCTGCAGTCGCCCACCGCCATCGCGCGCACCCGGGCCGGACTCGAAATCGAATTCGCTCGCAACGAGCTGGTGGCGGCAGCCGATGGCACCACGAAGGTCAAGCCCACCGGGGAGCTGCACACCGTCAGCGCCGGACTCGTGCTGACGTCCATCGGCTACCGCGGCCGGCCGGTCACGGACCTGCCGTTCGACGACGCACGCGGCACCGTCCCGCACACCGCGGGCCGGGTCGACGGCGTCGCAGCGACGTACGTGACCGGCTGGATCAAACGCGGCCCGACGGGGTTCATCGGCACCAACAAGTCGTGCGCGCAGGAAACGGTGCGCAGCCTGGTCGCTGACTACAACTCGGGGTTGCTGGCCTGACGGTTCGCCAGCGCGGCGACCACCGCGACCAGCGGTTCGTCCCGGCTGACCTCGAACCCGATGGCCCGGGCGGCGCCGTCGATGACGTACCACGTGAAGTCGGCCAGGTGCGCGATCATTTGTTCGCGAGTGTGGGTCGGCGCCGGGCTGCGCACCCAGGCGAACAGCGTCTCCTCGACCATCGTCACGATCGCCAGCGGGACCAGTTTGAACGCGCTGTCCTCGACGCCGATGGCCAACTGGATAGCGGCGATGATGCCGTCGGCGCGTTCGATGATGCGCAGCTTCAGCTCACCGACGGCGTCGAGCGTCTCATCCCCCTCGAACGACGGACCGCTGCGCGCGAATTCGTTCAGCCGTGGATGGTCGATCATCCAGTCCGCCACCGACTCGATGGTCCGGGTCAGGATCTCCCGTAGCGAACCATCGGTGATGTCGAGCTTGCCGACCAGGACGGAGCCGAAGTCGTCGATCAGGTACGACCGCACCCGACGTTCGAGCTCCTCCTTGCCGGAGGTCTGCCGGTAGATCACCGATTTGGCGACGCCGGCACGCTTGGCGATGGCCGCGACGGAGATGTCCGCGCCGGGTGGGCTCTCCTCGAGCAGCTCGATCATCGCGAGCAGGATCTGCGACCGCCGTTCGGCGTTGTGCTGTTCCCACCGCGCCTCGTAGCCACTCACCGACGCAGGGTTCGGGGCCACAGACATGTGTGCCACCGTAGTCGCCGACCTGTCATGTGATGCCCGCCACGCCCCGTCACACATCGCCGACCTGTCTCGTCCAACCGATATGACGACAACACCACGCATCGCGCCCCTGCCCCCACAACGAGCCGGCCTGCTGACCCGGCTCATGTACCGCTACGCCAAGCGTGAATTCGGCGAAGTGCCCGAACCGTTCGCCGTCGCGGCGCACCACCCGCGACTGCTGATCGCCAACGCCGTGCACGAAGGCCTGCTGAAGAGCGGTTCGAAGACGCTGCCCGACTCGGTACGCGACCTCGCCGTGCTCTGGACCGCACGGACGGTGGGCTGCTCCTGGTGCGTCGACTTCGGCACCATGCTCATGCGGCTGGAGAGCCTGGACGTGGAGCGGCTCAAGCACATAGACAGTTATGCGACTTCCCCTTTGTTCACCGACGACGAGCGAGCCGCGATCACGTACGCCAACGCCATGACCACCGATCCGCACACCGTGACCGACGAACAGGTCGACGACCTCAAGCGCCGGTTCGGAGAGGCCGGCGTCATCGAGCTGACCTACCAGATCGGCGTGGAGAACATGCGAGCCCGGATGTACGCGGCGCTGGGCATCACCGAGCAGGGCTTCAGCTCCGGTGACGCGTGCCGGGTGCCGTGGGCCGACTGAGCCCGGGGCGCTGGCTTCCCGACGCAGCAAGGTGGTAGAACACGTTACAGAAATAGCGGCCCCAGTCGCTGATACCACCTGCTCAACGAGGAGCGCCCATGCACTGGTACACCGGCAACACGTTCTACGACACGGTGCTGACCGCTGCCTTCGCGTTCGCCGCATTCGTGATCATCGGCGGTTTCTTCGCACAGAGTTCGTACGGGCGTTTCTCGACCACGAAACTCGGCTTGAACCTCAACCCCAAGCTCGGCTGGTGGCTGATGGAAATCCCCGCGACCGTGGTGTTCCTGATCAGCTACCTGGCCGGGCCGCACCGGTTCGAGCCGACCTCGCTGGTGCTGGCGGGCATCTGGCTGCTGCACTACGCCAACCGGGGTTGGTTCTTCCCGCTGGCGATCCGGCAGGCACCCGGCAAGCGCGGCACCTTCAACGTCTCGGTGATCGTGATGGGCATGCTCGTCACGTCGATGCACGGCTACCTCAACGGGACCCTGTTCAGCCATGACTTCTTTGGCCAGTACACCACCGCGTGGCTGACCGATCCTCGATTCCTGGTGGGGTTGGCGATCTACCTGTGCGGATTCGCGCTGCTGGTGAACTCGGAATCGATCGTTCGGAACCTGCGCGACAAGAACAATCCCGGCGGTGCGGAATACCGGATTCCGTTCGGCGGCGGCTTCCGGTTCGTCACCAGCCCGGCATACCTGGGTGAGCTCATCGCCTGGTCCGGCTTCGCGCTGCTGACCTGGGCGCTGCCAGGCCTCGTCATCCTGCTGATCACCGCGGGCAACCTGATCCCCCGGGCGCTGGGCACGCACACCTGGTACCAGGAGAAGTTTCCCGAGTACCCCACCGATCGCAAGGCGTTGCTCCCCTACGTGCTGTGAGCCGCTAGTCCTGCTTCAGCGGGGACGCCGTGAACTTGTCCGGATTGGCGATGTCCCACAGCGCAACGACCTTGCCGTCGCGCACGGTCATCGCGGTGACGCGCGGCAGCATCTCGGGATGCTCACCGTCAGCCGGCAGACCCGGCGAGTAGGCGCCGAGCTCGCCATTGATCAGCGCCAGCTGCGACGTCGAAAGCCATTGCGGTCCATAGCGTCTGGCCAAGCCGAACAGGAACCGAGCCACCTTGTCCGCGCCGACGATGGTGCGCGGGGCCGTGGGTGCCCGGCGGTTGGAGTCGCCGGTGAACGTCGCGTCGGGGTGCAGCAGTTCGACGACGGCGGCCATGTCACCACTGGCGAGGGCGGCCATCAGCTTGCCGACGATCTCGTTGTGGCCGGCATCCGGAGGCGGTGCCGGAGCCGCCGCGACCGCGCGGCGGGCTCGCGACGCGAGTTGCCGCGCACCGGCGTCGGTCACGCCGAGAACCGAGGCGATCTCGGAGAACGGCACCGCGAAGCCGTCGTGCAGCACGAAGGCCACCCGCTGATCGGGCGTCAACCGCTCCAGCACCACCATCGCGGCGAAGCGGGCGTCCTCGCCCGCAACCACTGCGGCCAACGGATCGGCGGCGTCGAAACCTGTCACGACCGGCTCGGGCAGCCACTCACCGAAATACGCTTCGCGGCGGTGCGCGGCGGACCGTAGCCGGTCCAGGCCGAGGCGGCTGACGACCGTCGTCAGCCAGGCGCGGGGCTCGGCGATGGTCTCGATATCTGCTGCGTGCCAGCGCAACCAGGCGTCTTGCACGATGTCCTCGGCGTCGGCGTACACGCCGGTCAGCCGGTAGGCGACGGACAGCAGGTGCGGGCGCAGCCGCTCGAACTCGTCGGTGTCCTGCGCGGTAGTCACCTCACCAACCTACGACTCGTCGCTTCGAGGTGGCGGACCGTAGCATCTTCTGGTCAATCGTCAGGAGTGAGCGGGGAGCGTAGATGACGGCAACTGCACCGGACATCGTCGTCGAGGACAAAGGCCTCAAACGGGGTGCCCTCGGTCTGGTGTCCAGCGTGGTGGTGGGACTGGCGTCCACGGCGCCGGCGTACAGCCTGGCCGCCACGCTCGGCCTGGTCATCGCGGCCGGCGGCACACTGCTGGCGGGCGTCAAAGCGCCTGCGATCATGCTCATTTCGTTCGTGCCGATGTATCTCATCGCCGTCGCCTACCAGGAGCTGAACAAGGCCGAGCCCGACTGCGGCACCACGTTCACCTGGGCGGCAAGGGCTTTCGGCCCGGTGGTCGGCTGGCTGGGCGGTTGGGGCATCATCGCCTCCGACGTCATCGTGATGGCCAATCTGGCGCAGATCGCCGGGTCGTACTCGTTCACGTTCGTCGGCGACCTGGGCTGGCATTCGGCCGCCGGTCTGGCGAACAGCACCCTGTGGTCGACGGTCGCGGGCGTCATCTGGATCGTGCTCATGACGTACATCTGCTACCGCGGCATCGAGGTGTCGGCCCGGTTGCAGTACGTGCTGTTGACCGTCGAGGTCGTCGTGCTGATCGTGGTGTCGGTCATGGCACTGGCGAAGGTGTACACGCACCATGGGCATGCCTACTCGATCATGCCGTCGTGGTCCTGGTTCTGGCCTGGCGGAATGGATTTCGGCACGGTGATCGCCCCGGCTGTGCTGGCCACGATCTTCATCTACTGGGGCTGGGACACCGCGGTGGCGTGCAACGAGGAGTCCGACGATCCGGGCCGCACACCGGGCCGCGCCGCCGTCATCTCGACGTTCCTGCTGCTGGCCACCTATGCATTGGTGACGGTCTCGACCATCGCGTTCGCGGGCGTGGGCACCGAAGGCATCGGGCTGGGCAACCAGGAGAACGCCAAGGACGTGTTCACCGCCATCGGGCCATCGTTGTTCGGCGACAGCGTGATCGGGAAGATCGGCATGCTGCTGTTGTCGGCCTCGATCCTGACCTCGGCGGCCGCCTCGACGCAGACCACCATCATGCCGACGGCACGCACCACCCTGTCGATGGGCGTATACCGTGCGCTGCCACAGAGTTTCGCGAAGATTCACCGCCAGTATCTGACGCCGACCACCTCGACCATCGTGATGGGCGTGGTGTCGGTGCTGTGCTACGTGCTGTTCACCGCGATCAGCACCGATCTACTGACGGCACTGATCGGTTCGGTCGGCCTGATGATCGCGTTCTACTACGCCCTGACCGGGTTCGCCTGCGCCTGGTTCTACCGAAAGACCTTGACCCGCAACGTTCGCGACTTCGTGATGCGTGGCCTGTTGCCACTGGTCGGTGGCATCACGCTGTCCGTGGTGTTCGGCTACGGCCTGGTCCAGTACAGCAAGCCGGACTGGCTCAAGGACGAAAACCACCACGACGTCACCATTTTCGGTTTCGGTGCGGTAGGTGTGGTCGGCGTCGTTGGGCTGCTGCTCGGCGTGGTGCTGATGTTCGCCTGGCGCTTCGCACGCCCGGAGTACTTCCGCGGGCTGACCCTGCCACGGCGCCACGACCTGGTACTGGATTCGCCGGCTTCCGCACGTTCCGGACCGGCCCATTTCGGGCTGCCGGACTCCGGTGACATGCCGACGGTCATCGCGCCCGACCTGTCGAACCTGCCGCCGGGCGAGACCGCGGTGGACACGGCAACCGGCAAGGAATTCCGCCGCGGCTGACGTTTTGTCCGCGAGCAGTCGCGAAAACCCCTAATTCATCGGGAAATTGGGGGTTTTCACGTCTGCTCGCGCAGGGAAAGTTACCGTCTACCTGTGTCGCACAAGCCGTCCATCAATCCGGTGCGCTGGACCCCGCCGCCGGTCGACGCCCTGCCTGATTTCCCGTCCGCGGAACTCACCATTGTGCCGATGCCCGGCGACGCCCCGGAGGACGTCGTCGTCGGCCCCGACGGCACGTTGTGGACGGGCCTTGTAGACGGACGGATCGTGCGGGTCTCTCCCGACGGCAGCATCGATGTCGTCGCCGATACCGGCGGTCGACCGCTGGGCCTGCACGTCGCCCGCGACGGACGGGTGCTGGTCTGCGACAGCTATCGCGGGCTGATGTCTCTGGATCCCGGCACCGGTGCTCTCGACGTGCTGGTGCCCGATATCGACGGCCGACCGCTGCGGTTCTGCTCGAACGTGACCGAAACCGCGGACGGCACAATCTATTTCACGGAATCGACCAGCTCCTTCCACTACGAGCATTTCCGCGCGGCGATCCTCGAGGCCCGCGGCGACGGCGGCCTGTACAAGCTGGCGACCGACGGCACGGTCAGCACGCTGCGCGACGGCTTGTACTTCGCCAACGGCGTCACCGTCACGGCGGACGGCACGGCGCTGGTGTTCGCCGAGACACAGGGTCGCCGGCTGTCGAAGTACTGGTTGTCGGGACCGCAGGCCGGGACCATCACCCCACTGGCGGTCAACCTGCCCGGCATGCCCGACAACATCTCGACGGGAGCCGACGGCCGGATCTGGGTCGCGTTCGTCACCCCGATCAATGCCGCCGCGGAGTGGCTGGCCCCGCGGCCGACGATCCTGCGCCAGTTGGTGTGGCGGTTGCCGGAGGCGCTGCAACCGCAGATGTCGTTGGAGGTGTGGGCTGTCGCCTTCGACCCCGACAGCGGCGCGGCGGTCGCCGGCGTGCGCGGCCGGCACCGCCAGTTCGGACAGGTCACCGGACTCGTCGAACACGACGGGCGGCTGTGGATGAGTTCCATCGGCGTCCCGGCGCTGGCCCACTGCGCGCTCCCCGAGCGCCGGTAGCCGCCGGTTACCTAATTCACATTTGTAACTTCAACCCCATTTGTCACAGCGCGGCAACACCGTTTCCAGAGCTCCGTCGCCTAATCTGGCGACACCATGGCGACCACCCGATCCACGGCACAACGCGCTGCAGCCCTGGCAGCAGCGTTTTTCCTGACGACCGCGCCGGCGCTGGCCTATGCCGAACCAGACCCGCCGGCAGCTGATCCATGCCCGTACCGGGTTAACACCCCACCAGCGGTCGACCAGTCCGAGGTGCCTAAGGCCGGCGACCCGCCGGCGCCCGTCCCCGTGCCGGCCACGCCGCTCGGCGGGGAGCTGCTGGGCGGCTGCGGCATCATCGCCGCACCCGACATGCCACCACTGCCCGGCGACGTCTCGGCGGACGCCTGGATCCTGGCCGACCTCGACAACGGCGACATCATCGCCGCCAAGGACCCGCACGGCCGGCACCGCCCGGCCAGCATCATCAAGGTGCTGATCGCGACCCAGGCCCTACGCGAACTGCCCATCAACAAGCGCGTCACCGGCACCCCGGAGGACGCCGGCGCCGAGGGCACCCGCGTCGGCGTCGACGACGGTGGCATCTACACCGTCAACGACCTGCTGCACGGCCTGCTCATGCACTCGGGCAACGACGCGGCGCACGCGCTGGCGATGCAGGTCGGCGGCATGGACACCGCGATCGACAAGATCAACGATCTGGCCTCCAAGCTCGGCGGCCGCGATACCCGGGCGGCCACCCCGTCCGGCCTCGACGGTCCGGGCATGAGCACCTCGGCCTACGACATGGGCTTGTTCTACCGCTACGCCTGGCAGAACCCGACGTTCGCCTCGATCGTGGCGACGCAGAAGTACGAGTTCCCGGGACATCCGGCCAAGCCCGGCGAACCCGGTGACCATCCCAGCTACGAGCTGGAGAACGACAACAAGCTGCTCTACAACTACCCGGGAGCGCTCGGCGGCAAGACCGGTTACACCGACGATGCCGGGCAGACGTTCGTCGGCGCCGCCGACCGCGGCGGACGCCGTCTGGTCGCGATCCTGCTGCACGGCACCCGGGTGCCGATCGCGCCGTGGGAGCAGGCCGCGCGGCTGCTGGACTACGGATTCGCCACGCCGCCCGGCACCAAGGTCGGCACCTTGATCGAGCCGGACCCGTCGCTCACCCAGCGCAAGCCCGACGCCAAGCATCCCGCGGCCGCTCAGGCTCTCGACGGCCTGCCGCCGATGGACGCGGTGCCGGTCCGCGTCGGCGTCGGTGTCGTGGGGGCCGCGGTGGTGCTCTCGCTGATGATGGCCGCCCGTTCGATCAATCGGCGCCCGCAGCACTCCAACAGGTAGAGAATGACCGGCAATGACGATCATCTCGGCCGGGACCGTTGTTTTGGGAGGCTCGGCGCTCGACGCTGTGTGCAGGCCCGGGTGGTTGGAGATCAGCGGCGACCGAATTCTGGGGTGCGGTAGCGGCACCGCACCGCGCAGCGTCGACGTCGACTTCCCCGAAGGCGTTGTGGTCCCGGGCTTCGTGGACATGCATGTGCACGGCGGCGGCGGGTTTTCCTACACCACCGACGATCCCGACGAAGTAGCGCGGGCCGCCGAATTTCACCGCGCCCACGGGACCACCACCACCCTGGCCAGCTTGGTCACCGCGGCTCCGGAAGTACTGCTGGCGCAGGTTCAGACCCTGGCCGACGCAGTACGCGCCGGCATCGTCGCCGGGATCCATCTGGAAGGTCCGTGGCTGAGTTCCGCTCGCTGCGGCGCACACGACATGACGCAATTGCGTGACCCCGACCCCGCCGAGATCGACAGCTTGCTCGCCGCGGCCGACGGGGCCATCCGGATGGTGACGATCGCTCCGGAACTGCCGGGTGCCGACGTCGCGATCGAACGATTCGTCGACGCGGGAGTCATTGTGGCCGTGGGCCATACCGACGCCAGCTACGAGGAGACCAAGCGGGCACTGCAACTGGGCGCCACTGTCGGCACGCACGTGTTCAATGGCATGCGCCCGCTGCACCACCGCGATCCGGGCCCGGCACTGGCGCTGCTGGAGGAAGCCCGGGTGACGGTGGAACTCATCGCCGACGGGGTGCATCTGCACCCGGCGCTGGTGCATCAGGTCGCGATCACCGCGGGTTCGGAGCGGGTAGCGCTCATCACCGACGCGATGGCGGCCGCCGGCATGCCCGACGGGTCATACCGACTGGGCGGGCTCGATGTCGAGGTCAGCGGGTCGGTGGCACGGCTGCGCGAGCGGGCCACCATCGCGGGCAGCACTGCGACCATGGACGCCCTGTTCCGCACAGCGGCAACAGGTTTGGAGTCCGCCTCGGATTCTGCGTATCGGCACGCAGTGGCGATGACAGCGACGACCCCTGCGCGCACGCTGGGTTTCAGCGACGTCGGCGTGCTCGCGCCCGGCGCGTCCGCCGATCTCGTGGTGCTGGATTCGCAATTGCGGGTTCGCGCGGTCGCGAGGCGCGGGGTATGGGCGGCGGTGGGCGGAGCCCCCTTCTCGCGTTGACCCGGTAGTCACGGCGAGCTTTTCCGAGTAGCCACGTGCGTAGCTTCAAGGTCAATTGGTTTCGATGGCCCCGACTCCACGAGCCTGACCGCACGGCGAAAATCCGGCCGAAAAATCACCCTGTGGTCAGGACCGCGAACACTGCACAGCACCAACGTTGGCGTGCCGAGCCCTCACACCACAGTGAGCGGCAGTGCCCGTCCCAAGTCGCGACCCGCTGCGATGGACATCCGTTGTCTCCCAAGGGCAGGCCATGCCTGCACCGCGCAGAACGGCGCGCACTGGTCCTGGCTGGAGCGGGTTCCGACGTGTACGCAGCACTGCACCAGACGCTCCTCGATCATGGTCGAGATGTCCATGAACGGCTTGACGGTGATGCGAACCACCCTCTCCCCCAACAGCTTCCGCACCCGGTTCTTCCCGCCGGGCAGCGCCGATGAGGCGAGGGCCAGCAGGGTCGGCATGCCCAGATCGCAGTTCTGGCAGATGGTTCGCCACACATCGCCGATTCCGGGGTGCGACAGCGACGACTGCTCGGACAACAGGCCCAGTAGCGATTCCCGTACCGCGAGTTGCAGTTCGTGCGGCAGCTCGCTGTCGGCAATTCTGTTGGACACCAAACCGAGTCGGTCCTTGAGGACGTCGTGGCCGATCAGCGAGACCAGCGACCGCCATTGCCCGGAGTCGTCGCGCAACACGTAGCCGACCGAGCAGCAGTGCGGGTGCGAGCAGGGCAGCGCGGTGAGGTCACGCCAGGTCACCAGGCCATCGGTCTGCGGGCCGAGCCGGCTCAGCACGCCGGTGTGGGTCAGCCGATCGAGCGCGTCCAGGCTCCCCGAGCGCCCCGAGCCGAACTGCGGCTGGATGGTGATGCCGCCGACATACGGGGTATCGAGCGCCAGCTGGACCATGTCGCCGATCTCGTTGTCGTTGACACCCAACGCGGCGGCCATCACCAATGTCGTGAAGATCTGGTGTTCCGAAAGCCGCTGCAAAACCTGCTTTTTCAGCCTCCGGAGGTCACCTCCGCGATGGTGCCGGTGGGCCGTCTCGGACAGCCCGTCGTACTGCAGATACACCTCGACCCGCTGCCGATGTGAGCTGATCAGCTCCAGCAGGCTGTCGTCGGTGGCGATCCGAACCCCGTTGGTGTTGATCAGAATTCGCGTGATGGGCCGGCTGGTCAGTTCGTCGAGCAACTCGGCCAGGTCGGGATGCAGGGTGGGTTCTCCGCCCGAGAGCATCAGCACATCCAGCCGCCCGTTCTCGCGGGCCAGCCGTTGGTCGATGTTCGCGAGCACCTCGGCCACCGGAACCACATTGCGCAGATCGGGAGACGAATCGGTGAAGCAGGTGGGGCACCGCAGATTGCAGGCCTCGGCGATGTCTTCGAGCAGAATGCAGGTGTGCTGGGTCTGCATCTCCGGTAACCCGCGCAGATATGCGGATGGGATCGGATCGAAATTGCCTGCCACATCAGGGGTATGCGACTTGGTCGGTGCGGTCCACTCCTCCAGATACGACAGAATCTCGGGGCTCTCGTCGTACAGCGTGCTCACCAGTCCATGCGTCGGGCAGCCTCGCTCCAGCCACACCCGTTCGTCACGCTCGACCAGCCGGCCGGCCAGGCGCGCGACGTCGGCCAGCGGCCGTTCCGGCACCTCGTGGTGGCAACGCGGACAGTACGCCGTCACGTAGCGCAGTATCCGGTCACCGCGCAGCCCCATCCCCGACGTCATGTGTACATCGTGGGGTTCAGGCCGGTGCAGAAGCCGACAGTCAGGATCGAGGTGAGCGCCCAGCCGATCATCAAGCCGAGACCGAGCCCTTTGGGCACCGGGCTGCCCGACTTCCACAGCGCAAACCCAGCACCGAAAGTGACCAGAGCCAGCAGCGCGGCGCCCAACCCGACCGTCATCTTCCCCTGGTCCGAAAGCATCACCGTGACGATCCCGATACCGAAGTTCAGCACCGGAAACATGAAAACCCCGCCGATCGCGGCGCCGACCGACACCGCGTTGGGCTTCGGCGGCGGATAGCCGTACTGCGGATACGGCGGCGGGTATTGCGGGTACTGCGGCGGATACTGGGGGTATTGCGGGTACTGGGGGTACTGCGGATTCTGACCGGGCGGAACGCCATCGCCGGGCTCATCGTCGGGATACTCAATTGGCGGCTGGGACACGGTCGTCCTCCCTGTCTGCAGACGAAATCCGGTAGTAGCCACGGCGATAGCCACGCCATACCCGAAAACCCAAGAGCGCCAAGGACGGCAGCAAGAACCATTGGGGCCGGGTGAGATCCAGCCACACCGTCTCGTTGGCACGCACGAACTCCACGAAGAAACGGAACACCGCGTAGGCCGCCACGTAGATGACGAACAACTCGCCGGGATGGGTGATGCGGGGCCGCAGCCACATGAGCACGGCGAAAGCCGCCAACTGGAACACGATTTCGTACGCAAACGACGGATGCATGGCCAGCCCGGCCAGGCAGCCCGGACATTCGGGGGTGCTCGCCGGGGCGTGCACACCCCACGGCAGCGTCGTCGGGCGTCCGGGCGCCTCGGTCAGCAGGCAGCCGATTCTGCCGATCGCCATCCCCAAGGCGACCGCCGGCGCGAACAGGTCGCCGGTCTTGCCGCGATACCCGCCGAGGCGTTTGGCGATCAGCACGCCCACGTAGGCGCCGAGCAGCCCGCCGAGGATGCTCTTGGAGCCGTACTCCCACGCCTGCTCGACGGTGGGGTTGGCACTGAAATCGAGGTGGCGCGTCAGGCCCGACAGGCGCATCCCGATCGCCCCGCCGACGAGGGCGCCGGTGACGGCCACCAGCGACTGTTCGTTCACCGCGCCGCGGCGACGCGCCTCGTGGACGAACACGAGCACGGCAGCCAGCACGCCCAGCCCCACGAACAAACCGTGTACCGGCACCTGCACCGGTCCGATCTGCCATTGCGGGATCACAATGGCAACCTACCTGCAGGAATGGTCAGTGCACGATGATCCCGCGAATGTTCTTGCCTTCTCGGAGGTCCTGGTAGCCCTGGTTGACCTCTTCGAGGGTGTACTTCGTGGTCACCAGGTCGTCGAGCTGGAGCTGGCCGTCGTTGTAGAGCCGGAGCAGCCGGATGATGTCGTACTGCGGGTTGGCCGAGCCGAACAACGAGCCGCGAATGGTCTTCTCGAACAGGGTCAGTTCCAGGCCCGAGACATGAATCGTCAGCTTCTCGGGGTTGGCCATACCGATGACGACGACCGTCCCGCCCTTGCCGATGGCGTGGAATGCGGATGTGACGACGTCCTCGTCGACTGTTCCGACGCAGATGATGGCCTGGTCGGCGCCTTGTCCCCAGGACAGTTCGTTGATCTTCTCGGCCGCGGCCTCGGCGCTCGCAAACACATGTGTCGCACCGAATTTCAGCGCAGTATCGCGTTTGAACGCCACCGGGTCCACGGCCACAATGTATTTCGCGCCGGCGTGCGCGGCACCCTGGACGGCGTTGATGCCGATGCCGCCGATGCCGTACACGACGGTGATGTCGCCCGGCCGCACGTTGCCCGCATAGGTGGCACCGCCCCATCCGGTCGGGACGCCGCAGCCCACCAGGACCGCGGTCTCCAGCGGCAGCCAGTCGTCGACCTTGACCACCGAGTACTGCGAGATGGTGGCCTTCTTGGCGAACGTGCCCAGCATGCACATGGCGCCGAAATCCGTACCGCCCTGGTGGAATCGGAACGAGCCGTCGGGCATGGAGCCCTCGAGAATGGTGGCGCCCATGTCGCAGAGGGCCTGCCGACCGGTCGAGCAGTACCGGCAATGGCCACAGCTCGGAATGAAGCTACACACGACGTGGTCGCCGGGCTTGACCTTGGTGACGCCGGGGCCGACGTCCTCGATGATGCCGGCGCCCTCGTGCCCACCGACGATGGGATAGCGGGGTGGCAGATCACCGTCGGACAGGTGCAGGTCGGAGTGACACAGTCCCGCGGCGGTGTAGTTGATCAACACCTCACCCGGCCCGGGTCCGTCGAGCTCGAGTTCCATGATCTCGAAGGGCTTGCCCGGCTCCAGCAGTACGGCTGCAGTGGTCTTCATGGGGGAATTCCTTTCAGGCTGAGTGGGTTTCGAGCGGGTGGCCGTGCTGATGTCCCTGCACTGGCGCCAGATCGCGCTTGAGGAAGTCGAGCTGATCGGCCAAAGCCCGCTGTTGCCACGGACCGTCGTAGAAGTCGAGATGGTCTGCGGGGTACTCGCGCAGCTGCGCCCAGTAGCCGGCGCGACGAGCCGCCTTTCGGGCCGCTGCCGCCGGCGCGATGCGGTCGTCGGTGCCGGGCTGTACCAGGATCGGGCACGTCAACTTCCCGGCTTTCGTGATCGGGCGGTTGAACGCGACTCCGAGCGCGTGCCGCCCGCGGACCTCGTTGCGCCACGTCGCCCCGGCCAGAGGGAGCCAGGCTTCTGCGGAACCCGACGTCGCGATCACCGCGTGCGATCCGGGCTTCCCCACCACCGGCACCATGTGCGATGGTCGCCCGAGTGCGCTGCCAACCATGTCCCGCACGGCATTCGTGCTGGCGCGCATCAGATAGCCGGCGCCGCAGGTGCGGACCAGGTGGGCCAGCGTGGCCAGGCCGTCGACCGCGGGATTCATGGAGATGACGGCCGCGATGCGCTGGTCCCGGGCGGCCACGGCGATGACGTGACCGCCGGCGTAGGAGGTGCCCCACAGCACGATCCGATCCGGGTCCACGCCGGGCAGCTGCCGCGCCGCAGCGATGGCGGCGTGGTAGTCCTGCCGCTGCCGGCCGATCGAAACATACTGCCGGGGAACGCCTTCGGACTCACCGAAGCCCCGGTAGTCGAACACCAAGACGTCGAGACCCGCAGCGGCGAAGGGCTCGGCGAAGCTGAGCAGCGCGGTGTCCTTCGTGCCGCTGAAGCCGTGCGCCATCACCACACACGGCCGGCCGGACTCACCGGCCAGCGCATCGGTGGCAGCGGGCAGATGCCAAGCGGCGCACCGCACTCCGTGACTGTAGAAGTAGAGCTGTTTCATGACGCTATCTCCCTACGAGGCGTACGCGACGGTCTTGACCGACGAGAACCGCAGGCCGGGGTCCTCGACGGGGCCACTGCGCAGCCGCTCGGCATCCATCTCGTACGCGTGCTTGAACAACCACGAACCGCTGTCCCCGCCCCGGGGGAACTGCGCAATGCCACGCTGGACATAGCCCGACGACAGGTCCATCAGCAGGCCGCGCTCCATGTCGGGGTTCTCCGGCACCGGGACGACGACGTCGTGTCCGTGGGTGTCCATATGGTCCAGCAGCCGGCAGAAGTGCTCACAGACCAGATCGACCTTCAGCGTCCAGGCGATGTTGGTGTAGCCCATCGCGAATGCCATGTTCGGCACGTCGGAAACCATCATGGCCTTGTACACCGTGTGATCCGGCATGTTGAGCACCTGACCGTCGACGCTCAACGCGATCTTTCCGAAGAGCGACATGTTCAAACCCGTTGCGGTGACAATGATGTCGGCCTCCAGCTCCTGGCCGGACTGCAACACGATGCCGCGCTTGGTGAACCGCTCGATCTGGTCGGTGACCACCGACGCCTTGCCAGACTTGACCGCTTTGAACAGGTCGCCGTCGGGCACCATGGCCAGGCGCTGCTCCCACGGGTTGTACCGCGGCGTGAAGTGCGTGTCGACGTCGAAGCCCTTGGGCAACTGTCGGGCAACGTTGGCGATCAACAGCTTTCGCATCACGGCCGGGTACTTCTGGCAGAGCTTGAACAGCCCGCGAGCCGTCGCGATGTTCTTCCGCCGCACGATCGGGTACGCGCGCTCATGGCCCAGCACCGTGTTCAGCGCGTTGGTGATCGGATCAGCTGCCGGTACCGACAACACGTAACTCGGGGACCGCTGCAGCATGGTGATGTGGCCGGCCTTGTCCACCATCGACGGGATCAGGGTGACCGCCGTTGCACCACTGCCGATCACGACGACCTTCTTGCCGGCGTAGTCCAGGTCCTCCGGCCAGAGCTGCGGGTGGATCACCGGGCCCGCGAAGTCGTCCTTGCCGGGAAAGTCCGGCATGAACGGCTTCTCATAGTCGTAGTACCCGGTGCCCAGGAACAGGAAGCGACCGGTGAACGCCGTCGTCTCCCCGCCGCTCGTGGTGGTGACGGTCCACCGTCCGGTGTCTGTATCGAAGTTCGCGTTCTGCACCCGCTGGCCGAACCGGATGTGCTCGTCGAGCCCGTTCTCGTCGACGGCCTGCTGCAGGTAGTCCAGGATGATGTGGCCGTCGGCGATCGACTTGCGGTGCGTCCAGGGTTTGAAGCCGAACCCGAAAGTGGGCATGTCGGAGTCGGAGCGGATGCCCGGGTATTTGTGCAGGCTCCAGGTGCCGCCGATGGCGTCCCTCCCCTCCAGGACCAGGAACGACGTGCCCGGGCGGTTCGCCTTCAGGTGGTACGCCGCGCCGATGCCGGAGATGCCGGCGCCGATGATCAATACGTCGACATCCCGCGTCGCTGACCGCTGCGCTGAGGTAGCTGAGGTGACTGACACTGTGTGGCTCCTGACGGGTGGACGGCTTCCTGTGACGGCACTCACGCTATGGACGCCGCCGGACACGTGACAGGTGCGACGGCCCAGTACTCGCCTTGCGATATGTGCGGGCGCATACTTCGTTGATGGCTGTTGAGACACCATCGCCCGAGGTCATCAACCTCATGGGTGACGTCGCCGAACTGATGCTGGCAGAGCTCGACGACCTGGTCGCCGAGATGGACGCCGCCGAGATCGAGCTCTCCCCCGCCGCTGGTTCCGATGCGGCCGTGTTGGCGGACACCTCGGCCAGTAACCGCGCCAACGCCGCGCGAGTGCTGTCGACATTCGCGCGCCGCGAGGCCAAGATGGCGCCCATCGACATCCCGCCCGAGGCACTCGATGTCGCCCGGACCATCGCACGGCGCGGGCTGGACCTCGATGTGCTGTTCCAGTCCTACCGGCGCGGGCAGAACGTGGCGTGGCGCCGCTACATGGCTCATGCGACCCGGCTGGTGCCTGTCGGTCCGCTCCTGCTGGAACTACTGGAGGCGTCGTCACAACGGTTGTTCGCTTACGTCGATCACGTGCTCGGGTGCGTCGTCATCGCGGCGCAGCGGGAACGCGAGGAGGTGCTCGGCGGCGCGATAGCCCGCCGGGCCGAGACGATCCGGCTGATCCTCGACGGGGCCGCCATCGACACGACACGGGCCGGTGAACGCCTGGGCTACGACCTACGTCAGCGCCACACCGCGCTGGTGCTGTGGACGCCGCCGCACGGAGATGTGCAGGGCGCACTCGAATCCGCCGCAACGGCATTGGCGCGGGCCGCGGGCACCCGGCCGCCGTTGACGTTGTCCGTCGGCCCATCGACGTTGTGGGCGTGGCTGGGCAGCAGCTCCGAACCGGCTCTCGACACGTTACCGGAGGCAATCGAGCAGGCGCAGAACCACATTCGCGTCGCCGTGGGTCCGACGCGGCCGGGCATCACCGGATTTCGCCGCTCACACGAGGCAGCGCTGTCGATCCAGAGTCTGCTCGCCGGGCACCCCGGCGGCGCCCGGGTCGCCCTCTTCCGTGACCTCGAGGTCACGGCGTTGGCGGCCCAAAACACCAACCGCGCAGCCGAATTCGTCGCCGCGACGCTGGGTCCCCTCGCCGAGGACACATCGGCGGCGGCCCGCCTGCGCGAAACCTTGCGGGTGTTCCTCGACGAGGCCGAGAACGCGCCCCGAGCGGCAACGCGCCTGCATACGCATCGCAATACCGTCCTGCAGCGGGTGGCCCGCGCAACCGAACTGCTGGGCTACCAGCCGGGTGAACGCCGGTTGGCCATGGAACTCGCGCTGGAGCTGGCGCATCAACTCGGTCCGCGGGTACTGACCACGGGTCCAGTCGGCGCCTGACAATCAGGTCGTCGGCAGCGTCACATCGAGCCGGAATCCGCCGGGCACGTGGGCGGCGGAAACCTGCCCGCCGTGTGCCTCGACGATGCCCCGCACGATGGCCAAACCGATTCCGCCGCCCGAGCCGTCGGCCTCTGGGGTCCGGGCCACAGAGCCGCGCCAGCCCATGTCGAACATGCGACCGAGGTCGTGCGACTGCACGCCGGGGCCCTGGTCCAGCACCGTGAGGACGATCCGGTCTCCTTCGAGGTGGTGGGCGGAGACCTGAATCTCGGAGTTCTCCGGCGCGTGTCGAATGCTGTTGACCAGCAGGTTCGCCACCACCCGGGACAGTTCGCCGGGATCGGCGTACAGCACCTGGTCGGTCATTTCCGCGTGAATGATGGCGATACCGCGGGTGGCCGCGAGGGCGCGCATGTCCGACACCACGTCGGACACCAGGTCCAGCAGCACCACCGGCTCCTTGCTGAGCTTGAGCATGCCGCTCTGAATCTTGGACAACTCGAACAGCCCGTCGACCATGCCGTTGACCGCGTCCACCTGATCGCGGATCTGCCGGATGTAGTCCGCCGGCTCGTCGACCACACCTTCCTCGAGTGCTTCGGCCATCGCCCGCATCCCGGCCAGCGGTGTCCGCAGATCGTGTGACACCCAGGCCACCAGCTGACGACGTGACGCATCGAGCTGCTCGACTTCGGCGCGGGCGGCGGCCAGCTGCGCGGATGACTGCGCGAGTTGGCTGGACAGTTCGGCGAATTCCCGGGAGCCGTCGACGTCCGCCGTGACGACTTCGCCGCTGCCGATCTGCTGGGCCGCGCGTTGCAGCCCAGCCAGTGACCGTCGTAGCCGGCTCAGCATGAACCAGGCGGCGAGGCCGGCCATCAGCGCGGAGATGGCGATCACCGACAGCAGCACCTGGAGATCGTGCGATGACAGGTACATCTCGATCGAAATCGCCACGGTGGAGGCGACGATGGCGACGATCGTCGCGCAGATCAGCGCCGTCACGTGCGTGCCGATGGATCCGCGCCGATTGAGCTGCATGACGAGGACGGCCGCCCCGGTGGCCACCGAGGTACAGATGAGGGCCGTGACCGCGATGACGACGAGGTCCACCGCGCCGAGGATCATGACGACTTCCCCGACGGCGTGAATCGGTACCCCGTGCCCCACTCTGTGCGCAGGTAGACGGGAGCCCGCGGGTCCGCTTCGATCTTCTCGCGCAACCGCCGGATGTGCACGGTCACCGTCGACGCGTCGCCTGCACTCCAGCCCCACACTTCGCGCAGCATCTCGTCGCGCGCAATCACGCGATCAGGGTTCTTGAGGAGGAACAGCAGGAGTTCGTATTCACGTCCGGTCAGGTCGACATCGGTACTGCCGCAGGTGATCCGGCGCATCGTCGGGTCGATCCGGAACCGGCCGACCACGAACGGGGCGAGCGGCGATTGGTGGGAGACCCTGTGCCGCAACAGTTTCGAGATACGCAGTTGTAGCTCGCGCAGCGCGAACGGCTTGGCCAGGTAGTCGTCGGCGCCGAGTTCGAGACCGTCGATCCGGTGCCCGCTCGCACCGAGTGCGGTCAGCATGATCACCGGGACGTCGGAGCGGGTGCGAATCTCGCGCAGCAGGTCGTCGCCGGACAGCCCGGGCAGCATGCGGTCGAGCACGAGCACGTCGGGCGTCGAGCGCTGCACCGCGTCCCGCGCGGTTTCCCCGTCGGAGTACTCGTCGATCCGAAAACCTTTGGCGCGCAGGTACGCCGCCACCGCGGTCCGCACCCGCTGGTCGTCTTCGACCAGCACGACGTGCGCTCCGCCGCCGTCGTCGGAGTTCACGGGCGCATCCATATCGCACCTCTCATGGTGCTGAGCCTAGACAGCCGGCCGGGCATCGGGCCGTTTCTTACGGTTCTGAAATCTTTGTCGAACGCGCGGCGGCCAGTCCCTAACTTCATCGGAGATGGGGTGATCGACACCCCACGACGCTCGAAGGAGTTCCACATGGTCATCAAGCCGATCGCAGCGACAGCAGCTGCGGTGTTCGCTCTGACGCTCACCGCGTGCGGCGCGAATGAGATGAAGTCGGCTGGTTCTGCCAGCCCCGCCAGTTCCGCGATGACCTCTGCCATGACCTCCGCGATGAGCACCGCGAGCGCCGCCGCGCGCATGGGCCACTTCACCGGACTGAACGGCAAGCACGTCGGCGGCACGGCGACGATCACCGGCTCGAATCTCGAGTTCACCGACTTCTCCTCGGATGAGGGCCCAGACCTGCACGTGTACCTCACGAAGGGGTCCGCCGAGTCCGACGTCGCGGCAGGTAAGCAGATCTCCGCCATCAAGTTCGACCAGGCGACGCAGTCGTTCTCGCTGACCGGCATCGACACGATGGGCTACACCACCGTCGTCATCCACTGCGACAAGGCGAAGGCAGTCTTCGGCGCTGCCTCACTCATGTGATGTCCGATCTGATGACCACCCGCGCACTCACCACGCGCGACCGCGCCGACCTGGCCGCGTCGATTCTCTTCGGCGCGGTCCGGGTCGGGCTGGGCCTGCTGTGGCTCCACGAGGGCTACGTCAAGTTCCGGGCCCACTTCGGGCGCGCGGACATCCTGCTAGTCGTCGACGGCGCGTCGGCGAATTCTCGTGTGCCGGAATACTTTCGCTTCGTGGCCGAACACCTCCTGCGGCCGACGGCCGACCTCGCCGGCATCATGACTCCGCTCACCGAGGTCGCGCTGGGACTGGTCCTGGTACTGGGCGTGTTCTCGACGCTGTCCGCCGTCGCATCGGCGGGATTGCTCGCGGTCTACTGGAGTTCGGATCAGCTCATCGCCCAATATCCGATCATGGCGCTGTTGAGCGTGGGCGTGCTTGCCGGACAAGGACATTCGAGCTACTGGTCGATCATGGCGCTGACGCGCCGGCGATCGGCTCACGACCAGAGCTGATCAGGGCTTTCCGCTACGCAAGTCTTGGAGGCTCTTCAAAACAGCCGAGTCCCGTGTCCAGCTTTCCGGCTGGACACGCTCCCAGAGGCCGCCCTTCCCGGCCGCTCTACCGAGTTCGTCCTCGCGTCTGAACCACTGCACGGCGGTGCGGATCCGGTTCGGGTGGATTTCGTCCAGCAGTGCGTAGTCGCGCTTGATGATGCCGTCTTTCCACAGGTGCCAGAACCCGGTGAAGTTATCGCGAATTGTCATGGTGCTCGGGTCATTCGGGTCTGCGTTGTATCCGGTAGGACTACCAGCGACGTGGCCGAGCGGCCCCCGCCAGTAGGCGTCCATGTCCGTGTCGACATATTGCGCGGGATGCCCGGTAACTGTTTCGAACGCCCGGGCAAGCTCGTGATACGCGATGTGGTCCACGGCCACCTCGAGGTCCATGCCATTGGAACGGTCGGTGTTGTCGAAGAGCCAGCGGACGTAGTAACCGCAATCCTCGAGCGAGACATGGGGCACCGCGCCATCGCCGAGAGGCACCCGCCAGGTGACGACGCCGCCCTCCACGCTGGGCGCCATGGGGGTCAGGGGCGAGATCGTCATCTCGATGTACGGCCCCGTCGTGAAGATGGCGGCGCCCATCCGAGCCGAATTCTCCTGATTTTGCAGCAGGATCCATTCAGCTATGCGCCCCTTGCCGTCGTAGTGCCCGACGCGGTACTTGGAGTTGTAACCGGCCTTCTTGAGCCCGTAGTCAAGGTTTCCGTATACGAAGAACCTGACACCCTCCTCGACAGCGATCTCGTAGGCGCGCATGGCCCAATACATCTCGGTCTTCTCACCGGTGTTGAATCCGTCGATGTTGACGAACGCGCCGTCGCATCCGCGAAAGCCCTCTCGCAGCGCCGCCTCGTCGGTGAATGTGCCTACGAGCGCCGAGACGTTTGGCAGTTCGAGCAACGTTTCTGCTCGCGCACTCGTGGCATCGCGAGTGAGAAATCGGACAGAGTACTTCCCGTCGGCCACGAGAGCGCGGGCGACGGGGATGCCCTGGGCGCCGGTCGCGCCGATCATGAAGATCCTCGACGTGGGATGTGACATAACAGCTCCTCCATTTGGTGTATATACAACATTTAGGGATCAGTAGAAGCCGACCCGGTGATTTTCTAGTCGCCGAGCGACCGAACGACGTTGACGGCGAGAGTTCGGACCGCCTTGACGCCGCCGGATCCCAAGAGCTCGGCAGCCTCCTGCTGCGCCCGTCGCCATTCCGGCATCACGGCCTCGATCTTCTTGCGGCCCGATAACGTCAGCGCAACCTCACGCACCCCCTTGGCATTCGCGGATACCGCCTCCACCCAGCCGTGCTTCATCAACAGACCCAGGTTGCGACTGACGGTCGACCGTTCCAGCTGCAGCACCTCGCCGATACGCGCCGGCGAGCAGGGACCCGCCTTCCCCAGTGCCGCCATGAGATTGACTTGAGCGATGCTGACGCCATGCCCTTCAAGGGCATGGTCGTACAGGCTCGTCACCGCCCGGCCGAGTAGCCGGACGCGAACCGCCAGGCAATTACTGGCGACCTCATCGACGGCAGATTGGACCATGCCGTCATTGTTGCATATACACCATTGATGAGCAACGGGCGGCCGCCGAATCGAGTGCCGAAACGGCCATCACAAACTTGACGGGCGTCAACCGGGTGCTACGTTGCACTGAACCGCACCACCCCGGCAGCTCTCGACAGGAGGACCGTGCCTGCACCATCAGCATTCCGGTGGCCGGAGGCACGCGAGGCCGGCCCGCACGCCCGGATTCGCAACGCGCTCAAGCGAATCACCCGTTTCGACCTGTTCCCCGACGACGAGATCGTCGACGGTTACACCCGTCTGCTCACCACCGGCGACCCCGTCGCCGAGCGGTTCGTCGACGAGACCTTCCTGGGCGATCTCGGGCCCGAACAATCCCGGGCGCTGTTGAACAAGGCGCTCGATCTCGGCATCGATCAGGTGCCGGACGCGCCGGATTCCATGCGGCAACTCTTCGCCGAATTCGAAGTGATCCCCGACTGGGTGGACCCGGAACTGATCGAGCAGGGCGCCGCAGTCTGGCGCCGCTGGGGCTACACGTTGGGCGCCATCGGCAATGCGGGCACCCTCGACACCTATACCGAGGGCTCGTTGGCCGTACCGCTGTCGCTCTCGGGTGGCTACGCCGGCGCATCAGCACTGAACCGCTATCTGGAGACCACCCGGTGGTGGATCGAGGTGTGCCGGCCCGGTGCGGCACTCACCCCGGGATCGCTGGGCCGACGCATCTCGATGCAGGTCCGGGTGATGCACGTCAGCGTCCGCCTTCGGGTAGCGGAAAACGCCGAATGGGACAGCGCCCGTTGGGGACTGCCGATCAGCCAGGCCGAGATGATGCTGACCCTGCTCGGCGGCAGTGTCGGCCCCGCGCTGGGTCTGTACTCGCTGGGTTACCTCACGTCGCCGCAGGAAATCCGCGCGGCCATGCATTTCAACCGCTACCTCGGCCACCTGGTCGGGGTGCAGTCCGAAGTGTTCCCCAAGACCGTCGCCGACGGTGTGCGGATGCTGTATCTGTTCGACGCCACCCGGTCGCATGACTCCGGCGCGGCCGGTACTGAACTGGTGGAGTCGTTCGTCCCGTCCTTCGCGCCCCGCCAGGACCAGACCGGGCTGCAGCGGTGGCGCGCCAAACTGCATCTGCACATCCAGTCCGGCTACACCCGCCTGTTCATGCTGCCCTGGAACCGCAAGCAATACCGACTGCCGTCGCCATGGCTGGGGTTGACGCTGCTACTGGCCCGAGCGCCGTTCATCACCATGTTGGAGATCGCCCGTCGGGTCAGCCCGGCAGTCGATGCGGCCTGGCAACGACGCTCGGTGGACGCCTGGGAGCGCTGGCAACGCTGGGCCTCAGAACACAAGCCCGAGCAGTTCATCGCCACAAACCCGCTACGGCGCTGAGCACCTACCGGCGTCGGGTCAACCGCGAAAGACCAAGCCCACCAAGCAGACCCACGGCCGCACCGACCGCGACGCTGCTAGCGTCGACACCGTCGCGTTCGCGGTATCGAGTGACGATCGTGGTCGGCCCTGGCGGGGCCACCGGAACCAGTGCCAACGTGTCCGCGGACGTCGCCGCCCACGCCGTCGAGAACAGGATCAGCCGCGCGGTGACATAGGCGAACACCATCAGACCCAGCACCGGACCGAACGTCGCGCCCGCCGGCCCGTGCATGACGGTCCGCAGGTAGATCGACCCCACCTGCTTGAAGAGTTCGAAGCCGACCGCGGCGATCAGGGCAGCGCGGGCCGAGCTGCGGAAGCTGACCTTCTCGCGGGGCAGCCGGGCGATGATCCAGGTGAACATCAACCACGCCACAAGGAACGACACCGCCAACGACGCCACCCGCAGCAGCACGCCGAGGCCCGGCACATGCCCGACGCCGAACCAGTGCAGGACCGTCGTCATCAACCCGGTATCGCCCACAGCGGTCAGACCGATGGTGAGGACGATCGCCACGAACGCCGAGACCAACGCCAGCAGGTCCGACAGCTTGGTACCCACCCAGCCGTCGGGTTCGCTCCGCTGCTCCCACATCTCGGTGAGGGCCTTGCGCAGGTTGGCCATCCAGCCAAGACCGGCCCAGGCCGCGGTCGCGAGACCGATGACACCGACCGAGGTGCGCGATTTCACCGCGGAATCCATCAACCCGACCAGCTGATTGCCGAAGTCACCGGAGACCGCCGACCGGATGTGCACCTCGAGCTCGGCCAGCAGGTCAGGGCGCGAGGCCAGCACGAAGCCGCCGGCGGCAAAACCGACCATGAGCAGCGGGAACAGCGCGAACACCGTGAAGTAGGTGATGCCCGCGGCATAGAAGTCGCCGTTGCAGTCCTGGTAGCGGTCCTGGGCCCGCATGATCCGATCCAGCCACGGGTGCCGCTGGCGCAGTCGGTCGAGCAGGCCCGGCTGGTCCGAGTCGGTCATTTCTGGCAAACCCCCTTGTTTGCCGGAAAGCCTAGTGCGCGACGCCACCAGTGTCCTGGCGCGGCGTCCGCAACGTCAGCGCAGCCGCGGCAGGAAGCCCAGGCGGTCGTTGACGCGCTGCAGCGTCTTGAACGCCACCTGCTCGGCGCGCTCGGCGCCGGCGGCCAGCACCGACTCCAGTTCGGCCGGGTCGGCCAGCAGCTCGTCGACCCGGTTCTTGATCGGGGTGACGTACTCGACGACGGCTTCGGCGGTTTCCTTCTTCAGGTCGCCGTAGCCGCGCCCCTCGTACCCGGCCACCAGCGTGTCGATGGCGGTGCCGGTCACCGCCGACTGGATGGTCAGCAGGTTGGAGATACCCGGCTTGGCCTCGGTGTCGAATCGGATCTCGCGCTCACTGTCGGTCACGGCCGAGCGAATCTTCTTGGCGCTCTTGGCCGGATCGTCGAGCAAGTTGATCAGCCCGGCGTCGGTGGCCGCCGATTTGCTCATCTTCGCGGTCGGGTCCTGCAGGTCGTAGATCTTGGCAGTGGCCTTGGGGATCATGGCCTCGGGCACCACGAAGGTGTCGGGGAACCGCGCGTTGAACCGCTGGGCGAGGTCGCGGGCCAGTTCCAGGTGCTGACGCTGGTCCTCACCGACGGGCACCAGGTCGGTGTCGTAGAGCAGGATGTCGGCGGCCATGAGCACCGGATAGGTGAACAGGCCGATCGTGGTGGCGTCGGCGCCCTGCTTCTGCGACTTGTCCTTGAACTGCGTCATGCGCGACGCCTGGCCGAAGCCGGTGAAACAGCCCAGCAACCAGGCCAGCTGGGTGTGTTCGGCGACGTGGCTCTGCACGAACACCGTGCTGCGGGCGGGGTCGATGCCGAGCGCCAGGTACTGCGCCGCGGTCACCAGCGTCCGGCGACGAAGCGTCTCGGGGTCCTGAGGGACGGTGATGGCATGCAGGTCGACGACACAAAAGAACGCGTCGTAGCCGTCCTGCAGGTGGGCCCAGTTCTGCACCGCGCCCAGGGCATTGCCCAGGTGAAGCGAGTCGGACGTGGGCTGTGCCCCGGAAAAGACGACGCGCTTGTCCGCGCCTGCACCGCTGTTGCTCATGATGGCTCCAATTTTCGCACTGCTGTCATCCGGGTTTCTCCGGGGCTGGCCATCAACGAGGTGTGTCCGGCCCACTCAGGCCCGCGCGATGAAGCGGAACCGGTACAGCGAGTGTGCCAGCGACTACTAATGGATCGTGAGCCCGACAAGGAGAACAAGTGAGCCCCGATCAAACGTCGCCCGGTCACCTGATGGCCGCCGAAATCGCCGAACAGCCGCAGGTCTGGCGCCGGCTGCTTGACGACGGCCGGGAGCCCATCCGCGCCGCTGCCGCCCAGATCGCGGCGGCCGCACCACGATTCGCCCTGTTCGTGGCGCGCGGCACCAGCGACCATGCCGCGCTGTACGCGAAATACCTGGTGGAGATCAACCACGGGCTACCCGCAGGCCTGGTCTCGCCGTCGACCATGACGGTCTACGGCGCCCAACCCAACCTGCGCGACGTGCTCTACGTCGCGGTGAGCCAATCCGGTGGCTCGCCGGACCTGGTGCGTTCGGTAGAGGTGGCCCGCGACAGCGGTGCGCTGACCGTGGCCGTCACCAACAATCCGGCCTCGGACCTCGCTTCGGCAGCGGCGATCCACATCGATGTGCTCGCCGGAGCCGAAAAATCGGTGGCCGCGACCAAGTCCTACACCGCAGAGTTGCTTGCGCTGCAACTGCTGCTCGGCGGCCGTGCCGGTGATGTCGAGGCACTGCCTGATCTCGGCGAGCAGGTGCTCTCCTCCGGCGAGCTGGTGCGTGAGGTCGCGCAGCGGTACCGGTTCGCGCAACGGCTCATCACCACCGCCCGCGGCTACTCCTACCCCACCGCCCGCGAGGCCGCACTCAAGCTGATGGAGACGTCTTACCTTTCCGCGCAGGCATTTTCGGGTGCCGATCTGCTACACGGCCCGCTGGCGACGGTCGACCCGCAGGTGCCTGTACTGGCGGTGGTGCCCGAAGGGGCCGGCGGTCAGGCGATGGCGCCGGTGCTGGAACGACTGGCCGAGCGCAATGCCGACGTGTTCGGAGTCGGCGCGCCCGCGGCACTATCCGGGCTCGCCGGCGGCATCGCGCTGCCCAGCGGCGTCAGCGGCGAGCTCTCCCCACTACTGGAAATCCTTCCGCTACAACAGCTTGCGCTGCACCTGGCGCTCGCCCGCGGCGGTGACCCCGACCAGCCGCGCGGCCTGAGGAAGGTCACGGAGACGCTATGACGCTGAGCACTCATGGCAGGTCGGGCGTGGGCGCCAGACGTTTGAGCACGCTGAGGAAGACGCGGCGCTCCTCGGCGCTCAGTTCACCGAGCCAGTGCTCCTCACCGCGCTGAATGTCTGTCTGCACCGCGTCTTTGAGACGACGTCCCGACGCGGTGATCGACAGTAGGCGGACTCGGCGGTCGTCGGGGTCGGGAGTCCGCTCGATGTAGCCGCGGTCCTGCAGGTCGTCGAGCGTGCGGATGATGCGGGTCTTGTCGGCCCCGATCGCCTGCGCCAGTACGGCCTGCGATCGCATCGGGGTCTCGTCGAGTGTCAGCAGCACGACGTAGCCCCACATGCTCACGCCATGGGCGTCGAGCACCGGTTGCTCGGCGGCGATCAGCTCGCGCAGCAGCGGCGCGAGCAGCGCGGCGAGGTCAGGTCGCTTGGCTGACATCCGATCATCGTAGGCATTGCCATATCGTATGCTCTTGCTTACGATAAGCCTATGCCTACATTATCCACCGATCTCCTCAGCAGTCACCGCGCGGCCGTCCTCGCTTCAGTCGATGTGGTCAACGCCATCGGCAGTTCCGACTTGGGACGGCCGACTCCCTGCACCGCTTGGAATTTGGCCGACTTGCTCGCTCATATGACCGTCCAGCACCGCGGCTTCGCAGCCGCCGCACGTGGCGGTGGCCAGGATCTCGCGCTCTGGGATGCGGCTTCCGTTCGCGACACGCAGGACCCGGTCGGCGACTACGCCTCGGCCGCGCACGATGTGCTGGACGCGTTCGCAGCTGCCGATCCCGACAGTCAGTTCGCACTACCAGAAATGGGCACATCGGTGCCCGCCGAGATGGCGATCGGTTTCCACCTCGTCGACTACGTGGTGCACGGCTGGGACGTCGCCGTCAGCCTCGGCATCCCGTTCACGCCGCCCGACGACGTCGTCGCCGCAGCCCTCCCCGTGACCCTGGCCGTGCCCGACGGCGACTTCCGCAACATGGAGAACTCGCCGTTCGGTCCCGCTCGTAATGGGCTGGCCACCAACGACTTCGACCGCCTACTCCGGCACCTCGGCCGCGACCCGCACTGGGGCGATGCGTTCGACCGCGAGTCACTCCGTCCCGTCCAGTAACTAATTGGGGACTTCCGGCCCTGTTATCAGTAACTTTCGGCCACTGAGGTCAAGTGCTACGTCATCGATACCGTCGGTTGTATGACTTACGTTATCGGACGAGAATGCGTTGATGTCACGGACATGTCTTGCGTGCAGGAGTGCCCGGTCGACTGCATCTACCAAGGCGATCGGGCGCTCTACATCAACCCGCGGGAATGCGTGGATTGCGGTGCCTGCAAGCTGATTTGCCGAGTCGATGCGATTTACTACGATGCCGATCTGCCCGAAGACCAGCTCGCGCACCTCGCTGACAATGCCGCATTCTTCGATGAGGTACTCCCTGGACGCGACGCGCCCCTTGGCTCCCCCGGCGGCGCCAGTGCGATCGGTCGTGTCGGAGTGGACACCCCGCTGGTGTCGGCCCTACCCCTTCGGGGCTAAGCCCACCAGACCGTCGTCGACATCGCGGCCGAGTCCGCACTGGCACGACTGGGCCGCGGCGTAATCCCGTCAGGCGTGCCGCGCCGATTCTTGAGCCAGTTGCATCCGGGACGTCAGCCCGAGTTTGTTGTAGACGTGCGTGAGGTGTGTCTGCACCGTACGCGGTGACACGAAGAGCCTGGTGCCGATGTCCTTGTTGGACAGCCCTTCGTTGACGAGCCGCACGACGTCCAGCTCGGTCGGGGTCAGCGAGGCCCAGCCACTCGCCGGGCGTTTACGTTCGCCGCGGCCGCGTTGTGCGTAGTTGATCGTCTCCTCCGTGGACAGCGCGGCGCCCTCGTCCCACGCCGAGTCGAAATCGCTCTCGCCCAAGGTATTACGCAGCGCCGCAATCTTCGCGTCGTAGTCGGCCTGGTAGATCTGGAATCGGACCTCACCCGTGCGTTGCCGCATCGCTGACGCTGCCCCGAAGAGCCGCACCGCTTCTCGATGACCGCCCGAGCCGGCGGCCAATACCGCGAGGCAGTCGATCACGTCAGGCACGCCCAAGCAGGCTTGCACCTCGACACCGCATGCCAACGCGGCATGAGCATCGCGCTCAGCCTGCCCCAATTGCCCCTGCGCCATCGCAACCCGAGCCCGCATCGTCAGTGCCACCATCTTGTGCCAGCCATTTGTGGTGCCCACGGCATCATCGGCCAACCGAAGCGCCGTCGACAGGTCGCCCTCCGCCAGAGCCACCTGGACCATCGGGGCAATGAACGTCGCCGCGACATCGGGTTGGGCGCTGAGGTCTGGCCAGCCGGTCCGACTGGCCGCGGCAGCCGCCGCGACGTCACCCGTCGCAAGTGCCGCGTAGGCCGATGCCAGGTGGGCAACCCCGGGGTAAATACCGCCGGCCTGCACCGCAACTCGGATGGCCTCGGCGCCCACAGTGCACGCAGCGTCGGTATCGCCGTGGTATGCCAATGCCTGCACTTGGCATTCCAGGGCAATTGATTTCACGACGACGTCGGCGCACGCATCGGCCTCGGCGGCCACTTGGCCGAACTGCGCGATCGCCTCAGTCAGCTCACCACGCCACAGGTGTACCCACCCGAGGTAGAAGCGGCACATCCGCGAATCGAACGGATTTCCGATCGCATCCGCGACCTCACGTCCTTCTTCGACCGCATCGCGCGCGAGAATCGGGTCTCCTGCAATAAAAGCACCGAGCCCCTGCCAGGTGAGGATCTGGCCCAATGTCCACTCATCGCCGAGGGCACGGACGAGATCCAACGCCTCGGTAAAGTACGGCCGCCCCGTGTCCGTCATGAAACCGCTGGTGTACGCGCAGACGGCAAGGGCACGGGCCAGCAGAGCCTGGTCCCCCACATTCCGGGCCAGCGCCAAAGCCTGTTTGGCCTCGCTCTGCTCGACACCCCACTCACCCATCCAGGCATTGATCAATGTCCTCTCGGCCAGCGCACGCGCTTCCACGGCTGCCGAGATGTCGGCGCCGTCGCGATCGGCTTCCGCAAAGGCGGAATCGAACCAGGAGCTCCCCTCTTGCAGCCGCCCACGACCCATCCAAAGTCGTTGCAGCGCTGACGCCAGCACCAATGCCAGCTCGGTCTCGGATTGTTCGCGACTCCAAGCGAACGCCGCCCGCAGGTTGTCGATCTCCGTTTCGACCTGATCAAGCAGTGTGGCGTTGCTCGTCCTGTCCGCAGTGTCGAGCCGCATTGCCATGGCCGTGTAGTGGTCGCGGTGCCGCGCGCGGACGGCCGCGGCCTCGCCTGACTCGCCCAGCTTCTCCAGCGCGTACTGACGCATGGTCTCGAGCAATCGATACCGCGTCCGGCCACCGACGTATTCGGCCACCACAAGCGACTTGTCGACGAGCAGAGCGAGCTGGTCCAGTACCTGATAGCGCTCGGCCTCCGTGCTGGCGGCGACAACTTGCGCGGCATCGAGGTCGAACCCGCCCAAGAAGGCAGCGAGCCTGCGGAACAGGACCCGTTCAGGCTCGGTCAGCAGCGCGTGAGACCAATCCACCGAGGCGTGCAGCGTCTGCTGACGGCGCACCGCCGTGCGGGCACCGCCGGTCAGCAGCCGGAAGCGATCATGAAGGCTGGCAACAATTTCGGCCAACGACAACGCCCGCACGCGCGCCGCGGCGAGTTCGATCGCCAGGGGCATTCCATCGAGACGCCGGCAGATCTCCGCGACGGCCGCGGAGTTGTCGTCGGTGACAGCGAAGTCGGGGCGGGCGAGGCGGGCGCGATCGGTAAACAGTTCGACCGCCTCGTCGGCCAGCGACAGCGACGGTACCTGCCGTGTCACCTCGCCGGGTGCGCCGACGGGCTCGCGGCTGGTGGCCAGCACCGTCGCCGCTGAGCATGACCCGAGGACCGCAACAACCAATTCCGCGCTCGCGTCGAGCAGATGCTCGCAGTTGTCCAGCACAACAAGCAGATTCCGGTCCCCGATGGACCTTGCGAGCGTCTCCATGATGGAGCGGCCCGGCTGGTCTGGGAGGCCAAGCGCCCGGGCCGCCGCGATGGGCACGACGTCCGGATCTGTGATCGGCGCCAGGTCGACGTAGCACGCGCCGTCACGAAGGCCGGGCGCCAAGCGCGCCGCCACCTGGATGGCGAGCCTGGTCTTTCCCGCGCCGCCCGCGCCGATGAGCGTCACCAACCGGTTCTCGTCCAGCAACCGCGTCACGTCGGCCATCTCCGTCTCGCGGCCGACGAAACTCGTCAGCTGCATCGGAAGATTGTGCGCACCAATGGCTTTGGAGGTACGCAGGGGAGGGAAGTCGTTGCGAAGATCGGGATGACATAGCTGCACCACCCGTTCGGGTCGCGGCAGGTCCCGCAGCGCGTGCACGCCGAGGTCGAGCAAGAAGGCGTCGGTCGGCAGCCGATCGATGACCACGTCGCTGGTCGTGCCCGACAGCACCGTCTGTCCACCGTGCGCCAGGTCGCGCAGCCGCGCGGTCCGGTTGATGGTGGGGCCTGCGTAGTTGCCTTCGTCGCGCAACTGGACGTCGCCGGTGTGCAGCCCGATGCGCAGCCGGATCGGCGCCACCGATTCACGCTGGAGCTGCAGCGCGCACGCCACCGCGTCACCGGCGCGGGAGAACGCCGCGACGAAGCTGTCACCCTCACCTTGTTCGACAGGCCGTACCCCGCCATAGGTGGCGATGATGTCCGATATCCGGCGATCGAACTGCGCGACGGCCGCGGCCATCTCGTCCGGTTGGGCCTCCCACAGCCGCGTCGAGCCCTCGACGTCGGCCAGCAGCAACGTCACGGTTCCCGTAGGCAACAGCCCACTCACGGCCAGATCGCTCCAGTTCAACGGCATATCCGCAGGTGAATCAATCTGGCTCATGCTAGCCAGCATCGCGCCGCGGCGGGCGCATTACATCAGCGCAAGCGCGTAGAAAAGCTCAGTTGTACTCGACCGTCACCGGTGCATGGTCGGACCAGCGCAACGCGTACGCCTCGGCCCGCTCCACTCGCGCCGCAACGGCTTTGGGCGCCAACTTGGCGTTGGCCAGGTGGTAATCGATACGCCACCCGGCGTCGTTGTCGAAAGCCTTGCCGCGCCACGACCACCAGCTGTACGGCCCGGCGACGTCGGGGTGCAGTTCGCGCACCACGTCGGTCCAGCCTGCGGCCATCAGGTCGGCCAGCCACTGCCGCTCACTGGGCAGGAACCCGGACTTCTTGACGTTCGCCTTCCACGCCTTCAGGTCCAGCTCCGTCGCGCAGATGTTCCAGTCGCCGCAGATCACGACGTCGCGGCGCGTGCGGCTCAGCTCGGCCATGCGGGCGGCCAGCGCCACCATGAAGCGCTCCTTCTCCACCTGCTTGTCGGTCTCGGCCTCGCCCGTGGGCACGTAGACGCTGGCGATCGTGGCACCGTCGGTGTCGGCCTCCAAATACCGGCCGTGCGCGACGAATTCACAGTCCGGGGTCAGCCCCACCCGCATCGCGGTGATCGGAGCCCGCGACAGCACCGCCACCCCATTGCGGCCCTTCGCGTGCGGTTCAGCCGACGCCAGGTGCCAACCGGAGTCGAGCGCCGGCGCCAAGGCCTGTGCGAGCTGTGCGTCGTCGGCCCGGGTCTCCTGCAGGCAGATGACGTCGGACTTGGTCTCGGCCAGCCATGGCAGCAGCCCGAGGTTCTCCTCGGAGCGTTCCTTGACCGCAGCACGGATGCCGTTGACGTTGATGGTGGTGACGATCACGATGCAGAACCCTAACGTCCCGGTACGACAGTGCACCCGGGGCAAGAGCGCCCCGGGTGCACGTCGTTCGATTTGCGACTACTCCTGAGCGGAATCCAGTGCTGCGTTGAACGTGGTGCTCGGCCGCATCACAGCCGCGGTCTTCTCCGGGTCCGGAGCGTAGTAGCCACCGATATCAGCCGGGCTGCCTTGCGCCGCAGCCAGTTCCGCGACGATCTTCTCCTCGTTCTCGGCCAGCGTCTTGGCCAGCGGAGCGAACTTGGCGGCCAACTCGGCATCCTCGGTCTGCTTGGCCAGCTCCTGCGCCCAGTACATGGCCAGGTAGAACTGGCTGCCCCGGTTGTCCAGTTCGCCGGTGCGCCGTGAGGGACTCTTGTTCTCGTCCAACAGCTTTCCGGTCGCACTGTCGAGCGTCTTGGCCAGCAGCAGGGCCTTGGCATCGTCGGTCTTGTTGCCCAGGTCCTCCAGGCTGGCGCCCAGGGCCAGGAACTCACCCAGCGAATCCCAGCGCAGATGGTTCTCCTCGACCAGCTGCTGCACGTGCTTGGGCGCCGAACCACCGGCACCGGTCTCGTACAGGCCACCGCCGGCCATCAGCGGCACGATCGACAGCATCTTGGCACTGGTACCCAGCTCCAGGATCGGGAACAGGTCCGTGAGGTAGTCGCGCAGGATGTTGCCGGTGGCGGCGATGGTGTCCTGCCCGCGCATCACCCGCTCAATGGTGTGCCGCATGGCGCGTTCCTGCGACATCACGGAGATGTCGAGGCCTTCGGTGTCGTGGTCCTTGAGATAGGTCGCGACCTTCTTGCGCAGTTCGTTCTCGTGCGGGCGCTCCTGGTCCAGCCAGAACACCACCGGCATGCCGGAGAGCCGGGCGCGGGTGACGGCCAGCTTCACCCAGTCGCGGATCGGTGCGTCCTTGACGACCGGCATGCGCCAGATGTCGCCCTCTTCGACGGCCTGGGTCAGCAGCACCTCACCCGAATCGATGTCGACGATGTTGGCGACGCCGTCCTCAGCGATCTCGAAGGTCTTGTCGTGGCTGCCGTATTCCTCGGCCTTCTGCGCCATGAGGCCGACGTTGGGGACGGTGCCCATGGTCGTCGGGTCGAACTGGCCATGGGTCTTACAGAAGTTGATGATCTCCTGGTACATCCGGGAGAACGTCGACTCGGGGTTGACGGCCTTGGTGTCCTTGAGCTTTCCGTCGGCGCCGTACATCTTGCCGCCGAGCCGGATCATCGCCGGCATCGAGGCGTCGACGATGACGTCGGACGGAGAGTGGAAGTTCGAGATACCGCGGGCCGAGTCGACCATGGCCAACTCGGGACGGTGCTCGTGGCACTTGTGCAGGTCGTCGACGATCTCGTCGTGCAGCGACTTGGGCAGCGTCGAAATCTTGTCGTACAGGTCCGAAAGGCCGTTGTTGACGTTCACGCCCAGCTCGTCAAACAGCTTCTGGTGCTTGGCGAATGCGTCCTTGTAGAAGATGCGCACCGCGTGACCGAACACGATCGGGTGGCTGACCTTCATCATGGTCGCCTTGACGTGCAGGGAGAACATGACGCCCGTCTTGTAGGCGTCCTCCATCTGCTCCTCGTAGAAGTCGATGAGCGCCTTCTTGCTCATGTACATCGAGTCGATGATGTCGCCGGCGTCGAGCTTGACGAGCGGCTTGAGCTCAATCGTCTTGCCCGCCTTGGTCTTCAGGACCATCTTGACGTTGCGGGCCTTGTCCAGCGTCATGGACTGCTCGCCGTGGTAGAAGTCGCCGTGCTTCATGGTCGCCACGTGCGTGCGCGACGCCTGCGACCACGGACTCATGCTGTGCGGATGCTTGCGGGCGTACTCCTTCACCGCCTTCGGGGCGCGACGGTCCGAATTGCCTTCGCGCAGAACCGGGTTCACCGCGCTACCGAGACACTTGCCGTAGCGATCCTTGATCGCCTTCTCCTCGTCGGTCTTCGGGTCGCCCGGATAGTCGGGCAGGTTGTAGCCCTTTTCCTTGAGCTCCTTGATCGCCGCGATGAGCTGCGGCACCGACGCGCTGATGTTGGGCAGCTTGATGATGTTGGTCTCCGGCAGCTGCGTCAGCCGGCCGAGCTCGCCCAGATTGTCGGGGACCTTCTGCTCATCGGTCAGATAGTCGCTGAACTCGGCGAGGATGCGGGCCGCCACCGAGATATCACTGGTCTGGACATCGATGCCGGCGGCACCGGCGAAGGTGCGCACGACCGGCAGGAAGGCGTACGTCGCGAGCAGCGGCGCCTCGTCGGTCAATGTGTAGATGATGGATGGTTTCTCGCCACTCATGGTCACTCTCCCGGCGTCACGGACGGTACGTACGAAAATCTATGTCGAGTCCGGCGTCTGCACATGACTACGCGTTGGCACGACGGCTACGAAGTTACCGTGACCGGCGGCGCAAGCTTCCGGTGGTCCGGTCAGACACCCACAGAACTGGATCGATACGGACAGGCTGCGCGAACCGGACCGGCAGCGGCACGCCGTCTCCCACCCACGCCGGCGACACCAGCTAGCAGTTGCCGAGCCACTTGCGATACCCTCGAAAGCGGTCATGAGTGCCAGCGTCAAGCCCCGGCTTGCTGGCCGGCAACCCTCCATCCGCGGTGGGGTGCCCCGGGAGACGACCAGGTTGAGCAGCCGCATACCGGCTGCGAGGCAAGCGCGGGTCCGCCACCACGGACCCGGATGACTGGGTGAGTGGAGGCATTCTATGTGTCGCTGTCCGTGATTCGCAGAGTTCGCGAACCCATTCGTCGTACCTAAAAACTCACAGGAGACACCCCTAACATGACCACTGAGGCCATCGACCCCACCGCAAGCTGGAGCTTCGAGACGAAGCAGATCCACGCAGGTCAGAGCCCCGATAGCGCTACCAATGCCCGCGCGTTGCCGATCTACCAGACGACGTCGTACACGTTCCGCGACACCGACCACGCCGCCGCGCTGTTCGGGTTGGCCGAGCCGGGCAACATCTACACCCGCATCATGAACCCGACCACCGACGTGGTCGAGCAGCGCGTCGCCGCCCTCGAAGGCGGCGTGGCCGCGCTGTTCCTGTCGTCCGGGCAGGCCGCCGCGACCTTCGCGATCCTGAACATCGCCGGCACCGGCGACCACATCGTGGCCTCGCCGCGGCTGTACGGCGGCACGTACAACCTGCTGCACTACACGCTGCCGAAGCTCGGCGTCGAGGTCAGCTTCGTGGCCGACCCCGACGATCTGGACTCGTGGCGCGCCGCGGTGCAGCCCAACACCAAGGCCTTCTTCGCCGAGACCATCTCCAACCCAAAAATTGATGTGCTCGACATTCCTGGTGTTTCGGGCGTCGCGCACGAAAACGGCGTCCCGCTGATCGTCGACAACACCGTCGCCACCCCGTACCTGATCCAGCCGCTGGCCCACGGCGCCGACATCGTCGTCCACTCGGCCACCAAGTACCTGGGCGGACATGGCTCGGCGATCGCCGGCGTCATCGTCGACGGTGGCACCTTCGACTGGACCAACGGCAAGTTCCCCGGCTTCACCGAGCCTGACCCGAGCTACCACGGCGTGGTGTTCGCCGACCTGGGTGCGCCGGCCTACGCACTCAAGGCGCGGGTGCAGCTGCTGCGCGATTTGGGCAGCGCCCTGGCACCCTTCAACGCCTTCCTCATCGCACAGGGATTGGAAACGCTGTCGCTGCGCGTTGAACGCCATGTGTCCAACGCCCAGAAGGTCGCCGAGTACCTCGACGGCCGCCCCGACGTGCTCTCGGTGAACTACGCCGGCCTGCCGTCCTCCCCGTGGTACGAGCTGGGCCGCAAGCTGGCCCCCAAGGGCACCGGTGCGGTGCTGTCATTCGAACTGACCGGAGGCATCGAGGCGGGCAAGGCGTTCGTGAACGCACTGACGCTGCACAGCCACGTGGCGAACATCGGTGACGTCCGGTCGCTGGTGATCCACCCGGCGTCGACGACGCACCAGCAGCTGACCGCCGAGGAGCAGCTGGCCTCCGGAGTCACCCCGGGCCTGGTGCGTCTGGCTGTCGGCATCGAGGGCATCGAAGACATCCTCGCCGACCTGGAGCAGGGATTTGCTGCCGCCGGTTCGGTGGGGGGTGCCGACCGAAAGGCGGCCTTGGTGTGACGATTATCGACGTGCCCGTGTCTGACATTTCCGCAGCGCCGCTGCTGCCTGCCGAAGGCGAGACCGGTGTGGTCAACATCGGCTCGCTGACGCTGGAGAGCGGCATCGTGCTGCCCGACGTGTCCATCGCGGTGCAGCGCTGGGGCGAGCTGTCCCCCGCCGCCGACAACGTGGTGATGGTGCTGCACGCGCTGACCGGCGACTCGCACGTCACCGGTCCGGCCGGGCCCGACCATCCGACCGGCGGCTGGTGGGACGGCGTCGCCGGTCCGGGTGCCCCGATCGACACCGACCGCTGGTGCGCCGTCGCCACCAACGTGCTCGGCGGCTGCCGCGGGTCGACGGGCCCCAGCTCGCTCGCGCCCGACGGAAAGCCCTGGGGCTCCAGGTTTCCCGCCATCACGGTGCGCGATCAGGTGAATGCCGACCTGGCCGCCCTGGCGGCCCTCGGCATCACGCAGGTGGCCGCGGTCGTCGGCGGCTCGATGGGCGGCGCGCGGGCGCTGGAATGGCTTGTGGGACATCCCGATACGGTGCGGGCCGGCCTGGTGCTGGCAGTCGGCGCCCGGGCCACCGCCGACCAGATCGGCACCCAGTGCGCACAGGTCGCGGCAATCAAATCCGACCCGAACTGGGCCGGCGGCGACTACTACCTGACGGGCCACACCCCCGACGACGGCATCCAGATCGCCCGCCGGTTCGCGCATCTGACCTATCGCGGCGAGAAGGAACTCGACGACCGGTTCCGCAACACCGCGCAGAGTCATGAAAAAAGTTCCGCCGACGGCCTTTACGCGGTCGAGAGCTACCTGGAGTACCAGGGTCGCAAGCTGGCCGCGCGGTTCGATGCGGGCACGTATGTGGCGCTGACGGATGCGCTGAGCAGTCACGATGTCGGGCGTGGTCGAGGTGGCGTCGCTGCGGCCTTGTCCAAGTGCCCGGTGCCGGTCATCATCGGGGGCATCACCTCCGACCGGCTGTATCCCATTCGGCTGCAAGAGGAACTGGCCACGCTGCTGCCGGGTTGTCCGGGTCTCGAGGTCATCGAATCCGACTACGGCCACGACGGTTTCCTGGTCGAGACCGACAAGGTGGGCCTGTTGATCCGCCAGACGCTCGACTTGGCCTCCCGGTGACGGGCGAACGCTCGCTGTCCTTCGGGGAGCAGGCTGCTGCCTACGAACGGGGACGCCCGTCGTATCCGCCGGAGTCCATCAACTGGCTGCTGCCGACCGGCGCCGTCGACGTTCTCGACCTCGGCGCCGGTACGGGCAAACTGACCGTCCGGCTGGCCGAACGCGGCCTGACGGTCACCGCCGTCGACCCCATCCCCGAGATGCTCGAGGTGCTCAGCGGATCGCTGCCGTCGGTGCCGGCCCTGCTCGGTACGGCCGAGGAAATCCCGTTGCCGGACAACAGTGTTGACGCGGTGCTCGTGGCGCAGGCCTGGCACTGGTTCGACCCGGAGCGGGCTGCGGCGGAAGTGGCGCGGGTGCTGCGGCCGGGCGGCCGGTTGGGGCTCGTCTGGAACATCCGCGACGAGCGGCTGGGCTGGGTCAAAGAACTGAACCGCATCATCGGCTGCGAGCACGACCCGTCCGCGGATTCGCTGTGCGGCGGCTTCACCGACATCGAGACCCACCGGTTCGAGTGGACGAGTTACCTTACGCCGCAAGCGCTTCTGGACCTCGTCGCGTCCCGGAGCTACTGCATCACCTCACCGGCCGACGTGCGCCGGAAGGTGTTGGGCGAGGTGCGCGAACTGCTGAATACGCATCCGGCATTGGCCAGCAGCACCGGCCTGGCACTGCCGTACGTCACCCACTGCGTGCGGGCGACCCTGGCCTGAGCGATTTGTGCACGTGTGGTGGCGCTCGGCGTCACCCAACGTGCACAACTCACTTCCCGATGAATCCGCCGATAACCGCGGTCCCCGGGCCGACGCGCGCACCAGGCCCGGGCACCGCGGTCGTCGACTGCGCCTCGAGTTCCCCACCGCACTCGGCACACACCGCCTTTGCCGTTGTGACACAGCCGCATTCGTCATGCACCAGCAGCGCCGGGGGTCCGTCGTCCCCCGCTGCCCACTTGTCGCCCCAGGCGAGCAGGGTCACGATCACCGGGTAGAGGTCCCGCCCCTTGTCGGTGAGTACGTATTCGAAACGCGGCGGCGCGCTCTGGTACTGGCGCCGTTCCACGATCGCGTGCCGCTCCAGGTCGTCAAGACGCGCGGCCAGGACGTTCGAGGCGATGCCGAGATCACGGCGGATGTCCTCGAACCGAGCCATGCCTGCGAACAAGTCCCGCAGCACCAGGGCCGTCCACCGCTGGCCCACCACGTCTAGCGCTCGCGCGATCGAGCAGGAGATGTCACCGAAGGACTGCTTGGACATTGCACGAGCCTAGTCCATTGCTTTCTGCAATGGACTCTGTTTAGGTGGGTTGCAAATAACAAGCGACCCGCAGGGGGTTCTGATGACGACAAGCACAGATTCGGTCGCGACGTTCTGCGCGGCCACGCGCACCGGGGATGTCGACCGGTTCATCGCCGCGCTGGCTCCCGACGCCGAGCTCATCTCCCCGTTGTCGGGACGCATGGTGTTCCGCGGCCGGGACGATCTCCGCGTCCTGCTGACCGCGGTCTACTCCGGCATGCGAGACCTGGAGTGGGAGAACGTCATCGGCGACGGACCGACGCGCGTCGCGGTGAGCCGCGGGCGCATCGCGGGCCTCACCATCACCGACGCCCTGGTGTTCGAACTCGACGATGCCGGACTGATCCGGCGGCTGCGCCCGCATCTGCGGCCGTGGCTCGCGGTGACGGTCTTCGCCTTGCTGCTCGGTCCCAAACTCGCCGCCCGTCCCGGCGTCGCACGCCGCGCGCTCAGGCGCTGATCTCAGCCGGACCGAACCACCGCTCCAGGGCCGCACGTAGGTCCTCGGCATCCGCCGCAGCGAAAGCGTCTGCAGCCCAGGCGACATAGCCGTCGGGCCGGATCAGCATCGCGGCGGGCCCGTCGGCCATGGCGGCGACCACCATGTCGACGCTGCGGTCCCATGGCACGGCGACCTCTGCCGCCCCACCGCCGGCGAGGTCGAGCAGCACACCCCGACCATGGTGCAGCAGATCGGTCAGCCGGCGACCGTCGTCCAGCTTCGCTTCCGGCACCATGAACCCAGTCAGCCGGTGTGGGGTGCCACCCATGTCGTAGCGAACATCCGCGCCTGCCAGTAGTCCGGCCATATGGGCGGTCGTATCGGGCAGCTCGAATAGCTCGCCCAGAAGCGTGCGCAAGGCGCGCACCTCGGGTCCGGGCGCGGTGAGCGCGATCTGGGCCAGCGAATGCATCATGACGCGCTCGCCGACCGGATAGCGCTCGGATTCATAGGTGTCGAGTAATTCCGCTGGCGCCCAGCCATTGATGACAGCAGCCAGCTTCCAGCCCAGATTCAAGGTGTCCTGCAGACCGAGGTTCAACCCCGGACCACCCATCGCCGAATGCACATGTGCGGCATCACCGATCAGCAGAATGCGGCCGGACCGGTAGGCGTCGGCCTGCCGGGTGTTCTGGCCGTCGATACGGCGCATCGCGAACGGACCGGGTCCGGTCGGCACTTCGAACGGCACGTCGACCCCGAGCACTCGGCGCAGGCTCTGCCGGAGTTCGTCATACGTCAGCTCCCCCGGCGCATCCTCGGGCAGCGAACCGAACTCGAGGGTGCCCAGCATCGGCGGATCTCCGTGCGCCTCGAAGAAGATCACCATACCGGTGTCATAACGGTTGTGCCCGAACGGAATCCGCCCGAATCCGGGCACATCGAACCCGCCGTCGGGGGTGCGGAGCTCGTCGGCGATGCACACGTGCGCCAACCGGGCCACCGTCGGCGACGTGTGTCCGGGAAAGCCGATACCCGACTGCTTGCGGACGGTGCTGCGGCCACCGTCGGCACCCACCAGCCAATCCGCTTCCAGCACATATGCGCCGTCGGGCGCGGCCACATCGACGGTGACACCGTCAGGCCCGGCCGACAGCGCGGTCACGGCGTGTCCCCAACGCACCTCGACCCCGAGAGTCTGGGCCCGGTCGTACAGCAACTGGACCAACCGGGGCTGCTTCATCAGCACAGCACGCATCGGATTACTCTCGACGCCACCAAAATTCAGCGGCAGGCCGGAGAACATCCAGCCGTAAGCGGGCTGCGGTGCGTTGGGATCGCCCGTGAATGCCTCGTAGAGACCCCGCATGTCGAGCTGCCGGATCACCTGCCCGACAAGGCCGTTGGCCTTGGGTTCGTCGCCGGGCCCGGGCAGCGCGTCAAGGATGACCGGTTTGATGCCGGCGAGGGCGAGTTCGCAGGCCATCATCAGGCCGTTGGGTCCGGCGCCGGAGATCAAAACGTCAGCGGGCATGGTCACTCCTTCGTTCTGTTTGGTTCAGGCAGTCCCGCGATGACGGCATCGAAACCCGCGCGCATCAGGTGGGTGATGGGCACCGGCGGATCGGCGTTCGCGTAGGCCTCCATCGCGGTGTCGCCGATGGCGCGGACCACGGCAACCACCAGGCGCGGGTACATGTCGTCAGGGCCGAGGCCGGTTCGCTCGGCGATGGCCGCCACCCAGTCTTCGTAGAGGTCGTGTGGCACCGCGTTACGAACCTCGGTTCGCATCATCAGTTTTCGCACTTCGACGAGTTCTCGGCGGTCCGGGACCAGATCGGCACCCGTGATGTCGACCATGTCCGCTTCGAGCGTGCCCGTCACGGCCTCGATGATCGACGTCCACAGCGGTTCATCGGCAGGCCGCGACCGGAACGCCGCGACACTGCGCCGCATCCGCTCGGCAATGCGGTAGGCCAGCGCCTCGTACTTGCCGGTGAAGTAGTTGTTGAAGGTCCGCAAGGACACTCCGGCCAGTGCCGCGATTTCCTCGCGAGTGACGGCGTCCAGCCCACCGCGGTCGAACGCCAGCTGCAGCGCCGCGTCACTGAGCGCTCGGCGCGTGTCGAGCTTCTTTCGTTCGCGCAAACCAGTCTCAGCTGATTCGGTCATGGCACCACCATACGGATAATTTTGCATATCGGGCAAGTTTGCCCAGCGGGCAATTTCCTGTGAATTTGACTGACTCAAGTCATTGACTATGGTCAGTAAATCGAGTACAACTTGAGCCACCATGACCCGCGCCACCGCCAAACCCTCGC
Organism: Mycolicibacterium llatzerense; assembly: GCF_000878195.1. Lineage (GTDB taxonomy): Bacteria > Actinomycetota > Actinomycetes > Mycobacteriales > Mycobacteriaceae > Mycobacterium > Mycobacterium llatzerense. The sequence continues at coordinate 8,904 of NZ_JXST01000025.1, read as the reverse complement.
TGCGAGAAGCCAAACGGCTGGAAACCCGTCAGCGTGTGCTCGATGCCGCGGTCACCGAATTCAAGCGCGCGGGAATGGCAGATGCCGATGTCGGCGCCATCATCAGAGCGGCCGGCGTCGCCCACGGCACGTTCTACTTCCACTTCCCCACCAAAGAACACGTGCTGTTCGAACTCGAGCGCCAAGCCGAGGAGTCCGCGGGTAACGAGCTCGCCAAGTTCCTGCAGACCCCACACACCCTCGAAGCGGCGCTCAACGAGGTGGTCCGGGTCATCGTGGCCGTGGAACAGCGGCTCGGCCGGTTGCTCTTCAAAGACGTACTGGCCCTGCACTTCTCCTCGAACCGCCCGCTGGACGACGAATGGACCGACCACCGGGTGATCGTGCTGGTGGTCCAGGAGATCGAACGCGCACGCCAGGCCGGCGAAGCCGATGCGGACGTCGACCCATTCCACAGCGCGGTCTACTTCCTGCTCAGCCTCTACGCCCTGCTGACCACAAGTCGCGGGGCGGACCAGATCCGCACCGCGCTGCTGGACAACTTTGTCAACACCGCGCTGCGGGGTATCGCAGCCCGCTAACCGGAGGAGACATCCATGTGGCAGGAAATCGCCCGGCTCGCCATCGCGTGGGGCGCCATGGCCGCCCTCATCGCCTTCTGGTACTGGATGTTCTCCAACATCGGGACCTTCTGAGAAACCCGGTCCGCAAGTGTCCCAGTCGATTACGCCCGCTGAGCTCGAGCGGGCCTGCGCGGTGACCGCGGTCGCGCTGTCGGAACGACGACGGACCGGGGTACGGCTGATCTCCGGCGAGCAGCGCCGCTTCGGGCTCAGTGCCAGCCGGACCGTCGTCCACGTCCCGTACCCGGCGCCCGCAGCCGACTGGTCGTTGCGGACCTACAGCTGCGGCATCGCCCTGCAGTGCGCGCCGTCGAAAGACCGGATCGCGCAGTATCCGCTGCACCGGTTGTCCGCGCGGGAACTCGCTGCGCTCAAGCTGGTCGAGGGCGGAGTTGCGCTGGGCTGGGTGGCGGGCCGGTGGCCCGGCCTGCTCCCGGAAGCGCACCGGACGCTCCCAGGGCTGGAACCGGCTGACCCAGATCTCGATGCGAGCGAAATCCTCAGTCGAACAGACGCATTGGCGCGGTCCGGGGCCCGGCTGGCGGACTACCCGGTGCTGGGCGCACCGCCGCTCAGCGCGGTCGCCACCCGGACGTTGGCAAGCGCGGTCCGGCGGACGTTCGGGCGCATGCCGTGGACGTCGTCGCGCTCGGACGCCCAACGCCTGATGTCGATCCCGGTCGGCGGCGAAGGCGGCGTGCGCAACGCCAACCTGCCACCGGCCAGCCGGCCCGAGGACGACGACCTGGACGTCCGGGCCGACCAACGCGCCGGAATCCCCTACCCCGAATGGAATTCGTGGCGTGGGGCGTTCCTGCCCAATCACGTCGCGGTCCTGGAACGCCGGCAGACCCTGCACGAGCGGCGCGGCAGCGCGGCACCGGACATCCGGCGCTGGTTCGACGAACCCACCCACCGCACGATGACCAATCGGCTCGAGGATGGCAGCGATCTGGACGTCGATGCCTACGTCGCGGCCTATGCGGACGCGCGCGCGGGTTCGCCGCAGGAGCCGAAGGTGTTCCGCGCCTTGCTGCCGAGTGCGCGCGACACCGTCACCGCCGTGCTGATGGACGGCAGCTCGTCGTTGGGTGTCCATCAGGGCCGGGTGTTCGACCTCGAATTGGCCTGCGCCGACGCACTTTCCCGGGCCATGACGGTCTCGCGGGAGCGGCACGGCATCTTCGTCTTCAGCGGCAACACCCGTCACCGCGTCGAGGTCCGGTGCCTGAAGGACTTCAGCGACAACCACTTTGCGTTACCCAGCAAGTCCGGTCTGGTGACGGGCGGCTATACGCGGCTCGGCGCACCGATCCGGCACCTGACCAGCCGCCTGCTGACCCAGCCCGCGGGGCGTCGCCTGCTCATCGTGATCGGCGACGGCCTCATCTCCGATGAGGGCTACGAAGGCCGGTACGCGTGGGCCGACGTCGCACATGCGGTCGGCGAGGCCGACGAGGCGGGCGTCGGCGTCTACTACCTGGGCCTGGGACCGGTCCGGGTGGATCCGCTACCCGAGGTGTTCGGCTCCCGACGGTCCCGGCGGATCCGTCGCATCGAGGAACTCCCCCGCGTCCTGGCGCACGTGCACCGAGAGTTGGTTTCCGCATGAGGGATTGGGCCGCAACCGATTCGCCGTACCTGCCGGCCGGCAACGAGGTGACCACGTTCCGCCAGGCGTATCAGCGCCGGCTGCCGGTCATGCTCACCGGACCGACGGGCTGCGGCAAGACTCGATTCGTCGAGCACATGGGCACCGTGCTGGGTCGCCCCGTGCTGACCATCAGTTGTCATGACGATCTGACGAGTTCGGACCTGGTCGGCCGGTTCGTCGTCGCCGGCGGCGATGTGATCTGGACCGACGGCCCGTTGACCCGCGCCGTGAAAGACGGCGCCATCTGCTATCTCGACGAGGTGGTGGAGGCGCGCCACGATTCACTGGCAATCCTGCACTCGCTGACCGATCATCGGCGGACCCTATATCTGGACCGGGCCGGCGAGGTGGTCCCGGCGCCCGATTCGTTCCTGCTGGTCTGTTCGTACAACCCCGCCTACCGTCATTCGCTCAAGGACCTCAAGCCGTCGTTCCGGCAGCGGTTCGTCACCATCGCGATGAACTATCTGGCACCCGAACGCGAGGCCGACGTCTTGGTCGGAGAAACGGGCATCGACATCGGTGCCGCACAGTGGCTCGTGCAGTGCGCCAACAGTATTCGTCAGGCCGACGACGCTTTTCACTTCGAGCCGCCGTCCACGCGGGTGCTGGTCACCGCAGCGCATCTGATCGCCGCGGGGGCCGACGAGATGTCGGCCGCCGAAGCCGCCGTGCTGGCGCCGCTGAGCAGCGACGGCGCCATCGGGGATGGTCTGCGCGAGATCGCCGCGGCATGCCTGCAACCGGCGGTCATCCATTGATCACGAACATCCCTGTCAGAAAAGGAGATTCACGTACATGAACGAGCAGGATCGCAAACGCAAGTGGGCACTGATCGTCTTCCAGCTGTTCGCGTACGGATGGCTGCTGGCGATGTTCCTGATCCAGTTGCACATGTCGATCGTCCGGGGCTGGTGGTCGCTGTGAGCGCGACGACGGTGCCGGCCGTCAGCTACGACCAGCACCACGACGAATCCCGGCTCGCGCAACGGCAGGCGGACCGCTGGCTGATCACCGGCACCCTGTTGATGGGGTCGATGTTCATCGGCTTCGTCGGGCTGCCGTTCTTCCTGCGCGGCGTCTGGCTGCAACGGCGTGCGCAAAAGGCCGGGCTGTCGGTGCGACCGATCATCGTGACACTCATCGGCTATCTGGTGATCCTCGACGCCGCGCTCAACAGCATCGGGTGGTCACTGGACCTGCTGGCCAACCACACCCTGCTGAACCGCACCATCATCACCGCGTGGGGCAACATGTTCGACGCCGGATACTTCTGGCACTACAACGAACTGTGGATCGGCGGAGCGGGCGCACCGGGTGAAAAGGCCTGGGAGGTCGCGCTGATCCTGACGGTGTTCACCATGCGCATCGCCGCCGGTATCGCGTTCCTGCAGATGAAGCGATGGGGCCACCAGTGGCTCATCATCACCTGCTGGTTCGGCATCGTCATCTGGATCGGCTACACGTTCAACATGACGATGTTCGCCGATATCCGTTATGCCGGAGTGGTTTTCCCGGTCGTCGGCTGGTGGCTGTACGACATCTTCTACATCACGCCGTTCCTGGCCATCCCCTATCTGCACACCGTCAATCGCGAAATCTTCAGCGACTAAAGGACATCCCATGAGCATCGCCGACACCGAGTCGCCCAAGGCGGACGACACCCTGCCGCTGGGCACCACGCCCGTCTACGCCAACATGCACAAGTGGCTCAAGCGCGGCCTCTTCGTGTGCCTGTTCGGCCTCGTCATCGAAGGTTCGTTCACCATGCCGGCGCTGGCCGTCTGGTACGGCTGGCCGACATTGTCGTTCAGAGAGATCTGCAGCGAGCTGATGAAGGTGCGCTACTCCGACGACACCGTGGAATGCAAGTTCCCGTACGACTTTTCGGGTGCGCCGTTCGGTGGACCCGCAGAAGCGACCGGGCAGAAAACCGCGCAGGACACCTGGGGCGTACAACCGGTGCCCCACTATCACCGACTCGGCTTCCGCGAGCTCGTGCAGATTCACGAAGACCGGCTCGCCCGCACCGGCGGCCACTGACGGCGACTTGTGCACGATTTTCCGCGGCGACCGCGGAAAATCGTGCACAAATCCCAGAGGATCAGAAGGCGTAGGCGCCGAACCGGCCCCAGGCGACGAACAACGCCAGGCCGAGCAGCACCACGTTGACCGCCACGTTCGGGTACTCCTTGCGACGGCCGTGCGTGACGATCGCGCCCACCATGACCACCGCCAGGCCGATGGCGGCCAGCGGGGCGAGCACCGGGAGAATGTGCACCAGCGGCGGCACGATCAGGCCGATCGCGCCGGCCACTTCGGCCACGCCGATCCCGCGGATGGCGTTCGGGTCCACGTCGGCAAGCCCGCCCAGACCCTGCGCAACCAGCTTCTCCTTGGGAAGAACCAGCTTCATCACGCCGCTTCCGGCGAAGACGAAAGCCAGTACGCCGGCGACGATCCACAGTGCCGTGTTCATGTTGAGCTCCTCAGGTCTGAAGTTCGCGGTCGGAATGACCTAGTCGATTAAACGGACTTTAGTCCGATTCAATTCCTGGCGCGAACACAGGTCGAACGCGTCGCCGCTACAGTGGCGCGACGCGATCCGCCCAGGGCATCGCTTCCTCGAGTTGAGCGGCCAACCGAATGAGTAGCGATTCACCTCCGAGAGGAGCCACGAACTGGACACCGAGTGGCAGTCCGTCTGCGGTCCAGTGCAGCGGCAACGAAATAGCCGGGCGGCCGGTCAGATTCGCCAGTTGCGTATATGGCACCCAGCCGAGGTTCTTCTCCACCATGTCGTCGACGATGTTCGTGTATCGCAGTAGGGATGCGGTGCGGGTCTTGAGCAACACGTCGACCGCGGGCCGCAGTGCGGCCGGCAGATCGAACTCGCCGACCTTCGGGGGCGGGGTCGCCAACGTCGGCGTCAGCAGCAGGTCGTAGGACTCGAAGAATGCGGTGAGGCGGCGGGCATGGTCGTGACGCCGCTGGACGGCGGCCACGTAGTCGACGCTGCTCGTCGCGCGACCGAGCGCGGCCATGATCAGCGTGTCGCGCTCGAACGAATCATCGCCCGCACCCGTCAGTCGTTTGGCTTCGGCGACCTCCCATGCCAAGAAGACGAACCAGGTGAGCAGGAAGTCTCGCGCCAACTCGCCGTCATCGAACGGCGCCTGCCGCAGTTCCTCCACGTGGTGGCCGAGGTCGATCAGGCTTCTCACCGCCGCCTCCACCGCCGCGAACGCCTCAGGGTGCGGCGTCGGCGTGATCGCGGACGGCACCCGTACACCGATCCGCAGTTTCTGCGGGTTCTCGCCCACAGCCGACGCGAACGACGACGTCGGCAGCCCTGGCACGAAAGGCCCGCAGGGGTCGCCCCCGCTGATGACGTCGAACATCGCGGCGGTGTCGCGCACCGTCCGCGAGACCACCCCCTGCACCGCCGCGCCGTGCATCAACTCACCGGCTCCGGGACCGAACGGCGTCAACCCCCGTCCGGGCTTCAGCCCGACCAGTCCGCAACAGGCCGCCGGGATACGCGTCGATCCGCCACCGTCATTCGCGCCGGCACAGGGAACGATTCCGGCGGCGACCGCGGCAGCCGAACCGCCCGACGATCCGCCCGGCGTTCGCGTCAGGTCCCATGGATTGCGCGCGGGACCCCAGACCTCGGGTTCGGAAATGGCTTTCGCCCCGAACTCCGGCAGGTTGGTCTTGCCGAATATCACCAACCCTGCGTCGATCCAGCGCTGCACGATCGTCGCGTGTTCCTTGGCGGGCAACGCTTTCAAAGAACGCGATCCGTGCGAGCTCGGTGTGCCTGCGTAGTCCTGCCCCAGGTCTTTGATCAGGAACGGCACTCCCGCAAACGGGCCGTTGAGTTCGTCCGCCGGTTTCGTGACGGGCACATCACGGACGATGGCATTGATCCTGGGATTCACCGCCGCAGCCCGTTCCCGGGCCAGCGTCAACAATTCCGCCGCCGACACCTCTTTGTCGGCGACCAGCTTCGCCAACCCGGTGGCGTCGTATCTGCGGTACTCATCGAAGTTCACCGTCTGATCTTCAGTGCGGCCGGAAACTCGCTCTTGACATATCGAGACACGGATTTCGACACTGACGAACGTGGATGAGTCGATACGAGCCGGCGTGCTGCAGGACTTCGCCCCGTTCATCCGCGAACTCGGCGGCAATCCCGACCGGTTGTACAGGCAGAGCGGGCTGGATCCAGCTGCACTGGGTGACCCCGAATCCATGGTGCCCCTCGACGTGCTCGCGCTCCTGCTCGAGAACGCCGCTCAACATCACCGACTGCCCACGCTCGGCCTCCGACTGGGAAGCCGCCAGGACCTGTCGATACTGGGCCTGCTCGCTGTGGTCGTCCAGAACAGCGGCACGGTGTACGAAGCCGCGGTCAGCGCATCTCGATACCTGTTCTTTCACAGCCCGAGCTACGAGCTGGTCATCGAGGACCCCAGCCTGCACCTGCCCGGCTGCATCACGGTGCGGTTCGACGTCCAACTCGAGCGGGCGGTCCCGCAGCGGCAGCTGATCGATGCGTACCTATCGTCGACCTACCGGATGGCGCAGGCGCTGTCACCTACTCCCCTGCACCTACGAGGGGTATCCATCCCACACACGCCGGTCGGACAACGCAGCGTCTACCGTACGCATTTCGATGCCCCCGTCTCTTTCGAGCAGCCCTATGCCGCAATACATTTGGACCGTCATCTCCTGAACACCAGGATCAGGGCCATCAAGCCGCACCTCCGCAACCAGGCGATCGCGTACATCGCCACCCGTTATCCCGCAGCCGGACAAAGCCTTTCGGAACGCGTACAGCGCACATTGAAGAGCACCATAGGAGCAAATCGGGGCACCAAGGCAGAGGTCGCAGATCTGCTCAACATGCACCCTCGGACGTTGCAACGCAGATTGTCAGACGAGCACGCCACGTTCGAGGACATCCGAGCCGATGTCTACCGGTCGGCGACGCGCCGACTGCTGCTCGAAACCGAGCTTCCCCTAAGCCAAGTCGCCGCCGCCCTGGGCTACTCCGAACATTCGTCCATGACGAGGTCGGTCAAGCGATGGTTCGGTGTCACCCCGGCACAACTGCGCAAGGACGGCCCGGTGGCAACCTAGGCAGTACCCAATGGGTTGATGGTCCACGCGACGTACAGCATCACGGCGCTGACGGAGGCCGTCGTCGCGACGTCGATGATCCGGCTGCGCACCACCAGCAGGCCGGCGCGGTCGTCGGTCAGCAGCAGCCGCATGGCGGCGGCGATACCGACACCGATCGCCATCACCAGCGCGCCGCGGCGCCAGTAGCCGCCGATCACCAAGGCGAACGCCACCACGAAGAACACGCCCACCGACAGGATCGGCCATTGGCCAGCGAACACCTTGCGGGCGAATTCCTTTGCGGTCAAGACAGTTTCGCCTCTTCCGCCTCGACGACGTTGGCCAGCAGGAAGGCGCGGGTCAGCGGCCCGACGCCACCGGGATTCGGCGAGATGGCGCCGGCCACCTCCCAGACGTCGGGGTGCACGTCACCGGCGAGCTTGCCGTCGACCCGGCTGACGCCCACGTCGACGACGGCCGCGCCCGGCTTGACCATGTCAGCGGTCAGCATGTGCGGCACGCCGACGGCGGCGATGATGATGTCGGCCTGCCGGGTCAGGGCAGGCAGGTCGCGAGTTCCGGTGTGGCACAACGTCACTGTCGCGTTCTCCGAACGCCGGGTGAGCAGCAGCCCCATCGGCCGGCCCACGGTGACACCGCGGCCGATCACCACGACGTGCGCGCCGGCGATCGGCACCTCGTAGCGGCGCAGCAGGTGCACGATGCCGCGCGGCGTGCACGGCAGCGGCGCGGGCTCGTTCAACACCAGCCGGCCGAGGTTCGTCGGGTGCAGTCCGTCGGCGTCCTTGTCGGGGTCGATGCGCTCCAGCGCGGCGTTCTCGTCGAGGTGCTTGGGCAGCGGCAACTGCACGATGTAGCCGGTGCACTCCGGATTGGCGTTCAGCTCGTCGATGACGGCGTTCAGCTCGACCTGGCTGATGTCGGCGGGCAGGTCCCGGCGAATCGAGTTGATGCCGACCTTGGCGCAGTCGGCGTGCTTGCCGCGCACATAGGCGTGTGAGCCCGGGTCGTCGCCGACCAGCACGGTGCCCAGACCCGGTGTCCGGCCGGCAGCGGCCAGCGCCGCCACCCGCTTGGTCAGGTCAGTGAAGATCTCGTCGCGTGTGGCCTTGCCGTCCAGCGTGATTGCACCCACGACGAACATTGTGTCAGGCGCGGTGGAACCGGCGTTGACACCACCCGACACCACGTGGTCAGCTGCGTCGGTGAACACCCAGCCCAATGTGTCCACTGACGTTTTCAGTGAAGCCAAACTCGGTCCGATCACGCTGCGCAACCGGATCATCAAGGCCGCGACGTTCGAAGCGTCCACCCCTGATGCCCTGGTCACCGACGATCTGATCCGGTATCACCAGCTGCCCGCGGCCGGCGGCGTCGGCATGACGACCGTCGCCTACTGCGCGGTGTCCCCCGGTGGCCGCACCGACGGCTGGCAGATCTGGATGCGACCGGAGGCCATCCCCGGCCTGCGCAAAC